>JBDHQM010000060.1:0-10991 GCA_039807095.1 Kiritimatiellia bacterium
TGTCCACCATGGTGTGGCCGTGCTTGAAGTGCTCTTTGTGGGCGACGCCGAAGCGCTGTTCTTCGTCAATGAAGACGAGGCCGAGGTCGTCGAATTTGAGGTCGCCCTGGAGAAGGCGGTGGGTGCCGATGACGATGTCCACGCCGCCCTCGTTGGCGCGTTTCACGATGTCGTTTTGTTCTTTGCGCGTTTGGAAGCGGGTGAGCATTTCGATGCTCACGGGGTACGCCGCCATCCGGTCGGTGAATGTGTCGTAGTGCTGTTGCGCGAGGATGGTGGTGGGGACGACGATCGCGACTTGCTTGCCGCCCATGACGGCTTTGAACGCGGCGCGCATGGCGACTTCCGTTTTGCCATAGCCAACATCGCCGCAGACGAGGCGGTCCATGGGGCGCGGCGCGGCGAGGTCATTTTTCACATCGGCAATGGCGCGTTCCTGGTCCTCGGTTTCCTGATAGGGGAAGGAGGCTTCGAATTCGAGCTGCCAGGGAGTGTCTTCGCCGAAGGCGTGGCCGGGGAGCGCGTCGCGTTTTGCCTGCGTTTCGAGGAGCTGTGCGGCGAGGTCTTGTACGGCCTGCTGCGCGGCGGCTTTCTCGCGCGTCCAACGCTTGCTGCCGAGGGTGTGGAGTTCAGGGCGGACGTTGCCCGCGCCCGCATAGCGGCTGAGGAGGTGGCAGTGGGCGACGGGGACGTAGAGCTTGGCGTTGTCGGCATATTCAATGGTGAGGACTTCCTGGCGCTGGCCGATGAGTTCGATTTCGTTCAAGCCGAGATATTTTCCGATGCCGTGGTCAACGTGGACGACGTAGTCGCCGGGCTGCAGATCGGTCCAATTGACGACGCGCGCGCCTGCGTGTTGGCGGGGTCCGGCGCGGCGCGTGTGGGGGTCGTAGCGGCCGCGGGTTTCCTTGCGGGTTCCGTAGAAATCCTCCTCGCTGAGGATGAGCTGGTTGGCGGACGGGATGGCGAAACCTTCGGAGAGTCCGCCGTCGAGGAGCGCGAAGGCATCGAACGGGTCCAGGAGCGTTGAAAAGATATCCGCGAACCGCTCGCGCGCGCCACGGGTGCTGAAATATATCTGGACGTTGCCGCCGCTGCGCGCGTGCTTGTTGAGGTTTTCGACGAGGCGCTGGCGCTCGCGTTCGAGGCGGTCGGGTGGGAGGGTGCCGCTGACGATGTTGGCGGTGCCATCGAACGGGGCGTAGGCGAGTGTGTGCGCCTCGCCGGGTGTGACCTCGGCGGTGACGAGATGGATGGCTGCGCGTGCGGCGGCCTGCCGGTGGAGGTCGGCGAGCGGGATTGTGGATGCCTCTGCATTGGCCTCGCGGATGAGTTCTTCGTAAAGCGCCGCCTGATGCGCGATGCTTTCGCGATCGTGCCAGACGAGGATCGCATTGGCGGGGAGGTGATCGAAGAGTGAAGCGATGAGCTGTTCCGCCTTTTCGGCGGAGGGGGCGAGTTCGACGCGCTCGATGCGGTGCCGCGATTTTTGGTCGGCCGGATCGAACGTGCGGAGGGAGTCAATCGTGGTTCCGAAAAACTCAATGCGTACGGGCCATGTGCTGGTGGTTGGCCAGATGTCCAGGATGCCGCCGCGAAGCGCGGCCTGATTTTTCTGGGTGACTTCGAGTTCGAACGAGACGCCGTCGCGTTCGAGTTGCGCGAGGAGCGCATCAATTGCGACGTCTTGACCGACCTCGAGCGCGGTGTGCTGTGCGCCGAGATCGGCGGGCGAGAGGGTTCGCTGCATGAGCGCTTGTATGCAGGTGACCGTGATGGGTGGTGGCTCCGGGTTGGCCAGCGCGCGAAGGGCGGAGAAGCGATCGCCGAGCAGGTCGGCGTGCGGTGGCGCACCGTGGCCGGGCAGGGCCTCCCATGCGGGATAATACGCGATTCGGCGGGCGCGATCGCCGCCGAGTGTTTGCAGGTCGCGATGGAACCGGTCGAGCAGGCGCGGCCCGCTCACGATCCAGAGGAGCGGTCGTTTGGAATACTGCGAAAGTTCCCACGCGAAGTGTGCGGGGGCGGACCCCGGCGGGAGCCAGGCACAAAACGTCCCCCCTGCGGCGAAAAAATTCGCCCAGCCCTTCGATTCAAATTCGGTTCGTGGGATCTCCATGGGAGTCCGGAGAAGAACGTAGGGCCGGTCGCGGGAAAAAGCAAATGTTGGGCGAGGAAGGGGATTTCGAATTTCGGATTTGTGGAAGAGGAATTAACAGAAGAGCGCAAAGGGCTCGCCCACAGCGCTGCGCGCAGTGCGGCGGGTAGGCGCAAAGGATGGAGGAAGAAAAGAGAAAGATGATAACGGCCAGAAAGAACTCGAACTACTCGATAATGTCGCTCAATTCGATTTACTCGAACAATGGTTTGGCCCGGTTGACCTGAGCGACCTCATTGACGAGGCCGAAATATTGCGCGGGGCGCTTATTGCCGTGACAATGTGGGGCAAAATGGATTATGAAAAACCGTGGCAATACTGCACGAGATCACTTTTTAGGAGCGTTTATGAAGTCCACACTGCCGGATGGTGCTGTCAAAGCGATTATTTATGGGATGCATGGTGCGCCGTTCGACGTTCTGGGCTTGCACAAGCACGAGGGGCAGCAGGTGCTCCGCACGTTTCAGCCGTTCGCGGCGACGGTGGAGATGATTCACTCGGGGCATTTGCACCGGATGGAGCGGACGCACAAGGATGGCCTCTTTGAGTTGATCGTCGGCCCGGATATTCAGAAGGGTTCCTACCGCCTGCGGATGACGGGGTTGGACGGGCACGTGTGGGAGCTGCACGATCCTTACTGTTTCCCGCTGCAGATTACGGAGTTTGATCAGTATCTGTTCGGCGAGGGCACGCATTTCCGCACGTACGAGAAGATGGGTGCGCATCCGATGACGGTGGAGGGGGTTGAGGGCGTCCATTTTGCGGTGTGGGCGCCGAATGCGATTCGCGTGAGTGTGATCGGCAATTTCAATCGCTGGGACGGGCGGCATCATCCGATGCAGAACCGCGGCAGTTCGGGGCTCTGGGAGCTGTTCATTCCGGAGATGCGACCGGGCGATCTCTACAAGTTTGAGGTGAAGGGGCAGAACGATTTTCTCGCGCAAAAGGCGGATCCGTACGCGTTTTGCTCTGAGCTGCGTCCGCGCACGGCGTCGGTGGTGTGGGACTACAACGCGTATCAGTGGAACGACCGCGAGTGGATGGAGACGCGCAAGAAGACGGACTGGATGAAGAAGCCGGTGAGCGTGTACGAGGTGCACCTGGGGTCATGGAAGCGCGTGCCGGGCGAGGGCAATCGCTGGCTGACGTATCGCGAGTTGGCGGACACGCTGCTGCCGCACGTGAAGGAGCTCGGCTTTACGCATATCGAGATTTTGCCGTTGTCGGAGCATCCGTTCGATGGATCGTGGGGCTATCAGACGATCGGTTATTATTCCATCACGTCGCGTTATGGGACGCCGGACGACTTCAAGTATTTCGTGGATCGCTGTCACCAGGAAGGGATCGGCGTGATTCTGGATTGGGTGCCTGCGCACTTCCCGAAGGACGGGCACGGGCTGGCTTATTTTGACGGCTCGCATTTGTATGAGCATGCGGATCCGCGCAAGGGTGAGCACCGCGACTGGGGCACGCTGATCTTCAACTATGGCCGCAACGAGGTGCGCTCATTCCTGTTGTCCAACGCGATCTTCCTGATGGAGGTCTATCACATTGACGGTCTGCGCGTGGACGCGGTGGCGAGCATGTTGTATCTCGACTATTCCCGCAATCCGGGCGAGTGGATTCCGAATCAGTATGGCGGGCGCGAGAATCTGGAAGCCGTTGAGTTTCTCAAGAAGTTCAACGAGCTGATATACGGTAATTATCCGGGAACGCTGACCTTCGCGGAAGAATCCACGGCGTGGCCGAAGGTCTCGCGTCCGGTGTATGACGGGGGCCTGGGTTTCGGCCTCAAGTGGAACATGGGCTGGATGCACGATACGCTGCAGTACATCGAGCACGACCCGATTCACCGTCGCTATCACCACAACGGCCTGACGTTCTCGATGATCTACGCGTTCAACGAGAACTTCATTCTGCCGTTCTCGCACGATGAAGTGGTGCACGGGAAGGGGGCGATGCTGAACAAGATGCCGGGCGATCTCTGGCAGAAGTTTGCGAACCTGCGCCTGCTGCTTTCCTATATGTATGCGCATCCGGGCAAGAAGCTGTTGTTCATGGGTGTGGAGATTGGTCAGTGGAACGAGTGGAATCACGCGGAGAGTATGGACTGGCACCTGCTGCAATACGACTCGCACCGGAAGCTGAAGGATTTCATGGGGGCACTGAATCGAGTCTATACCTCGCAGCAACCGATGCACGAGATTGACTTCGGTTGGGAGGGCTTCGAGTGGATTGATCTGCATGATCACGACAACAGCATTCTCTCGTTCATGCGGAAGAGTTCATCCGGCGAGCCGGTTCTGTGCGTGTTCAACTTCACGCCGGTGGTTCGCAACCTCTATCGCCTCGGCGTTCCGGCGGCGGGTGAATATGAAGTGCTGTTGAACAGCGATCAGGTGGAGTTCGGCGGTGGCGATGCCGGGCGCATTGAGAAGGTCGTGAGCGAGAAGAAAAACTGGCACAATCGCGAGGACTCCGTGGCCTTCACGTTGCCTCCGCTGGCGGCTGTGTTTCTGCGTCGCCGCGCTCCGGCGGCGAAAACCGCGCTTCCTGCGACGGCGGCTGCGCCGGTGATCGCGCCGAAACCGGATGTCGCAACACCTGCTGCGGAGGACGCCGACTGAGGCGGAGAATCCGGGATGGTCTCGATGGTCACACCGCCGCGATTCCCTCCTCCGCTGGTGCACGAGCTGCGGTCGCGCTCGTTTGCACACCTGTATAGAATGACGGGTAACCCCGGCAACCGGGGGTTCGGCCGGTTGCTGCGCCAGCGCATTCAGCTCATTGCGCAGCGCGAACGCTATCCGATTGAGAAGGCCATCACTATTTCCTATCTCGGCTCCTATCTTGCCGACCACATTGTTTTTGCCGAGAAAGAGGCCGTACGGCTGATAGACGGGCGCGTGTTGACGGAGCGCGAGGAGCACGAAATCTGGGAGCGGAACTATCCCCACATCATCGCCCGCCTGCTCGCGGAAATGCCCGACGGCGATCGCGTTGGCGCTGAACTGGTTCGCCTGGAACGCTTCACAAAGTTGCCGCCGCGCCTGTTCGCGTTCCGGAGCCGGCACTGGGGTGTGGTGCAGGGTGTGTTGCAGAGCACCCTCGCGGATATGGGCGGCAACATCTCTGAGATTCCGGTGGTCACACGCATTCATGACCTGCTGGCGAGCGTGCGATCGCCAGCGCAGAAAGCACTGGGCATCTGTTTTGCCGCCTCGCTGCTGGCGGATATGGAGTGTTGGGTCTCGCACTTTTCGTGGAGCGATGCGTATCAAAAAGTGATGACGGAGCTATATCCGTTATTGCACCGATACCCTGAGGTGCTGGAAGCTATTGTGCGGATAGAGTAGGTATCCGATATTTCAAGGAGTGTTATGTACATTGTTCAAATCGCATCCGAGTTTGCGGGGGTGGCCAAAGTGGGCGGCCTTGCAGACGTTGTGCAGGGGTTGAGTCGAGAGCTCTCCATTCGCGGGCACCACGTCGAAGTGATTCTGCCGAAATACGACGTGATGAAGACAGATCGCGTCTGGGGCATGACCAAGTGCTACAGCGATTTGTGGGTGCCGTATCATCATTTTTGGGTGCACTGCGATGTGTATTTCGGGTTTGTGGATGGGGTGAAGTGCTTCTTTATCGAGCCGCACTTCTTCAAAAATTTCTTCTCGCGCGGTGTGATCTACGGGCACAAGGACGACCCCGAGCGCTTCGCGTTTTTCAGCAAGGCTGCGCTCGAGTTCATGCTGAAAACGAACAAGCATCCCGACATCATTCACGTGCACGACTGGCAGACCGGCCTTGTCCCCGTGATGCTGTTCGAGACCTATCGCGGCTTCGGCATGACGCATCCGCGCGTGTGCTACACGATTCACAACATTCATCACCAGGGCGTCACTGGCGAGTTTGTGCTGCGCCAGATCGGAATGAATCCTGCGCACTTCATGACGATGGAGCGCCTGCTCGACCCGAAATATCCGAATGCCGTCAACATCATGAAGGGCGGCATCGTGTTTTCGAACTTTGTCACCACGGTTTCGCCCACCTACATGAACGAGATCATGCACACGGATCTCGGCCACGGCTTGCAGGGCGTGCTGCAATATTATCGCGGCAAATGCGGCGGCGTCTTGAACGGACTCGACTATGGCGAGTGGAATCCGGAAGTGGATCGCTTCATTCCGCACAAATATTCGCCTAACGATATTGAGGGGAAATACCGGAACAAAGAGGCGTTGCGGAATCGCTTTTGGCTGCGGCAGGAATATAAGCCCATCGTCGCTGTGGTGAGTCGTCTCGATCAGCAGAAAGGCGTGGGGCTGATCCGGCACGGCATTTTCTACGCGCTTGCGAACGGCTGCCAGTTTGTGCTTCTCGGCACCAGCCCGGAGACGGGCATCAGCAACGATTTTTGGAATCTCAAGCGCCAGTTGAACGACAATCCCGACTGCCATCTGGAATTGAGTTTTGACGACTATCTCGCGCATCTGATCTTCGCCGGCGCCGACATGGTGCTGGTGCCCAGCGCATTTGAGCCGTGCGGCCTCACGCAATTGATCGGGTTGAAATACGGCACCGTGCCGATTGTGCGGAACACCGGCGGGCTGGCGGATACCGTGTTTGATGCGAACTATGCGCACCGTCCGTATCACGAGCGCAACGGCTACGTCTTCAACGATCTCAACACCGAGGGACTGGAGTCCGCGCTGCGTCGCGCCATCGGAATGTGGTTCCACTATCCGCAGTATTGGCGTGAATTGATGTTGAACGGCATGCAGCAGGATCACTCCTGGAACCATCCCGCACGCGACTACGTCAACATCTACGAACACATTCGCGAAAAATAGCGGCAGTTAATTCTCGGGTTTTCCCGACAGCGAGCGCGTCCGCGAATCTGCAGTTGGAGTGCATTTTCTCGCAGTGACGCCGGAGTTGCAGAGGGGTTTGTGGGTGGCGGTCGCGGAAAAGAATCGGATAGTTTTGTCTTTAGCTCTTGCGTTTCCTTCGCTGCTTCGTAGAGTCAGGCTGTGGAGCGGCTGCAAAATATAGGTGATCGCTGGCGTGTTTTGTTCTCGGGAACGTGGACATCGAAGGCGGAATAGAGGAGTCAGGCGCGGGCGAAGGCCCGCGCTTTTTTATTGGAGGTGATGGTGATGGTGAAACGGATTGCGATTTGGGCTTTGGGACTCTTGCTGGGTGTGCAGGCGGCGTCGGCGATGCAGATTTTCGTGAAGGAGTTGTCGGGGACAACGATTGCGCTAGAGGTCGAAGCGAACGACACGATTGAGAACGTAAAGGCCAAGATTGAGGATAAAAAGGGGTATCCTCCGGAGAAGCAAAGGCTGTTCTTTACAGGCAGGGAACTCGAAGACGGGCGAACGCTGAGCGATTACAATATTCAGAAGGAATCAACGATCCAGTTGCGATTTGTGCTCGAGATTGAGACGGTGTGTCTGCCTGCGGCGGCGACAGGGGTGACGTATAACGTGACGCTGGAAGGGGCTGGCGGTGAGGGGGATTATCGTTGGGGTGTGCCGAAGGTGGAGGCGTGGGGGTACGATGATTACAGCGCGATAACGGTGGCGACGTCGTTGACGGATGTGGTGCAAATCAAAGCGGGCTTTCGTCATACGGTGGCCATGCAGTCGGACGGCAATGTGGTGACGTGGGGGGATAATGCTCGCGTGGTCATGCCGCCGCCACTGCCGCCTATTGAGCGGAATGTTACCAATATGCCTCCGGGCGGAGTTAGTAATGCTATAGCGATTGCTGCCGGTGCGTATCACAGCTTGGCGCTTTTGGAGGATCACACCGTAGTGGGGTGGGGTTGGACCTCGGATGGGACGCTTCCGGTTCCTGCCGGATTGTCGAATGGTGTTCAAGTGGCGGCCGGATATAAGAAATCGTTGGTCTTGAAACCGGATAATCGTGTGCAGATGTGGGGCAACCTCTTCAACGAGAGAGAGATTACCAATCAGACCGATATCATTGCGATGCAGGCAGGAGAGAATCATGCGGTGGCGCTGTTCTCGGACGGTACCGTGAACACCTGGGGCGGCTATGATAGCGAAACCAATATGCCGGCGGGGTTATCCGATGTGGTGGCGATTTCGGCGAACGGGTACAGCCGTCACACGCTGGCGTTGAAGTCGGATGGGACGGTGATGGCGTGGGGCCTGAATGATTATGGACAGACGAATGTTCCACCGGGGTTGTCGAACGTGGTGGCGGTTGCTGGTGGAACGCGACACAGTTTAGCGTTGAAGTCGGACGGGACCGTGGTGGGATGGGGCCGGGATGATGCCGGTCAAGCCGATGTGCCGGCGGGGCTGTCGAATGTCGTGGCGATTACCGCTGGATATCAGTTTTCGATGGCGATTGTGTTGGAGGGGACGTTGCCGGCCGGACTGACGCTTTCGTCGGAGGGCGAAATTAGCGGGACGCCGACGGGGACGGGGGTGTTTTCGGTGACGGTCATGATGGTGGATGAGAAGATGACGTCGGCGTACAAGCGGTATGAGTTGAGCATCTTCGATACGATGCCGGAGCCGGTGGAGATTTGGGCGAAGACGCCGGCGCGGACGGAGCTTTCGCGACTAGTGGGCGACGAGGTGGCATTCGATGTGTGGGCGGTGAGCCCCGGTGGCAGAACTCTGAGCTATAGCTGGACATGGGATGGCAATCCGATCGGAAGTAATGCTGCGAATTTTGCCGCGACGTTGACCGGTGCGGACGTGGGGGTTCACACCGTGGCAGTCGAGGTGTCGGATGGGCTTTGCCTGGGCACCCCTTCGGCGGCGTGGCAGATCACGGTGCGTGAATCGCTGAACATTGAAACCACGAATCTGGCGGCGGGTTTGGTAGGCACGGCGTATAGCGCTACGCTGACCGGATCGGGCGGTGCCGGTGGATATGTGTGGGGTCGTCCGGACGTCGTGGCGTGGGGGGCGAATGACGACGGACAGACGGATGTACCCACGGACTTGAGCGGTGTGATTGCCGTGTCGGCGGGCGACTTCTACAGCATGGCGTTGAAGAGCGACGGCTCGATTGTGATGTGGGGCAATGCCGATGACGGCAAGACGAATATTCCGCCGTTCCTGGCGTCCTCGGCGGCGATGGCGATCTCGGCGGGAAATGGCCACGTACTGGCGCTGGAAACGAATGGTGAGATTTGGGTTTGGGGCAAGAATGATAAGAATCAGACCTTCGCGCCCTTCGGCTTGCATGGCGTTGAGGCGATTTCCGCAGGGGGTTCGCACAGTCTCGCACTGAAGCCGACGGGGGATGTTGCCGCGTGGGGCAACAACGATGATGGACAGTCCTCCGTGCCGTACGGCTTGTGGAATGCCATCGCGGTCTCGGCGGGCAGTGCGCACAGCCTTGTGTTGCGTGCAGACGGCACCGTGACGGGGTGGGGCAATAATGTGCATGGCCAGCTCAACATTCCGACGAACTTGGCGGATGTGGTGGCGATTGCCGCTGGTACGGCGCATAACCTGGCGTTGAAGTCGGACGGTACCGTCGTCGCGTGGGGTTACGACAGTTTTGGTGAGACGGCGGTGCCTACGAACTTGGCGGATGTGGTTGCGATTGCTGCGTCGTACGAGCGCAGTTACGCGCTGAAGAGCGATGGCACGTTGGTCGCATGGGGTGCCAACGAATTCAACGGATCGCCGGATGTGCCGCCGGGTCTATCGAACGCCGTGGCGATCTCTGTAGGGAATCAGCACGCCCTGGCGATCGTTATGGACGGCACGTTGCCTGCGGGTTTGACCTTGTCGAAGACGGGTGAAATTAGTGGGACGCCGACACAGGCGGGCGTCTTCTCGCTCGACATTGCGTTGTGGGATAGCGACGGCACGATGGTGGTCCGCCATCTTGAGCTGGAGATCGAGGCGGCGCCGATTGAGATCGTGTCGAAGTCTCCTGCAGATGATGCCGCGACGATGGGCGAGTTGGATACGAACACGTTCAGCGTTGTGGTGACGGGCGGCAACACCAGCAGTCTGTACTATGCGTGGTCGTGGAACGGTGGTGCGGTGGGGACTGATGCGGATGCGTATGAGCACTCGACGGTGATCGGTGATGCTGGCGTGCATACGGTTAAGGTGGATGTAGCGGACGGGTTGTGTGGCTGTGTGACGTCGGCCGTGTGGACGGTGACGGTGCTGGACGATAACGATGGTGACGGGTTGCCGAACTGGTGGGAGTTCGCGCACTTTGGCGGTCCGACGAATGCGGTGCGCGCGGAAGACCCGGATGGAGACCAGATGAGCAACTGGGAAGAGTTCTTTGCCGGGACGGATCCGACCAATGGCACGTCGGCTTTCAATGTTGATGTCGGGACCGCCTACGGCACGAACTATTACGAAGTCGTTTATACGAACGACATCGAAGAGGTTGTCACGAATCGCGTTTACGAAATATTAGGCGAGTTGTTTTCGTGGCCGAGCGCGACGGGTCGTATATACACGATCTTCAGCAGCACGAATCTTGAAGCGGGCATTTGGGGTGTCTACGAGGACGATATCGAAGCGACACCGCCGGTGAATACCTACACGAACAACGGAGTCGAGTCGCTGGAGTTCTATCGAATCGGTGTCGAGATGGAATAGCTATTCATCTTGTCGAGCGTCCGCGGCTCGCCCTGTAGCTGCGGGGATTGGACCGGCTCGCTAGGGACAGCTCGCCCTACCGTGGGCAAGCCCGCAAGTGCGGAACTACAGCGGGCGGGTTTGTAGGACGAGTACGTGTCACGTCCTGACTTCAAGTTGACACATTTATTGTTGTGTTCCCTGGTTGCTTCCTTCCCCCCGAGGGGGGAAGG
>JBDHQM010000061.1:0-10706 GCA_039807095.1 Kiritimatiellia bacterium
AGAACGGAAAACCCGGAAAGGTCGCTCTCGTTGCTGTCATGAGAAAACTCATCATTCAAATCAATGCCATCATGAAAGCTCACAACCTCGCATTCTCATGAAAAGACCGTTGCTCCAGTTCGCCAACCTCCGGCAGCGGAGCGCCCCGCCTACAGCCCTGCGCGCAATGCGCGGACAAGCGGGGCTACGGCACAGGGTTCCGGGCGCCGTAGTTCGAGGCGATCCACTGTTGATATTCGCCGCTGCGAACGCGCTGGATCCACGTCGGATTGTCGAGATACCACTGGATGGTCTTGCGCAGGCCGGTGTCGAACGATTCCGCGGGCTTCCACCCCAATTCGCGTTCGATCTTGCCGCAATCAATCGCATACCGCCGATCGTGCCCGGGGCGATCGGTGACGAAGGTGATGAGGTCGCGCCGCTTCTTGCCGCCTGCAAGCGGGGGGGCAAGCTCGTCAACGAGGTCGCAGATGATTTTCACAACGGCGATGTTCGTCATCTCATTGCGCCCGCCGATGTTGAACGTCTCGCCACGCGCGCCGCGCTGCATGATGTCCCACACGGCGGTGTTGTGATCGCGCACGAACAGCCAGTCGCGCACGTTGAGGCCGTCGCCATAGACCGGAAGCGGCTTGCCCTCCAGCGCGTTGAGGATCATGAGCGGAATCAATTTTTCGGGAAACTGGAACGGCCCGTAGTTGTTGGAGCAATTTGAAATAGTTACAGGCAGTCCGTAGGTGTGATGGTAGGCGCGCACGAGGTGATCGGACGCGGCTTTCGACGCGGAGTATGGGCTGTTGGGTTGATACGGCGTCTCTTCGGTGAAAAAGCCCGTTTCGCCCAGGCTGCCAAACACCTCGTCCGTGCTGACGTGATGAAACAGTTGAATGCGCGACATTCGCTCGCGCGCGAGCTGAAGTAGGACATAGGTGCCGTGAATATTGGTTTCAATGAAGGCATCCGGCGCGACGATGGAGCGGTCCACATGCGACTCGGCCGCGAAGTGACAAACGGCATCCACATCAAACGTGTCGAACACGTCCGCCATCGCCGCGCGATCGCAAATGTCGGCGCGCACGAAACAATAGCGCGCACCCGCCGCCGCGGCGATGTCAGTCAGACTATCCGGATTGCCAGCATAGGTGAGTTTGTCCACGTTGATGACGCGACCCGCGAAGGTGGATTCCTCCAGCAGGAATCGAATGAAATTGCTGCCGATGAAACCGCAGCCGCCCGTGACCAGAAGATTCTGCATATCGGTTCAGCGTACCGGATTTCGCCTCAAATGAACACGAAAAATGGCCCGCCTCACAGAGCGCGCGGATACTGCGCACACAAAAAGAACGAGCCGCATGGACAACGCCACGCGGCTCGTCTTTTTCACGCTTTGTGCCGGATTATGGCGTTTCGACGCCGATCCGCAGGAACTCGAGCGGCAGGAGGCCGTTCGTGTAGAGCAGATCAACCGGACCGCCGTTGCCCAGAACTTGGTTTCCGACTTTTTGCCAGTTCTGACTCGGGAAGAGCGTCGGGCTGCTCCAAATGGCGTACGCCGCACCCGGGATGCTGCTCGTGAGCGACAGCGTCGCGCTGTTGCCCGACAACTGGAGAATCATACCGGCCACCGTGGGCGGAACGGTGGTGTCGTTCTGCCGCGTGACGATGACAAAGTCGGAGTGGTCAACGGAGCCGCCTTCACCAAACGACGTGATCTTCAAGTTGTTGATGTAGTAGTCGCGGTTGGAGTTCTGGCCGTCGCTGGTTCCATTGTTATACGACCAGGCGCGGAATTCCGTGATCGCGTTCGTGAACACACCGGTGTAGGTGCGATTCGACCCGCCCACCGGTGTCACATCCACCGAGTAATTTCCGGGCGATGTGACGGTGAAAGCCACATCCAAACCGGCATCGGTCCATCCGATATCCGTCACGCCCGTGGACAGATTGTATTTCGCATCGCCACCGTTGAAGTACAGCTGCCACATGGTGTTGCCGGAGTTATCGCGAAGGGCGATACCCACCGAGCCGCCGGACTCCCAGATCCAGCCGTTCTTCATGAAGACGCGGAAGGTCTGGCCGGTCGTCAGTGCAGACTGGAACGGACGCAGGGACTCTGCAAGGTGTCCGCCCTCATGCGACCACATGCCCCACATAGCGTTCTGCACAAAATGCCCGCTGTTTCCAGCATCGGCAGTCAGTTGCCAGCCGAGGAAGCCGGAGCCGCCGTTGTTGCCGGAGTTCCAGCCACTGGAATAGGCCGTATCCGTGGCCGAATCGCGCGCGTTGGTGACAACACCGCCCGCCACGACATTTGAGCCTTTGATCACAATTTCATTTCCGCCGACGCCCAGCGCAACACCCGAGACGGTCCACGGCGACACAGCCGCCAGCGAGCCGGCCGCGCCGGTCAACTTGTTCGTCCAGTGCAGGTGCCCGGTCATGCCGTCTGCGATACCCTTGAGATCAATGCTCGTCGTGGAATACGGCACAGTTACCGTCTCCGTCGCCGGATTCGTGATCGCCAGGCCCGTCGGAATGTCCGCGCATTCGGCAATCGCAAAGTGCCAGTCCGAGCCGCCGTTGTTGTCCCACACGCCACCACCGTCGTTGAACACGATATCAATGTTCGTGGAACCGGGCAGCGGCTGATAGGAATACGTCCAGTTCGCGCCGGATTTGGTCATCTTCGGATTCGGCAGAATCACGTCCTGCCACCCGTTGCGACCGATGTGGATATACACATCACTCGCCCCCTGCAACGCGCGGCCTGCGGGGTTATAGGTGATCGTGACAGGTTCGCACGCGGCTGCCGCGCTCACACTGACGGGGCCGACGGGCGCCGGAGGCGTTCCGCAGTTCGTGACGGCGACGTGCCAGTCAGCGCCACCGTGGTTGTCCCACACGCCACTGCCATCGCTGAACACGACGTCAATCACGGTCGTATTCGTCGGAACCACGTAGGTGTATTCCCAATAGTGGCCGTTCTTGGTCATTGCCGGGTCCGGATCAATTACGTCCTGCCACCCGTTGCGACCGATGTGAATCTTGATGGTCGAGGCACTCTTCAGCGGGCCTTCATTGGGGTAGTAGCGAATGGTCACCGGATCGCAACCGTTCGGCGCGGCGGGGTTGAAGGCAACATCGGAGGGGCCTGTCGGCGCATCGCAGTCGCGGATGCTGGTCTTCCAATTGTTCCCATTATTGTTCGCCCAGTTCACGCCGTCATTGAAGGCCACTTCGAGCTGCGGCGCATTGTCCGGAATCACGTTCGTGCTGAACGTATAGGTGAATGTGTTGGAGCCGGTGCGCGTCATCGCGGCGGACGCCCAATCATTCGTGTTCGTGGAGAAATGATACGCAACATAGACCGTCGAGGCCGAGGCGAGCACCGAGGTCGCTGCATTGAAGTTCACCGTGATCGGCGCACAGTCCGACGGATTCGCGCTAAACGTTGCGGAAGGCACCTGCGCCGGCGGCCCAACCTCGCTCTCGCCCACGTATACGTGCTGAATTTCACTGCGCGAAACGTTGCCGCGCCCGTCATACGCCTCGATGTAGTAGTCGAGCAGTTTCTCTTTGAAGTTCGGAACGTTCGCTTCCGTGATCTGGACAAAGTAGTAATCCGCAATGACCGGATCCGCCCAGAACGCGGAGTCGAAAACAAAGTAATCAATCTGGCCGTTGTCCGCCGCAGCGTTCAGCGCCGCGCGCGTCTTCGGCAGCACGCGCTTCGTCATCGGAAGCGTGATCCATGAACCGACATCCGGCCCGCCGGCGTATGTTTCGTTGTCCGTCGTGCCAAGCGAGTTCACGCCATCGTTATCAATGCGGACCTTGACGCTGATGTTCGTGATTCCGTTGACGTCATACGCGTGTGTCCAAACGTAGAACTCAGACGGCATCTTCTTCAGGAAGCGCTCATCTTTTCCGGGGACGCGATTATACCAGCCGAACGTGTACGCGCCGGGGTTGTACGGGAACCGCTGCGGACGAAGCAGCGTCGGCCCGGTCGCGTCCTTGTGCATGCGCGTGGACATGAAGCTCTGCAGCTTGTCAATCGCGCGCTTGGTGGCGAGGGCAGGCTTGACTTCGTCGTCGTTGCCCAGACCGCCGTAATAGTTGAAACCGGAATCGAGACCCGTGAGATAAATGTGCCACGCGAGCTCTACGTCGTTCGGGCTTGTCCACGATCCATCCCAATCGTACGGCGTTGCAACCTTCCACGACGCCACGCTGCCGCCTTCATCCTTCAGAATTTGCTCGGCGGTGATCACCCAGTTCGCGCCCGCCATGAGCGGCGCATAGCTGAAGAACTTGAGCGCAAAGCCCGGCGTCTCGAGGTCCACCATCGTGTTGGGATAGCACGAGGCGATGTTCTTCGGATTCACCGGCGGCTCAATCCACTTGAGGAAGTTCGGCGAGCCGTAGTCCATTTCCGGGAAAATCCACGCGCCGTCTTCGACGTGCACGAGCTGCGCATTCGATTTGGCGGCATTCACGAAGCCCTGCGGTGTATTCTTCACATACCCCGCACCCGCCGCGTCGTTGAAGAACTGCGGCGTAGCTTCAAACCACGAGCTGTTGCCGCCGCCCCAGGCATTGTCGCCATCGCTCGACGGCATGACAATGACAGGACGACTCGCATCCGTCGCGTACGGCGAGATGAAGCTCTGAATCTTGCCGATGCCCTCGTTTGCATAGCCGAAGCGATAGCTGAGCACATCGTCCGACGGCACGAGATACATCTGCTTCGTCGAGCCGCTGTTCGGGTTCACATACTGCGCCTTGTGCAACTGATACGCGTACGGCGAAACGTTCCACGCCGCATTGCCGGGGTTCGGCTCGCTATACCACCAGCCTGAAGTCGGAGACGGGCCGAGCAAGTCTGCTTTGTTCGGTGGACTCGAAAAGATATTCCACGTTCCGGTTGGATTCGCGTAGTTGAAATACGTCGGCGCCGTGCGGCTCAGGTGATGGCTCGCCACGATTGACCACTCGTAACCCTCGTCCACGAGAACGTCAATCAGCTCCTCAGAAAACGCCATTTCGGTCGGGAAATAGCCCTTGGAGTGATCGCTCAAATCGCTGTTGCCGCCCCACGCCTTCCACCAGGCCTGCTTGAAAATCTGGAGCTCTTTGCGGAACACCTCTTTCGGCAGCAACGGCGCAAGGGAGTGGTGATAGGTGAAGCCGACGAGATCAAGGCGCCCGGACGAGCGCGCAGATGTATTGCCGCTGTTCCAGTTTCCGCTATAGCCAAGGTTCCCCCCGGCGCCGAGCTGACGCACGTTGTCAATCAGGGATCCGGAATACGAAATCGCAAACCCGCCGCCCGAAAACGTACTGAGCGAACCCGCCGGTCCGCCTTGATACGCTTGCCGACGATCATCGAGACCGAAAATGTCCGTCAGATTGTTCTCCGGGTGCTGGGAAGGGCTAATTCCCCCATAGTTCTGCCCGCTCTTCAGCACAATCGAGTCCCACGCATACTGAACGCGGCTGTTTTGCCCGCCATTTGAGTTCCATTCCGGCCAGTAAATCGGCTGGTGGTTGTGCCAGAAGCGACTGACGTGAACGTTGCCGTTCGCAAACGCGGAAACGGAGAAGAACAGCGCTCCCATCGCCGCAAATCCCAATGATTTCAAAACTTTTTTCATATTCGTCAGTCTCCCAAAAAACCTAAAGCCGGAACTGCTAAAACGCTACACTAAATTCGGTTTAGCGGTAAAGCTATTTCAGTAAAAATTTTTACGTGCCGGAAAACCGGCTGCGGACCGGCGTTCCGGGAAAAGAGCATAACTACTAACCAATCCATTAGTTACGCGTTGCATTTGATTTCGTTTAGGCACAGATTTACGTCCGCTATGACGAAGATTGTCTGCGCGACAAGCGTGCTTTCAGGGCGAGAGGCTTTTTCTACGCTCGGAAGGGTGGATTGGGTGCCGGAGCGGGAAATCGGGCCGGATGTGATTCGCGATGCCGATCTCTTGATCACCCGATCCAAGGTCAAGGTGAACCAGGCGCTGCTGCACGGCAGTCGCGTGGCGTTTGTTGCAACGGCCACTGCGGGATTCGATCACTTTGATACCGCATATCTCAACAAACACGGGATCGCCTGGACCGCCTCGCCCGGTTGCAACGCAAACAGTGTGGCGGAATGGGTGGTCGCGGCGCTGCTCCACCTCGCGACGCAACAGGGGGTCGCGCTGGAAGGGCGCACGATGGGAATCATCGGTGTGGGCAACGTCGGCTCACGCGTAACTGCATTGGCGCCAGCGCTGGGTCTCCGCGTGCTGCTGAATGATCCGCCGCGCGCCGCGGTGGAGCCGGACCTCGACTGGAAACCGCTGGAAACCGTTCTGCAGCAATCCGACATCGTGACGCTCCATGTCCCGCTGACGGATGACGGACCCTGCCCCACCCGCGCAATGGTGGATTGCCGCTTTCTCGCCAAGCTCAGGCCGGATGCGATCTTCATCAACGCCTCGCGCGGCGAGGTGGCAGACGAAGAAAGCCTGCGCCTCAGCCTCGACCGGCACTGCATCGCGCACGCTGCGCTGGACGTTTTCGCGCACGAGCCGGATGTGGATCCGCAAACCGCACAGCGCGCGGCGCTCACCACCCCGCACATTGCAGGCTATTCCTACGAAGGGCGTCTGCGCGGCACCGAAATGTGCTATCAGGCAGCGTGCCGGTTTCTCGAAGTCGAATCGCGCTGGACCCCGCCGCCACTTCCGCCCGACCCCGCGCGGATCATCTCGTTCATCCCGCGCGGACAATCGCCGATCCCGGCGCTGGCCGACATTGTTCAATCGGCCTATTCCATTGCAGCAGATGATCGCGCCCTGCGCGACGGTATCACGGCAGACGAAGCTGAACGGAAACGCTGTTTTCAGCGCCTGCGCTCGCACTATCCCGACCGCCACGAATTCGCGGCGTTCACGGTTCGGCTCGGCGCGAAAGATGCCGACCTCGCGCGCAGGCTCAGCCGGCTTGGCTTCACGGTGGAAACAACCTGACCACGCAATCGCTCCGCGCGCACATTTGGGCTTTTCGCGCCGCGTCGCTTTTCGCACACTGGTGCACAATTAAATGCCTGATTTCACGCTCAACACATTTCTGATCAACAGCGGCTACTTCCTGATGCTGCTGGGATTGCTGGCGCGCGACATACTCTGGCTGCGCATCATCCTCGTCATCGCACAGAGCATCCTCGGCATCTACGCCTACCGCATAGGCAATATGCCGATGTCGTTCTGGAACTTCGTCTTCGTCGGCATCAACGTGATCCGCATTGTGGGACTCCTCTCGGAGCGGCGACCGGTGCGACTCCCGCGCGATCAAGAGCTGATCTATCAACAACTCTTTCTCTCCATGACGCGGCGCGAATTTCTCTATCTCTGGGAAATGGGCGAACACCGCGCCTACGACGGGCACCAGCTCATCCACCACGGCGAGAGACAGGAAAACCTCGTGCTTCTTCTCGACGGCGAGGTGGTGGTGCGCAAAGACGGAGTCAACCTCGCGCGGCTGGGTCGCGGCAAATTCGTTGCGGAGATGAGTTTTGTCACCGGCGACCCCGCTTCGGCCGATGTCATTGCCGACGGCGCAGTGCGCTGCCGCACATGGCCGCAGGAAAAAATCCAGAGCCTGGAACAACTGAACCCGGTGCTCCTCATCAAACTCCAAAAGATTCTCGCGCGCGACCTCACCGGCAAAATCAGGGCGGCCAATCAGGCGACACAACCGAGGCACGCGTAAACCGCCGTGAAGGCGCGACTGCCTCCCTCCTGCCTCGCTCCCCTCTTTCTACTACTCACACTGGCCACCGGATGCAGCCTCCGCAGCGAATCCTGGGAGGATGCGCCAACTCTGCCCGATTCCGCAGTGCGCATTCTGACCGCAAGCGGAACCACCCCGTCAGAATCCCAGCGCGCAGCGACCGCAATCCTGCGCAAAGCGTTCCCGGGTGCAACGGCGCAAAGTCTGGAGCAATTCGTCACCGCAGGACCGACACTGCGGCGCGATGGCGTCGTCCTCATCGTCCCCAATGTCCGCGAGCTCTCTCCCGAAACGTGGATCGCACTGACCAACCACATCGCGCGCGGCGGCCTGACCCTCTTCTGGGGCCTCGATCCCGCGCAGGCGCCGGGCAATGCCGCATGTGAAATGCTGCGCCCCGCAACCGAGTTCTATTCCTTCTCAACGCGCACGCTCAGCGGTATTCCCGCAGGACAGCTCACCAGCGCAAAACCCGTTCTGATGCAGAGTCCGTTCCTGCGCCCCACCGGAATCGGCGGCACATCCGCCGCACAGCAGCGCTGGATTCCCCTCGCCGAAGCGCACGGAGCGGGCGACGTAGTGCAGGGCTGGCCGGCCTCTCTCCGGATCGCTATGTCCGAAAACGCGCCGCTCCGCGCATGGGGCTGGATCGGCTGGGATCCCGATGCCGCACACGCCACCACACAGCGCGCACTGCTCCAAACCGCCGCGGCGCGGCTGCACCAGCGCCAGTTCCTACTCCGCGCGGGCCTCGACCGGCACGCGCTTGAAACCAACGAACCGATCAACATCGCCGCGCAAATCGCCGTCGCCCCCGCATCGCGCGGGCCGTGGCGCGTCGCGGCGGAAATGGAAAACGAACAAGGCGCAGTCGCGCGCCGCGTCGCCGAAACCCTCGCGCCGGATGCACCCGTCTCCCTCGTCTCCACGACGCTCTTCCTCGGCGCATCGGCGCGCCGTATAGATCAACCGACACGCGCCCTGCTTCGCATTGCACTCCTCGACTCCGTCACAGGCCAGACGCTCGACACCATTCGACAGCCACTTCGCCTGCGTCCCGAATCGTCCGCCGCACGCGCTGCAGATGACGAACGCATCGGGACGCGCGGTTCCTCCTTCACCCTCGGACGACGCCCCGTCTCTCTCATCGGCTTGCGCTATTCATCTCGCGCCGCCGCGCCCTATCGCAACGCACTCGACCCCGCGATCTTCGACTTCGCCCTGCTGCGCAGCGATCTCCGCCGATTCCGCGACGCGAGCGTGAACACCATCGTCATCCCCTACCCCGACCTCGCGTATGCGCCGCAGCTCCGCATCCTGCTCGATGAGCTCCGCGCATATTCCATCTGGGGCCTCATCGAACTGCCCGCGCTCTCCCCGTGGAACCCCGACTGGGCGCGCGCGGCTGAACAACTCGCCGCACTCCAACTCGCGCCGCGGCATCGCATTCTCGCAATCTCGCCCGGCCGGATTGCGCCGCCGCGCGCAGGCGAAGAAACCGACCGCCTCAATGCCGCGTGGGCGCAGTGGATTGTTGAACAATACGGATCCACCGAACACGCCGCGGCGCGACTCGGCACAGACCCGCAGACAATCTCGCCCGCATCCCTCTGGAACCGCGATGCCGAATTCCCGCCCCCGCTCCGAATCGCCGCGCGCCGTTTTCTCGACGACTTCATCGCGCGACACTATCGCGACTGCCGCACCCTCTTGCGCGAGAGCGGATGGACCGGGCTTTTCACCGCACCCGCTGGCACCACACTCGACCCCGCCGCAGGCGTATACCTGCTGGACTTCGTTTCACTCGACGCCGCCGCACTCGATCCGGACGACCCCGATCGCACCGCGTTTTATACCGCCTATGCGCGCGCCGTCAGCGCGGGCAAACCTGTACTCTGGCTCAACCTCTCGTCCGCCATGCCCTATCCGCCATCGCGCGACGATCTCCACACACAAGCCGGACACCTCGACGCCTCACTCCGCGCGGTCATCCGCGCGCACGCAGCGGGCGTTGTGTTGAGCGCATTTTTCGGAGGCCCGCTCGGGCCCGACCAAACCGACAGCGGCCTGATCACACCCGACGGCGCGTGGCGACCGGGTGGAGAGGTCTTCCGCTCACGAATTCAAGATTGGCGGCACGAACAATTTTCCATCCCGCCCTGGCGCGGTCTCGAAGTTGACACCGTCAACGCGCCCGACGGATTGCCCGGCCTCTATGCGCACACCCAAACATCCGCATCGGCCGACCCGCTCGCGGAAATGCGTCCCATCGGATGGGATCGCTTTTCAACCGAAACGCCGCTTGTCTCCCTCGCAGGCGACCCGCTCGATGCACCGGAGCCGCTGAAATTCTTCAACGCGCAGTGGATGCTCTCTCCCGAAAGCCGCACCAACCTCAACGCGCGCCAGCCCGTCCAACTGGAGCTTCTCAATACCGGTCTCGCGCGCTGGTCGCCATCGGTCACCGGCGTCGTCGGCGCGGTCTGGATTTCCGCAGAACGAAGCGGCGCGCGCCCCCTGATTCTTCCCATCCGCGAAACGCCGCCCGGCGAGCGAGCGCGCGCCGCATGGATTCCGGGCGACAGCGGAACGTGGACGCTGCGCCCGTTCGTTTTCCCCGACACCCCATTCGGCGAACCGCTCCACATCGAAATCAAATAGCGCTCTACCAGCACCAATCTGTACGGGCGCGGCGCGGATTCTCGCGCCAAGACGCCGAGGCACAAAAAATATTTTCCGGGAAACACACGCAGCATTTCTCCCGCTGTAGTTCCGCCTGCCCGCAATGCTGCGCATAGCGCTGCAGGCGGGCCACTCCGCTAGCGGAATGCTACCCCCTCCGATCGAATGGGGGCGCGGGGATTTCGCCCCGCGTCCCTTCCACACCACCGTACGTGCGGTTTTCCGCATACGGCGGTTGAACA
>JBDHQM010000062.1:0-10501 GCA_039807095.1 Kiritimatiellia bacterium
TGATCGCCTCGCTCAACTGACCATCGCCTTAAAACACTCGCTCCTCCATCAAACGCGTCAATTGGGCAACACGCCGTTGAAAAACAATTCTAGCTTCATTCGCTATTTGCGTTTTCCATACTCGCATACCGCTGCGCTCCTTCCTCGACTCGCCATCCCGCAATTCGGCAGCATGTCTGCCCGATTGTCAATAGTTGCCTTTCAAAGGCCAATCCGCGATTTGCCAGAGACTAGGCAACGAGCGAAAACGCCGCGACCGACCCGCATTATTAATTGTCAGGCGCAGCGTTCATTAATTGTTTTCAGGGTTGCTTCCCCGCCAGGGCTGCCCCCCCCCCGCCCTCTGAATGCTGGCGCAGAGGAGAGGATGCCGATCGGGAGATCGGCGTTCCATCCTTTGAGAAAAGATTGCGCGGCGTGGGCGCCGCATCTACAAAACGACCCCGCTCTGCCTGAGGCAGACAAGTTCTGCGGGCCATCCAGAGCAAAAAATTTCTCCGGCAACAGAGTGCCTCGACTCAGCGCCACAAGGTAGGGCTGCCTGTCCGCCTCTGGCGGAACCTCTCCGAGGGAGCCGGTAAGAAGTGACGGATTGTAGCGCGGCTCGCTGGGACAGCTCGCCCTACCAGATTGTGAATGATAGGGCTGCCTGTCCGCCTCTGGCGGAACCTCTCCGACGGAGCCACGCCACTGGTAGGGCTGCCTGTCCGCCTCTGGCGGAACCTCTCCGAGGGAGCCGGTAAGAAGTGACGGATTGTAGCGCGGCTCGCTGGGACAGCTCGCCCTACCAGATTGTGAATGGTAGGGCTGCCTCTCCGCCTCTGGCGGAACCTCTCCGAGGGAGCCGCAAGCGGCCCATCAGGGACGATGGACCCTACCTCATTCGCTCCCTCACGATTACGCGGCGCGAGTGAGCGCCATTCGAGTCAGCCCGCAAATCTCCCCGCGCCCGCATTAATAAGGGCCTTTTCGCTCATCGAGTGTCAGCAAATAGACTATATGCTCCTTTTCGTCCACATAATAGAAAATGCGGTGGTTTCCTATTCGATACCGCCACATTTCCGGATCATATCCTTTAAGCTTTTTGATGTTAGGCCCGCAATACGGTGCCGTTTTCAACTGTGGATATACGTAGCCCGAAAGTTTTCTCTCAATTATTCCTCTTTGACTAGGAGTGATCTTCTTGAGCTGTTTCTGAAACTCATCCGTTGCGAAAATGCGATAGTCAGACAAAGCGCCCTCTTCCTGCCTTGGCGTCCTTCAGGCCACTTCTGATGCTTTTGTTGAGCGCATCGTTGCCCGATATTTCTGCCATTTCAAACTCATCAATTTCTTCATGATTTTCGATGAAACGAAGTGCAGCGGTCTCAATAAAATTCGACAGAGGGCGATTGTCCCGCTTTGCCCAATTGCGGAATTTTTCGTAGACGGATTCATCCAGCCTGAGTGTTACAGTTTTTGACATAATTTACCTAATCCGAATGTGTGCGTATAGAATACAAACGAATACAATCTATGTCAAGAAATCGGATAGGCTTGGGGTCAACGGCCAATCCGCCTTGACGTCATGACGGCAAGATGGCAAATATAGAGCCGCTATGAGCAAAGCAACGCTATATCTCGATGAGGCTCTTCATAACGCGATTCGGATCAAAGCAGCCGAAACCCGCCAATCCATGTCCGATTTAGTTAACGACGCTCTCCGGGCCAGTCTAGCGGAGGACCTTGACGATCTTCGTGAAATCAAGAAGAGACGACAGGAGAAAACGGTTGGATTTGAGGCGTTTCTCGGGCAATTGAAAGAAGATGGCATCATTTAAGATCGAATTTGCCATCAGCGTTCGGAAAGATTTCAGACATATTCCGAAGCAGGATGCTGTTCGAATACTGAAACGCATCGAAGGATTAGCCGATGCCCCTCGCCCACCGGATAGCAAGAAGCTGTCGGGCAATGATGCGATGAGAATTCGCGTCGGCGTCTATCGCATCATCTACGAAATTCGAGACGATGTGCTAGTCGTGCTCATTCTCCGGGTTGGACACCGGAAAGATGTTTACCGGCGACGTCTGTAGGCTCTGCTGCGGAGGATTCGTCCGGGGTGCTGAAGCCGAGGAGTTCTTCGACTTCTGACTGGACAGATTCGAGTTCGGTGAGTTTCAGCTGCGGGTCGGGGATCGTGAAGACTTCGCCGGTTTTTTTGTGTTCGTAGATGCGGATTTTGACCCCATCCTCGCGCGTCTGCACGTCCTTCTCCACGAGGATGCGCTTGCGTTCCAGCATCACGGCGAGAATGTAAATCGCGTTGATTCGCGAGTAGTCCTCCTTGGTCATGTACTGACGGAGCAGGGTTTCGGCGGTCTCTTTTTTGAGCGGCTCGGGCGTGGGGGGCGGCGGCGCGTGATAGGTCGTCTTCCAAAAACTGACGACACCTTCTTTTGCAGCGGCATCCCAGCCCGCCTCTGAGTAGTCGCGCCGCTCATAGCCCTCTTCCCCGCGAAAGAGACACGAGATCAGCGATTGTCCATCCGCAAAGGGCTCCCGGGTGCCCGCACAAACGTGGCCGAGTGCTTTGATTTCCCATTCCTGTGCCATTGATTAATTCTCCTCGCGCAACTGTGCGCGCGCTCAGTTCCTTCCGCTCTCGCGCGGCAGATAGTTGATGACCTTACGCCAGCGTTGATCGCCGCTGACAAGAAAGGGCCACAGGCCTCCGATCAACTGGGAATTCAGTATGGTCTCATCGGCCGGGCGAACGTACCAAGACTTATCGCGCAACTCCGCCTCCAATTGCCCTGCGTCCCAACCTGTGTGTCCGTGAAAGGCGTAGATTCGCACCCTCTTCTCCCCGGCGCGCGCTTCAAGTTCTTTCGAGTTCAAGTCGGCAATCGCTCGGATTTTGCCCAATTTGCCATATACCTCGAAAAGAACTGTGGCAAGGCGGTGCCGCCCAACAGGGCCGCCTTGCATGACAGGAGTGCTCTTAAAGAACGGCCAGACGGGCTCTTCCTTGCTAACGGCATCGCTCATAATCGCGCCTGTCGGACGGTTCATCACGAGTCCGATCGCGCCATTCTTGTCGTGATGTGCAACGTAAATGATGGTGCGGTAAAAGTCCGGATCCAATAGATCGGGGTGCGCGACCAGCAGCTTCCCTTTATAGCTCATCATTCTCTGCCGCTCCCTGTATTCATAAAGTCTGGAAAACGCTCTGCCAACTCGCGGCGCGCCTGCTCAGCAGCAGCTGTGTCGCCCGCCTGTTCAAACATTCTCGCTGCCGCCGCAAGTGCGCGCGGAGTCAGCGTTGGATTGTCGTACAATACCGCGACGGCGAGATATTGGCGAGCCGCATCGCTCCAATGCCCCTGCCCCTCTGCAACACGGCCCAATCCGAAATAGCTCTTTGCCCTGATCTCCGAGGCATCGGGTGCCGACGCCTTTTCAGAGGCGAGTTCAAAAGCGGTCTGCGCATCCGCCCACGCACCTTTTGCCACCGCCCAGTCGCCCCATCGCCAGGCGGCCTCCAGCCCTTCTTCGGTCGTAACGCCTGCTTCTGCCGCCTTCTTGAATGCCGCACCGGCGTCGTCGGGGCGTGCCTGTTCCAAATGCGCGCGGCCGGCAAGATAATAGCCGATCTGTGTCCAGGCGGGACTGACGCGCTGTGTTGCGAGTGCAGTGCCGGCCCTGGCGGCGTCGGCATAATTTGTGTGCGTCAGATTCCAGCGTGCGACCCAATCGAGAAGCTGTACAGGAATGTCGTTTGACGCCTTGTCCTTCAGCAGCTTGTTGAGTGTCGCTGCGGCCTCATCAGACCGCCCCTGCCGTTGCAGTACGGCGAGCTGGCGGAACTGAATTCGGCGGGACAGCTCCGGATTCTGCTGCTTGCGCAGCGCCTGCGCGTAGTGAAATTCAGCCGCTTGATAATTTTCGCTTTGCTCCAGAAGATTGCCGTACAGCAGATGCGCTTCAGGCGCGACGCTGCTATTCGGATATTCCTGCAACAACGTGCTCAGGCTCGTTCCGGCATCTGCAGTTTTTTCCAAAGCCAACTCGGCTTGCGCCTTGCCGAATAGCGCCTGATCGCGCGCCGCAAATGCGGGATAGTTCTGAACAAGTTTAGTCCAATCGGCCTGCGCTTGTTGCTGATCCTTCTTTTGCGTCTGGCAGAATGCAGATGCAAAGAGCGCATCGGCTGCCAGCGGGCTATGCGGCGAATTGGTCGCGAGTGTTCGATAGCGGGCAGACGCGTCATCCCATGCGCCGGCCTCCTGTCGCAAACGCGCGGCCTGAAAGCGAGCGGCGCTGATTCGATCGGGATTCGATCCCGATGCAGCGATCTGATCATACAGCACAACAGCTTCGTCGCCGCGCGCGGTCTCCCGCGCGGTTTCCGCGCGCAACCAGAGTAAATCATCGCGCGTCGCATCTGATGCAGGCGCCTGCTGCGCGCGCACGTAGGCGTTAGAAAAGTCGCGCTCGTTGAAGAGCAGTAGTGCGAGCTCATACGCAGCGGCGCCCGCTTCGGGAGCATCGGCATGTGCGCGCACTAGTTTTTCGTACGCATTCCGCGCATCGCCGGGTTTCCCGCTCAGGCGTTTCGCGTTCGCCTCGAGATAGAGCCACGCGGCGGCGTTATCTGGCGGGGCATACTGAATCTGGCTCAACGCGCTGTCCACGCGGCCTGCCTTCAAGAAGGCCCACGCGGCGGGAAGTCGCGCGGCAGGAAGTGCGGCGTCGTTCGGAAACCGCTGAAACAACTGCGCGTAGGCATCGGCAGCCTCCGCATAGTTTGTCTGACGATAGCCGTAGTCGCCGAGTAGCAGGAGCGCTTCGACTGCGGCGCGCGGCACATCGCTCTGCGCGGCAGCGCTGTGCAGAAGATTGGTGATTCCGGAGGCACTGGCACGCGCGGCGATCCGGAGCGCCGCCAGATCTACTTCGCCCAATCGGGCATACGCCGAATCCGGCGCCGCCTTGAGCAGTCGCGCATACGCGGCCTCTGCATCCTTTTCGCGCTGCAACCGGTGCGCGGTGTAACCGAGATAGTACAGCACGGGAGCGGTCAAATCTTCGGGAATATCCTTGCGATCCGACAGCGCGCGAAACGCATTGTACGCATCTTGAAAACGGCCACTGCCCGCATCCGCTTCGGCCAAGCGGAACCGCGCGCGCGCGGCGATCGGGGATTCCGGAAAGCGGCGCAGCGTCTCTTCGTATGCCGCGCGCGCAGCATCGGCCTGACCCTGATTGCGTCGCGCCTCGCCGATGCGATAGCACGCAATATCCGCCTGCGCCGCATTGGTCGAGTCGGCTACAGCGCGATATTCCTGAACGGCGAGATCATAGAGACCACGCGAGAGCAATCCGTCCGCAAACTGGAGTTGGTCCGCCGGCTCAACCGCAGCGGCGCTCCATGCGGAAACGAGCAACAAAGCCGCCACAAGCGAAGCGCGATTCCACAAACCCGTCATCGCCCATCGCCTCCGTTCAGCTCTCAGGTACGCCGGTGGCGAAAGAGATGTTCCAAATATCGGATTGGCGGCACAGGTCCAGCACGCGAATGACGTGCTCATACGCCGTTGTCTTATCCGCGCGGATCAAAACGGGCTGCCCGGGGAACAATGCGACAACGCGCGACAGCATGGAGCCGAGTTCATCCGAATTCAGTGAGCGCCCGTTTACAATCACATCGCCACTCGCGAGGATGTTGACGATGATCTCGCCCGGCAACCGCTGCGGCACTTCACCCGTGTGCGCCGTGGGCAGCGTGATATCTATCTCCGTCTCCCACTGCGCAAATATCTGGCTGGATACGAAAAAGCACAGCAGCAGAAAGACGACGTCAATCATGGGCGTCATCTGGAACGCGAGCGGTTCCGATCTGGCGTTCGAACGGAAATTCACCGCGAATCCTTATTCATCAGCGTGATCAGTTCAGCGGAGTTCTTTTCAAGGTCTGAAATGAGGCGCGAGGCGCGTCCGCGGAAATAGGCATACGCAATCATCGCCGGAATCGCGACCACGAGACCACCGACGGTCGTGATGAGCGCCTGCGAAACGCCCTGCGCAAGAAGCATCGGCTTGGCCTTTGTCAGATCGAGCGCGACGCTGTTGAAAGCTTTGAGCATACCCACCACGGTACCGAGCAGCCCCACCATGGGCGCAATCACGCCGATATCCATCAGATATTGCGTCTGGTTCTGAATCATGGTGGCCTGGCGCCCGCCCTCCCCTTCGACGATCTCGCGCAACAGCGCAGAATCCGGTTTCGGGCTGCGCAACACGTAATCAAGTGCCGACCCACTGATGCTGGCAATGGCCGATCCGTTGTTCCGACACGCGGTCTGCGCTTCAACAAAACGCCCCTCGCGCAGAAGTGTGCGAAGGCTGTCAACGAAGGACGCGGGAATAATCTGACCGCGCCGCAGCGCCGCGAGGAAATAGATGACCAGCGCAACACCCACAACGGACATCGCCGCAAGGACGTACATCAGCCATCCGCCCGTCTCAATGATCTGTTGCAGCGTCATTGCTTCTGTATCCGCCGCGCCTGCCGCGGGTGCAGCCGTGTCCGCCAGCGCCAGACCGGTCGTCAGCCATCCGACGAAAAGCATCATACCAATTCTAAAATACTTCATACTATGTACTCCCTTGAACCTTATGCCCGGCGCCCGGAAATCAAATCCCGGTGCTGAACAAAATACAGCGCGCCCGATGCCACGGTGATCGCCGCCACAGCCAATGCCATGGCCTGCGCAATATACGAAAAGGCAAAATCGTAGTCGGCAAGAAACTTCGGATCGGCCCCGCGCAGCAGATCATGGCGGACCGCCATGCCCAGCAGAAGCGCAATGATCGCAACGATCTGCCAGACGGTCTTGTGCTTGCCCCATTTCCCTGCGGAGATGACGTTCCCGTGTGTCGCCGCCAGCAGGCGCAGACCTGTCACAAGAAACTCGCGCGAAATGATGATCACCACAATCCACGCGGGCACAAGCGACATTGTAGCCGACCCCCGATGAATCTGAATTTCCACAAAGCTCACGAATGCCGCACACACCAGCACTTTGTCTGTGAGCGGGTCCATCAGTTTTCCGAATGCCGATGTCAACTGCTGCGTGCGCGCGATATAGCCATCCAGGAAGTCTGTGATTCCGGCAATGACGAAGACAATCATCGCCGCGCTATACGCGTACGGGCGCTGGAGCGATAACAACGCCATCAGCACTCCTGCGAGCCCCAGTCGGCTCAACGTCAAAATGTTCGGTAGATTCATAGCCTATCTCCAGAAGTGGCGGGCAGCGGCAGATACGTGTCAGCAGGTTCCTCGACCACCGCGGGAACCCCCTTCTTGAAAGTCGGCGCGTGCGGCTGCGACGAATCCGTCTGCACGCGCTGCGCGCACTGCTTCAAACCAATAACCAGCAGCCAGCAGACCAGAATCATGGCCACCACAAGGCCCGCGCGCTTTATATTTTCCAGCGTAAATACTGCGGCGAGCGTTCCCGCAATCTGCCGAAAACGCGCGGGAGCCGCCGTGGCGGACGCATCCGTGCGCAGAGGTTTTGCCTCATCTTCATTCGACGGCGATTCCGGCGCGCGCGGCATCGGGCGCGGGCGCGCACCGGGCTGGTGGAATGCGTTATACTCCTCGACGAGCGGGCCGGACTCCAGGCCGAGAAAGTCGGCATACATCCGGATGAATCCGCGCGCATAGGCCGGAGCGGGCATCTGCGAAAAATCATCGCGCTCCATCATCTCAATGTGCTGGATTTTTATGCGCGTCTTAATTGCCGCTTGCGACAGGGTCACGCGTTTGCGTTCCCGTGCAGCTTTGAACACCTGACCCATCGTCTCCATCGCGTCGTCTAGACCCCGCTCTCTCCGTCGTTTTGCGGCACTTCGCCGTCGAGGTCTATGAGAATTTCACGCGGGTCCGCACCCTGTGCGGGCCCGACAATGCCCTTCTGCTCCAACAGGTCCATGATACGCGCCGCGCGCGTGTAGCCGATGCGCAGGCGGCGCTGCAGCGACGATGTCGAAGCGCGGCGCGTCTGGCGAATGATCTCCAGCGCCTGCTGCAACAGCTCATCGTCTTCTTCCATGTCGGGAAGATCAACCTGCTTGCCCTCGATCTTGTCTTTGATCGAAGACTCGTATTGCGGAACGCCCTGGCTCTTCCAAAACTCAATGATGCGGTTGATCTCCGCGTCTTTCGTGAAAGCGCCTTGTGCGCGAATCAACTTGGGGCTGCCCGGCGGCAGGAAGAGCATGTCGCCCTTGCCCAGCAATTTATCGGCGCCCGCCGCGTCCAGAATCGTACGGCTATCAACCTTCTGCGCGACCTGGAACGAAATGCGCGCGGGGAAGTTCGCCTTGATCGTGCCCGTGATCACATTGACGGACGGACGCTGCGTGGCGAGAATCATGTGAATGCCAACCGCGCGCGAAAGCTGCGCAAGGCGCGCAATCTGATTTTCGACCTCCGCCTGCGCCACCATCATCAAGTCCGCCAGCTCGTCCACCACAATCACGATATATGGAACACGATCCGGAATCGCGTCTTCCGCCGGTGTCGGGGCGGCGGGAAGCCCATCAGAAAACAGCTCTTCCTGCTTCACAATCGGGCGGCTGTTGAATGCCTTGATGTTTCGCACACCGACTTTGGCGAACAACTTGTAGCGCTTTTCCATTTCTGTGATGGCCCAGCGAAGGCCGAGCGCCACTTTCTTGGGATCCGTGATCACGGGCACCACAAGATGCGGCAGACTATTGAAGTTCGAGAACTCGACGATCTTCGGGTCCACCAACATCAAACGCATCTGATCCGGCGAGCGCGAGAGCAGGAGTCCCGCCAGAATCGAATTCATACACACCGTCTTGCCCGACCCGGTCGCACCGGCCACAAGCATGTGCGGCATATCGGCCAAATCGGCAACCTGCACGCGCCCACCGACGTCTTTACCCAAACACAGCGGAAGCGCCGCGCGACCGCTCTGCCAGATGTCGCTCTCAATCACCTCGCGCAGATAGACTGCCGTCGTTTTGGAATTCGGCACTTCAATGCCGACAACGCCTTTGCCCGGAATGGGAGCCTGCACGCGAACCGTCTCCGCCTTCATCGCCAGCGCGATGTTGTTGCTCAATCCGGCGATTCGCTCCACGCGCACACCCGCGGCAGGCAGTAACTCGAAGCGCGTCACGACGGGGCCGCGCTCCACATTGGTTACCTCCACATCCACACCGAATTCAGCCAGCGTTTCCTTCAGCAACAGCCCGGCGGCCTGAATATCCGTTGTCCCCAACTCGGGACTGGCCGTGATCGGCTCTAACAACTCCAGGCCGGGCATCGTCCAATTTGCACCGCTAGACGGGAGGACAGCCGGATTCTCCACCGGAGCGGGTTGCGCAGTCGGCGCAGTCGAGCGAGTCCGTGCGCGCGGTGCGGCGTGCGGGCGATCGCGTTCCTGTGGTTCCTGCGCTGCGTCGGTGTCGGAATCAGATTCCGGTTCCGCGGCTGCCGCGACATCGCGTGCATCATCGTCGTCGGCCTGCGCGCGACCTTTCCGACCGAACAGCCGAAAGCCCTTCTTCTCTCCCTCTTCGCTCGCATCTCCCGAGGATTGTTCCTCTGTGCCCCCGGCAGCCGCGACGCGCGCGGTTGCGCTGTCTTCATCCTCCGAGCCGCGATCGGCACGCGGTTCAATCGAGACCGGCACCACCTCCGGCGTCTTCCGTCGCACGCGGACGTTCGGCGCTGTCTCCGGCGAACGCATCGCCTCTTCTAGGCGGCGCCGCTTCTTCGCGACTTCGCGCTGCTCCTCTTCCAATTGCCGCATCCGGTCCAGCCGGGCTTTTCGCGCCCCTTCCCACCGGTCATAGCCCGCCAGAATCAACCCCCACGTGCTCCGGAGCAAAGCGCCCGGTCGAATCTCCAGCATCATAACCACGCCGATAACCATCAGCGCCGTCATCAAGATGCCCGTGCCGATCGGCCCCCAGAGATATACCAGCGAGCGACTCGTCAACAACTCACCCAACAGACCGCCCGGGCTCCCGACATTGAAGCGGCTCCGCCACTCCGCCCAACCCGCCGGATTCAAGTCGAGCAGCGAGGCGACAGCCAGAAGCGCCACAATCGCCCAGAGCACTTTTGTCCACAGGCGCCCCTCTCGTTTGAAGAGACAAATCAATCCGCTGTATAGAAAGGTGAACGGAACCAGATCCCCCGCCACGCCCAGCCCCATAAAAATGAGGAAGGCCGTCCACGCCCCCATCGGCCCGATGAAGTTCACGGGCGGATTGCTCGGCGGAAACTGTAGGGCGGAAACGTCGCGCGGATCGTAGGAAAGCAGGGCGAGCAGGATCATCAGCCCAACCATCACCGACAAGATTCCTGCGACTTCAAGCCAGCCGCTACGTGCAATTTCTTTTTTGACTGCCATCGGGACAGCATAACCACCGTTCATTCCATAGAGCAAGATACGTATCGCGCTGAAAACA
>JBDHQM010000002.1:0-177953 GCA_039807095.1 Kiritimatiellia bacterium
TGGACGCGTATGTTACTCGCCGTCAACATGGGCGGAGACATTTTTGCACGGCTCGCACGGCTTGCCCGCCGTAGGCCCTGCGAAGGCGAGGCTTGCCCGCCGTAGGCCCTGCGAAGGCGGGCCACTCAGTTGGCGGAACGACGAGTCAACCAACCTCAAGGTCGCCCTACCAGCACTCAACTCCCGCCTTCGCGCTACAGCACACTGTTCGACCCCAATCCCGATCGCGATCGCGATCGTGAGTCACGACTCCTTTCCACCCCCCCCGCTGCCTCAAACCTGCTGTCACTCGATCTTCCTCCTTGACCCCACCCCTCCGCCTTCCGAAGCTACCCCGCAGCATTTGCCATGAATACATCCACCACGCCTGCCCCGTTCCCTAAAGCCCGCTTTTTTCTGTTTATGAGTTTTGCGGTGTTCGCGTTTTTCGGACTCCGCACAATCTCGAACTCAGATTTTTGGATACACCTCGCCACGGGCCGCACGCTGGCTGAATCCGGCTGGATCAAGGCGGAGCCGTTCTCTTTCACCACGGATCAAGCCCGCACGTGGATCAATCCCACCTGGCTCTACGACGTCGCGCTCTATCACGTCTGGCAAATCGGCGGCGCGACCGCAGCGATCATTGCAGCGCTGGCCTGCGTCCTCGCCGCGTTCGCTCTTCTTCTTCCGATCGCACAGCGCGGCGCAGGCGGCGCATCGCAAGCGCTCTCCCTCCTCCTCGTCGCATGGCTGATCGCCCCCATCCTGACCCCGACCCCCGCCTCGCTCGCCCTGCTCGCAGCGGCGCTCACCATCCGGATACTCTCCTGCTCGTCCACCCGAACCGCACTGCTGATCCTCGTGCCGGTTCAGATCATCTGGACGAACGTACACGCCTCGTTCCTCCTCGGTCCCATCCTCGCGGCCGTCTATTGCTGGGACTCCGCGCGCGCGACAACAGACAAGCGCCTCGCCGCCTGGCTCCCCGTCGCCCTGCTCGCAGCAACGCTCGCCAATCCCTACGGAATCAGCCTGCACAAACTCGCGTTCAGCAGCGTAACCAACCCGAACGCTTCCACCCTGATCGAATGGATTTCTCCCTTTCAAGGCGACTTCGCTCCTTTCATGGGCAGACACGCTGTCACCATCCTCCTGACCGTCATCGCCAGCGCGTTTATCACCATTCCCACGCGCCTGCCCATCGCGCCCACCGCGCTCGGCGTGTTCGGCGCCTTCCTGCTCGTCATCTCGCCACGCTACTATCTCTTCAGCGGCCTCTTCATCTTCCCGTTCACCGCATACGGACTGCAGGGCATCGCCACGTGGATCAGCAAACGCACGGGCAGCGACAACTGGACTGTCATCGGACGCGGCATCCTCTTCCTTCTCTTCATCGCCACGGTTCTCCTCGCCGGCAGCAACTACTACTTCAACCGCAGCGGCAGCGCCTCCACATTCGGCCTCGGCATCGCGCCCAACCTCTTCCCCGAAAAAGCGTGCGACGCCATCCTCGACCGACCCGACTTCCCCGCGCACGCCGTCAACCTCGCCTACGACGGTGGCTATCTCGCCTGGCGCCTGCCCGGCCGCAAAATCTTCACCGACTCCCGCGCCCCCGTGTACGGCATCGCGTTCTACCAGGGCCTCGCCGCTGCACTCAACGGACACGCTGAAACCTGGAACGCACTCATCAACAAGTTCGACATCGGCGCCGTCATCCTCAACGGCACCTGGCCCGGCACCGGCTTCGCCACCCGCCGCCTGATTGATTCCGGCCAGTGGGCCCTCGCCTATTGGGACGGCACCACCATCGTCCTGCTCCGCCGGACCGAAGCGAATGCAGCGCTCATCGGCAACACCGCCATCCAGCAAGCCGGCCTGCAGCAACTCGAGAACACACGCCTGACGTACGAAAGCCGACTCCTCGCCCCCGGCTATCTCCAGAACGACCCCGCCCTCATCGGCGCCAGCCAACTCCTCTTCTCCCTCGGCCGGTTCGACGAAGCGCGCGTCCTCCTTTCCGATGTCCTCCAAGGTTCCCCCACCCACAGCATCGCCTGGCAAACCTTCGGACTCTGCCTGCACGCAAACGGCGACCTCGACAACGCCGTCCGCGCCATCGAGCGCGCCACACAACTCCGCCCCGACAACGTCGCCTCCTGGCTCTGGCTCGCCCGCCTCCTCAACCAACAAGGCGACATCGCGCGCGCCAACGCCGCCACCCAAAAAGCGAAAAAACTCAACCCCCAATACGCCGACGCATTCGAAAAATCCGCCCACATCGGCCCACCCCTCCGCAAATAACCCGTCCTCAGGTTTTCAGGTTTCAGGTTTTCCGGTTTCAGGTTTCAGGCCTTCCTCCCTCGCAACCTCGCGATCCATTTTTGCATTGCCCAACCGCGCGCATCTGACCATCGTTCACGCATGGTCAATCAATCTCGCCAAGCACGCGTTGCGATCCGGTATCTCGCGATCGGAGCACTCCTCCTCTGCATCCCCGCACAAGAGGTGTTCGCCAGCGAACCGTGGGCGTTCACCGCCCCCATTCGACGGCGCGTCCAAGCCGATTTCGACACCGCCCCACTCATTGACCGCGCGTCCAAACTCTATACGCAAGCGCAGCAGGCGTTTTTCAGCAACCAGCTCGCAGAGGCACAAACCTTCATCCAGCAGGCCGATGCCGTTGCACCCGGCTCCCCCCTGATCCTCGGCCTCGCAGGCCGCATCTATAACAACACCGGATCCTACGGCCTCGCACTCGAAGCGTGGAACGCCCTGCTCGATCAGTTCCCCGGAAACCCCGTCTTCCTCGCGGAACGCGCAGGCACACTCTTTCTCCTCAAGCGAAACGACGACGCGCAAAAAGATATCCGCCGCGCGACCCGCACCGCACCCGCCGATCTCACCGTGCGCTACTTCCAACTCATGGCCGCCATTCACGACAACGACACCGCAGCCGCGCGGCGCGTCAGCGCAAGTCTCACAAACCCCGAAATTCTGGAGATCGCCAAACGGCTCTACCTCGAGCGCAACATCATCCCCGCCATGTCGCGCGAAAACGGATTCGCAGAATTCGCGCGCGCCCTCTTCGCGCTCCCCGACTCGGCCAATGCAGACACTGCCGTTCCCGAAATCATCGCACAGCTCACCGCCCTGATCGAACCGATGGGACAAAGCAATTGGGCCGCCGCCATTCCGCACCTCCAAAAAATTCGCGCAACCGGCGCCGCCTACCCCAGCCTCTACTACGACCTCGCGCTCTGCGCCTACCTCGTCGCGCCATCCGACAAACGCCTCGACGACCTTGAAAAGTTTGTCTCCGGCGAAAACGGCCGCGCATTCGCGCGCTACTTCATCTACCTCTGCCTCTACGGCGGCGACTTCACCCGCGCCAAACGCACCCTCGACACCACACTTCAGGACGCGGAAGACGAAGAAATCACACTCATTCGCGCCGCCATCGCATACGAAAACCCCGAGTCCGATGAAGCCTGGCAAATCCTCGAAAAAATCCCCCTCGCCCTCCGCCCCGCAACGGAAGACTGGTTCGCCCGCAACATCCCCGTCATCCGCGCCCTCAAGAGCAACCCCAATCTTCAGCGCTGGCTCGCAGGCGAGCCAATTCACGCAATTACACGTTGATTAATTGCCGCGACCTGCGCAAAATAGCCCGAAGTAAAGGGATTTACCATGGCGCGCACGACAATCAAGGACATCGCTCAGGAGTGTGGAGTCTCCCTCAGCACGGTCTCGCTCGTTCTCAATAACAATCCACGAATCAGCGCCAGCACGCGCGAAAAAGTCCTCAAAGCCGTCGAGCGCCACCAATATCAGCCCAACGTATTCGCGCGCAGCCTCGCCTCCCGCTCCAGCCACGTCATCAGCGCGGTCATGCCCAACCTCAACCACGTCTTCGCCGACGCCTACTTCGGCGAGATCATCAGCGGCATCTACGACCGCGCATCCGAACTCGGCTACAAAGTCCTCCTCGATGTCGCAAATCAACGCTTCATCTCCAGCGGCGAACACGTCGCCCTCCTCACCTCCAAGCGCGTGGACTCCGCGCTCTTCATCGGATCCTCCATCTACGACACCTACCTCAATCAACTCGAAGCAGAGCAGCTCCCCGTCGTCCTCGTGAACCACTACATGCCGGAGCGCAAGTTCAGTTACATCGCCGCCGACTACAAAGAAACTGCGCGCCTCGCAGCCGAACACCTCCTCAGCCTGGGCCACCGCAACATCGGCTTCCTCAGCGGAACCAACACCAACACCGCTCTCGACCTGCGGCGCCACTTCATTGACGCCTGCGTCGCCGCCGGACTCCGCGAAGAGGACCTCCCCTGGGCCGACGGCTGGTTCACCGAACAAGGCGGCTACGAAGCAACACAATGGCTCCTCGGCCGCCACCCCGGCATCACCGCCATCATGGGCGGAAACGACAAAATGGCCATCGGCGCCATGCGCCTCTTCAAAGAGCGGAAACTGCGTGTGCCCGACGACATCTCCATCATCGGTGTGGACGACACCCCCGCCTCGGCCTTCACAAACCCCGGCCTCACCACCGTTCGCCACGACCTCTTCCACATCGGCAGTCTTTCCGTGGATGCCGCACTCGCCCTCTTCAACGGCGAGTCCAAACTCATCCAGAAAACACTCCCCGTCCAAATCGTCGTCCGCGAATCAACCGGCCCCGCTCCGCAACGCGCATAGCCCCCCCCATGATCCGGCGGCTCATCATTGACGGATACAGCCTCCTCTATCGCGACCCCGCCCTCCGCCACCTCCGGCCGCACGACCTCCGGCACGCCCGCGAGCAACTCATCCGCAAAATTGACCGCCTCGCCCATGCGATCGCGCAGCGCGTGGAAATAGTTTTCGACGGACGCACAGCCTCCAGCGAACGCCATCAAGCCGGACGCCTGCAACTCATCTATTCCCCCGAAAGCAAAACCGCCGACACCGTCATCGAACAAATGGTCCACGAAGACCCCGCCCCACACGAAATCTACGTCGTCACCGCCGACACCCTCGAGCGCAACACCGTCACCGCCGCCGACGCACAAGCCATGTCCTGCATTTCATTTCTCGAATGGCTCGACCGCCTCGACAGCGACGTCACCCGCCAACAGAAAAAAACCACACCCCCCCGCTTCACACTCGGCGAAAAGTTTCCCGATGGGTTGAGTTAGGAGAAGGAGTGAGGAGTTGGGAGATAGGAGTTAGTAGAAGGCACAAAGTTTAAGAGACGTCAGTTTTTCAGCGCCTCTCAAAACAGCTGCTTGTTTCACAATTCCACCCCCGTCAATAAGGTCAATACGGTCAATAAGGTCAATACGGTCATTCAGGTCAAACCCCCGCTCGAGCAAATCGCTGAGTTTTTCCTTTCAGGTTTCCGCATTCCACCTTTGCTCAGCCTTCGCGCTCTTTGCGCTCTTCTGTTAATTTCTCTTTCTCAAATCCGAAATTCGCCATTCGAAATTCAAAAATCTTTCTCTTCTATCCGTGAAAATCGGCGACATCCGTGGTTCAAAAAGAAGGAGATCGGAGTTGGGAGATAGTAGAGAAGCGCTCTCATTCCTCATCCGCCTACAACCCCAAATCCGGATCATTCGCACGCGAGGCGAGGTCGGACCATCGGCGCATATCGCGCAACTGCGCCTCATTGAGCATCTCCACATGCCCGTCCAGATGCGCGACAACGGCTCGCTTGTTATACCGGAAATCCACAAATCCGTACTGCGCGGCGTCGCTCTCTTCCGTCCACGGTGTCCCCGCCCATTTTGTCCCCACCGTCTTCGGCGCCACCACCTTGAAATTGCCCGCAATCGTTCCACCCAGCGTCGTGCGCGAACTCACAAACACAATCTGGCGCGACGGCGTATTGGCCTCTCCAGTGCGCGTAATGCAAAACTTGCCGAACCGGTCGAAGTGCGCCGGAATCGGCTTCACGCCGCCGCTGTCATTGCCCGCCTCATCGCCCCCCACATAAAAAATGTTCATCCCCAGCGATGGAAACAGGCTGATGTCGTACGAACTCGCATCCGATAGCGGTTTGTACCACCCCTTCGAATCGCCCACGAAAATCCGCTTGTCGTATCCGCCGATGTACGGAAGCAGCCGCAGCGGATACCGCGCCGCCTCCGCCGAATTCGACGGCTTCACCGGCAGCGTGGAATAATCAATCGGATGATTGCAGTAGCCGTGAATGATCTCGCCCTCGTGGTCCGTCGCATAGTTGAGCACGCCCAGCATCAACGAGCGCCCCATCGCCTGTTCGCGCGACGCGCGCGCCATATTGCGCACCTTTGCCAGCGCAGGAATGTGCAACACCGCGAGCAGAATGATGATCGCAATGACCACCAACAGCTCAATCAGTGTAAAGCCATGCCTGCGCACGTTCAGGGCTGCACCAACCGGAAATACCACTCGTGTTGCGCTTCCCACAGGACATTGCTGCGAAGCATCTGCGGCAAATGAGTCACAAAATGCGTCTCATTCGTCGTGGACTGCATCGGGATCGGAATCCACTTCACCGGATTTCCCATCAGATTCGTCGTCGCCTCAAGCAACGCATACTCAGTTCCGCGCGGCCACGTAATCGCGCGCACATTGTTGGTCACCGTAATCGCCAATTTCGGCTCTGCGCCCAGCCGATACGTAATCTCCAGCGAAGAATGCTCGTAGAGAACGCTTTCTTTCTGCGACCACTCCGGATAGCCGGTCGGACCACCCTGCGTCGTGAAATCGAGCGATGACAACACCAACGCGAGGATACCGTCGTTCAACGATTCCGCGAGATACTGCTGAATGTTTGGATCCGCCACATCAATATCGAACGTGTAGACGGTTTCATCCGGCACATCGTCTCCCGGATCCAAATCTGTCTTTCCGATTGCAAATGCTTTCGGGTCAAACCCGTTCGTCAATGTGCCATCTGGGTCAATGTTGTTCGACACATCCACCGGCACGCCATCTTTGAACCCGAGTGCGTACACATTGCGAATTTCCTTCCAGATGGCGTTCGTATTGCTCATCCAATCCGGCGGAAGAGGAAAATCTCCATTCTCACCGAACGACCATGCCGTATTGGTCCCGCGCCAGCCCGCGCCATACAACTCCACAGGCCGCCCGGCATCCGCATCGGCCTCCAGCAAATAGCTCTGCCACGGATCCTGCGTATCGTCATACGCAGCCTCACCGCCCGCCTTCACGGCGGTAAAGCGCGCGGAGAGAATCTGATAGTTCTCCGCGCCGAGCCCCGCAGGGATTCCATTCGTCAGCACAAAAGCGAAATACGCCTGCGCATCGCGATAATCAAAGCGGGGATCATCCGTCATATAGGTTGGCGCTGTTGCCCGGTTTCCATCGCTAAAATTGAACTGATACATCCATCGGTCGTAGGTCGGCGAATTCGTCGTAAAAACCGTATCGCCGAGGTCCGCCGTCCCGCGAATCCGGATCGTCACATTATCAACATCAACTTTATACGCGTTCGTAGTATTCCCGTAGCCCACCGGCGCAACAATCATGGACTGGACACGGATCACGGACGCATAGTTTGTGGTAAAATTTCCAATTTCGTAGGTTCGCGTTTCTTCTCCCGTAAGCTCTTCCGTTACGGGCAGAGTGAGACGGGTCCATACGCCCGGGGGAACGAGCGAATCGAAAAGCATTGCAGTACCGTACCCCCCTTTAACGCCTGCTGTGCGAATACCAAACTGCGCGGGCACTCCGAGGTTATGGCGCACATCAAAGGAAACCATATAAACGCCGGAAGTAAGCCAGTTCCCGTCAAAAGCACCGCCGCTCATTCCGGATTCACCTTTAATCGCAATGGTGAATTGACCATCCGGCAATGATGCAAAACTCAGATTTGTGTAGCTGATATATCCGTCGCCACTCCCATTCGGACCACCATCGGCAAACCAAATAGCAGGATTTCCCGCACCATCTCTCCATCCCGCAGCATTCGTGCTAAATGTCTCCGTAAAATTCTCCAGTGCGAAGGCAGTCGTGCTGGCGAGGCACAGAGCGAGAGTCAGGGCGTGTCGCAGTACATTTCGAATCTTCATCGTTCACCAGGCTCCGGGGAGGGCTAAATTGACCAAAACGCGAGCGGCACTTCCTGCTGCGCATCCGCGGTTCAGCGCTAAGTTTTTGACGCTACTTTACGAAGGCGGGAAGTCAATCCTGAACTGACGCACCACCGCAACGCCCAACCCATCCCCACAAGCCTCACACCCGCGCAAAAAAGCAGAAGCCTCCGGAGGCCCTGCGTAGGTGGGGTACTCTGCTGCCGGAGGTTAATCAGCTCCTCATTCCGCCAGTTTCAGCCACACGGGAGTGTGGCGTTCCAAACGGGCACGACGGAGCGTGCCCCTCCGGAGGTGCTGTAGCTCTGCTCGCCCTCAATGAGGGCGGAGAGCAGTGCGAAGAACCATGCAAAGGTGTCGCGGCCACTTCCGGCTTCGCCGTGACGCCGGGGAGCGCACGCGCCCTCGCGTGCTGCGCGCGGCGCCCTCGCCGCGCGTCTATCACCGCGTTGATCCCGAATAAAACACCGCCCCTCAACGAGAGCGGAGACATTTTTGCACGGCTCCCTTGGCTTGTCACGGCGTAGTCGAGTCTTCGAGGACGAAGCCGGAAGAGGTCGCCCTACCAACTATTACCTTCCTTCGATCTACAGCCCGCTGTTCGGCCCCAAATCCCGATCGCGATCGCGATCGCGAATCGCGACTCCTCGGGGGAGCGCACGCGCCCCCGCGTGCTGCGGTGCGCGCCCCCGCGCACCGATCTTATCGAACGCAATCAACCTCCGGAGGGGCAGGCGATGTCCGCCCGCCTCTGGCGGGGTCCTGCCACTTTCCGCCCGTCAATAAGGTCATTGCGGTCATTCAGGTCAAACCACCGTTCGAGCAAATCGAGTAGTGCGACGTTATCGAATAGTTCGAGTTTTTCAGGTTTCATCTTTCAGCTTTTCGTCCCCACTTTTCCGGTTTTACTGGATCACGCCAACTAATACGGTTAAGCTATCCCTTTGAAAGGGTCGCAATGCGCCGATTTTTTGCTGTTTTATTGCTATTTTTCATTGGTTCTGCCTTTGTGGGAGCGGAGGAGGTCGAGGTACACTTCCGCCCGCTGAATCCGTCGCTGAATGACCGGATTGAGATCGAGATTCGCGGGGCGACGCAGGGGGCGACGCTGCACTGGGGCGTGAATGCGGTGGGTACGCTGTGGGAGCAGGCGATCGAGGCGTATCGGCCGGAGGGCTCACAGGTCCGCGGGGTGGCGACGCGTACGCGGATGGAGGGGCCGGACGAACATGGCGTGCTTCGCCTGACGCTGGGTCCGTTCAACAACACGAATCAACTGATCCGCGCGCTGAATTTCGCGATTCAGTGGGACGATGGCCGGTGGTCGAACAAGGACGAAAAGAACTACAACATTCCAGTGTCGTTCGGCCGTATTTCTGTGGAGCCGGAACGGCCGACGATCAACGACCGGATCGTGGTGAAGGTGCACCGCAGTCGCGCGGGCGGACAGTTGCGCTGGGGCGTGAATGCGGAGAACGATATGTGGCAGCCGCCGATCCGCGCGTATTGGCCGGCGGGCACGACGCCGACGAAGGATGGGCTCGCGGCGGATTCGCCTCTCTCGAAGCCGGACAGCAAGGGCGTTTCAACGGCGGTACTGGGTCCGTTCAATCGCGCGGATCAGGTGGTGCGGACGCTGCACATGGCGGTGCATTGGGGGGACGATTGGGATACGGATGCAGGCCGGAACTACAACATCGCGATTTCGTTTGAGACGAAAACGAATGAGCCGTCGGTGCGGATTCTCTCACCGATGGAGGACGAGGCGGTGGTGGATGCGCCGAATGTGGAGCTGGTGGCGGATCGCGCGGATGCGGTGGAGCTTCGACTGAACGGGCGCGTGGTGGCAGCCGTGGCGGAGTCGCCGCTGGAGCTGAAGCTGCCGTTTCAGCAATTGGAATATGGGCGACATCAATTGACCGCGCGCGCGGAGCGGCGCGGGCGCGTGGGGATGCAAGAAATCTATTTCTGGAAACTGCCCGCGCATCGCGTGGAATCCATTCCGCAGGGCACGCGCTGGGGCGCAACGGACAATGGCGACGGCACGGTGACGTTTGCGCTGCACGCGCCGGGCAAACGCTTCGTCTCCGTCATCGGCGATTTCAACGGTTGGGACCGGTTCGCCGACATGATGAACTATTCGCCGGACGGCACGTGGTGGTTGACGCGCCCCGTCTCCAACGGCGTGTGGCAGTTTCAATATGCAGTGGAAGGGCGGCGCTTTCTGGCAGACCCCTACTCGCCCGACGTGGAGTGGAAAGACCAAACGGGGCGCGAGGGCTATCAACCGTGGGATGCGAAGTCGGTGCTGCGCGTGGGCCAGCCCGCGTTTGTGTGGACGGCGACGAACTACGTGCGGCCGCCGCTGGATCAGCTCGCGATTTATGAGCTGCACATTGACGATATGCAGCCGGGTGGCGGATTCACGGGGCTGATCAGCAAGCTCGACTACATCCGCGACCTCGGTTTCAACGCGATTGAGCCGCTGCCGTGGACGGAGTTTTCATCCGATCACAGTTGGGGCTACAACCCGGCATTCCACTTTGCGCCGGAGAGTGCGTATGGCACACCGGACGACCTGAAGCGGCTGATTGATGAGGCGCACAAGCGCGGAATCGCCGTCATTTTCGACGCCGTGCTGAACCACATGGACCGCAGCTCGCCGCTCTTCCAGCTTTACGGACACGACTACAAAGCGAGCCCCTATTTCCGCGAATTCCGCGGCGAGAACTGGGGCTTCCCCGACATTGATCAGCCCGCGCGCGCGGTGAAGCGCTACATGCAGGACGTGATCACCCACTGGCTGACGGAATATCGCGTGGACGGAATCCGCTACGACGCGACGCGCTTCGTGGATTGGGAGGGCTACAACGAATGGGGCGCGAGCTGGTTCGCGTATGTCGGGCGGCAGGTGGATCGCGCGTCGTACCACATCGCAGAGCACATCCCATCCGACCCGCACTTCGTCAACGCGACGGAAATGGACTCCACCTGGGGCGATTACTTCCACTGGAACGCGCGGCGAATGATTGAAGACGCGCAACTAGACCACAAACAGTTTGCCGACTTGCTTATTCCATCGCGCATCGGCTTCACGAGCGCATTGCAGCGCGTCGCCTATACGGAGAGCCACGACGAAGAGCGCGTGATGAACAAGCTCAAAGCGCGCGACTACTCGCGCGCCGAACAGCGGCGTCGCGCGGAACTTGCGTATGCACTGGCGATCATCGCGCCCGGCCCCGTCATGATCTATGCCGGACAGGAAATCGGCGAAGACACGCCGAAGACCGTCGGATCGAATCCGATCCAATGGAAGCGTACCTCGGGCTGGTTCAACAGCGAGAACCGCAAACTGCACCGCGCCGCGCGCGCGCTGACGCGCCTTCGCACCACGCACAGCGCATTGCGCGGCGAATGGGTGAAGATACACGAAGGCCAGCCCGACGGTATTGCCGTTGCGGATCGAACCGGCAACGATGGCTCTGTTTTATTCGCCGCCAACTTCGGCCGCACGCGAAAGAACGTCACCGCCACCCTCCCCCACGAAGGCCCCTGGCAATCCGTACTCGACGACCGCACCTTCGAAATCAACGGCTCGGAAATCACAATGACCCTCCTCCCCGGCGAAGTCGCCATCTTCGCCGCCGGCAAATAACCGCGCACTCCGCTTGCTCGCCGTATTGCGCGCAACGCTGTAGTTCCGTCACTCAGCTGACGGAATGAGGAACCAATCAATCTCCGGCGACAGAGCGCCGGAGCTACAGCACACTGTTTCGCTCGCTGTAGTTCCGCCTGCCCGCAATGCTGCGCATAGTGCTGCAGGCGGGCTTGTCCGCCGGAGGCCCTGCGAAGGCGGGCCACTCCGCTGGCGGAATAATGAACCAATTAATTCCCAGCGGGAAAGAAACTGCCCTCAACGAGGGCAGCACAGTAGACCCTATAGAGCCTCATCGGAAAGCCACGCGTCCACGGAGTGGCCGCGCCACCCCTGCGCAATTCAGCATAGGTGGCTCGCGCACTCCGCTGCGCGGGCAGGCCCGTCTACAGCGCGCCACTCAACACGCCGTCCGAAACCCGCAATGCGCTTATTTGCGGATAAGGACGAGGAGGCCGGCGATGATGAGGGTGGCGCCACTGAGGGTGCGGAGGGTGATTTGTTCTCTAAGGATTAAAAATGCCAGGACGACAGCGACGACGACGCTGCCCTTGTCAATAAGCGCGATCTGCGAGACTTCGCCGTCTTTCAACGCTTTGTAGTAAAATATCCACGAGAGCGTCGTGGCGATGGCGGACGCGGCGAGCCACAGCAGATTCTGGCGCGTGAGACTGGCAAGTTGATCGGCGGGCACGACGAAGACGGCAAAGATGGCGACGAACAGAAACACCATCGCGGTGCGCACGGCGAGGCCAAGTTCAGCGGAGATGCCGGTGAGTCCGAGCTTCGCGACGACGGAGGTGAAGCCGGCAAAGACCATCGAAAGAAGCGCGTAGAGTACCCACTGTTTCATCCCGGCACTATAGCGCAGCGGCAGCGCGCTGTCGCGCGCGATCCGCGTGTCAGGAGGCGGGCCAGATGCGTGGGATCAAGCTGACGCCGCGCTGGGCGACTTCGCGGAGGACTTCACCGAGCGGACGGCGCTGCGTCTCGGGTATTCCGCGCAGAAAGCGCCACGCAAAGGCGCGCATCGTAGCGGAGACAACGAAGAGGGTGTGATAGCCGGTCCATTGATAGGTGCCGATGCTGAACGACCACGGCGTGAAGAGTTCCAGCAGGGGGCCGGACGCCATTGCGGCGATACAGCCGGTGAGTCCGCCTGCGGCGCCAAGGATGGCGAGATAGGACATCCGGTAGCGGACGGGCGCAGCATTGAGGCTCATGTTGAAGAGCGAGGTGTTCGCACCGCCCCAACTCAGCGAGTCCATCACGCTACTGACCCAGATGAAGAAAAACCACCCGGGCCGCGCGAGAAGCCAGCAGGCGGGAAGCGCGGTGCCCGCGAGAATACTGGTGATGGTGAGAACTGTTTTGTGTCCCACCTGATCCGCGAGCCGTCCCCACATCGGCGCGGTGACCAGCGTGCAGACGGCAGCGATGGCACTCCAGATCGCAACTTGCGTGAACGACATGCCGAGGTGTTTCAAAAGATAGGGAATAACGAATGGCGAGCCGAGCAGCACCGCGGCGTTCCAGTACATGGAAAAACCGAGGAACTTTCGAAACGCACGATCGCGCAGGGGGGTGAGAATGGATTCCCACAGAGAAAGATCCGGCTGTCCGTGCGGCGGGTCGTAGTGCCAGCCATACATCACGATTCCGACCAACGCGAAACACACGGAGACAAAAATCACCATCTGAAAACTGCCCGGCGCAGTGGCGCGGTCCAGATACGCGCCCGCCGCCAACGAGGCGATCATCGCCACGATGCCGAGAATGCCGTTGCGCAGGCCGAAGTAGCGTCCGCGAATTTCGTCCGGCACGACATCGCCCATCAGTGATATCCACGCCGGCCCCACCCCGGTCTGCATCAATCCGGACAGCCCGACAAGAGCGACGAGCAGGAGTGCGGGCGAAACGCCAAGAGGCGGAAACCACGGCAGAAAAATCGCAAATATCCACAGCCCGCGCCCGAGCCCTGTCACCACCTGCATATACACGAGGCGGCGCTTCCGCCGCGCAGCCCACCACGACATCAGCGGGCTGAACAACTGCACGAGCATCGGCATACTCGCCACAGCGGCGAGTGTGCGCGGGCCCGCGCCGAGCGCGAGAAGATAGCCGATCAGCACCGCGCCGCCGGTCCACGTCATGAATGTGAAGGTGAAGGAACCCTCCAGGATGGAGACCCACATTGTGCGACGACGCAGAAAATGCGCATCGCAAGGCGATGCGCACGGCTGCGCGCGCGGCGGTTCAAGTGCAGAATCAGCGCCGGTATTTATCGAATCGGGCAATCAATTCCTCCAACGACAATCCGTAATATTCCTGCAGCGCGGATTCCACTGGAGCGCCGCGCGCCATGGCAAGCAGAAACGGGGCGAACTTGTCCGACGGCAGCTCCAACTGCATGAACGCGACGAGATGCTTGGACGTCTGATAGAATGTGTGGATCGCATTGCGGTCGGCGGGGTAGCCCTTGAGCGCAACGAGCTCTGCAACCGGATAGGCCGAACGCAGGCTTCCGAACGCCGTCTTTTTGCTCTTCCTGACGCCCTTGAATGCGGCATACGCAAATTCGCCGTACCACTCTGCGAGCCCTTCGTTGAGCCACAGCGGAACACGCCCCTCAATAAAACGGTTGAAGACCAGGTGCGACATTTCGTGACTCAGCGTGGATGCGCTGGCGGAAATATCGCTCGCCTGCTGGAGGTACATGATCGGGCCAATGACCATGGAGAACGACCACTCCAGATTCGCTTTTAGATACTTATGAACAAAGGCGTGCCAATCCGTTGATTTGCGGAAAATGAAAATGTGCGAACGCGCATCCATCCGGTCGGTCAGACCGCCGAGATCCTGCGAAATGTGATCGTAGTAGAACTCCGCCTGCCGCGCGACTTTTGCGGCAAACACTCCATTCTCGTAGTGAATCACGAAGTGCTTCGTCTGCGCGTGTTTCCATTTGAACTCCCGCGCATCCAGCACCGCGCGCGCGACATCGGAAAGCTTCGCGCTGTCCATCGCCTCACGTTCGACCGGTGTCCAGTCATCCGCGCGCGCCCATACGGCGAAGAGACTCAGCACAAAAATCCGCACAATGTGCTTCATTCACCGCTCTCCTCGACCGGCGGCGCAGTCTGTGCGGGCGCGCTCGACCGGTGCGCGAGTTGCTCCTTCAGCGTCCGCGCGAGCACCGGACCAATGCCGGGCACGGCGGCGATCTGTTCCTCCGCTGCGCGCGCCAGCCGTGTGACGGAACCGAAGTGGCGGAGGAGCAATTCTTTCCGTTTGTCGCCTACTCCTTCGATGTCGTCCAAAATAGAATCGCGAATGGCGCGCGAGCGGAGGCGCCGATGATAATCGAGCGCGAAGCGATGCGCCTCATCGCGAATCTGCTGCAACACGCGCAGCGCAAATGATTCGCGCGGCAGGCGGATCGGCTCTTCGCGCAGCGATGTTTTTGTGAAGACCTCTTCGTAGCGCTCCGCGAGTCCCGCAGTGGGCAGCGCGGAAAGGTTCAACTTCGCCAACTCCGCGCGCGCCGCGCCGAGTTGCGTCACACCGCCATCCACCAGTACCAGATCCGGCAGCGGCTTCTTTTCCTCAAGCAACCGGCTGTAGCGGCGGTGCACCACCTCTGCCATCATCGCGGGATCGTCAATCCCCTCCACTGTTTTGATGCGGAACCGGCGATAGCGATTGCGCGCAGGCAGCCCGTCCACCGCCACGACCATACTGGAAACTGCGTGTGTGCCCGAAATGTTCGAGTTGTCGAAACACTCAATCACGCGCGGCAGCGTCGGCAGATTCAGTTCCTTCTGCAGATCGCGCAGCCCCGTCAGCGCATCTTCCGCGCGCAGGTGCAACTGTTTGGTGCCCTTCGCGCGTTCGCGAATGACACGGCGCAGCATCAGCAGGGTATCGCGCAGCGCGGCCGCCTCCTCAAAATCCAATTCGGCGGCGAGTTTCTTCATCTTCTCTTCTAACTCGCGCAACAGTTCCGGCCGGTTGCCGCTCAGGAACTCAATGGCCTCCCGCACATTCGCGTGATAGGCCTCGGGCGTGATCCGGACAATGCACGGGGCGCTGCAAAAGCTGAGAACGTCGGCGTGGCAGTGGCGATGGTCCTCCGGCCCCGGGATGCGCGGCGCACAGGTGCGCAGACGGAAGCGGCGGTTCACAAAATCAATCGCCGCGCGCGCCGCGCGCGAGCTGGCATAGGGACCGAGATAAATCGCGCCGTCCTTCCGGTCCAACCGCACCGCCTCGAATTTCGGCCACGGCTCATCCGGGTGCACGCGGAGCAGGAGGAATCGCTTATCGTCGCGAAACGCGACGTTGTAGCGGGGGCGGTACTCCTTGATCATGCGCCCTTCGGTAAGAATAGCCTCCGCCTCCGTGCGCACGACAATGAAATCCAAATCCGCCACGCTGTGAATCAGTCCGCGCAGCTTCGGCTCCGCGCTGCGCAATGTCGCGCGCTGAAAATAGCTGCGCACGCGCGAGCGGAGCGAAAGCGCCTTGCCGACATAAATGATGCGCCCGTCGCGATCGCGCATCAGATAGACGCCGGGCTCTTTTGGCAACAGCTCCAGCTTCTTCTTCACTGCTTCGGGCAGGTTCATGGTTCAACTATACCGCAATTATTTCGCTTCGACACGCACCCGCACGCTGCGCGAGTTTTCGCCCGAAACCGCCCACGTGCGGGCAACGCGATAACCCGGCACCCACACCACCCTCGCACCGCACACCACCACCGGAATGTTCGCCCGCTCCACCTGCGGCACTTTCTGATCCACAAACAAATCCTGCAGCTTCACTGAGCCCGCCATCCCGACCGGCGCAATCCGATCGCCCGCACGCCACGCGCGAATCGCCAACCGCTCGCCCTTCTTCGGAAGCCGTACACTCGCTTCGCACGGAAACACGCCCACCCGCGCCGCGCGCGGACGGATGATCCCGCGCCACGGCGATGCGGTGATGCGCAATGAGCCCCATTCAATTTCGGCAGTCGTACCGAGCGCCACAGCACGCTGCGATTTCTGCGCGGCGGATTTTTTCGGTATTGAAACAGACAGCGCCGTCGCATCGGCTCTCAGCGTCAATCCTTTGACGAGATTCAGCGATCCACCGCGAGCGAGGAGTGCGTCCAGACGCGAAACGACATCGAACCCAATCCGCGCTTCCGGCACGCCGTTCTCGCGCAACCAATCGAGCACCACGCGGTGACGCAACGCGGGTTTGAGTTTTTTCAATGCCGGAACCGACAACCCTCCGCCCGCTCGCTTCGCGCGCGCCGTCGCGCGCTGCACAAGCGGCGCGATCACGTTCTGGTCTTCGCGCAATACCTCCGCCGTCCGGCACAGCAAGCGTCGGATCGCAGGTTGAAACTCCTTTTCCAGAAGCGGCAGGAGCGTGTGGCGCACGCGATTCCGCAAATATGCTGCGTCGCGATTCGTCGCATCTTCGCGCCACTCAATTTTTCGCGCGCGCAGAAACAATTCGATTTCCGTGCGCGAGATGCCGAGCAGCGGACGCACAAGGCGCACGCCGCCGATTGTCGTCACCGGCGCAATGCCGCCAAGCCCCTGCAATCCGCTCCCGCGCAGAAGGCGCAGCAGAAGGGTTTCCGCCTGATCATCCGCCGTGTGCGCTGTGACAACGGCATACGCATCCACTTCGCGCGCAACCGCCCGAAAAAACTCGTAGCGCGCGGCGCGCGCCGCCATTTCGATGCTCTCCCCGGTCGCCGCCGCGCGCGCGGGAACGTCCACCCGCGCCGATACAAACGGAAGACCCAGCGCGTCCGCCGCGCGTCGGACGAATGCGGCGTCGCGATCCGCCGCACGGGCTCGAATGCCGTGGTGCAGATGCGCGACGGTCAGGCGAATCCGCTGCGTTCGCTGTACGCTGACAAGCGCGTACAACAGCGCCATAGAGTCGGCGCCGCCGGACACTGCGACGAGCAGATGCGCGCCCTTCGGCCACATCGCCTGCCGCTCAATCGTTTGGAAGACCTGCTGCAACATCAGACGCCCGTTTTAGCACTTCGCGGAGCGAAGCAGAAGCTATCCGTTGCCGCTAGCAAATTGCGTCGGGAGTGGTAGAGTGGACCCCAACTTTTATGGCACGTTTTTTCAAGAGCATTCAAAGCAACATTCTGGTGGGGCTGATCCTGGTCACGCCGCTTGTTGCGACCGCGCTTGTGGTGAACTGGCTCTTCACGTTCATCACAAACCGCATTTTGATTCTGCTGCCGAAGCATCTCCGCGAGGGCGACCACGAACTGCTCTGGCGCTTTGTCTCGCTGCTCATCGTGATTGCGCTGATGTTTTTGATCGGTGTTCTAGCGCGCAACATTCTCGGTCGGCGGCTTTACAAATTCGGCGACCGGATTGTTTCGAGCATCCCGATCATCAACCGGGTCTATACCGCCATCCGCCAAATTATCGCATCGCTCTTCCAGCAGCGAAAGACGCTGTTTCAGGATGCGGTGGTTTTGGAATACCCGCGCCCGGGCGTTTATTCGATCGGCTTCATCACATCGGTCGTGCCGAAGGAGCACAGCGCATTTGTCGCAAATGCCAAGCCGGACGAGGAGTGTGTGACGGTCTTCATCCCGACTGCGCCGAATCCAACGTCGGGCTGGATCTGCGTGGTTCCGCGGTCGGCGACAAAAAAATTGCCCATGACCACGGGCGAGGCCATGCAGTTTGTCGTGTCGGGCGGAGCGGTCTATCCGGGCTCCGCACAGCACGCTGCTCCGGTATCCTTGGTCGAACTCGTTCACGAGTTGTCTCAGGATGAGCCGGACAAGGCCGCCCCCTCTCACCCCCCCACCCCTCCCGCCACCTCGTGATTCTCAAGACACCGGCTGTAGTCCTGCGCCAGCACCCGTTCACGGAGACATCGCGCGTGGTGACGTGGCTGACCCCCGATCGGGGCCGTATCAATACCTTATTAAAGGGAGCGCTCCGCCCCAAAAGCGCATTCCTCGGGCAGGTGGACCTGTTTTATACCTGCGAGCTGCTCTACTACGCAAAACCAACGGACGGGTTGCCGATTGCGCGCGAGTGTACCGTGCTCAATGCGCGACCGGCGCTGCGCGAGAACTGGCGCGCTTGCGCGGTGGCATCCTATCTCTGCTCGTTGCTCACGCGGGCGATTCCGGAAAAAGCGTCGCGTCGCGACATTTTCGACTGGCTCGAATCCGCGTTGGACGACGTCGCCATTCACGGAGGCACCGTTGCAGTGCTGTGCTGGCAGGAGCTTCATCTGTTGCGCCTGCTCGGATTAGCGCCGCGCTTGAGCCGTTGCCGTGAATGCGGGTGCCCGCCCGATGCGCCCGCCGTCTCGTTTTCCATTGCGGACGGCGGATGGCGCTGCGCGCGGTGTCGCGGCAATGCGGCGGAGCCAAACAGTATCTCGTGCGCCAGCGCGCTCCTCGAAAAACTGGAAGGTTGGATGATCGCCGCGAGTCCAATGGTCGCGCGGATGACACAGCTTTCCGGCGAACAACGCGCGGCGCTGGAGCGGTTGTCGGGCCTTTTCATTGCCTATCATCTGGATATTTCACCTGCGCCGCGCGCGGCTGCGCTCGACATTCTAAGTCGCCAGCCTTCGCGATCAGTTGACCGCAGCAAGGGGGTTCGCTAAACCTCCCCGCATGAAACAAAGCTCCTATCCGGTAACACAGACGCTCTGGCGAACCGCCTGCCGCATCTCGCTGGGGCTTTTCGGGTTCGCACTTCTGATTGCGGCCGTGGAGATTCTACGCGTGGCATCCATGTTGCGCCGGATTCATCCGTGGCTGGGCTACGCCTTTGCCGCGGCGCTCGCAATTGGCGCGCTGCTGGCGTTCATCCGCATTCTCGGATGGAACGCAAACCGCAAGCTGCTGAATCCGGTGGCGGTGCCATCGCCCAACCGGGCGCGCTTCAAAGATTTGAAACAGTTCGTGCAGCAGTTCATCGCGCGGCTCAAGCGGATCGCGGGGCATCGCGCCTTCTCGTCGGAGGATACGCGCGGAATTCGCCAGAAGGCATACGACCTCGAGACCATGCTCGGTGCACACCCGCTCCTCGACGATTTGCGCCGCGCGATCAACAATTCTGAGACCGAGATATGGCAGCCGATCATGGAACGCCTGGATCGGGACGCGCTGACTGTTGCGCAGTACAAAATGCAGGCGGTTGTGCGCGACACCATCGAGCCTCCCTTCCCCGTCATTCATCCGATGCTGACGTTCTATCACCTGGTGACCATGGTCTGCTGCATTGTGGACTGCTATGTCGTCAAGCCATCGCTCGCGGAATACGCCATGGTGATTCGCGATGTCTGGCGCGTGATGGTGCGCGGCGATTACTTCCGCATTGGCCAGCGCCTCTTCGAGGGCGTCTATCGCAACAGCCCGCCCGCCGGGCCGGCAGCGGAGGAACTCGGGCAGGCGCTCTCCGTCATCTGGATCACCTGGACCACGGCACAGGCGGCAATGTACCGCTGCAAGACCTATCGCCGCTGGACGTTCGAACAGGCGACGGCGTATCTCGATCATCTGACCACGGATTCCCTCATCGTCACGCGCGAGACGTTGATTCGCGATGTACTGCCGACTCTCAAGCTGCGGTTGCGCCACCACGTCGGCCCCGCAGTAGCGGATGCCTCCGGATTTTCTGAACAGGTAATTGAAGGTATCGCCAAGTCGGTGGACGGGGTCATTCAGAGCCTCCGCGCTCAAACGCCCGAGCAGACCGCCGAGCAGTCGCGCCGCACGGTGCACGGGCTCTATCACGCCCCCACCAGCCGCCCGCGCCGCGATGAAGAAAGGAAACATTCGTGATCAAGATTCGCCGCGAACGCGCCGTAAAAGAAAGCAGCCACCTCCTCCCCAGCGTACCCATGCCCATCCCCTACGGCGCGCACCCCGTAGAGGACGGCGTTCAATTCACCCTCTTCAGCCGCCACGCCGCGCGCGTGTGGCTGATGCTGTTTGATGCGCCGGATGCAGAGGTGCCCGACGCGGAGTTTGAACTCAGCCCGGAAAAACATCGCATCGGCGACATCTGGCACATTCACATCAAGACCGCGCGCGTCGGGATGTACTATCTCTATCGCATCGAAGGCCACGCGCCGCCGGGCATGGCGACATTCTACAATCCTCACCAGTGGCTGCTCGATCCCTATGCGCAAGCGGTCTCGCGTCCGCCCAACTGGGGCAGCGCAGACGGCCTCGTGAAGGGGCAGCATCCGCAAAACGGCGCACGGTTTCCCAAGGGCATCATCGTGCGCGATGAGTTCGACTGGGCGGACGATCGCACGCTGAAGATTCCGCTCAGCGAGACCGTGATTTATGAAGCCCATTTGCGCGGCTTCACCGCGCACTCCTCCTCCGGCGTGTCCGCTCCCGGCACCTATCGCGGATTCCATGACAAGATTCCCTATCTTCAGCGGCTTGGCGTGACTGCGGTTGAGTTTCTGCCGCTGCAGGAATTCAACGAGATGGAATATTTCCACGAGAATTCGAAACGCAAGGACCTGCGCAACTATTGGGGCTATTCCACACTCGCCTTCTTCGCGCCGAACGGGCGCTATGCGAGCGGCGGGGTGTATGGCCAACAGCTCAAGGAATTCAAGAAGCTCGTGCTCGCGCTGCATCGCGCGGGGATCGAGGTGATTCTCGACGTCGTGTTCAACCACACTGCTGAAGGCGGAAACGGCGGCCCGACCTATTCGTTCCGGGGCATAGACAACTGCGTGTACTATCTGATGGACGAACTCGGGCGCAACTATGCGAACTATACGGGTTGCGGAAACACGGTGAACAGCAACCACCCGATCGTGCGCGACTTCATCATGCACTGCCTGCGCTACTGGCATCTGCACATGCACGTAGACGGGTTCCGCTTCGATCTGGCGTCTATCCTCGCGCGCGGGCGCGATGGCGAACTGCTGCCGGACCCGCCGATCGTCGAGCACATTTCCGAAGATCCTGCGCTGCGCGATTGCAAGATCATCGCAGAGGCGTGGGACGCTGCGGGCGCGTATCAGGTCGGTTCGTTTCCGAGCGAGCGGTTCTCCGAATGGAACGGGCGCTATCGCGACGACATCCGCAAGTTCTGGCGCGGCGATCCGGGAATGCTCGGCGCACTCGCCACGCGCCTCACAGGCAGTGCCGATCTCTACGACCGCGATGCGCAGTCCCCGCTCAAGAGCATCAATTTCGTCACCTGCCACGACGGCTTCACGCTGCGCGATCTGGTGATGTATGAGCAGAAGCACAACGACGCCAACGGCGAGGACAACCGCGACGGCGAACGCAACAACAACAGCCGGAACTACGGCGTTGAAGGCGAGACCGAAAACAAAGCGATCAATGCGGTCCGCTTTCGCCAGCAGAAGAATTTGCTCGCCACCCTCTTCCTCTCGCAAGGTGTCCCCATGCTCCTCGCGGGCGACGAATTTTCGCGCACGCAAAAGGGCAACAACAATGCCTATTGCCAGGACAATGAAATTTCGTGGGTGGACTGGAATCTCCTGCGCGACAACAATGAGCTTGTCGAATTCGTCCGCCAGCTCATCCGCTTCCGCAAATCCCAGCGCTCCCTGCGCCGCACCCGCTTTCTGACCGGACAACCGTTCAAGGGAGGTGCCGACATCGCGTGGTATGGCCGCGACGGCCGCGCGCCCGAGTGGCACCACGATCAGACGCTCGCGTGCCTCCTCAACGGCTATCGCGAGGCGACGGGCGGGCATACCGACGCCGACTCGCTCTTCATCATCTTCAACGCTTCGGAGCACGACGCGAATTACATCCTGCCCGCGCCGCCCGGAAAGCCGTGGCAGTTTGAATGGAGTACGCAGGAGACGCAACCGGCGTGGAACCGGAACGAATCGCGCGTCACGGTGCAGTCGCGATCCGTCACCGTGTTCTCCTCACCGGCGTAAGCGGGTGTATTTTCTGTTGCGGATGCGACTTTACTTACTCCCGCCCGCATAGCGTACACTCGGCCCATGGACTCACTCTGGACACAACTGGCGCACAACAGCTCTCTCTGGTCCAGCGCCATCGGCTGGGCTGCGGCGCAGGGCATCAAGATGACGCTGGCCTGGCGAAAGACGCGCGAGTTCGATTTCCGCTATTTCATTAGTACCGGCGGCATGCCCAGCGCGCACTCCGCCGCAGTCTGTGCACTGGCCACTTCGGTGGGGCTCCGCAACGGGCTGGATAGCACCGCATTTGCCGTCGCACTGATTTTCGCCATCGTGGTGATGTTCGACGCGCAGAGCGTGCGGCGCGCGGCGGGACAACAGGCGCGTCTGCTCAATCAAATTGTCGCGGAGTTCTTCAAGGAACATCACTTCCAGAAGAAGCGACTGGCGGAACTCCTCGGGCACACGCGGCTTGAGGTGTTCTTCGGAATGCTGCTCGGCATCGCCATTGCGCTCGCCTACGAATGGTGGCTCTGACGCGGCAAAGAACTGCTTGTCCCACCCCTTTCGGGTGCTACCATCGCGCGTCGTGTCGCCTATTCAACATTTGACCTGTCTGCTGCTCGCAGTCGCTCTGTTCGCCGGCCGCGCTGACGCGGAGCGCCTCCGCGTGGTGGCCACGACTTCGTTCATTGCAGACGTGGCGCAAAATGTCGCGGGACCCGATGCTGACATCAGCGAACTCATCCCGCGCTCCGCCGATCCGCACGCGTTCGATCCCAACCCGCGCGAGATGGCGCGCCTGCAGGCGGCCGACCTCGTTCTCGCAAACGGACTCGGTTTGGAATCCTTTCTCGACCGGATTCTCGCGGCAGGCGGCGCGACGCGCTCCAACCGCCTCGTCGTCGTCTCGCAGGGCCGCACACCCCACACGGCGCAGCGCGGCGAGGCGCTCGATCACACAGACCATCCGCACGACCACGGCGAAACCGATCCGCACGTCTGGCTCGATCCCGTCTGGGTACAGCTTTGGGCGGACAACATCGCCGCCGCACTTTCGGAACGCGATCCGGACCACGCTGCGGCCTATCGCGAGCGCGCCGATGCCTACAAGCGCGCGCTGAGCGACCTCGACGAATGGGCGCGCGCGCAGTTTGAACCCATCCCGCCCCACCAGCGCGCCATCGCCACCGACCACGACGAACTCGGGTATTTCTCCGAACGCTACGATCTCACAAACGTCGGAGCGCTGATCCCCAACTTCACCACCGTCGCCGAAACATCTGCCCGCGCACTAGCCGGGCTCCAACGGCAACTGCGCGAGAGCGGTGCGCGCGTACTCGTTCTGGGTATCTCAGCCAACCCGGCGCTGGCCGAAGCATTTGCGCGCGACACCGGCTGCCGCATCGTGCAGCTCCGCGTCCACGCACTCGGAGCCCCCGGCAGCGATACCGCCACCTATCTCGAGCTGATGCGCGTCAACGTGCGCGCACTCGCCGCCGCGCTGCAGGAGGCCGCGCCATGACGCCCGAAACCGCCGCGCAACCGGAATCCCTCCTCTTCCGCCACTTCCCGCACGAGCCCGATTCGCCCGCGCTGGAAATGGCAAATCTAACCGTCCGCTATGGCGAACGCCTTGCACTGGATTCCATCACCCTCACGGTGCCCGCGGGCGAGCGTCTCGCCATCGTCGGACCGAATGGCGCAGGCAAATCCACACTCTTCAAGGCAGCGTCCGGCATGATTCAACCGACCGCGGGGCGCGCCCTGGTCTTCGGATCGCCGCCGCAGCGGCACGCCTGCATCGCCTATCTCGTGCAACGCACAGCGGTGGACTGGCGCTTTCCAGTCACCGTGCGCGACGTGGTGCTGATGGGGCGCACGCGCGAAATCGGCTTCTTCCGCCGCCCCGGCGCGCGCGATCGCGCGTTCGTCGAAGAGTGCCTCGAGCTCGTGGACCTTGCCCCGCTCGCCAACCGCCAGATCAGCGAACTCTCCGGCGGGCAGCAGCAGCGTATGTTCATCGCTCGCGCACTGGCACAGGAAGCCGCGTTGATGCTGCTGGATGAACCGTTCGGCGGGCTCGACAACCACACGCAACACGACTTGATTCATCTGCTCGAACGCCTGAGCGATCGCGGCGCAACCATCATCGTTGCCACGCACGACCTCGATCTCGCCACAGCGCATTTCGACCGCATCCTGCTCTTGAACCGCAAGTTGATCGCCTGCGGCCCGCCTGCCGAGGTGTTTCAACCCGCAAATCTGACTGCGACGTTCGGCCACCACGCACGCACGGTGCAAACGAACGAAGGCTTCGTATTTGTGAGCAACGACTGCCGCACAGAGGAGGCCCCTCCGTGACGGACATCTTCATGCCGCTAATCGAGCCGTTCCAATATGCCTTCATGACCCGCGCCCTGATCGCGGTGGTGCTGGTCGGCATCGTCTGCGCCGTGCTTGGCGCATTTGTGATTCTGCGCGGAATGGCATTCATGGGCGATGCCCTCTCCCACGCCATTCTCCCCGGTGTTGCAGCGGGCTATCTGGTGCACGGTGGCGCGCGCGGCCCGCTCTTCTGGTGGGCGCTCGGTGCGGCGCTCCTCTCCGCGCTCGGCATCGGCGCGATCAGTCGCGGCACGCGACTGCGCGAGGACACTGCAATCGGCATTATCTTTGCCGGGATGTTCGCGCTGGGCATCGCGCTGGTCTCCACCACCCGCAGCTACGCAGTGGATGTCACCCACATCCTCTTCGGCAACGTGCTCAGCGTCTCGACCGGAGACATCTGGCGCATCGCACTCTTCGGCACGGGCGCATTGGCCACCGTCGCCCTGCTCTACAAAGAACTGGTCGTCCTCACATTTGACCCCGTGCTCGCGGCAACCCTGCGCCTGCCCGTCCGCCTGTTGAACTATCTCCTGCTCGCCCTCCTCGCGCTTGCCGTGGTGCTCGCCCTCCAGACGGTCGGCGTCGCACTGGTGATCGCCCTGCTTGTGACGCCCGCCGCGACGGCTTCGCTGCTGACGCGCAGGCTCCCCGCACTGATGGCGGGTGCGGCGCTCATCGCGGCCATATCCGGCGCAGTCGGACTCTATCTCTCCTACTACCTCAGCATCGCGCCCGGCCCCGCAATCGTCCTTGTCGTCACCGCGGTCTTCCTGCTCACCCTGCTCCTCCGCCCGCGCCGCAACGCGGCATGATCCGGCGGCTCCCCGTGAATAGCGGGTTGACGCTTTCTCTTAAATCGCTACCTTTCCCCGCATGTCAGACATTCAAATCAGTGAACTGCTCGCACGGAGCAACAGGCCGCTCCTCTCATTCGAATTTTTCCCCCCGAAGGATGACGCCGCGATGGCGGCCCTTCACCAGAACGGCGAGGCCCTTCGCGCTGCGAAGCCGGATTTCGTGACCTGCACCTATGGCGCAGGCGGCTCCACCCGCCAGCGCACAATGGAAGTCTGCGGGCTCCTGCGCAATCAGGGCTATGCCCCGGTCATGCCGCACCTCACCTGCGTCGGACACAGCCGGAACGAACTCGAAACCATTGCGCGCGAGTGGTACCAGGCGGGCTACCGCAACATCATGGCCCTCCGCGGCGACCCGCCGCGCGGCTTCTCTCAGTTCCGCCCGTCACCCGATGGCTTCACCCATGCGGCGGAACTCGTGGACCTCCTCAAAATTCAGTATCCCGATCTCTGCTGCGGCGTTGCGGGCTATCCCGAAACCCACCCCGAAGCGGTATCGCCCGAAGCCGACATCCGCCACCTCAAGGCAAAGCTCGATGCAGGCGGCGCTTTCGTCACAACACAGCTCTTCTTCGACAACGAGTACTACTACGATTACGTCAAACGCTGTCGCAAGGCGGGCATCACGCAGCCCATCCTCCCCGGCCTGCTCCCCGTCATCTCGCTGAAACAGGTTCAGCGCATGTGCAGCATTTGCAAAGTCGCCCTCCCCGAAGAACTCCAGAACCAACTGGAAGCCGCGGGAGACGATCAGCAGGCCGCCGCACGGGTGGGCGTCCGCTGGGCAGAAGCCCAGATCAAGGACCTCCTCAAGAAGGGAGTCCCCGGCATCCACCTCTACATCCTGAATCGCGCCGAGGCCGCGCTCTCCGATGAGCTGACTCAGCTCTTCGCGACACGCTGACCCGCGCCGCTCCGTGCCTTCCGCTTGACCCACTGCGAAACAGGGGTATCCTGTTTGGCATATCAATCAGTTGGAAGACACAATGGCAACCGAGGTCTGGAAAAGCTACGAAGATAATCTGCTCACGCATAGCGCAGCCCATTATCTCATGACCATTCATGAGCTGCTCAAAACGCAGGGCTACGCGCGCGTGACGGATATCGCAAAGCGCCTCAACATCACCCGCGGCAGTTGCTCCATTAGCCTCAAGCCCCTCAAAAAGCGCGGGTTGGTCGTCGAAGATGCCAACAAGTTTCTCCTCCTCTCGGACGAGGGCAGGCGCCTCGCCGAAATCGTCGAACGGAATGACGAACTGCTGGAAATCTTTCTGCGCGATGTGCTCGGCGTGGACGCCGAACAGGCTGAGGTGGACGCCTGCAAAATCGAGCACCTCCTCAGCATCGAAACCAGTATAAAGCTCTGCAACTTCATCGAGTGCATCCGCTCCGGCGATAAATCTGCCACCGCATTCATGGAAACCCTTCGCAACCATCAGGCCCGCTGCCAGCGGGAGGCCCTGAGCTGCCCCCACTGCCAGACCGACTGCCCCTTCGAAGTCCACATCCAGAAAACCCCCGCGCGCAAAGCGGCAAAGAAATAATCGCCGCCCGGACCGATCTCAATCTTTTTTCATCCCGCATTGAACGCAGAGCGCATTTTGTTATCTTAACACAGATATATCTGGAGGCCCCACATGCTCACACGCCTGTTCACCGCTCTTGTTGTGCTCGGATCCGTCCTTACCACGGCGGCGCCCGCCCAACACCCCGCCACCACAAACGTCCCGCAGATCGCCTGCGATGAACCTACCTACGACTTCGGTACGGCGGATTCGTCCGAAACCATCGAACACACCTTCGTCATCAAAAACACCGGCACACTCACCCTGGAAATCACCCGCGTCCAGCCTGCCTGCGGCTGCACCGTGGCAAACGTCTCGGAAAAGAGCGTGCCGCCCGGCGGCGAATCACACCTGACCACCCGCCTCTCGCTCCAGGGCCGAAGCGGCGGCCAGCACAAGACCATCCTGATCGAATCCAATGACCCCACACAGCCGCAATTCATGCTCGCGTTGCGCGGTGAAGTGGGAGTGGCAATCAATGTTCAGCCGCAGCAAATCATGATGCCGCGCGTACAGATCGGCACACAGCCCTCTGCGGAGGTCCTTCTCACCAGTGGCGATGGGAACCCCTTCCAGATCACCTCCGTCGAAGCCAGCCCCGACGCCCTCAGCGCCGAGGCCGCGCCCGGCGGCGATGGCAAAGCCTATCGCCTCAATATCGCGCTGAAGACGCCAATCGAGGGCAGCTTCAATGGCACCGTCACCGTGCGCACAGACCACCCGAAAAAACCCACCATCGAAATTCCCGTGTACTTCATGGTCTCGCGCGAAACCATCGTCGCCCCGCGCGAACTTTCCTTCGACAAACCCGGAACCGATCCCGTCTCCCGCTTCATCCTCGTACGCAGCGCCGATGGCACCGCCATTGAACTCGACGGCGTCGAAGCGCCCAACCCCGGCGTTGAGCTGAAGACTGAACCCTTCGGATCCAACGGCCTCCGGATCCAGGTCAACAACCTCATCCCCAGCGCCGACCTCAACGGCCGTGTCATCCGCATCCACGTCCGCGGCGGAAACATCATTGACGTCCCCATCCGCATCCAGAACACGGACGCCTGAGTATGTCGCGCGCGCGAATCACCCCCCTCGCACAAGCGCTCCTGATCCTCTGCGTCGCCGCGCTATTCGGCGCCGCAGCGCAACTCCTCTCCCCTACCCGCATCCCGTGGAGCGAGGCGTGGTCAGCGCGCGCGGAAACCAAAGCAACGGAGGCGGGCATCGCCATCGCCGATACCGCGCGCGCTCAAGCGCTGATCGAGAGCGGTGGAGTCCTTGTTTTCGACGCGCGCAGTCAGCGCGACTTCGATGCAGGCCACCTTCCGGGCGCCATGTCGTTTCCGGACAGCCAGCGAATCGAAAAATATCCGGACTACGCCGACTTCCTCACCCCCGATCAGCCGGCCCTCATCTATTGCTCCGGGCACACCTGCGATGAGTCGCTGGAACTCTGCATGTTCCTGCTGGAGCAAGGCCACACCAACCTCGTCCTCTATCTCGGCGGCTATCAGGATTGGACCGCCGCGCAACTCCCCGTTTCGAAATGAACGCAGACGCACCCGCCACTTCCTGGAAGACAGCCGCCGCCTGGATCATCGCGATCTTCATCGCCGTCATCTTCGCGCTCGCGGCGGCGCCCAAAATCGCGCAGCCCGCCGCCTTCGCGGAGGCGGTCTATCGCTATCACCTGCTCCCCGACTCCGCCATCAACGCCTTCGCCGTGTTCATGCCCTGGACGGAGGCCATTCTGGCGATTGCGCTCCTCGCGGGCTCCCGCTTCCGGAAAGGAGCGCTGCTCATCGCGATCTTGCTACTGCTCGTCTTCATCGCAGCCATGAGCATCAATCTGTATCGCGGGGTGGATATCGCCTGCGGCTGCTTCTCTGTCGCCAGCACGGCCGAATCCATGTCCTGGCTCAACATTGCCCGAAACATCGGATTGATCATTCTCTGCGCCCTCGCCTGGCGCTGGACACCAAGCAAAGCCGCGCCGCAAACGTGAGATTCGGCAAGAATACGGGGAACACCACCAAAACGGCCGCAGGTCCGTTTGCGGTCATTCTGATTGGCGTGTTGCTCTAAGCGCTGAAACCGCGCTGAAGCTCAGTGCGCGTGATCGTGCGGCTTGTTCTTGGTCTGGCAACCGCCGCTTCCGCAGGAGGCGCAGCCCAGCGATTCGCCATTTGCGCCGACCGCGCGTCCGCACGTCTGCAGCGACTTGCCGCGCAGCAGCAACCCGACCGACAGCCCCAGCGCGCACAACCCGACCACCACAATTGCAGCAATAAAAACAATAGGCATAATTCGCTCCGTTGATGCAAGCTACGCCCGAACACACGGGAGGTCAAGGGCACCATGGCAACTACAAACCAATACTCGCGCTTCGATCAAATCAATTGGACATCGTGGAAACCGGTCGAACGCGCCACACTCCTCTTTGTCATTCAACAAGGCAACGTCCTCCTCATCCGCAAGAAACGCGGACTTGGCGCAGGCAAAATCAACGGCCCCGGCGGGCGCCTGGACCCCGGCGAAACGCCGGAACAATGCGCCGTACGCGAGGTGCAGGAAGAACTCCACATCACGCCGACCGGCGTGCGCAAAGCGGGCGAACTCCTCTTCCAGTTCGCCAACGGCCACTCCATCCACGGCTACGTCTTCACAGCGAGCGACTTCACCGGCACGCCGCAATCCACCGACGAAGCCGACCCGATCTGGACACCGCTGGACAAAATTCCCTTCGACGAAATGTGGGCAGACGATCACATCTGGGTTCCGCTCATGCTCGAAGGCCGCCCCTTCACCGGACGATTCCTGTTTGATGGCGACGCAATGCTCGGCTATGATCTCAGCGTGGGACGCGCGACGGACGCGCCGATTTAACGATGGATAACATTTCGCTCTTCTGGATAGTCCTGAAGCTGTTGGGCGGATTGGCGTTCTTCATCTTTGCGTTGAAGACGTTGATTTCAAACCTGCAGACGGCAGGCGGACGTTGGATGCGCGAAATGATCCGCTGGGCCACGCGCGGGCGCTGGGTCGGACTCGGACTCGGCACCGTGATGGGTACCCTGCTCCAAAGTAACGCGGGCGTATTTCTCGTCATCGGATTTCTCCACGCCGGACTGCTCACGCTTCCACAAGCCATCGCGCCAATCGCGGGAGCGAACCTCGGCACAACACTCGCGCTCCAGATGATCGCCTTCGATCTGGGTGAGTTCTACTACATCCCCATCATCCTCGGCGTACTGATCATGATCAGCATTCACCGCCGTCCGTGGAACGAACTCGGACAGGCGCTGATCGGATTCGGATTCCTCTTCATGTCCATGAAACTGATGAGCAGCACCTTCGCGCCGCACCGCGAACTGCTGCAAAACTGGCTCTCCGGCCCTCAGGGCGGTGGACTCTCCGCCAAAATCATCGGCATCGGAACCACCACGCTCATCTCGGCCTTACTCCAGAGCCGCAGCGCCACAATGGGACTCCTCTTCGCCCTGATCGGCGCAGGCGCATTTCACTCGCTCGAGCCGATCTATCCCTACGTCCTCGGCGCGCAAATCGGCACCTGCTCCACCGGCATCATCGGCTCCATCGGCACCTCAATCGAAGCGCGGCGCGGTGCCGTCACACACCTCCTCTTCAACCTCATCGGAGTTGCCATTGCGCTCGCCATCCAGCCCTACCTGACCTCCTTCATCCAACACACCTCGCCCGATCTAATTCGACAAGCCGCCAACCTCCAGACCGCCATCGCCGTCATCACCGCATTGCTCTTGATGCCACTGCGCACCCCCTTCGTCGCGCTCGTCCGCCTCATCACCTGGACGCGAAAACCTGCGCCGCCCACCAGCTATCTCGACGACGCAGAACTGGCGAAACCGGAACAGGCCATCTACCTCTCCGTCCGCGAACTCCAGCGCGTCGCCATCATCTGCGCCCAGACCTTTCGCCTGAACGCAGAAATCATGTTCCGGCTCGACCGCAAAAAACTGCTCACTATCCGCCGCAACGAAGACGCCGTAGACGACATTCAGAGCGCACTGAAACGCTACCTCGAGGAACTGACCAAACGCTATCTCTCCCGCCGGCAATCCATCATGATCCAGCACCTCAACCGCTGCATGATTGACATCGAGCGCATCGGCGACCACAACGAAAACATCGCCGACCTCACCGAACAACGCCTGCACACCCGCGGCGCCGCCTTCTCCAGCAGCGCCCAGCAATCCCTCTTCACCCTCTTTGAATCCGCCGACCGCGTCCTCCAACTCGTCATCCAATCACTCAACCCCGACAACGTGGACTTCCAGGCCATGGCGCGCGACATCCTGCAAGCGCGCGACGAATACTCCGACAAGAGCCTCGAAGCCAAAGGCCTCTTTTCAGAAAAGATCATCAACCACGAATGGGCCCCCATCGTCGGCATTTTCCTCAGCGACTACGTCGCCGCCTTCGACCGCATTGTCCGCCACTCCAAAATGATCGCCCTCGCCGAATCGCAGCCCTATTTCTGGATCAAACGCCGAAAACTCGACCGCCTCGCCCCCGCCATGCCCAGCCACAGCGGCATCCGCACCGAACCCACCGACTTCCTCGACAAACTCCAGGAAGAAGGGTTCATCTAGCCCCATGCCCCTCCCTCTCCCCAATCCGTCCAATTTGACCGATCCGTCGGATCGCACCTTGGCTTCAGGTTGGCACATTTCCCTAAGCTGACTTCAACAACGGGACACCCGGGTCCCCCTTTGGAGTAACCCCGTGGTTGGGTTCAACTCTGTTGCTCGAGGAATGGCGCTCGGACCCGAATATATCCATACAAACAACCATATTATTATATTGCAATTTCTCAAAGATATGGTAGGTTCGTGCGCATGGAAATGACGCGCTTTGAATGGGATGAAGCGAAAGGCAAACAGAACCAGCGGAAGCACGGAATTCCATTTGTCGTGGCCCAGTACGCTTTTGCCGACCCAAGGCGCGTCGTCCTATTGGACGTAGAACATAGCGCCGAAGAACAGCGATTCTACTGCATCGGAAAAATCGGGGATGGGATAGTAACCGTTCGATTCACCTTCCGAGGCAATGTGATCCGGATATTCGGCGCGGGCTACTGGAGAAAGGGAAAGAAGTATTATGACCAACAAAATCAAATACACGGATGAACCGATGGGCAAGGTTCGGGTGATAAAAGACTTCTTGCCCTCGCCGGAACAACTGGCCTTCAAAGAGGAAAAAGTGAAGGTGACTATTTCGCTGAGCCGCGCCAGCCTCGATTTCTTCAAAGAACAGGCAGAACGCCACAACACAGCCTATCAAAAAATGATCCGAAACCTGCTCGATGCCTATGCGCTTCAGCACATGAAGTAGTCCTCTTCATCGCTATCGCGACTCGCTATCCCGACTCTCGATCGAATAACGCGTCGGAGGGATCAATGGGAAAAGCTCCTCCTCATGCACCTCCCCTTCATGGCAGCACATTACCCTGAGTTCAACAACGGGACACCCAAAGCCCCTCCCCGATCCGTCCGATCCGCCAGATCCGTCCGCCCCTGCTATCCATCACCCGTAGTATGGCAGAGCGCTGGAAGGATCATCGAGCCGGTCGCGTCGCGCGCACGAAAAATCGGAGACCGGTTCAGCTGGCACTCGTCGAATATTTTGATACTTATACAGAAGCGCGACGCCGCGAGAATTTTCTAAAAGCCGGCGTTGGCCGAGCCTGGCTCAAGGCCCGGGTGGTGAAATGGCAGACACAAGGGACTTCCTGCCAAAGGCAGGTCCGCCTCCGGCGGAAAAATCCCTAACCCCAATAAATCAGCGATCCATGTTGTCCCAGAATCTTGAAGAACGTCCCGCTGCATACGTAATTCTCTGCGGCGACAAAGCCTCTTATCTTTACAAAGGCTCCACCCGCAACATGGCAGAGCGCTGGAAGGATCATCAAGCCGGCCGCGTCGCGCGGACGGAAAATCGGAGACCAGTTCGGCTGGTACTCGTCGAATATTTTGATACTTATACGGAAGCGCGACGCCGTGAGAATTTTCTGAAATCCGGCGTCGGCCGAGCCTGGCTCAAGGCCCGGGTGGTGAAATGGCAGACACAAGGGACTTAAAATCCCTTGGCCGAAAGGCCGTGCGGGTTCGAGTCCCGCCCCGGGCACCATAAACAAGGGACTTCCTGCCGAAGGCAGGTCCGCCTCTGGCGGAAAAATCCCTTGGCCGAAAGGCCGTGCGGGTTCGAGTCCCGCCCCGGGCACCACAAACAAGGGACTTCCTGCCAAAGGCAGGTCCGCCTCCGGCGGAAAAATCCCTTGGCCGAAAGGCCGTGCGGGTTCGAGTCCCGCCCCGGGCACCACTAACAAGGGACTTCCTGCCAAGGGCAGGTCCGCCTCTGGCGGAAAAATCCCTTGATCGAAAGATCGTGCGGGTTCGAGTCCCGCCCCGGGCACCAGCTCTCGTCATTCGTCACATCAGGTCCCATTTGTCCCATCCGTCCCATCAGTCCCCTCCCCTCCACCTTTGTCCGTGGCTTTGCCCCGCTGCATTGCTATACTCGCCCGCTTCATGCCCAACCCCATTCAAAACGTGATGTTCGATCTCGGCGTGGTGCTGCTGCACCTCGAATATGGACCGGCGCAGGCGGCGTGCATTTCGAAGTGCGATCCGGCGCGCCTGGCAGCGGGCGGACAGTTCCTCCGCCTGCTCGGGCGTACCCCAATCGTGGACGCATACGAGCGTGGCGATATTTCTGCACAACAATTTTTCGATCACTTCGTCGAGGCGACGGGATTCACCGGATCACTCGATGAGTTCGCCACAATCTGGCGCAGCATTTTCCGCGAGAATACACCGATGATCGAATTCGCGCACCGAGTTGCGAGCCGCTATCCAACCTTCATCATGACCAACGCGAGCGATCTGCACGTGCCGTGGGTTTTCGATCAATTTCCCGCGCTCAACTTCTTCCGCGACTACGCCGCGTCGTGCTACGTCGGCGCTGCGAAACCGGACCCGCTTTACTATGAACGCGCGTTGAAAAAATTCGGTGCGCCTGCAGAGTCCAGCCTCTTTATTGATGATCGTCCGGAGAACGTCGAAGCCGCACACGCACTCGGTTTTCGCTGTGTTCTCTATGAAAACCCCGAGCAGGCTATCGGGGATTCCCTGAAAATACTTGATTTTCCTTGAGAATCTCCTATTGCCTCATGATGTTGTCGCGAAATCATTCGGAAGGATAGTGCATGACTACAAATAAGAAGCTGAATGCGTGGGTGCAAGAAATGGCTGCACTCTGCAAACCGGAGTCCGTCTATTGGTGCAACGGATCGGAAGCCGAAAACACGGAGATGTGCAACCTGCTGGTCAAGAACGGGACGTTCAGCCCCGTGCCCGCGCGACCGGGCAGCTATGTGTGCCGCTCCAATCCGGGCGATGTCGCCCGCACTGAGGATCGCACCTACATTTGCAGCGAGAAGGAAGTTGACGCGGGTCCCACAAATAATTGGAAGGACCCGGTCGCCATGCGCCGCATGCTTGGCGATCTCTTTGACGGCTGTATGCGCGGCCGCACGATGTACGTGATTCCGTTCAGCATGGGCCCGGTCGGCGGCCCTATCTCGCACATCGGCGTAGAGTTGACAGACTCGCCGTACGTCGTTGTGAACATGCGCATCATGACGCGCATGGGCAAAACGGTGCTCGATGCCCTCGGCGATGGCGACTTCGTGCCCTGCATTCACACCGTCGGTGCGCCGCTTCAGCCGGGCCAGGCGGATGTTCCGTGGCCCTGCAATGCGGAACAGAAATACATCGTCCATTTCCCCGAGACTCGCGAAATCTGGTCGTATGGAAGCGGCTACGGAGGCAACGCGCTGTTGGGCAAAAAGTGCTTCGCTCTGCGCATCGCCTCCTGCATGGCGCGCGATCAGGGCTGGATGGCCGAGCATATGCTGCTCCTTGGACTCACCAACCCGGCGGGCAAAAAAATCTACGTCGCGGCGGCATTCCCCAGCGCCTGCGGCAAAACAAATCTCGCGATGATCATGCCCACACTGCCCGGCTGGAAAGCCGAGTGCATTGGCGACGACATCGCATGGATGAAATTCGGGCCAGACGGACGCCTCTGGGCGATCAATCCGGAATCCGGCTTCTTTGGCGTAGCGCCGGGCACTTCGATGACCTCGAACCCGAACGCGATGAAGGCGATCGAGACGAACACCATCTTCACGAACGTTGCCTCCACGCCGGATGGCGATGTCTGGTGGGAAGGAATGTCCAAGCCGCCAGCGCATCTCACCAGTTGGCTGGGCGAACCCTGGACACCCGGCACAGACAAAAAGGCATCGCACCCGAACGCGCGCTATACCGCGCCGCTCTCGCAGTGCCCGATCGTGGACCCGGCCTATAACGAACCCGCAGGCGTGCCGATTTCCGCGATTCTTTTCGGCGGACGTCGTCCCTCGACGATCCCGCTTGTGTATGAATCGCTGAACTGGCAGCACGGCGTCTTCCTCGGCGCAATTCAAGCGTCGGAGACCACGGCCGCCGCAACCGGCGCGGTGGGTCAGGTGCGCCGCGACCCGATGGCGATGTTGCCCTTCTGCGGCTACAACGTAGGCGACTACCTGGCGCACTGGCTGGAGATGGGCGAAAAGACGGAGGCCTCCAAGCTGCCGAAGATTTTCTTCGTCAACTGGTTCCGCCGCGGAGACGATGGGCGCTTCATGTGGCCCGGATTCGGCGACAACAGCCGCGTGCTCAAGTGGATATTTGAACGCTGCGAAGGCACAGGCAAGGCGGTGCAATCGCCGCTCGGCCCAATGCCGACACCCGCCGACATTGACACTCGCGATATGGAGATCAATGCGGCCGACCTCAAGGAAATCCTCACCGTCAACGCAAACGACTGGAAGGCAGAGCTCGACGGGATTCGCCAGCACCTCGAAAAGATGGGCGATTGCGTCCCGTCTGAGATGTATGCGGAACTCGCAGCGCTCGAGGAGCGCCTCAGCAAGGCTTGATCGCGGCGCGTTTCTGAACTAACACACAAATCACAACCCCCGTTCCGGAACAACTCCGGTTCGGGGGTTGTTCGTTACACCTCGTCGCTCAAAATGGATTTGCCAACGCGCAAGCGCAGTGACACTGTGCAGCGTCTCTGGCAACAGAGCGCTCGACTATTATGCAGACTCAAAAGACGCCATTCAGCGCAGGGCGCGCAACAACGACTGTTTACTCCGTCCTTTTCGCCATCAGCTTCTCGCACCTGCTCAACGACACAATTCAATCGTTGATCCCCGCGATCTATCCCATCGTCAAAGAATCGTTCAACCTGACGTTCACCCAGATCGGGCTAATCACACTCACCTTTCAAATGACCGCGTCGCTCCTGCAGCCGGTCGTAGGTTTCTACACGGACAAAAAGCCGCGCCCCTTTTCGCTCGCCACCGGGATGACAATGACACTGATCGGCCTCATCAGCCTTGCATTCGCATCCAGCTTCATTGAACTGCTCATCGCCGTTGGTCTGGTGGGTCTCGGCTCCGCAATTTTTCACCCGGAATCTTCGCGCGTCGCCTATATGGCCTCCGGTGGGCGCCACGGCTTCGCGCAGTCCCTCTTTCAAGTCGGCGGAAACACCGGCACCTCTATCGGCCCCCTTCTCGCCGCCTTGGTCATTGCGGATCGCAGCCAACGCAACGTCCTCTGGTTCACCGCAATCGCGATTGGTGCGATTGCGCTCCTCTACAAAGTTGGCAAATGGTATCGCGCACACCTGGACGAAACACTGCGCGGCAAAACGAACGCATTTCGCCCGCATCACCTCAGCCACAAGCGTGTCGCATTCTCTCTCTTCATCCTGATCGCCCTGATCTTCTCCAAATATTTCTATCTCACCAGCCTGACGAGCTACTACACGTTCTACCTCATCGAGACCTTCGGGTTTTCCGTCGTCAACGCGCAGGTGCATCTCTTCATCTTCCTCTTCTCCGTTGCGGCAGGCACATTCATCGGCGGCCCGCTGGGCGATCGCTTCGGCCGTAAATACGTGATCTGGGTCTCCATCCTCGGCGCAGCGCCATTCACGATCGCCCTGCCCTACGCAAACGCCTTCTGGACCTCCATCCTCACCGTGCCGATCGGCGTCATTCTGGCATCCGCCTTTTCAGCCATTCTGGTGTATGCCCAGGAACTTGTGCCCGGCAAAATCGGCATGATTGCGGGCCTGTTCTTCGGACTCGCCTTCGGCATGGCCGGCATCGGATCCGCCGTCCTCGGCAAACTCGCGGATGCAACCAGCATCACGTACGTCTATCACGTCTGCTCCTACCTGCCCCTCATCGGGCTCCTCACCGGCTTCCTTCCAAATCTGGAACACGGTGACAACTAGTAGCGGGAATCATCTCGCCGCATTTGACTTCTCTGCGACCTGTGGCACGTTGGGTGACTATGAGCACCACCGCCATCCAGCAAATGGGTGCCGAACACCGGCACATCGAGTCTGTAATCAACTTCGTTCAATCCAGCGCAGCCGCCCTTGAGGCACAGCAGCCGGTTGACACCGCAAAACTCCGCACGGCTGCGGAGTTCTTCCGCGTCTATGCCGATCAACGGCACCACCAGCGCGAAGAAGCGATCTTCTTCCCCGTCTTGATCAAACGCGGCGTCCCTCCGCGCGGCTGCCCCATCGGCGGACTCAACTACGAACACGAAAAAGGGCGCGGTATGCTCAATGCACTGCTCGATCAACTCACAGCGTTTGAAGAAGGAAAGGCCGACGCGCGCGCGGCGCTCCTCCAATCGCTGCAGGACATCGCCAAGCTCTACCGCCATCATCTCTGGATGGAAGACGCAATGGTGTTTCCAATGGCGGAAAAGATCGTCACAGAAGAGGACAACCGCGAGATGCTTGCGAAGTTCAGCGAGCTGGACGCATCACTGGGCGCAGACCTCGTTGCGCGAATGGAATCCTTCGCGCAAAGCCTCGCCTGATCCGACCCTCAAAACCGGCGTCGCACACAGCAAGGCGGAGCGCTCGCAATTTCAGTGGCGCCAAAGAATCCGGAGACCGACAAAGATCAGCGCGACGGCGAGGCTGCGGATGATCCACACGCCGTGAACCCGGCGCGATAACTTCGCGCCCAGTTGCGCGCCAAAGACCACGCCGAATCCCAGCAGCAGCGTGCGATCCACTCCGCCCTCAGCAAATGCGCCGGTGGCGATGTGGACAATCGTTCCCGCGAGGGCAACGAAGGCGAGGATGAAGTGCGAGGTCGCCGTGGCGACGTGGACGGGATAGTTCAACAAACGCGCCAATGCGGGAACGTGAACAATTCCTCCGCCGATTCCGAGCAGGCTGGACACAAGCCCCACCCCGGCGCTCAACGCGATACCGAGGCGCAGGCTGAATGAAAACTCGTGCACAGTCCCATCCGCCTCCACCAGCCGACGCGTCGTGTTCGCGGAACCTTCCTTCGCCACACTTGTGTGCGGCGCTCCTTTATTCACCAGCAGATACACAGCAAAGATCAGCATCAGCACGCCGAACACAATGTCGAAGAAGCGACGCGGAATATATGCGGTGAGCCACGCGCCCAGAAGCGCGCCCGGAATACCCGCGGCAGCAAAGATCAGTCCCGACCTGACATCAATCCGCCGCATCCGCGCGTATGCCACAGATCCGGATGTCGCATTGAGGCAGACAACGGCGAGCGAAACGGCTGTCAGAACTTCCGCGCTCATTCCGGGATAGAGAATCAACAGAACCGGCATCAGGATGAAGCCGCCGCCCGCCCCGATCAGCGTTCCGAATGCGCCGACAGCGAAGCCGAGCAAGACAAGTCCGATGTAGGATTCCATTGGGACAATCGCCTCGCGCTACAGGCTCAACAGCTCCTGCACGTCTTCCCAGCTCATGGTGCTCAGCACCTGCTCGTCGTTTTCCAGCGTGGCGTCAATAACAGCCTTCTTGCGCTTCTGCATATCGAGCACCTTCTCTTCAACTGTGCCCTTGGTGATGAGCTTCATGCTGTACACGGTCCGCTTCTGGCCGATGCGATACGCGCGATCCGTCGCCTGATCCTCCACCGCCGGATTCCACCAGGGATCATAATGAATCACAATGTCAGCGCCGGTGAGATTCAACCCCGTGCCGCCCGCCTTCAGGCTGATCAGGAAGATCGGAATTTTCCGGTTTGTGTTGAATTCGTGCACAACCTTCAGGCGCTCCTGCGTGGCGCCGTCGAGATAGCAATAGGCCACCTTCCGCGCGTCGAGCTCGCGCTTGAGAATAGCGAGCATCGAGGTGAACTGACTGAAGACCAACACGCGGTGGCCACCGTCGAGAATTTCGTCGAGCAGCTCAAAGAAGAGATCGAGCTTGGCGGACGGCATCTTGCTCTCGAGATCGGGCAGTTTGAGCAGTTCGAGGTGACAGCAGATTTGACGCAGGCGCAAGAGCGTCTTCAAAATCTCCATGCGCGAGCGCTGGAAGCCCTGCTTCATCACCATGTCGAACACCTTGCGGCGCGAGGCTTCGAGCAGTTCTTTGTAAACCGTTTGCTGGTCAGGCGTGAGTGTGCAGAAGGCAATTTTTTCGATCTTCGGTGGCAGGTCTGTAGCCACCTCGCGTTTCAAACGGCGCAGGAGAAACGGATGCAGCTTCCGACGGAGCCGGGCTTGCGCAAATTCGCCCTCCTGATCGCCGCGCGCAATGGGCTGCTCGTAGGCGTTTCTGAAGTTCTCGTGTGAGCCCAGATAGCCCGGCATCAAAAAGTCCATGATGGACCAGAGATCAGAGACGCTGTTTTCAATCGGCGTACCGGTCAACACCAAGCGGTGCTGCGCGCGCAATTTCTTCGCCGCGATCGCGTTCTGTGTGGAGCGATTCTTGATGTGCTGTGCCTCGTCGAGAATGAAGCACGCGAATTCGTGATTGAGATATTGATCGAGATCGCGCCGCAGCAACGCGTAGGACGTGACAACCACATCCTGATTCGCGATCTCACTCCACTTCTCATGCCGGGTGCTCCCCGAAATGGACATCACTCGCAATTCAGGCGTAAAGCGCGCCGCCTCTTCCACCCAGTTCTCTACAAGACTTGTCGGGCAGACAATGAGCGAAGGTTTGCCGACGGCGTCGGGCTGTATCCGCTTTAAGCTGAGCCAGACGAGCGTCTGCAATGTTTTGCCCAGCCCCATTTCGTCCGCGAGGATCCCCGCAAAGCCGTTTGCTTCCAGAAAGCTGAGCCAGTTGATGCCATCGCGCTGATAGGATCGCAGAATACCTTCAATCCGCGCGGGCAGAGCAACGGCCGCAGTCTTCAACTCGCGGTTCTGTGCCCGCGCGGCTGCAATCCATGAAGGCGCGGCTTCAACATCCACTCCGTCGAGCGCGTCCAGCGAGGATTTCACATACGACGAATAAATACCCGGCAACCGGAAGCTGCCGGGCCGCGAGCCCTCGCCCACCGCGCAATCGGAAAACACCTCGTTCATCGCCGTGACGGCACCGGTGTCGAGGAAGAGCAGGCGCCCGTTGCGCTCAATGTAGGAGTCGCCCTTGAGCAGTGCGCGCTGGACGTCGGATGGCGAAAGCGTGCCGCCCTCGCCGTCATCAAATTCAAAATTAACTTCAAACCAGTCGTTGCCGCCCGACTCTCCGTTCACATGCACGACCGGCGTGACCGACGGCGTATTTTCCGCCAGATCGTTGATCGGGCCCTCAAAATCTACGCGCCAACCGGCACGCTGAAGCGCGGGCAGATCGCGCCCCAAAAAGTTCAGCACTTCGCGACACCCGACCAGCGGTTCCAACTGATCGCCAGCCGAACCGCGCAAGCCGAGTTGCGAAAGGCGCTCCAGCGCGCGCGACTCAGCGGTCGGGTTGCGGACCGTGAAATGAAGCAAATCATCCGGGTCCGGCAGCGCAAAATGCCCCATCGGATCCTGCTTCCCCGCGATCAAGCGGTATGGGCTATATTCGGCGTAAAGTGTCGCAGCGAGCGATGCCGGACTGCCCTTAACCACGACGTGGAAGCGCGGTGTCGCGGGATCAATCGTGAAGAGGTCAATCGAAACCTCCGTCTGTACCGCGATATGCTGCTGCAGCAGCGGGAGTTCGTGCTGCAGAAAGCGCGGCACGGCCTCGCGCGCCACGCGGATGGGATCGAGATAGACCTGCCGGAGCGGCGCCGGAAGGAGACCCTGCAGCGGCCAGAAATTTCCATTGTCATAGACCCAGCCCGCCTTGCCCGCCACAATATACGTCGGGCGATGGCCATTCGGACTGAACGGCAGTGCGGTTTGCAGATCGAGCACGAGCTCGCCGGTCGCCGAATCAAGGTCCATCTTCAACACCGATTGCATCGGCGCGGCATTCACAACCAGCGGCTCCGCGCGCCCCTCGGCAAACAGCGGTTTGCCTGTGTGCAGATTCAACAGATTGATCAAATCCGCCGGCCCGACATCCACGCGACTGCGCGCAGGCCCTTCGCAAATGTCCTCCAGCACAAACAGCAGCGACTCGTCCTTTTTCGAGAGGAAGAAGGTGGTGGCGGTGGAAATCTGATCAATCTGTTTTCGGCCCGCTTTCCATTCGAGCGCGCACAAAAGCGGAATACGGCTGGATTGCCCGCTCATCAGCGCGCGGCACGCGGTTTCCCAGTCCGCACCGAGGCACAACACGACGCGCGCCGCCTGGGCTCCCGCCTGCGGGGTCGAAACGCGCTTGATATATGCCGCCTCAGAAATTTTGGAGAGGCGCTCTGCCTTGCGCGTTTCTTCGAGGTGCTTTCGCTCGCGATCCGGGTCCGCGTGGCGCTTCACCAGCGCCATACTCACCGCAATGACGTGCGCACAGACAATTCCCCGCTCCACGCTATCGCGGCAGGGACAGAGATTCTCGCACGTGCCATCCGTGTGAACCTGCGCGCGCGTGGCGATGGTGCGGTTGCCGAACGAAAGCACACCGCGGATCATCGGCGCCTCAAAAACCGAATCCTGCACGGCACCCCGGTCGTACAGAGTTTGCGCATCCCGGTACACGGCCGAACCGGCCCAGTCCATCAACATTTTCTGCGTGAACGGAAGACCCACTAAGCACCCCTACACAAACGAAAAACACACCGTCAAGGGGGTCGAGACTACACGAATGGCAGCAAATCGCAATCTTTGATTGCATCCGGTCAGTTCTTCCTTGACCCGCTTTGTGCGCTGCTTGACGGTATCCGGACTTCTACCAGGAGCCCGCATGCGTATCTTCTCAGCCATTCTCGCCGCCTTCATCGCATTGACCGCATCGTCTTCATTTGCCAAGACTGAGCACCTCGCCGCCACCCCCTATCGCGGGGCAATCACACTGAACGCCGCCGATGGAGCGGTGCTGTTCGAAGAAAATGCGGACGCAATCGGCTATCCCGCCAGTGTATTGAAACTGATGACGCTGCTGATCGTGGTCGAGAAAATCGAGGGGGGCGCGCTGCGGCTCACCGACCGGATTCAGGTCACAGCCGAAGCAGCCAAAATGGGTGGCTCGCAGGTCTATCTCAAGGAGAAGGAAAGCTTCGCCCTCGATGAGCTGCTCGACGCGCTGATGGTGCAGTCCGCAAACGACGCGGCCGTGGCAATTGCGATTCATGTCGCCGGATCGCGCGATGCATTTGTCCAATTGATGAATCAACGGGCGCAAGCACTCGGCATGAAAAACTCTCACTTCGCGAGCCCGCATGGCTTGCCGCCCTCCGCCGATCAAACGCCGGATACCACCACCGCCCGCGACCTCGGTCTACTCGGGCTCGAACTCGCCAAGCATCCCCTCGTCTTCCGCTATACCTCTCTGAAAGAGCGCGGATTCCGCAACAACACGTTCCAAATGCGCAACCACAATAATCTGCTCGGCGTGGTGAGCGGAGTAGACGGATTCAAAACCGGGTTCTTCCGCGCCGCCGGATTTTCAATCCTCGCCACCGCTCAGCGCGATGGCGTACGCATCATCACCGTGGTGCTCGGCAGCGAAGACCGCAAACTGCGCGACCAAAAGGCGACGGAACTGCTGACAGCGGGCTTCCTCGCAGTGCCGCGCCCCGCGACTCCTGCGCCGCCAACCCCGGCCGCCAGTCCGGCATCATCCGAGACGGCGCCCGCTTCTGTTGCCGCTTCCAATGCCGCAGCGCAACTCGACGCGGCACTTCAGACTGATAATGAAGAGCCGGCGGAGGCCGCTCCTGCGACATCGCACAGCGGCGGCTGGTGGAAACTGGGCCTCGGGATCGGAATCGGCGTTGTGCTCGCCCTCGCGATCACGGCCTTTTTGAATCGCCCGCGCGACATCAAAGAAAACTTGTTCCGCTAGAACAATTCAAAACTGCCGATCAACCGGCGGGCCAGGCGATGTCCGCCCGCTTCAGGCGGGTCCTGTCCCGAATATCGCCGACGCAAAAATCGGGCCGATAACGATTATTCGGTCTGTGGCTCAGCCACAGGATGGGGCGCATCGGCCCCGGACGGCGCGACATCGGATTCCTGCGAATCGCTCTCGGGCTGCGACTGCTGCGAAACCTGCTCCAGTAGCCCCTTGAAGGCGCGCTTGAGGTCTTTGCCGATTTTCTTGGCTTCCTTGCGAAGATTCTCATCTTCCAGCGCGGCCTTTATGGATTGCCCGCCGTCGTTGAGTATCTGATTGAAGAAACTGCCGATCAACCCACTGATCAACAGCGACTGAATCTGCTGCGCGTTTTCCACGTTCTGCGCTTCGCGATCCACGTTCAACGCGATTTCGCTCACAGCAGGCGCATCGGGCGCTTGATAGTCGCGATATTCAACGGTGCCAATCTTGACGGCGAGCCGGTCAATTTTGAACGGGCGCTCAGCCTTCTTTGCGGGCTCGCGGCGAGGCTTCGAATCCTGCGGTGCAGACGCCGCATCTGATCCCGACGCGGGCGCAGGCGCATCCGACGCCGGAGCGCCAGCGGGTGCGCGATCGCTCTTGCGCGGTGACTCGGAGCGCTTGCGAACCGCATCGGACATACGCTGAAGGTTGGTTTCGCCGGACGCGTTGCGCACCACCACGATACGGGGCACATCGAGCTGCAGCTCCGTCAGATGCGTCTCGCCGCGAAAGAGCGACATGAGGTCAACATCTGCAACCACCCGCTTGATCACCATCGCCCGCGTCTCGGGAAAATCCGGCGGATTGCGCACGGTGACGTCTTCAAATTCCACGCGCGTCGAGAACAGGCCCGCCCTCAACTTTCCGATATCCAGATCAAAACCCGTCTGCGCCACGAGGAAGCGGCGCGCCTCCGTCTTGATCAACTGGTGTGTGATCAAACCGCCGACCAACGCGGCGAGCAGAAGCGTAGCGACAATTCGCAGTACAATTTTCATGCAGAAAAGGATAGCGGGACGGCGGGTATTTCACAAACGCCATTTTCGCTTCCGCCTTGAGACAACGCCCGGACACTCGTATAGTTCCTGATCGTTATGTCAGGAAACTTCTTTTTTCAATGGGGCTCGGCACATCACAGGCTCACGAGCCAGGATGAGGACGGGCGCGCAACGCCACGGGCACCTGCGTGGTCGCCGAACGCGGATGTGTTCGAGAACCCGAATGAATTGCTGATTCGCATCGAACTCGCCGGCGTGACGCCGAAGGATGTGGAGGTTCAGACGGACGATCACACCGTCATTGTGCGCGGAAACCGTCGGGACCCGCAGAGCAAGGCAACCGCAGACGGCTATCGTCTTCGCCAGATGGAAATTGATTTCGGTTGTTTTGAGCGCATCTTCGCCCTGCCCTTTGCGGTGGATGGCGAACACGCCCGCGCGTCGTTCAGCGACGGCATCCTGACACTTCACATTCCGCGCGCCCCGAGCCCGCATGCCACGCGCATCCGAATTCAGGTGGATGACTGACATGGCAAAGAAACCCCGCGCCCCACACAAGCCCCCCCCGTCACCCCGCAGTCCGGAAAATGCGGTCGAGATGAACGAAGACGCGCCGAAAATTCTGCCGGTTCTCCCGCTGGGCGACCTCGTCCTGTTTCCCGGCATGGTTGCGCCACTGCTGGTGAATACGAAGAAATCCGCGAAGCTGGTTGAAGACGCCGGATCAACGAACCGGTTCCTCATTTGCTCGCTGCAGAAAGACCGCTTGATTCCAGACGACAAGGTCGAGCTGGACGACCTCATGTCCGGCGCCTGCCTCTGCCGCCTGCTGAAGATGCTGCGCTTCCCCGACGACACGGTTCGCGTCCTGGTGCAAGGCGTCGCGCGCTGCCGGATTCAAGGCCCCGCTGAAGAGGGTCCCTATTTGCGCAGTCGCTACACCGTTCTCCATGACGTGCCGGAGGACAGCATCGAAACCGCGGCGCTTGCGCGCAACGCCTCCACGTTGTTTCACGACATCATCACCTTGTCGTCTAACCTGCCCGATGAACTCAAGATCGCCGTGGTCAACATCGAAAAGCCCTCGCACCTCTCCGACCTGATCGCGGCCAACTTGAACATGTCGCTGGAAGACCGCCAGGCGCTTCTCGAGGAAGTGCGCCCGCAGGAGCGACTGAAGCGGCTCGGCCCGCTGCTCAACCGCGAGCGTGAAGTCTTGCGTATGGGCAACGAGATTCAATCGCAAGTGAGCGAGACATTCTCCAAAACGCAGCGCGAGATATTTCTCCGCGAGCAGCTCAAAGCGATCCGGAAGGAACTCGGCGAAACGGATCAGAGCCAGGCGGGCACCAACGAGCTGGAGGAGCGGATCAACAAAGCGAAGATGCCGCCCGACATCAAAAAAATCGCGCGCAAAGAAATGGACCGCCTGTCGGCAATTCCCCCGGGCTCGCCCGAGCACGGCGTCATTCGGACGTATCTCGACATCCTCTGCGAACTGCCGTGGGCTATCTCAACCACAGATCACCTCGACATCGCGCGGGCGGCACGAATTCTCGACGAAGATCACTACGACCTGAAAAAGGTGAAGGATCGCATACTCGAATATCTCTCCGTCCTCAAACTCAAGCGCGACATGAAGGGCCCGATCCTCTGCTTCGTCGGTCCGCCCGGCGTGGGCAAAACATCGCTCGGCCAATCCATTGCCCGCGCACTTGGTCGCTCGTTTGTCCGTATGTCGCTCGGCGGCATGCGCGACGAGGCGGAAATCCGCGGACACCGGCGCACGTATATCGGCGCGATGCCCGGCCGCATCATTCAGAATCTGCGCAAGGCCGGCACGCGAAACCCCGTGTTCATGCTCGATGAAATTGACAAACTCGGCACCGATTTTCGCGGCGACCCGGCATCAGCCCTGCTCGAAGTGCTGGACCCGGCCCAGAACAATACGTTCACGGATCACTATCTCGATGCGCCGTTCGATCTCTCGAAGATTCTCTTCATCGCCACGGGCAACATCGCCGACACGATGCCCGCGCCGCTTCGCGATCGAATGGAGCTGATCGAACTGCCGGGCTATACGCAGCAAGAAAAACTCTTCATCGCGCTGAAACACCTGCTCCCGCGCCAAATTGCCAACCACGGGCTCAAACGCAGACAACTCACGCTGCCGCGCGAGACAATCGAGCAGCTCATCGCCAACTACACCCGCGAGGCGGGCGTTCGCAACCTCGACCGCGAACTCGCCAACCTCTGCCGCAAAGCCGCGCGTAAAATCGCGGAGGGCCGAACCCGCCGCATCACGATCAAGCCCGACATGCTCCGCACGTGGCTCGGGCCGGTGTTGTTCGAATCGGAGACTGCCGAAAAACAAACCGTCCCCGGCGTCGCCACCGGATTGGCGTGGACCATGGCGGGCGGCGACATTCTCTTCATCGAAGCCACGCGCATGCCCGGCAACGGACAACTCATCCTGACCGGATCGCTCGGCGACGTGATGAAAGAATCCGCGCGCGCAGCCTTGAGCTATGTCCGCTCGCATGCGGCGGAACTGAAGTTCGATCCGCAATTTGCTGAGAAGACCGACTTCCACATCCACGTCCCCGCTGGCGCAATTCCGAAGGACGGCCCCTCTGCGGGCATCGCCATCCTCGCCGCGCTTATCTCGCTGATGACCGGCAAGCCGATCCCCTCGCACATCGCCATGACGGGTGAGATCACCCTGCGCGGGCGCATCATGCCCGTCGGAGGAATCAAAGAGAAGGTGCTCGCGGCGAGTCGCGCGGGTATCACAACCGTCGTGCTCCCGGCGGGGAACCGGCGACACCTCGAAGATGTACCGCCGGAAATTCGCAAAAAAATAACTTTCCGTTTCGCGCAGAGCGCGGATTCCGCACTGCGCGCAATTTTCAACGGGCCCGCGCCCCAGCCGCCCAAGAAGGCGAAACGCAAAAAATGAACCTCCCCATACCGCGCCGCGCACTCCGCGCCCGCTCTGTCGCTCTCTGTTCCGCCGCATTCGCCGCACTCGCCCTGTTCGCCTGGGCGCCTGCCTCTGCGCAGGCGCCATTCCGTCCGGAGTTCCCCGCCGCGCGCGAATTGCTCGATAACGTCATCTTCGCGCTCCCCGATATTCCGCTCCGCATCACCGGCGACCTGACCGCGCGCGCGCGAAACGGCGAGTCCGAGCTGCGGCGCGGCGTGGAAATGTTGCTCGACTGGCAGGCCGAACCGCCCACGGCGCGCTATACCCTACGCGACGCGTTCGGCGCTGCGGATACGCACCTGGCGATCACCTGGACCTCGCTGCATCAGCCGGAATACCGCTTCTTTCAGGGCCGCCCGCTGCAAGCCGCGCCCCTCCCCGATCTCGTCTCCCCCATCCCCGGCATGGACTTCAGCTGGATGGACTTGAGCCTTTCATTTTTGTGGTGGCCCGACGCTGTCACTAAAGGACGCGAGGAAGTCAAAGGGCGCAAATGCTGGGTCGTGGACGTGAGCGCGCCCGACGCATTTTCCGGCTGCTCCGGAGTGCGGCTCTGGATTGACCCGCACATCAACATCATGCTCAAGGCGGAGACCTACGACGCCGACAACAACCCCATCCGCCGACTGGAAGTGAAGAGCTTCAAAAAAATCAGCGGGCGCTGGTTCATCAAAGATATCGAACTCACCAGCCTCCCCGCCAAGACCAAGACGATCCTTCGCGTCCGCAACGTGGAAGATCGCACGCGCAAAAACTTCCTCCGCGAAGACGGCGCGCAAAGCGAGGAAGACCCGACCGACGACGAGATGGATGGCGCCGAACCGGAACCTCTCGGCGAAGCAGTTGAAAGCGTCACCCCCGCCCCGAGCGAGACCATCGAACCGCTTGAAGAACTCGCACCGGACTCGGACACGCCGCAGGAATCCGCACCGCTCAGCGAAACGCCAGAACAAGAATAGCGGCGACCGCCAGGGCAACGCCGCCATAGGCCACCGGCGAGAGCACTTCCTTCAGGAAGAGGAAGCCCAACACATTGCTCAACAGAATGGACGCCGCGCCGAAAAGCGCCATCGTCTTGCCCAGCGGAACATAGGCGAACAAATACAGTTGCCCCACAGTTCCAACCTGCCGCAATGCCTGATAGACCCAGAACCAGCCCATCGTCACAATTGACCAATCCAATCCATTCCGGCGCATGTAATAGCGCCCCATAAAATCGGACGCCGTGAACAACAGTTGTGTTCCGAGCACAATCAGCAATGGATGAGCAAATGGAGCCGTCATTCGCGCGCTTATGTACCGAGGAACCCTCTCCCGCGCAACAGCGAACTGATGAATAGCGAGTCAGGAGCCCGAAAAATTCCGAAATCCGAAGGATCAATCCCACTTGGGCCCAAAAGCGCAAAAAGTCGTCGGTTCATCGCGGCAGACTTCCAAGGATTGGAAGTTCAGTCCGCGGGGACTTCCAAGGCTTGGAAACGCGCATCGCGTCCGGAAGGCCGAACGCGATGCAGCGCGCAAAATAAGGCTACCGGCCCCCGAGCCAGAGGAGGGCTTGGGAGGGAATCGGCCGCAGAGGCCGGCGTGCCTTAATAATCAAATCGAACAGGCACCGAAGACGGACCTATTTGCAAGGGTCCGATCGGTTGCCGGTTTGACGGATATTCAAAGACGAAAACAGGTTTGCGATAGACATCCAGCGAGTCGTTTGTAGAGGCGACCTGGAGGACTTGTGCTGGGGCGGACTGAACGTCTTCCTCCACAAAGGACACCGGATCGGGCGAAAGCGTGGGCACACTGTCCAGCAAAAGGAAATTCACCGAGAGCAGTGCGAGGAGGCTGGTGACCAACACCATGCGGAAGGCGGGGACAGATCCGATGTTGATCCAGCCGAGCCAGCGATCAGCCCACGATCCGCCGGGTGCAGTGTCCGCAAGTTTTTCGCGCAACGCGGCGAGATTCCGCATTTCAAAATGCGGATCAGGCTGTTCATAGCGCTTCAGTGCAATCAGGCGCTGGACGAAATCCGCCTGCTTGTCTGAATTGTTCTGCGTCTCTCCGTTCATGGCATAAATTCCGCTAACTCTCGCTGCAACTGCTGGCGCGCATAAAACAGGCGCGACCGGACAGTTCCAACCGAACAGTTCATTATTTTTGCAATTTCTTCGTGGGACAACCCCTGGATATCGAATAACACCACTACCGTTCTGTGCGTCTCTGACAGCGTCTCTAGAGCGGCGTTCAATTTATTTTGCAATTCGCTTAAAGAAATATCGCGGACGGGCGATTCCCGTGCGCGAAGCTCGACAAGTGCGGGATCGCGCTCAATAGCCGAATCTACATCATCGAGGCTGACATCGCCCCTGCGACGATTCCGCTTTTTCAGAAAATTGATCGTCCGGTTGACGGCGATGCGATAGACCCAAGTGTAGAACGAAGAGTCGCCCTTGAAGCTGCGCAGGGATTGATAGGCCTTCACAAAGACCTCCTGCACAAGGTCTTCCGCATCTTCGCTACTGCTGGTCATGCCGTAGGTCAGCGCATAAATGCGGCGTTGATACCGGCGGACCAGCTCTTCATAGGCTGAATATTCGCCGTTGCGCGCCTGCTCCACCAGCACCGTATCGGGTGGCTGCAGGCTGTCCGTCTCAACGTTATTTGATTCGTCCACCATGGCTCAAGCAACTGACACCCCTGGTGGGGATTCACAACGAGAAGCTGCCGAAATCAGTTCGCAACAGATTCGGAAGCAACCGCGTTCTGACTGGCCTCGATGACCCGTTCGATCATTTCGCGGAACGCTTCCAAGCCCGGTGCCGGCACAATAATCGTGTCCCGTCGCCCCCCCACGTCCTCCGTGATTCGCAAAAAGCGACCACGCGGATTTTCCTTTAGATCGAAGAAGAACTGCTTCCGTTCAATTTGAATTTTTTCGCTGAGCAATTGGTTGTCCATAGCAAATTTTCTCGTTTGAATCGCTTAAGATGGCGACGTGAAACGTTTCAATCGGACGGTTCTAAAAACCTTCGCCCCGAATATCAAGCTATATCGTGCGGAGTTCGTTTAATAGCAAATCGCGAAGGGAATGCCGCCTCAGCGAGTCGGACGAAGGTACTCATTTTGCCGCGCGGGCTCCAAATTTCCGATTTGCCCATCGCACGCGGATAGCAGATAGGCGGGTGGCAGGCGGCGGATGGATCCGTCGCCCATCGCGACTTGCACTTTGCCTTCGTGGCGGAAGTGGTAGGTCGGTTCCAGGTGGGAAAGATAATACCACTCCTCAATCATGGGGTTGACTGGCGAAGCGGGAGCCTGATGGGTGTTCACCTGTGCGGCATCACCCCAGAGAATGATGCTCGCAAGCCGGTCGGCTGCAGCGATATTTTTCATTCCGATACCGCGGCTCGCGGGGGTTCCGAGCAGAAAATAGTGGTTGAGACCGTAGCCGTAGGTGCTCACCTCAAACTTCTGTTTCGTGAAGGACTGGCGAAAGGGAAATTCTGGGCAGACCTCGATGCCGCCACCCGCCAGATAGGGCGCGAGGCGACCTTTGGAGCGATCAATTTTTCGACTGCCCTCCGCTCCGCCACCGGCGCCGCGTTCCAACCCCCAATACCAGAGGCGCCCCTCCGGTGTTTGTTCAAGAAACGGAAACAGCTCGCCATCGTGATCGCCCAGATAGCCCAGATATGCGGTGTACAGCTGACGTAAATTGCTCGCGCAGACTGCGGTGCGCGCTTTGCTGCGCGCACGCGTCCACGCCGGGAGGCTGAACGTGCCGACTATGGCCAGCACGCTCATCACCGTCAGCAATTCAATCAGTGTAAATCCGCTCCGTTTCATGGCGAAACCGGTTCGATCCAGAAGAACTCCATTGCAGCGTTTGCGGTGTTAGTCCAGCCCGCCGCCTCACCCGTGGCGGTCACAGTAGCAAGATTCGTTTGCACATCGCTCACGAGGTCGCTCTTCGCCATCACGGTATACGTGCTGCCGGGCACGGCAGACCAGATCAGCGTCAGCGCGGACGGGTTGTGCGCTGCAAGAACCTGACCTTCCGACACCGCCCAATCCACCGACACGTCGTCAAAGGATCCGACCCCTTCCGCGTTCGCTCCACCCCAATTCGCGGCGCCATAGTTGAAGAATGCAACGTGCGTTGCGGTGAATGATTCGGACGCGGGCAGCGGCTCCGTCCAGTAGTACATCGGAACACCATTCACCTCGAGCAGGTTCGTCCGTGCAGCATCGGTATAAACCGCAATCCACGCGCGGCGGCTCACATCGCCCGTCGCGCCGCCGTAGTACGCCAATTCAACGTAGAGGTCCGTGTCTTCCGGCAGATAGTTATCCTTGCCCATATCCGTGAGATGATACCACGGATCTGCACCGTTGCCGGTCGTGTAGGCATCAACATCATCGTTCGGAACTGTCGCGCCGATGGTGGCAGAGATACTTGCGTTGAAGCCAAACGAGTCGTTGTTGATGAAATAGTTGAACTCAACAAAATCGCTGCCGTCTCGGATGAGGGTCGTGTTGCCGGACCAGTCGTCTGCGAGTGTGCGGTCGGGCCCCATCTTCTCCATGTTGTAAAGGCCGAAGTTTGCGATTTGATAGAACTCTGTCGTGTCGGGAATCGAACCGCCTTCGATGCGCAGCGTGGCGCGAACGCGGAAGGAGTCGCGATCGGTCAACACGCGCGGCAGCGGATGCGACAGCGCGGCGTTCTCAACCACAATCGGATCGCTCCATGCGTCAATGTAATTGCTCTGATCCCATTCTGCGTGAATGCGCTGCTCCACCGCGTCGTAGCGGAACATGGCTTCGCCCATTGCATTGGATACGCCTGTATATGACCAGCCGGTCGGCGCAGATGAAAAGTCGTCATCAAAAAGACGCCACCAGGCGGCGGATGCATTCAACGTCGAGACAGCAATGCTCAACCCCAGAACCAGACCGAACACGAATGTACGCACGAACTACTCACCTTCTCGCCCCTCAAGCGGGGACGCGATTGTTTCGCAAGTGCGGGCAAAGCGGAAAACACAGCGGCCTCCGTCCTTCCCTGCGGGGAAAAGCGGAGGCCATTTAAGGTAGATGCCAACGCCGGTCCCCTCTCTCGCGAAAGAGACTCAGACAGGCGAAGGCACTCGTCTTCTGGCTTCCGGCGTCAAACCTCCTCCCCGCCTTCTCCCGCATTCGCGAGATGGCTTTCGGGGATTCGTAGCCGGTTACAGCGGCGCGACCGCGTTCGAATCACACGAACTTCCGTTTGCGCCTTCGCTACTACTGCCAAAGAACTGATGCGGACCGTATGACGCGCGCGGCGATTTGTCAACCCGCGCAAAATCCTGATCGCACACTTGACTTGCCGCGCCGCTCCCTGTTGCATGACCGGCCATGAAGCCACACCACGTCCGCGACATCATGATCACCACGGAGCAGATCGCGCAGCGCGTCGAATCGCTCGTGAGCGAAATGCAGGCGTCCTGCCAGAGCGACAACTTCGTCATGATCGGCATTCTGCGCGGCAGCTTCATTTTTCTGGCTGACCTCGCGCGCCATCTCTACCAGCACTGCATGCGCACGCGCATTGATTTTATGACGCTGGAGAGCTATGGCAGCGGAACCGAATCGTCCGGCGAAGTGCGCGTAGTGAAGGATATCCGCATGGATGTCGCCGGTGCCGATGTGATGCTGGTGGACGACATCCTCGATTCCGGCCGCACGCTGACGTTTGCAACGAAGCACCTGCTCGACAAGGGCGCGCGCTCAGTGAAGACCGTGGCGCTGCTCGACAAGCCGTCGCGCCGCGTGCTGCCGTTCAAGGCGGACTTCGTGGGCTTCACCGTGCCGGACGAGTTCGTCGTCGGCTACGGGCTCGATTACGACAGCTATTATCGCGAGCTGCCCTACATCGCGAAAGTGACGTTCACGGAATAGACATTTTTCTCTGCCGATTCCGCTGTCGCATTTCCTTGCCGCGCGTGCAGGTGCGCCGCTAAACTGCCCCCATGTTTCCCCTCCAAACCGATAAGCCTCTCGCGTTCTTCGACATCGAATCCACCGGGATCAACATCTACGAAGACCGGATCATTGACCTGGCCATCGTGCTGGTGCATCCCGACGGTCGCCGCGATGAACACACGTTCCGCGTGAATCCCGGTCGCCCGATTCCGGTGGAGTCATCCCGCGTGCACGGGATTTACGATGCGGACGTTAAGGACTGCCCCACGTTTGATGCCATCGCCCGAAAGGTCGCGGCTCTTCTCGAGAACGCCGATCTCGCGGGCTACAACATCGCGCGGTTCGACGTGCCCCTGCTGGAAAAAGAAATGGAACGCGCAGGAGTTCCGTTCTCGGCAAGCGGGCGGAGAATCGTGGATGCTCAGCGTATTTTTCACCGGCGCGAACCGCGCGACCTGACGGCCGCGCTGATGTTCTATACGGGCAAGGTTCACGACGGCGCGCATGGCGCACTCGCCGATGTGCTGGCGACGATTGATGTGCTCGAAGGGCAATACAAACGCTACGAAGACCTCCCCCGCTCCATCACCGATATTCACGAGTATTGTAATCCGCGCGATCCGACGTGGGTGGATTCAACGGGTCGCCTGAAGTGGGTGAACAACGAGGTCACCATCAACTTTGGCAGCAAACAGCGCGGCAAAAAACTGCGCGATCTCGTCAAACTGGAGCCGGGTTTCCTCCGATGGATGCTCGATCAGAACTTTCCGCGCGACACGATGGAGATCATCGGAAACGCGCTCAAAGGAAAGTTTCCGGAGCCGCCCGCCGCGACCGAATCAAACGGCGCAGAATAATCGCGGTGCGCGGACTCAGCGCGACGCGTTGAGGAGTTCGAGAATTTCAACCGCCACTTCGTCGGGCGTCTTGCCATCAGTCTCGATTTGAAGCGGAATGGCGTCGTACAGCGCCTGTCGCTTGGCGAGCAACTCGCGGATGCGCCCCAGCCGGTCTCCCGCCTGCAGCAACGGGCGGTTGGGATCATTGCCGACACGGTGAAGAATCATCTCCGGCGTCGCGCGGAGGCAGATTACGTGACCGGTCCGGCTGAAATCGCGGATGTTGTCGGAATTGAGCACGATGCCGCCGCCGGGGGCGATGACGAGATGGGATCGCGCGGAAAGCTCCTGCACCATCGCACGTTCCAGCGCCCGAAAATAGGGCTCGCCCGAGTCGGCGAAGATCGCAGGGATGGCGCGACCTTCGCGCAGCTCGATCAGCGTGTCCATATCAATGAACTCGCGGCCGAGTCGCGTCGCGATCGCGCGCCCGGTGGCGCTCTTGCCTGTACCCATAAAACCGACGAGGACGATGTTGCTCTTGTCTGAATTATCCGGTGCGTTTGTCATACTCATCTCCGCATAGGTGTATCGAGTGAAACCGGATGTGCCGACTCCGCCGCGGGCGTGGCAGATGAAGCGGATGGAGTGGGCGTCACGGCGGGGGCTGGCGTCGGCGCAATTGTCGTGGCGGGCGGAGCCGGTGTGTCCGGTGTGGCGCGGGGCGCAGGATTCGGCATGCGTCCCTTGAGAAGGTTGCGCGGCGCCGCATCTTCATCCTGCAGCTCGCCTTTGTACCAGACCTGCACACGGTATCCGTCATACACGCGCTTCTGTCCGATTCGCCGGGCCTCTTCTTCGCGGAAGTGGCGCGGCACAATGTAGGTCGCGGTGACGGTTTTTTGCTCGCCAGGCCCCCAACTTCCTTCGACGCGCAGCGGCTCGGAGGGCACCGCGGCGCCGGTGGGAACGGAGGTGGAGGAGCCCGCCGCGCGGTCAAAGAATACAACGCGTACTTCCAACTCGCTCGCGTCTATGCGTCCCTCGCTGAGGCGCGGGCGAATATGAATATGAAGCGCGCGCATTTCATCAAACTCGTCGTTGCCCTGAAACCGCTCCCGATCAATGGAGGTGATGCGAATCTGGCGCAGCGGCTCAGGCGGCGGGCGCTTCGCCTCTGCCTCGGCGGCGGCCGCAGCGCGAGCGGCCTCTTCGCGCGCTAGGCGCTGGCGCTCGGCCATCGCTTCGTCATATTCCGGCGTGCCCGCCGAAAGCGATAAAACGCTTGCCCACAGCTCACCGGCCTCCTTGATCATGCCGCGCTTCTCAAACAGCCGCGCGCGCTCCATCATGCCGGGAACAGAATCGGGCGAGAGCATCAGGACCCGTTCGAGAGCCTGATCGGCGGAAAGCAAATTACCTTTTCGCGCTTCAACCTGCGCAAAGGTCATCAACTCCCGCACCTTCGCCTCCAGCGGATCCTCGGGTTCAGGCCGGATCATGGGGGGCGGAACCGCGATGGCCGACGCCTTGCCAACGGCAGCGGTGGACGATGCAGCCTCCGGCTTCCGGGCCTGTAGCACAATCGGTTTCGGCGGCACAACCGTCGCCGGAGTCGCGGCGGGCTGCGGTCCCGGCTGCGCTGCGGGAGCGAGCGCCTCCACCTGCTCGCGCAATCCGCTCACCGCATCTTTGAGTTCCTGAACCTCAGCCTGCAGTGCAGGATCCAGATCATTCGATTCCCCTGCCCCGGCCGCTGCAACGACCGGTGCGGCGGCAGTCGCAACGGAGGAAACAGTGGCCAGCGCATCTGTTTTCGCAACAGGCGCAGCTTTTTCCATGTAGCGCCCATGCCAGAACGGGAAAACAAAAATGAAAACCACCTCGAGTAACAAGATGCCGCCCACCGCGAGTACCGTCAGCGCATGCAGGCGACTGCGGCGGCGGCGCGGCGAAACAGGCGCCATGGAAACGGGCTGAAATTCAATCTGCGTGTTCCCGACCTGAATGACATCGCCCGCGCGCAGCTTGATCTCACTCACCGACTCGCCATTCACCGTCGCCGGGGTCATCGTGTCCAAATCGCGCAGCCAAACCCCGTCTTTCCGCATATCGAGCTGGACATGGTGATGCGCGACGAGGTCGTCATCCGACAGATTGATCGCACAGGACGCATCGCGCCCGATCAACAGACTGCCCTGTTGAACCGTCACGCGTCGGCCCTTCAACCCGCCATTCAGAAAAAACAACCGATACATCCAATCCTCACTCGCGAGCGCGACGGTATATTTTTCCGGCGACTCACACAACGGGCAATCGCAGCGAATTGGGAACGATGCTTGATTCCCCTGCCGGTTCGGGTTATACAAGTGCCAGAACTTTAGGAGAAGCAGCTATGGCCATTACTCCCTCGACCCCACGTCCGGCGCCGTCAGGCTCGACGCCGCCCCGCCCCATGCCGCCCCGCCCCGCGCCGCAGCAAAAGGCGAAAAGCTCGGCCGGCCCCAAGATCGGTCTCATCGTGGCAAGCATTTTGGCCGTCGCCGGACTCGGCGGAGCCGGATTCCTATATTCTAAACAGGGCGGTCTCACGGCCGAAAACTCCTCGCACCAGCAGGCAGCACTCGCAGCGGCGGAGACGCTGGGGATCACAATTGACACCAACGCGCCGACGGACTGGACCGATCTCTGGAGCAAAGTCAACGCCGCCATCACGACGATGAAGGGCGAAGGTGAGCGCCAGACTGTGCGGTTGAGCGAAGCTGAATCTGAAATTGCCACCGCATCCGAAGCGCTCCAAAAAGCGCAGAGCGACGCCACCCGCAGCGCACAGCAGGCGACCGAATTGAATACGCGCCTCACCGCGCTTCAAGAAAGCTCTGCCGCGCAACTCAAAGCGGTCGAAAGCAAATTGAACGAAGCACAACAGGCATTGGAAGCCGCAGAAGCCAAGCTCGCAACAGCCCCGGAAGTCGCAGAAGCCGCGGCAGAAGAATCTGCCGAAGTCGCAACTGAGGCTGCATCCGCTGCTCCGGCAGCAGCAGCAGTGGCAACAGCAGCAGTGGCAACAGCAGCAGTCGTCACAGAAACAACTGAAGCGGCAGGTGCGGAAGCCAACGCCGCACCGCCCAAAGCCCCGATCAAAGGCTCCTACGAATTCCCCGGCCCGCGCAACGAGGTGTTGAAGGCCGCGTCGTACGACGAAGCAAAACAGACCCTTACGGTCACACTCGTGGATGACACGGACATCACCTACTCGCAGGTGCCCTCCAGCGTATACGAGCGCCTGAGCAGCGGCGCGCCGACATACGAAGTCTTCTATCGCATGAAGGTCATGGGCGCATATCCGGCGGACAGGGACGACAAAGCCGCAGTGCGCGCACTCGGCGGTCGCCGCTAACCGCGCCGCGATAAACGCACATGCCAGCACGCATCATCGCACTCGCCAACCAGAAGGGCGGCGTAGGCAAGACCACCACGACAGTCAATCTCGCGGCGGCGCTCGCTGAACGCAGCAAACGCGTCCTCATTCTGGATTTCGATCCGCAGGCCAATGCCACGAGCGGGTTTGGCCTGCCCAAAACAGAAGGACGCAGCCTCTACCCGGTTCTGCTCGGCGAGAAGCCGATTGAGGAACTCATCACGGAAACTGCGATCCCGCGCCTCTCCATCGTTCCCGCTGAAGTCAACCTCGCGGGCGCTGAAGTGGATGTGCCGCAAATGGATCGCTACCTGCAAAAACTGCGCGATGCCGTTCGCCCGCTGGCCGATACCGACCGCTTCGACCTCATTTTTGTGGACTGCCCCCCTTCCCTCGGCATCCTCACCATGAACGCCCTGACGGCGTCCGACTCGATCCTGCTGCCGATCCAGTGCGAATATTACGCCCTCGAAGGCCTCAGCGTGATGATCCGCCTCATCGAGCAAATTCGCAATAGCGGCGCGAATCCCACGCTGGAGATCGAAGGCATTCTGATGACGATGTACGATCAGCGCACCAACCTCTCCAACCAGGTTGTGCAGCAAGTCGTCGAACACTTCCGCGACAAGGTGTACGAAATCCTCATCCCCCGCAGCGTCCGCGTCAGCGAGGCGCCCAGCTACGGCCAACCCGTTTTGCTCTACGACAAAAACTGCACCGGCGCCAACGCCTACCGCCAACTCGCCCGCGAATTTATCGCCCGCGAAAAAGCGCGCAAAACCCAGCAAGCCGAATCCGCTGCCGAAACTCCCACGCCCGAGCCTGAGCCCACCGCGCCCACCCAACCGGCAACGGAATAACACGGCTCGAATACCGCCCTCAACAGGAGCGGCGATTCGGCTCTATGCTGTAGCTCCGCCCGCCCGCCGTATTGCGCGCAGTGCTGTAGACGGACACTGCCCGCGCAGCGGAGTGCGCGGGCCACCTTCGCTGAGTTCTGCAATGGTGGCGCGACCACTCCGTGGACGCGCAAAAGACATAATCGGCTTTCGCCCCCCCCCTCATTTCGCAATCGCTATCGCTCTCGCGATTCGCGATTCGAACTCCATCAAAAAACCCGTGCTACACTGAGCGAAGGTGCCGCGGCCACTCCGTGCGTGTGTATGCCCGCGCAGCGGAGTGCGCGGGCCACCTTCCCTGAGTTGTGCAGAGGTGACGCGACCACTCCGTGGACGCGCAAAAGACATAATCGGCTTTCGCCCCCCTCATTTCGCAATCGCTATCGCTCTCGCGATTCGCGATTCGAACTCCATCAAAAAACCCGTGCTACACTGAGCGAAGGTGCCGCGACGACTCCGTGCGTGTGTATGCCCGCGCAGCGGAGTGCGCGGGCCACCTCCGCTAAGTTGTGCAGAGGTGACGCGGCAACTCACGTCGTGATCTTCAGCACCGCGTTCATTACGCGTTCGGCCATCTCCTGATCCTGCGGACGAACCCAAACCCTCATTCGCGTCATCTGCCCCGCCGATCCGTACTGCCCCGCCTGCGCAATTCCATCCGCATCCTCAATCTCGAACGGAAGATTAACGTATTCCAGTGCAGCCAATAATTGCCGCGCATCGCGCATCTCGAACGAGCCGAGACAGTGTTCACAATCAGATGACGGGATATCGCTCATCACAGCAATGCCAACCCGAAACCGACCACCCCCGCACTCCACCCTGCAACGAGGTCACAGCTCCCCGGCAAGGCCGAGAATAACGAGGATGCGATCGAGCTCGTCTGGCGAATAGTAGTCAATCTCAAGCGTGCCCTTGGCCTTACGCCCGTTGGGCAATGTCTTGCACGGCTGCAACCGCACCGCAGTGCCGAGTTTCTGATGAAGCTGATCAGTGACAAACTTGATGTGGTCCGCCGGAATATCCGCCGGGCGTGGGCGCGCCCGCTTCACTCCGTGCTTGAGGCGATTGACCGTCTTCTCCAACACGCGAACGGACCAATCTTCCTTCACCGCTTGATTTGCAAGCAACTCCTGCTCCGCAGCGATCTCCAATCCCAGCAACACCTTGGCGTGTCCGGGTGACAGACGATTCTCCGCCACGAGCTGCCGCACAGAAACGGGCAATTCCAAAAGGCGCAGCGCATTGGCGACAGATGAGCGACCTTTCCCCATCCGCTTCGCGATCTCTTCCTGCGTTAGTTTGAATTTCTCCGCAAGCGCGCGGTACCCCTCCGCCTCTTCAATCAGATTCAAGTCGGCGCGCTGCAGGTTTTCGGTCAGCGCAAACTCCAGTGCCGCTCGATCCGAAACATCCATCACAATCGCCGGAACGTCCTTCAGCCCCGCCATCTGTGCAGAGCGAAAACGGCGCTCACCCGCGATAAGCTCATAGCCATTCGCCGCGCGGCGAATCAAAAGCGGCTGCAAGATGCCGTGCTCGCGAACGGACTCAACTAGCTCATTCAACGCCGCCTCTTCAAAGATGCGACGCGGCTGCCACGCACCCGCGCGAATCTTGGAAATTGGAATGCGCGCTACACCGACCGCCGCCTCTGCAGATGCGTCAGTCGCCTTCGCCTTGGCCGCCGGGGCCGCAGGCGCAATTGTCGCTGGATCCGCCGGGGGCGGAGTGTCCTTGATCAGTGCACCCAACCCTCGACCTAATCCTCCCGGTTTTGCCGCCATTGATGTAACTCCTTGGTGTGCTTTATCGGACACGCTATCGCGTGCGTCAAGCTCAGCCACGCGGAATCGCCGCTTGCAGTTCCATCGGGCCTTCGGTATGGTCGCGCGCTTTCCGGCTGATCGGATTGGATAGAGACAGGGGATAGCATGGGCCTTTTAGACAGCATCAAATCAGTGTTCGGCGGTGGCGCGGCAGATAACGGGCGCGATACCGACCGCATTTATATTGTAGACGCAGAAAAACTGGCGGATGGACGCGACGGCCGCACCGGCCCTGTCGAGCGTTTCCGCGCCATTCAGCAGCTCAGCCGCTTTGCCGAGCGCGAAAAGGTCACCATCGTCGCCGTCGTCGGCGGCCGACCGCTTCGCGAAGTCGCCAACGGCGATGAATACAACGGCGTGCGCGTGTTCTACGCAGAAGAGAACAACAGCATCGCAGATCAAGTTGAGAAAACCCTCGGTTCGTTCAGCAAGCGCGCCGTCGTCGTCACCAATGACAAACAGCTCGAAGCGCGCCTCGCCGACCGCGGCATTGCCACACTCCGCGTCAGCACCCTGCGCAAGGCATTTGAAGGCGGCGACTCCGGAAACGGCCGCGACGGCAATGGCCGTGGCGACCGCAACGGACGCGCGCGCGACCGTCGCGATCGCGGAGACCGGGGAGATCGTGGCGACCGCCGTCGCGGTGGACGCCCCGATCGCCCGCGCACACAAGAGCCAAACGCCGAACCGGCGGAAAACGCAGGCGACGACTCCGCAATCGGCGCAGAGCCACAGCCCTCTTCGCCCCGCCCCACCGATACAGTGGACGGCCTGATTGATCGCGTAGATTAGCGCAGTTTATCTCCGCCGGAGGGGCTGGCGATACCCGCTCGTCTCAATCGCGATCGCGAATCTCGACTCCTACGGGTAGCGCACGCGCCCTCGCGTGCTGCGGTGCGCGCCCCCGCGCACCGATCCTCCCGAACGCTACAAACCTCCGGAGGAGCTGGCGATGCCCGCCCGCCTCCGGCGGGTCCTGTCCCAAACATCGGTCGGCTGCGGGCAACACAGAGGTCGCCCCTCCGGCACGTCAGAACGGCTACAGTTTTATTCAAAGTGCTCTAAACTAAACCGCGCGATAGAGCGCGCACTCGGTCGCAATGAGATCGAGCCGGATATCGTGCGCCTCGCGGGGAATGACGGAAACCTTCTGGCACTCGAATGCGAGGAGCGCCTTCGTTCCACGCACGTTCGCCAGCAAGCGGTCAAAGTAACCGCCGCCGTGCCCCAGGCGATAGCCCGCTTCGTCAAACGCGAGGGCGGTAACAATAGCGAAATCTACCGAATCGCCCGCAACCCAGACCCGCTCAGCAGGTTCTTCAATCCCAAATTGCCCGCTCTTTAGCGGCGCGCCGTCATCCCACCGCGCCAGACCATACGCGGCGATTTCATCAATCCACGCGGGGAGCAGCACTGTTTTTCCGTCGCGCCGACACGCGGCCAGAATAGCATCGAGCGCGACTTCGTTCGGGTACGCCCGATAGAGCGAAACTGTGGCGGCTCGCTGAAACTCAGGCAGCGCCAGAACCCGCTCCTGAATGGCCAGACTCGCCTCCGCAATCCACGTGGGAGTCAGCTCGCGAAGCGTGGCGCGCATCGCCTTTCGCATGGCCATTTTCGAGTTCATTTTTTGCGGCGCTTCGCCTGTTCTTTTCTCAGCTCCGCCCAACGCGCAAGGCGCTCCGCAATCCGCTTCTCATATCCCTCTTCAGTTGGCTGATAATAGATTTTTGTCGTCGGCACATATTCCTGATCCACCACGTGCCCCTCAAAATTGTGTGCATATTGATAGCCCGTGTGGCCGAACGTCTCCGCCGCTTTTTTGTGCGATGTGTCGCGCAGGTGGCGCGGCACGGGCAGCACCCGCCCCTCCTTGATGTCCGCAAGGGCGGCGTCAATCCCGAGATAACTCGCGTTGCTCTTGGGCGCACAGGCGAGATACGTGGTAGCTTGTCCGAGAATGATGCGGGCCTCCGGCATCCCGACAAAATCCACGCCGTGCAACGCCGCAACCGCCACTTGCAGCGCCATCGGATCAGCATTCCCGATATCCTCCGACGCGAGAATAATCAGGCGCCGCGCGATAAAACGCGGGTCCTCACCCGCATAAATCATCTTCGCCAGCCAGTAGAGCGCCGCATTCGGATCCGAACCGCGCACGCTTTTGATGAAAGCGGAAATCGTGTCGTAATGCCCGTCTTCATCGTGATCATACACGACGGCCTTCTTCTGAATGGACTCTTCCGTGACTGCGCGCGTGATGCGAATCGCGCCATCATCGCTTTGCGTCGTCGTCAGCGCGGCGATTTCGAGCGCATTCAGCGCGCGGCGCGCATCGCCCTCGCACGCAGTAGCCAGATGCTCCAGCGCGTCGTCGTCCGCTACAATGTTGCGATCGCCCAATCCGTCCGGATGCGCCAACGCGCGTCGCAGCAGAGTCACGATATCGGCGACGGAAAGCGCTTCGAGCTGGAAAATCTGCGAGCGCGAAGTGAGGGGGCTGTTGATGAAGAAAAATGGGTTGTGCGTCGTCGCGCCGACGAGCGTCACAGCCCCTTCTTCAACGAATGGAAGCAAGACATCCTGCTGCGATTTGTTGAAGCGATGAATCTCATCCATGAAAAGAATCGTGTCCTGATTCCGTATCCGCTTCCGGTGCTGCGCCTGCTCCAGCAAGCTGCGCAGAATTGCGACATTCGCCATCACGCCGCTGGTTCGCTCAAAAAAACGCCGCGTCACAAGCGCAATCACTTCCGCCAGCGATGTCTTCCCGCAGCCCGGCGGCCCATACAAAATGATGCTCCCCAGCCGATCCGCTTCGATCGCGCGACGCAGCAGTTTGCCGGGCCCGATGATATGCTGCTGTCCCGCAATATCTTCGAGCGTGCGCGGCCGCATCCGCGCCGCCAACGGCGGCCGCGAACTCGTCTCCGGCCGCTCCACCGGCTCCTCGCGCTCAAAAAGATCCATAACTCCGCCTACTCTCTACGCCCCACCCCAAAATACAACCTCCAACGTATGGGCGACATGCATGTCACCTTCCCCAGTCCCACCCCCCTTTGCGCCACCTTCGCGCTCTTGGCGCTCTTTTGTTAATCGCCCCCCACGACAAAACAAATAAACCCCGCCTGGACGATGTAAGCCAGCTCTGACGCCTCGATTTTCGAGGTGGGTGCCCTGCCGATCGGGTTCCGGTTCCTAGTTAAAGGACCTATGGTCTGCGAGCGGACGCTGAGCTCCCGTTATGTCGATCTTACCGGGTCAGAGAAGCATAGCCACTGTCGTTCCAGGCAGGGCAGTTTTGCTTCCGGCCAAGGGGCCGGGAGAAGTCGTTCAACTGTAAAAGATCAATCTGTCAACCTTCTCGAAGTTCAACGGACAACTTCGTGCGCAATGCGCCTTTCACAGCTTCATGGTACCCATTGGCGGCATCATCTGTCAAGGTCTGCTGAGCCGAACGATAAATCAAGGTGTAGGCCGCGCTGCGGCGACCCGCACCGATGGCGGCTCCCTTGAAAATATCGAAGAGTTCAATGGTTTCCAGCTCCGGCGGCGCAGCTTCGCGCATGACGCGAACAATGTCTTCGTGCGTGACGGAATCCGCCACAATCATCGCAACATCCCGCGCAATAGAGGGATATGCCGGGATATCGCGATAGGTTCGGACATCCAGTGCCTGCGCCAGCAACGGCGCAACATTCAGTTCCGCAATCCCGACGGGATCGCTCAACCGCCATTCTTTCCGGATACGACGATCCACCAACGCCAGCGTTCCCAACACAACCTCGCCCGCGCGCAGCTCAACCGCAGTTCCCGCTTCCGCGTAGGCAAGCGAAACCGGTTGCGTTGTCAAACCGGACAACCCCATCGCGGCGGCAAGCGATTCCACCAACCCCTTCACCCACAAAAACATTTCTTCCGAAGTCACGGCACGGCGGCGATCCAACCCCGTACGCCCGACCGGCCCCAGCAGACCGATGCACAAACGCTCCGTCTCCACCACGCGCGATTCGGTGCTCGCATAGGTGCGGCCGATTTCATACAGCGCGGCTTGTTCGATCTGGTGCGCACGGTTGCGACCCAAAGTCTCGACCATTTGCGGAATCAGCGAAATGCGCAACACGGATTGATCGGCGCTGAGCGGACGCGGAATCGGCGCGCGCTGTGCGCGATTCCCCGCATCAAACAAATCCAGCGCGGCGTCAGACACCAGGCTGTAGTTCAGGATTTCGGTCACGCCAAGACCGGCGAGCACGGCGCGCAACTTCGCCCGCGCACGCGTCGTTTGATTGGCGCTGGCGAGCGGGTCCACCGTCGCGCGCGGGAGCGGCGCGGGAATTTTGTCCAATCCATGGATGCGCGCCACTTCCTCAACCAAATCCACTTCGCGCTCGAGGTCAGCGCGAAAACTCGGGATCACCGCCTCAAACGCGTCGCCGCCCTTCTCCACTACCTGCACCTCAAGCCCTCGCAGAATGGCACGAATCTCGGCGTCGCTGACTTCAATGCCCATAACATCGCGAATGAACGAATAGCGCGCGGCGATACGGCGCGGCGCAGCAGGTGCCGCGCGCACATCCACCACCCCGCCAACTACGCGGGCGCCCGCCAACTCCACCATCAATTGCGCGGCGCGCCGACTCGCTCGCTCTGCGAGCTCCACATCCACCCCGCGCTCGAAGCGGTATGAAGATTCCGTGGAGAGTCCCAGCTTGCGCGACGTCGCGCGAACGAGCGCAGGTTCAAAGCATGCGCTTTCAAGCAACACGCGCATTGTTTCGTTGCGAATCTCGCTGCCCGCGCCGCCCATCACACCCGCAACGGCAACCGGACGCGCGGCATCGGCAATCACCAGCATCGAAGGATCAAGCTCGCGCTCCGCTTCGTCCAGCGTCTGCATTTTCTCGCAAGCTCTCGCGTGGCGGACAACAATCCTGCCCTCGGCAAGCAAATCAAGATCGAACGCGTGCAGTGGCTGTCCCATTTCCAGCATCACGTAGTTCGTGATGTCCACGACATTGTTGATCGGGCGAATCCCGCTGCGTTCGAGACGCTGCTTCATCCAATCGGGCGAAGGCGCAATGCGCACCCCTTCCAGCACGCGCGCGGTGTAGCGCGGGCACGCGACAGCGTCTTCGACACGAATGCGCGCATCGTCCGTCGCGCGCTCTTCACTGACGCCCGTGATTGCGGGTAGATTGAGCGGCTTGCGATACACCGCCGCCAGCTCGCGGGCGATGCCGGTCATGCTCAGGCAGTCCGAGCGATTCGGCGTAACCTCCAGTTCAAAGACCGTGTCCGGCGGGCCGAGCACTTTGCTCAGCGGCGTACCCGCTGCCCATTTTGCATCCAGTGTGAGGAGGCCCGAGTGATCGTCCGAAAGCCCCAGCTCGTCTGCAGCGCAGAGCATCCCGAATGACTCCACTCCGCGAATCTTCGCCTTCTTGATGGCGAGCGATCCATCGGGCAGCGTTGTGCCGACCGGCGCAAACGGATAGTGCCCGCCCGCGACGACGTTCGGCGCACCGCAAACAACCTGCAACTCGTTCTGCCCGTCGAATACGCGGCACACACTCAGCTTGTCCGCATTCGGATGCTTCTCCACCGCGCGCACTTCAGCGACGACAAAGCCGTCAAAAGTCGAGCCCACGGTCTCGATCCCCTCGACTTCGGTACCGGAGAACGTCAGCCGGTCCGCGATCTCGCGCGGGTTCTCCGGGAGCGCAATGAATTCATTCAGCCATGAAAGAGAAATACGCATAGCAACTGTCCGTTTTTCGACCGCGCAGGCGCGCGTCTAAAATTGTCCCAAAAACCTCACATCGTTGTCGTAGAGCATCCGGATGTCGGGGATACCAAGCAGAATCATCGCGATTCGCTCGACGCCCATTCCGAAGGCATAGCCGGTGACCTCCGCCGGATCATAACCGACCGCCCGGAAAACATTCGGATCCACCATCCCCGCGCCGGAAATCTCGATCCAGCCGCTGTGCTTGCAGACGCGACACCCCTTGCCATGGCAGACGTGGCAGGAAAAATCGTACTCAACGCTCGGCTCGGTGAACGGGAAGAAATGCGGGCGGAACCGGATCTTCACGTCCGGCCCCATCATCTGTCGCGCGAAATACGTCAAATCGCCCTTGAGGTCCGCGAGCGAAACTTTGCGATCCACATACAGCCCCTCGACCTGATGAAAGTTCGCGCTGTGCGTCGCATCCGTCGTATCGCGGCGGTAGCAGCGCCCCGGCGCGATGATGCGCACAGGCGGCTTCCGGCTCTGCATGACGCGAATCTGCACCGGCGATGTATGTGTGCGGAGCAGATGCGTGTCATCGAGATAAAACGTATCCTTCGGATCGCGCGAGGGATGGCTGGCGGGGGTATTCAGCGCGTCGAAATTGTGAAACGTCGTCTCAATATCCGGCCCATCGGCAACCGTGAAGCCGAGCTGCCCGAAAATCTCCACTGCGCGATCAATAATCTGCGTCACCGGATGCCGCGAGCCGAGACCATGCCAGCGCCCCGGCAGTGTGACGTCGAACGACGCCGCACTGGCGGACGACTGGAGCGCCTCCTTGCGCGCATCCACAGCGGCCTGCACCGACGCCTTGAACTCGTTCGCCAGACGCCCCAACTCGCGCTTCTGATCCACCGGTGCCTCGCGCAACGCCAGAAGGACGTCCTGTACGCGCCCGTTCCGCCCGAGATATTTCACCCGCGCAGCTTCCAGCGCCGCCGCATCGGCTGCCGCGCCGATCTCAGCAAGCGCAGCAGCCTGCAACTTCTGTATCTCTTCACTATTCATCACAACATCTCTGCCGGCCCAAACCGGCGTTGGCAATAAAAACGCGCATCATGCGGCCCACCCGCGCGTAAAAAAAGGATATTTTGAACACAACCCCGCGCCCCTCCCCCGCGCACACCTCGCCCCCAATGGACACATAGCCCTCTATTCGCGAAGTCCAACCCTTCAGAGATTTTTAGGCGAAGCCAGCGTGATCGTGATAGCCGTTGGGGCTAAAAGGGCAACCCTTGAAAAACAATCCTAAGTTCTCACGGATCCGCTGTCCTGCTTCTTTCAACTCGTTGCTTCCAGTAATCCGGATCACGGTGCAAGTGCATGACAGCGGTAATAAAAATCCCTGTGGATTCAATGCTGTACAACACACCGTAAGGAAAGCGATGAACCAGGCATCTTCTGATTTCCTGATCTATGGCGGGCCACAACTTCGGGTAATGAACGGCATTTTGAATTGAAGCGTAAACTTCACGCGCGAAATCCAGCCCTAGCCCTCGCTCAACGCCCTCGTAATAGTCCACCGCCGAAATGAGTTCTTCTTCGGCTTCCGGGTGGAACTCGAAGGACATCAGACGAACCGACTGCGAATTTTTTCGAACACCTCTTCGCCGGGTATTGCCTTTACCTTTCCGGCGCGAAGCTCTTCGAGGCGACGCCGAGCAACCTCAGCCCATTTGCGGTCATTTTCAGGGTCTGGAGGGTTGAGAGAGCGCAACAAAGCATCAACAACCAAGGCCCGTTGTTCAACGGGCAATGATTCGGCTTCGTGTATGATTTCAGCGCTTGTGGACATCTCATTCTTCTCCGGGGATTAAGGTACCCTAATCGTCGGAATTGCGCTAGGGCTATTCAAGCGCCCCTACGCCGCACACACCACCGTTTTTCATTCAAGGCGAATCGTTGAATGTTCATGGCGACCATGCCATACTGCAAGCTCCATGAAAGCGTTGATCAAAACGGATGTGCTGAGCCTGAGTGTTGCCGAACGAATCCAACTGGTCGCGGACATTTGGGATACGATCGCCGAGGTTCCCGATCAAATTGAATTGACCGAGGGCCAAAAGGCCGAGATTGAGCGCCGCTTAGATGCATATCACCGGAATCCCGATGCAGGTTCGCCTTGGAATGAGGTGAGGGAGCGCATCAGGACCAGGCAGTAAACCGGCAGCTCATTATCCGCCCCGAAGCAGAGGCGGAGTTGGCAAACGCGTTTGCCTGGTACGAAAATCGGGTCTCTGGCCTCGGTTCAGATTTTCTTTTATGCGTGGATGCAGCGTTCAACGCGATATGCCGGAACCCCTTTCAATATCCGCTCGTATACAAGAGCGTTCGGCGCGCGATCACACGCCGCTTCCCCTATGAGGTGTTTTTCATTGAGGCAAAAAGCCGAGTTGTTGTCCTCGCAGTTTTTCACGCAAAAAGGAATCCGAAAAACTGGCGAAAGCGCGGGTAACATCTGAGTCTTTCAACCCATCCATAGCACCCCGACACCCTCTCCGAGTGCGAGATCCGTGCATGCTGACGCCCTCGTGACCGGCAACCTGAAGCACTATCCCGCGCCGTGTCGCAAGGGAGTGAACGTAGTTACCCCGACGGAATTCATCAGATTTATGAATAAACGTTGACCGGACTGCGGGCGCCGCACATCATGGGTCGTGCGTTTCGCGCGGAGGAGAAGACGATGAAGAAGTTCTTGAGTATGCTCGCGGTCTTGGTTGTTGCGTCGCTGGTGGGCGTGGGATGCGACTCGTCGAGTTCACCGACGGTCGAATTTTTGAACCAATCGGATTTCAACGTGACCGTAAAGTTCCCCGAAGCGCCCGATGGCATGCAGTCGTACAAGCTGGACCCGAACGGCGGCTCTGTGAATGCGCTGAAGAGCTGGGCCGGGAACTACGACTACTCCCCGCGCAGCAAAGTAAAAGACACCAAGAACGGCGACCTCGTAGTTTTCGAAAATCGCTGAGGCAACGGCTTTCGCGAAGACAAATCGCCCCCTCCAAAAAAATTTCGAACAGAATATCCACCCGATTCGTCAAATCCGTCAGATCTGTCCACGAAGGCACGCGGGGCCGCGGGGACAAATACTGAATAAATTGGATAGGAACCACTTCATGCAGGCACTCTATCGCGGCTTTATTTGCGCGCTCATCGGCGCGCTCGTCAGCGCTACGGTTTTCGGGGCGGGCGATCCGAAGGACGAAATTGTCAAAATCTATACGGTCGCGAATATCCCGGATTATTGGAATCCATGGAATATGCGCGGGACGGCGTCCGGCACGGGTTCGGGCGCGGTTATTAAAGGAAAGAAAATCCTCACCAATGCGCATGTGGTCGGAAATCAGACGTTCATTCAGGTCCGCCGCGCAGGGGATGCGCGCCGGTTTCAAGCGCGCGTGATTGCAGCGGCGCACGAGGTGGACCTGGCGCTGCTGACGGTGGATGATCCGGCGTTCTGGAACGATGACGAGGGGTTGGAGTTCGGCGAGTTGCCGAATGCGCAGGACGAGGTCTTCGTGTACGGATTCCCGATGGGCGGCGACACACTGAGTGTGACAAAGGGCGTGATCTCGCGCATCGAACACCAGAACTACGCGCACAGCTCGTTTTCGTTTCTCGCGGGTCAGCTCGATGCCGCAATCAATCCGGGCAACAGCGGCGGACCCGTCATTAAGGACGGCAAAATTGTCGGCGTGGTGATGCAGGGGATCCGGCAGGCCGACAACATTGGCTATATGGTGCCGGTCTCGATCATCCAGCAGTTTTTCGAAGACCTCGAAGACGGGACCTACGACGGGTTCCCCAGTCTCGGCGTGAGCCTGCAAAGCATGGAGAACCGCGACCTCAAGCGCAGCGTGGGGATGCCGGAAAATCTGACGGGAATGCGCATTTTCCACATCAATCCCGGCTCGCCCGGCGATGGCGTCCTTCACACCAACGACGTGATTCTGACGATTGAAGGCGCAACGGTCGCAGACGATGGTACAATTGAGTTCCGCCCGCGCGAGCGAACAAGCCTCTCCTACTTCATTCAGAACAAAAAGATCGGCGAATCGCTCGCGCTCGAAGTCTGGCGCGACGGCGCGCGCGTTCCGGTCAACGTCACCTTGACCCGCCCGCTCAGCGCCGATCCGCTCATCCCGAACGAGCAATACGACATTCTACCCACCTACTACATCGTCGGCGGCATCGTGTTCTCACCGCTCACGCGGAACCTGCTCCAGATGTGGGGCGCCAACTGGTACAACGCCGCGCCCAACGCGCTCACTGCGATGCTGAACAATAACTTTCCCGAAGTGGACGGCGAGCAGGTCGTCGTTGCACTCAAGGTGCTGGCTGCCGACATCAACCAGGGCTATGACGGCATCAACAACTGGATCGTCACCAAAGTGGATGGCCAGCGTATCCATAACATGAAGGAGCTCATCGCCGCGGTGGAAAATCCGGACGGTGGCGAATTCCTCACCTTCTCCAACGACGCCGGTCAGATCGTGACGCTTGACCGCAAGAACGCCATCGCGAGCCGCGACCAAATCCTGCACACCTACCGCATCCCGTCCGACCGCTCCCCCGATCTGGCGAGTCCGCACGAATAAAATTTCCAAGCCTTGGAAGTCCGCTGCGTGCGGACTTCCAAGGCTTGGAAAACGGAATCGGCAGAGATGCCTCGGTTCGTTTTCGGCGTCTGAAATCCATTCCCCGCAATCCCTTGACTTCCAAGAATGTGTGATTACGTTTATCCCTCCCATGAAGTATTGGAGTGCCTTCTCTTGGATCGTCGTGGTTGCACTGGGTCTTTCCGCTTGCGGACGTGATTCCGGTCCAACTCTGCGGCGATATCGCGAAATCGCAACGGATTCCTCGATTCACGCAGGCCATTCGCACGGCGATCCCTCCAGCGAAATGGCGCAGATGCGCGAGGCGGCCAGCGGGATGTCGGACATGACGGCGCCGGGCGCCCCTGCCGTCACCACGGCAAATGCGCCGGTCAGCTGGACAACCCCGGAGGGCTGGATCGAGCAGACCGGCAACCCGATGCGCATCGCGACGTTTCTGGTGGGCGAAGAAAAGGCGGAGTGCACGTTGACGGCGTTTCCGGGCTCCGTGGGCGGTATCGAAGAAAACCTCCAGCGTTGGGCCGGACAGATCAATCTCAAGGTCGCGCCGGAAACACTCTCGAAATTTGCGCGGGCTCCGCAGACCTTCAAGACGGAGGGCGATTTCCCCTGCCTCGTCTATGATTTCTCAACGGTTGCGCCGGACAGCGATCCTTCAATGCTGGCGGCGATCCTTTCGTTGGAAGATCGCACGCTTTTCGTAAAACTCACCGGCTCACGCGCCCTGCTCGCGGAGCAAAAGGAAGCTTTCACGGCGCTCTGCCGTTCGCTGAGACCATGAACGAAGATACTCACAAACCATCGCGCGCCGCTGCGATCTGGGCCTTTTTGGGCTCCGCGCAAATCACGACATACGGCCTCGCCTTTCTGATGGTGCTCACCTTCTGGGGCACGCTCTATCAGGTCGAAAACGGACTCTATCTCGCGAAGGAACGATTCTTCGATTCGTGGTTCTTCCTCGCTGCGGGTGTAGTGCCCTTCCCCGGCACGCAACTGGTGCTGGCGGTCCTGATGTTGAACCTCGTGGTCTATCTGATTCGATTGCTGAGCCGGAAGAAACTCACATTCGGCCTGCTCGTCATCCACCTCGGCCTGCTCCTGATGCTGGGCGGCGGGGCGATCACCCACCTCTTCGCGCGCGAGTCGCAATTGACCCTCGCCGAAGGCGAAAGCGGCAGCGCGTCCGCGTCCTATGGCGACTGGGAAATCGCCGTCTGGTCGCGCGATGGCAACATGCACGACGTTATGGCCTACAACTCAAATGCGCTGAAGCCGGGGGATATCCTTCGCTTCGATGATGCGGGACTCAACATCCGCATCGAGGAATACTATCGAAATGCCCGCGCGTTCCAGTCCACCACGCCCCTCGCCAACCCACCGCTGAGTTCACACGACCTCAGCTCCCTGAAACCCGCCGCTCTCGCCAAAGAGCCGGGTGAGAATATCGCGGGCGCTGTCATCACGATCGAACAGTTGAACGGCACAGCAACGACGCGCGCCATTCTCTTTGCCGAAGACGAATTGCCGAAGACCTTCTCGCACGACGGCAAAGAATTCACAATTGCGCTGCGCCGCATGCGGGACCCGCTCCCGTTTGTGGTCACTCTGCAAGACTTCCGCAAAGAAATGCACCCGGGCACGGGCGTGGCGCGCCACTTCTCAAGCCGCGTCACCGTCAGCAGCGACGGCGTCGAGCGCGACATGGTCATTTCGATGAACAAGCCGCTGCGCGACCGCGGATTCACGCTCTATCAAGCGTCATACCGCGAAGAGCCGGGCAGCAATGCGCAGTGGTCCACATTTGCCGTCATGCACAACTACGGACGCATCATTCCCTACCTCGCGACCGGGCTGGTTTCGTTTGGACTCGCGTGGCACTTCGTTGTGATGATGGTCCGACGCGCGCGCCGCTCGGGAGGAGCCTCCGCATGAACCGTTTCTTCTTCTCCATCTTCGCCCTGATCTTCGCCCTCGCCGCAGGGCTCCACGATGCGCGCGCCGAGATCACGAGCTACACCGACTTCGCGCGGATCCCCGTACAAGACGGCGGACGCATCATGCCGATGGATTCCTATGCGCGGCTGCGCCTCCTCCAATTTTCCGGACGCAGCTCGTTCAACAAGCGCCCCGCCATCGAATGGCTCGCGCGTCTAGTGTTCGATCCCGCGAACTCGCAGACCGACACAGTCTTCCTCGTCAACAACCCCGAAGTCCTCGAAGCGATGGGGCTCGACGCACTCAAGGGACGCCGCTTTTCGTACGACCAACTTCGGCCCGGCCTCGAAAAACTACGCGAACTCGCATCCGCCGCGGCTCAACACGAAGAGAACGAGCGGAACGCGGTCGAGAAAGAGTTTCTCCGCCTCTACTACAACATCACCACCTTCGCCTCGCTCGGCGCGAGTTTCCGCTTCGCCGTACCCCACCCCGACTTCACCGTCACCAACGCCGCACTCCGCGCGCGACTCGGCCTGCCGGACGGGCAACAGGAATTCACCTTCCTCGATATGCACCGCTACGCGAAATCGCTGAGTGGCGACATTCAGCAACTCGCCGCGCGCCCGCCAGAATCGTGGACGGAGGAAGAATCCGATCTCTTCGCCCTTTCCTCAACCCTCTTCAATTGGAGCCGCTACTATCAGGACCTCCCGATCCCGATGCTCCCCATCCCCGCGCACGACGAGGCGCAGTGGATCAGCCCGTGGGACAAACTCGCATTCGGCGCGCTCGATGAGGATTCCGCAAAAGAGCTGTTCGCCATGCAGGATATGGCGCAGGCGTGGTTGGCGGGACGCAACGCAGAATTCAAGCTCGCCGCCCACTCCGTTGCCCGCTACATCACCGCGCGCGCGCCGGAGGACCGGGGCCTGCGCCACATCAATCTGGAGCTGAGCTATAACCGGATTGACCCCATTTATCGCGCGCAAATTTTCTACGGCTTCGCCTTTCTCTTCAGCCTGATCGCCCTCCTTCGCGCGGGCGGCATCATGCGCCACCTCACGCTTGCGGGCATCCTGATCGCGCTGATCCCTCACACTTACGGCATTGTTGCGCGCATGATGATCATGGGCCGTCCGCCGATGACCAATCTCTATGCCACATTCATCTTCGTCGCGTGGGTCTGCGTGGTGCTGGGTCTCGCGGTCGAGTGGTATCAACGCAACGGGCTCGGCGCATTTCTCGCCGCAGCATCCGGTTTCGTGATCCTCATGATCTCGAATCGCTTCGAGCTGCAAAGCGACACCATGGGCGTCGTGATCGCCGTGCTGGATTCGAACTTCTGGCTCGCGACACACGTCGTCACCATCACCATCGGCTACGCGGGATGCATTGCGGCAGGACTGGCAGGTCACATCTACCTGTTGCAGGCCATCAAATACCCGCCGAACCACCCCGCCCTCCAATCCTCCTCCCGCGCGATTTATGGACTGCTCGCGTTCGGCCTGATCTTTTCCTTCCTCGGCACCATGCTCGGCGGCGTCTGGGCTGACCAGTCGTGGGGCCGCTTCTGGGGATGGGACCCGAAAGAAAACGGTGCGCTGCTGATCGTCCTCTGGTGCTCGATTCTCTTCCACGCCCGCTGGGCGGGAATGATCCGCAACCTCGGCGTGGCGGCGGGCAGCGTGCTCGGCGTTATCGTCGTCCTTTTCGCGTGGATCGGCGTGAACCTGCTCGGCGTGGGCCTCCATTCCTACGGCTTCACGAGCGGCGTTGCGCTCGGCCTCTGGATCGCCGTCATGATCGAACTGCTCTTCGTCGGCATCACGGTCCCCCTGATTTACGCGCGACACAAGATTACCGCCTGACCGCGCCCGCGCGTGCGCCGCGCCACCGGCTCAACGTGGACACGCGGCAGCGAAGCGATTACAGTCATCGCCAATGAAAATTTTGGTCACGGGTTCAACAGGACTTGTCGGCAGCGCCCTTGTCCGCCATCTCACCGCACACGGTCACTACGTCGTCCGCCTCATGCGCCGCAATCCGGACCGTTCGCGCAACGACATCGCGTGGGACCCCACCACCGGACGCGTCGAGCGCAACGGACTCGAAAAACTCGATGCGGTAGTGCATCTCGCGGGCGAACCGATTTTTGGGCTGTGGACGGAAAACAAGAAGCGCCTGATTCACCGCAGCCGCGTACAAGCGACTGAATTTTTGATGGAGGCCCTCGCCGGCCTCACCTCGCGCCCGCGCGTCATCATCTCTGCATCTGCCATCGGCTACTACGGCACACGCGCGGACCAGTGGCTCACGGAATCTTCCGGCCCCGGAATGGGCTTCCTTCCCCTCCTCTGCCAGGAATGGGAGAAATCAACTGAGATCGCGGCAAACGCGGGCATCCGGGTGGTCAACCTTCGCACCGGCCTCGTACTCAGCCCCGCGGGCGGCATGCTGAAAAAGATGCTCCCCGCCTACCGCGCGGGACTCGGCGGCAAACTCGGACATGGCCGCCAATACATGAGCTGGATTGACCTCGACGACCTCGTTTGCGCCATTCAGTTCGCAATCGAAAACGACACGCTGAGCGGCCCCGTAAATGCCGTCGCGCCGGAGCCCGTCACCAACCGCGATTTCACAAAAGCACTGGGCGCGGCACTGAACCGCCCTACCTTCATGAGCACCCCCTCATTCCTGCTCCATTTGCTCCCCGGCAATATGGGGCGCGAAATGCTCCTCGCCAGCCAGCGCGTAGATTCAGCGAAGCTGCGCTCAGCCGGTTTTGAATTCCTCTATCCGACCCTCGCCGAATCGCTACAACACTGCCTTGCAGAAGGCGCTGGGAAATGAACGCGCGCCATCTTCTCATCTGGGCCGGCATAGCGGGCGGCACCGCCGTAATCCTCGGCGCATTCGGCGCGCACGGCCTCAAACCGAAACTCACGCCCGAAGCGCTGGCGACATTTGAAACCGGCGTCCGCTATCAATTTTTGCACGCCCTCGCCCTCTTCGCAGCAGTCTGGCTTTCCAAATTGACCAACTCAAAACTCCCGATTATCGCGGGCAATTTTTGGTGTGCCGGCACACTGCTCTTTTCGGGATCGCTGTATTTACTCTCCTGCCGCGCACTGCTCGGCATCGAAACGTGGCGTTGGCTCGGCCCGCTCACCCCACTCGGCGGCCTCTGCTTCATCACAGGCTGGACCCTCCTCACCATCTCCGCCCTCCGCGCGCGCTCGATCTGACGCCATCAACCGCAGTTTGTCGCGCCTGTAGCCGCGGGTCGGTGACCGCGGCAAAACTGCCGCCCTCAGCGAGGGCGGGCTACAGAAGAACTCATAGAGCCCCTCTGGAGGGCCACGCGTCGTCATGGCCATCTGTGGCTCCGGCCGCGACAAAGCGCGGCCCTCCACCAAAAGAACTTCCGGCAGCGGAGTGCCCCGCCTGCAACGCCTATGCGTAGCATTGCGGGCAGGCGGAGCTACAGCCTCCAATCGCAATTCGTTCGAGGAGCGCAACCAGTCTCGGCGAAGTTCGAGTCCGCGAGGACGAAGCCGGACGCGCTCTCGCGTGCTGTGCGCGGCGCCTTCGCCGCGCATCTGTAGCCGCGGGTCGGTGACCGCGGCAAAATTGCCACCCGCAGCGATGGCGGCTATAGCGGAGCCGTTTTGCCCGCATTCCTCAGCACGGGTGCCGCGTATACGCTACGCGACAAAACCAACCGCGATTTGCCGAGATAGACAGCCTCTTCGGAGCTCTCCACATTCAAATTCCTATTCCGCAATTCGACATTCGCCCCTCTTGACACATAATGCTATTAGCAATATGATAGCATTATGACTGAGATGCGATTTGCATGGGATCGGGCGAAAGCCGCAGAAAACATCCGAAAGCATGGAGTCAGCTTTGAGGAAGCCGCAACCGTATTTGGCGATGAGAACGCTCGAATGAAACATGATCCAGATCACTCCCAGACAGAGGACCGATTCCTCCTCTTGGGATTCAGCGCCAAGTTGCGCATGCTTATTGTGTGCCATGCGTACCGCGAAAACGACGACGTGATACGAATCATCTCCGCGCGCAAAGCCACGCCCAACGAGCGGAGGCAGTACAGGAGCTACTTATGAGAAAAGAATACGACTTCACAGATTCAATCCGAAACCCCTACGCAAAGCATTTCCGGAAACAGGTAACCATGCGTCTGGGAACGGACGTGATTGAGTACTTCAAGGCATTGTCTGAGGAAACCGGCATGCCCTACCAGAACCTCATCAATCTGTACCTGCGCGAATGCGCCCAATCGGGAAAGAAACTCGCCCTGAAATGGACATGACGGAAACACAAAGCGGCGACGCAAGGCACATGTCCGCTCGGATCTCGCATAAAGAGGCAAAGAAACTTCTCCCGGAAAGCGCAACCTGTTCGGGCGTAGTTCAAATCCCGACCTTCAGGAGTCGGGACGAGGACAGCGCCGAGCGCGCCTTCGCCGCGCATCTGTAGCCGCGGGTCGGTGACCGCGGCAAAACTGCCGCCCTCAGCGAGGGCGGGCTACAGAAGAACTCATAGAGCCCCTCTGGAGGGCCACGCGTCGTCATGGCCATCTGTGGCTCCGGCCGCGACAAAGCGCGGCCCTCCACCAAAAGAACTTCCGGCAGCGGAGTGCCCCGCCTGCAACGCCTATGCGTAGCATTGCGGGCAGGCGGAGCTACAGCTCTCGATCGCAATTCGTTCGGGGAGCGCACGCGCCCTCGCGTGCTGCGGTGCGCGCCCTCGCGCACCGAAGCGGGCACAGAATTTTTCCGGCTCTCTCGGAGAGATCGCCCTACCAGCGGCGCGGATCAGGTTTCGGGGGCGGGTTCCGGTTTTGCTGCGCTGGCGGAGGTGCCCGGGACGAGTGCACGGGCGGCAATCTCGCCCTGGCGCGCCATGTCAATGGCTTCGCCCAGAATGCGCGCCGCTTCCTGCGGGGCGTGGAAGCCCATCGAGTTTTCTGCGGCAACGAAGTCCACACGCCACTGCGCGCTGCGATGCAATTCGCGGGCAGGCTTGAGTTGTTCATCCGTGGCGCCCGCCTTGATCGCTACATTGATGGCGTCCATCATATCCATCAGTGCCGCAGCAGCACGCTTCATCAGGTCGTAGTTGCGCTCCTGAATAATATCCACTCGCGCAAGCAGTTCCTGCTCCGGAACTTTGTGGCAGGTCTGGCAGGCGCGGTTCACGTTGAGCAACGGACTGCGAACCCAGTGATCGGAAATCTTGGTCGCACCCTCGCGGATGTAGGGCATGTGGCAATCGGCGCAGGAAACACCGCTGCGCGCGTGAATTCCCTGGCTCCACAACTCGAATTCCGGATGCTGCGTCTTCAGGATTTCCGCGCCGGTTTCGGCGTGGACATAGTCGAAGAAGCGCTTGCCATCGTCAAACGTACGGCCGTTCCAGTGGGCCTCCAAATCTTCCGCGCGCAGCCCCTTGCCCCACGGGAATTCGAGCGGCATCTTGGTGGCGCAGTAGTATTCCACGTGGCACTGCGCGCACACAAACGAGCGCATCTCCTGCCGCGTCGCATCGCGGTTGGGGTCGTAGGGTTTCTCGCTCTTGCTCTCGCGCCAGAGCGCGATAGAGGCAAACTGCGGTGCGGGGGCGTCGGATTCAGCAAAGGCGCGAATGCCGTTGATGAAGCCGGGGCGCGTCACGCGGAGCTGCATTGAATCCGGGTCATGGCAGTCCACGCAGGAGACGGGGTGCGCGTGTCCGCTGTCCACCAGCTTCGCGTGCATTTCCTGATAGGACAACTTCGAGCTCTCAATCAAACCCTTCGCTGCGTCGCCGCCGCCCATTTCGCGATAGAGCGGCATGATCGAGGCGTGGCAGTGCAGGCAGGAGCCGGATTGCGGCTTCGTAATGCGCTCTGTCAGCTCCTGATCTTCCAGCATATAGGCGTGGCCGCGCCGGTCGCGATAATCAATCGAGAAGGCGTAGCCGAGGAACATGCGCTTGAGCCACGGCTCGCGCTCAATCTTTTCTTCCGGCAGCGCTTCACTCCCGCCGTGTCCGCCGAACTTGGTCTTGGTCGGCAGCGCAGTCTTCAGATAGGAGTCGTATTGTTTCGGCCAGTTCCGACCCCACACCGCGGGATCAGTTGTGTTCTCATCCACATCCACCACGCGCACATAGCGATTGCGTGCCTCCGCCTTGCGCTCGGCGATGTTCGACATCAGGGCGAAGATCCCCACTGCAAACGCCGCCGCCACCACAATGAACAGCACATACGCGATAGCGCCTCCGGATTGACCATTCGTTTTGTTGCGCATAACTCGCCTCCTTACTTCACTTCAAAAGATTTCGTATTCACCGCACAGGTCCATGCCCGACATCCGCATGGCATCGCACACAGTCGGGCGCCTTGCTCACGCCTGCGCGATGCTCCACCAATTCTGAAACCATTTCCGTGTGACACCGCAGACAGTTCTCCTCGAGGATGCGCGAGTTTTTCTCGCGGATGCGGATATGGTCGGGAAAATTCTGCAGCGTGAACGCTTTGGAGTGGTGATAGCCGTTCTCCATCTTGGTCAGATATTTCGGAATCAGCGCGTCCGGCGTATGGCAGTCGTTGCACGTTGCGACGGCGTGATGGCTCGATTTCTGCCAGCCGTCATAATGCTCGTTCATCACGTGGCAATTCGCGCAGGCAGCGGGGTTATCCGAGAGATAGGACGCGCCGCGCGCATACACAAACACATAACCGCCCGCACCGAGACCGAATCCCAACAACGCACACCAGAACCAAAGCGTTGATTGGATGCGCCGTTTTGTTGTTATTGGGACTGCGCCAGACATGATGTATGGAGGTATAGTGGTCAGACGCACATCAGATGGCAATCGGAATTGGATGCGGGATTGCCCCGATTGCCTTATCGGGGAAACTCTGATTCTGTATCTTGCATGCAGTTTGAATTTGCTTTCACATTGATTAATGCGAAAGGAGTCAGATAGACGAATACCCGTCGTTTCTATAGAAACATCATGAAAACAATAAAGCCGCTCTTCCTCCCCGCCCTCTACCAAGACTCCGCCGCCCAGGGCCGAATGATTCTTCGCGATGGCTCCACCGCGACCATCCGCGTGAGTAAACCGGAGGACGCAGAAGCGCTCGCGGCATTTTTCCAGCAACTCTCCGCCGAATCGCGGCGGCAGCGCTTCTTCTCCGAAAGCAAGCCGGGGATGAACATGATTTCCGCGCTGAGCGATTCCTCCAATCCGCGCAAACAGGTGACGATGCTCGTCAGCCGCGTGACCGACGGCGCGGATCGTATCATCGCGACGGGATCCTACATTGCGCACGATGAAACCACGGCAGAATTCGCTGTGGCGGTGGATGACTCGTTCCAGGGCAAAGGGATTGGCGCGCTCCTCCTCGAGCGCCTCGCGGTGATCGCAGTCGGCAACGGATTCGTCAATTTCCTCGCGGTGACGAACCCGAACAATCAAGCGATGCTGGAAACCTTCCGCAACTCCGGCTTTGAGATGACAGAGCAGATTCAGGACGGCCTCGTTCAAGTGAACATCGCCGTCACCCCGCGAAAAGAAAGTGTCGCGCGCTCCGAGCTGCGCGATCGCGTCTTCACGACGGCCTCCATCCGCCCGTTCTTCAAACCCAACGCAGTGGCAGTGGTCGGCGCATCGCGCGAACCGGGAAGCATCGGCTACCGGATCATGCAGCAGCTCATCGGCCAGCAGTTCAACGGGCCGGTGTATCCGGTCAATCCAAAGGCCTCGGTCATCTGCTCCATCCGCGCCTACAAATCCGTGCGCGACATTCCCGAGCCGGTGGACCTTGCCATCATCGTAGTGCCCAAGAAATTCGTGCTGAGCGTCATTGACGACTGCGCAGCGCACGGCGTGAAGGCGGTCGTTGTGATCTCTGCCGGTTTTGCGGAAACGGACGACGAAGGCAAAGCCCTACAGGCGCAGCTTGTGGATAAGGTGCGCGGCTACGGAATGCGCATGGTCGGCCCCAACTGCCTCGGCCTCATCAATACCGATCCCGAAGTTCGACTCGGCGCGTCCTTCTCCCCCACCTACCCGAACCACGGCACCATCGCCATGTCTTCTCAGAGCGGCGCGCTCGGCATTGCGATTCTGGAACTGGCGACCAAGCTGCACCTCGGCCTCTCCTGCTTCGTCAGCGTCGGCAACAAAGCGGATGTCACCGGCAACGACCTCCTTCAATACTGGGAAGAAGACCCGCAGACTAACGTCATCCTGCTGTACCTGGAGTCGTTCGGAAATCCGCGCCGCTTCGCGCGCATCGCGCGCCGCGTGAGCCGGTCCACTCCGATCGTATGCGTGAAGAGCGGGCGCACCTCCGCCGGCACGCGAGCGGCGGGCTCGCATACTGCCGCCCTGGCCGCGAGCGATGTCGCCACAGAAGCGCTCTTCCAACAAACCGGTGTGATTCGCGCGGAAACGCTCGAAGAAATGTTCGACCTCGCGGCAATGCTCGCGCACCAGCCGCTTCCGAAGGGCCGACGCGTGGGCATTGTCACTAACGCGGGCGGACCGGGTATTCTCGCAACGGACGCGTGCGAAGCGGCCGGACTCGAAGTCCCACTGGTCACCGACAAAACGCGCGAGGTGCTGAAGACATTCCTCCCGGCCGCCGCCGCGCTGAACAACCCGATAGACATGATCGCCTCCGCGCCGCCCGAGCACTTCAAACGCACGGTCGAGCTGGCGATGCAGGACGAAAATCTCGATTCAATCATCGTTATCTACATCCCGGTCGGAACAGCCGACAACAAAGCGATCATGGAGGCCGTCGCGGAAGGCGTCGCGGCGGGCCGCGCGGCGGGCGCGAAGGACAAGCCCGTCATCGCGGTTATGATGACGGAGGATCACGCGAATGTCCCGATGAAGGTCGGAACGGAGACGCTGCCGCGCTATCTCTTCCCCGAGTCCGCCGCGCGGGTGCTCAGCAAAATTGCGCGCTATGCGGAATGGCGAAACGCGCCGCTCGCGGTCATTCCCGACTTCGAAGATGTGGACCTCGCCAAGGCGCGCGCAATCTGCCAGAAGGCTCTCATCGAGCGCGATGGCGGATGGCTTCTCACCGAGGAGGTCCGCGAAATTCTCAAGGCATTCAAACTCCCGCTCCCCGCAGGGGGCGTAGCAAAGACAGCCGACGAAGCCGTTCAAATCGCCGAATCCATCGGCTATCCCGTCGCCGTTAAACTCGATTCAATCAAACTCGTCCACAAAACGGAAATCGGTGGCGTACTGCTGAATCTGAAAACGAAAGAAGCGGTCCGCAAAGCATTCGAAGCAATCAAGATGCGGGTGGATGCCACGGGGCAGCCGGATGCGATGAACGGAGTGCTGATTCAACCGATGGTTTCCGGCGGCGTCGAGGTGATGGTCGGCGTGACAGAAGACCCGCTCTTCGGTCCGCTCATCGCATTCGGGCTCGGCGGCATTTATGTCGAAGTGCTGAAAGATGTGAACTTCCGCATCACGCCGCTGAGCGTACAGGACGCCAGCCAAATGGTGCGCTCGATCAAAGGCTGCAAACTGCTACAGGGCTATCGCGGCCACGCACCTGCCGACATGGAAGCGCTCGAGGAACTCCTCCTTCGCACCTCCACCATGGTCGAGGAAATTCCGGAGATCAAAGAACTCGACATGAATCCGGTCTTTGCGCTGGAACCCGGCAAGGGCGCCTGCATCGTGGACTGCCGCATTCGCATCGCAGCAAAATCGGCAGGCCAACCGGTTCGCTACAGCTTCGGCGCAACTCACTAGAGCGATTGAAGCGATAGTCTAGCCGGGAGGCCGCAGCGAATTGGGCTTGGCCACGGAAGCGGAAACGCGTTCAGCGGAACGAAAACCCGCTGTCCGGTTACCCTTGCATCCCGGGCGCACTCCTATACTGTGACTTCATTCGCAACTGAGCGCGCACACATGCTTGAGATCTTCGGATATTTAATCGGCGGCGGAATCCTCCTCTACTTCGGAGCGGAAGCCCTTGTCCGCGGCAGCGCGAGCCTCGCACTGCGTATCGGACTGACCCCGCTTGTCGTCGGCCTCACCGTCGTTGCGTTCGGCACCAGCGCACCCGAACTCATCGTCAGCACAAAAGCGGCGGTGGATGGACAGGGCGCCATCGCGCTCGGCAACGTCGTCGGTTCCAACATCTTCAACATCGCTGTGATCCTCGGGCTCGCCGCGCTGATCCAACCCATCAGGGTCAAGCCACAGATTCTCCATTTTGACGCGCCCATAATGGTCGGCGTTTCGATTCTTTGCTGGCTGCTCTTCCGCGATGGACACCTCTCCCGCCTAGGCGCGAGTATTCTGGCGGCGGGGATTGTCGTCTACACGTGCAGCACCATCATCTGGGCGCGACGCGAACAAAAAGACCTCTCGGAGCTGGGTCCCAAGAAAAAGAAGATTTTCAAAAAACGCTACGTCGCGTTGGACCTCCTCTTCATAAGCGCTGGACTCGCACTGCTCATCTTCGGCGCGCGCATGTTCGTCAGCGGCGCAATTTCGATGGCGCGATTCTGGGGCGTGAGCGAAGCGCTGATCGGTCTCACCATTGTTGCCGCAGGCACCAGCCTGCCAGAGTTGGTAACTTCCGTTGTTGCCGCCATCCGCAAGGAGAACGATATCGCCGTCGGCAATATCATCGGTTCCAACGTGTTCAACATCCTGGGCATTCTCGGCATCGCCGGCTTGGTCAAACCGCTCGAGGCGGGCGGCGTCACCGGCGTTGACTTCGGCATGATGCTCGGCACCGCGATCGGCCTCTTCATCCTGATGAGAACGCGATTCGTCATCGCCCGCTGGGAGGGCGCAGTTCTGCTCCTGTCCTACGGCGGCTATCTCTGGTGGCTCTGGCCGCGCTGACGCCCGGTTTGCAGAGGGATTCGCCATGTTTTTTTCACTTCTTCGACACTAAAGACAGGGCCTTCTCCGTTCTACTGCTATGTCTGCGAAATACATCCTCGGAATTCTCCTTTTCAGCGCCGGACTGGTCAGCGGAATGCTGGCCCAACGCGCAATTACGCCCGCGCCGGAACTGTCCGCACCGGTCAGCGCACCAACCCCTCAGCTCGCCTCCGCTTCGCTGAAGCAACCCGAAATCGCGCGCGACTCGCACGAAGACTCCGTCGTCTGGCAGGAAGAAGTGGACCTGACCGAACCCCAATTCGAACACTCCTCCGAATCGTCGCACCAGTCTTTCACTGTTTCCGAACAGTCGGAGCGAAGCGAATGGCGCGGACGCCCGAATCGCGAAACGTGGACAAACCGCGAAGCCGCATTTGAAGCCGCGTGGTCCAACCGGGAGGCATGGATCGCCTATCGCCGCGCTGAACAAGTCGCGCGGCAGGCGACCATCCGCTCGAATTTCGTGAAGCAGGCCGATCTCTCGGAGGATCAAGCAGTGCGCTTCGACGTCCTTATGTCCGCCATGAATCTGCGCCTCCAACAGCAGGCGCAAATTTGGCAAAAGGCAATTGAGGACGGCACCATGACGCGCCCTGAAATCCGCGCGCGCGCGATGAAGGAAGTCGGCACCGCCCTCGCCCTCACCTACGACGAGCTCGATCGCAGTATGCCCGCCGATTGGCGCACCACGACAAGCAACGAAACCATGAATCTCTGGACATTCATTGACCCCGATGTCATGCGCGCCATGCGCCCCGCAATGAGCGGGCGCGTACCCGGCATTCCGCGCGGCGGCATGGGCGGTGGTGGCATGGGCGCTGGCTCCGGTCACATGCACTGATCCTCGCCTTCCGGCGCGCCCTGCTCTATCGTCGCATTCAGTCTGCCATGTGCGCGCGAATGCTCATTTCACGGAAGAAGAATCGCTTCAAAGAAATTGATGCGACCAAAACTTCTCTCGGCCAATTCCAAACACGAACTTCCGCATGGCTCGCCCCGCAGGTTTTGCGCTTCATTCAAGAGCGCGCCCCGCAAACTCTCTACGACCCGTTTGCCGGACACGGAGAATTGCTGCGCGCGGCGCAAAGCAAAATTCCTGCCGAAATATGCGGACTCGATATAGATCCCTCCACCGGCTGGCCCGCAAACGATAGCTTGCGCCACATTCCGTCGCTTGACTGCGCGGTGATTGTCACCAACCCGCCCTATCTCGCAAAACACAGCGCGAAACGGAAGGGTGTTCACGACGCAGTGGCTGCACACTTCGCAACTCACTACGACCTCTATCAACTCGCGCTCGACCGCTGCCGCGCCGCTTGCCCGTACGTCGTCGCCATCGTCCCCGAGACCATCATCAACAGCCGTTATCCCAAAACATACATCGAACACATCACCGTCTTGGAAGAAAATCCCTTCACCGACACCGACTGCCCGACATGCGTTGTCTGCATGGATTCGACGCGCGACGCCACACACGGCGACCCGATGATCTACGTCGGAGAGCGAAGGATCGCTCCTCTCTCCGCGCTGAATTGCGCGCGACCCCATCCACGCAACTCCGCCCGCATCGTTTTCAACTCACCCACTGGCAAAATCGCGCTGCGCGCAGTGGACCTGCCGGACCCCGCAAAACCGATCGCATTCATGCGCCGCGAGGATTCTGACTATCCGCCGGATCGAGTCTGCGTCAGTTCGCGGCTGGTAACATTTATTGAGATGCCTGACCTGCCCGACAGCAGGCTGGACGCGCTCCTTGCCGATGCCAACCGCCGCGTCGCCGAGCTGCGCCGCGACACGGCGGACATCGTCCTTTCGCCATTCAAAGGTAACACCAAGTCGGGGCGGCGCAGACGCAGACTGGACTATTACACCGCACGCGCGATATTGGAGTGCGCGCTGCACGCAATTTCATAGAATATGCCAATGGAACAGTTCGAAAAATTTTCCGCCTCCGAACTTTATTGCCCGAAATGCCGGATGTCCCAGCCCGTCTATGAACGGTTGCTGTTGGTTCTGCCGCGCGCAGAGCTCTACGACATTCGCTGCCGACAGTGCGGCACCTCGCTCGGGCAGCGCGAAGCGCGCGCACCCGCACTCTCGGCACAAATGGCTCGTCCCCCGACGCCGCCTGCAACCAAATCCGCCGCGACGCGACGCCGCTTGCGGGCTTGAAGTTCGCTTCAATTGCCGTAGGGTTCAGCTATGACTTCTCCCATCAAAATCACCGGCGAACTGACGCCCGATCCCTCCATGTGCATGTTCCACCTCGAACAACCCATCGTCGAGGATTGGACCGTTCTTTTCGTGAGTGAAGACGACTCGCACGGCTCGGCACTGGCGGATCATATTTTCGATGTGGAAGGCGTGGCGCGCGTCATAGTCTCCGGCTCCACCATCACTGTCGTTAAAAACACGCCCGCTCCATGGCCAATGCTTGCAGGCGCGGTGGGAACCGCCATTCGCGCCGCCATCGCGACCGGCAAGCCGCTGATCTCCGATACGGTGATCGAAAATCTGCGCAATATGCCGACGGACGGCATCGCGGACACGGTCAACGCGCTCTTCGAGCGCGAAATCAACCCCGCCCTCGCCTCGCACGGTGGATTTGTCCGCCTTGCAAAAGTGGACGGGCGCGATCTTCACGTGGAGATGGGCGGCGGCTGCCAGGGCTGCGCAGCATCGAAAGCGACCATGAAGTATGGCGTCGAGAACGCGATCCGTCGCGTTGCGCCGCAGGTTCGAAAGATCATTGACGTCACCGACCACGCGGCCGGGGAGAACCCCTACTTCAAGCCGCAGGATCCGGCCTCCGCGCCGACCTGAAAGTAGTTGTGATTCTATTATTGTTTCCGCTGGGCGTGCGCCGTACCATCATTCTATGAGCTTCAACGTACCTGTCCGCGAGAATGCCAAACTGAAAGCCGTCCTTGAGCGCATCCAGAACGATGTGGAACTCAACCAACTTTGGAAGAGTGCGAATATCAACGCGGTGGATCGCTCCGGGATCAGCGATCACGGTGAAGTGCACATCCGCATTGTCGCGAACGCCGCGCTGAAAATCCTGCGCCTCCTGATCGAGGGCGGAGTGGTGCCGAGCGTAGTGGAGAATCACAAACTCACCAATGACGATGCAGAGGTAATCGTCGTCCTCGGCGCGTGCTTCCACGATGTCGGCATCAGCGTGCACCGCGATGACCATGAAAAATACAGCCTCTGGATCGCCTATCCGAAGCTGCGCAAAATGCTCGAAGGCATCTACGACGAGCCCGAACTAACCATCATCACGCAGGACGTGCTCCACGCGATCATCGCGCACGATGCCGATCAGCGCTGCCTCACGATTGAAGCGGGCGCGCTGAAGGTCGCTGACACAACCGACATGACGCAGGGCCGCTCGCGAATCCCGTTCAAAGCGGGCCAGGTCAACATTCACTCCATCTCCGCACTGGCGGTCAAAGATGTGAAAATTGAAAAGGGCGAACAGCGCCCCGTCCGCATCGCCGTCACCCTCGCGAACTCTGCGGGCATCTTCCAGCTCGACAACCTTCTCAAGCACAAGCTGAAGAACTCGACCATCGCGCAACTCGTCGAAGTCGTCGCGCAGATGGAAGAAGGCACGAGCGAGAAGCGTCTTTTCGAGATTTATACACTCTGACCGGCACGCGGCGGCGCCCTGCGCCGGCTTTTCCGGATTTCTCTGCGGAATGAGTTCACAGACCCGCAGGAATATGCCATTTTAGCCGCTGCTATGACCCGTACCGCGCAACCGTGTTCGGCCCTCAAGCCAGCGCGTTGCGGCGAACACAAAACGAGTGGAAATGATTGAAGTCGCCCATCTAACCAAGCGCTATCCCGGCCGCGTCGCAGTTGACGACGTTTCGTTCCGCGTGAACGGGGGCGAGATCGTCGGCTTCCTCGGCCCCAATGGCGCGGGCAAGTCCACCACCATGCGGATTCTAGCGGGATACCTGCCGGCAACCGGCGGCACCGTTCGCGTGGCGGGCTACGATGTCGCAACGGACTCGACGGAAGTGAGGCGCCGCATCGGCTATCTGCCGGAAAGCTGCCCGCTCTACGGCGAAATGCGGGTAGACGAATATCTTCGATTCCGCGCGCGCCTCAAGGGAGTGCCGCGTGCAAAACTCAAATCGCGCATTGGCGAGGTGAAGGAGCGCTGCGGCATCAGCGATGTCGGCAGCCGGATCATCGCGCACCTCTCCAAAGGCTATCGCCAGCGGGTCGGCTTGGCAGAAAGCCTCGTTCATGAACCGGAGTTGCTCATTCTCGACGAGCCGACGATCGGGCTCGATCCCAACCAGATCCGCCTGGTCCGCTCGCTCATCACCAGCCTTGCTGACAAGCACACGATCCTTCTTTCAACGCATATCCTTTCCGAAGTGGAAATGACCTGCCGCCGCGTGCTAATTATTGATGGCGGGCGCATTGTCGCATCCGACACACCGGACCGCCTGCGTCGCCGCATGGAGGGCGAGGCCACCATCGCAGCGGAAATCCGGGGTCCGCACAGCGAGATTCACGCGGCGCTCCGCACCCTGCCCGGCGTGTCGGATGTACTGCTCGAAGGTGCAGACTCCTGGGCGCGATACACGCTTCGCGCGAGCCGCGAAGCGGACGTGCGGACGGCTATTTTTGAACTCGTCGCATCGCGCGGATGGGCCTTGCGAGAGCTGCATCAGGAGGCGGCCACGCTGGAAGATATTTTTGTGAACCTCACAAAATCGGATAAACTGGGGATTCGTTCATGAGCGCATTCCTCACGCTGTGGCGAAAAGAGCTCACGACCTATTTCCTCTCGCCGGTCGCCTACATCGTCATGATCTTCTTTCTCGTCGTGATGGGCACCATTTTCTCCCTGCTCGTCTCCGTTCTAGCCGACGGCCCGGCCGGCGTGACGGTGATGAACCTGCTCTTTGGCTCACCTTTTTTCTGGATGACAATGCTCGTGCTCGCCCCCCTCCTGACCATGCGCCTGCTGTCCGAAGAGAAACGTTCCGGCACCATTGAGACGCTGATGACCGCGCCTGTATCCGACGCGGCAGTCGTGCTCGCAAAATTTGCGGGGGCGCTGAGCTTCTACGTCTGCATGTGGCTGCCCACCGCGCTCTACGTATTTATCCTTCACCACTTCAGCGCAGAAATGGCCCCGCCTGATTTCGGCCCGCTGCTCGGCGGCTACTTCGGCGCACTTCTGATCGGGATGTTCTACCTCTCCATTGGCCTCTGCTGCTCTGCCCTGACCAGCAACCAGATTGTTTCTGCCATGATCACGTTTGCGGTGATGCTCGTCCTCTTCCTCGCCGGACTGATGGACTATGTAGCCCGGGGCGACTGGGCACTCGCCGTCAGCACACACCTCTCATCCTACTCCCACATGCTCGAGTTCTCGCGCGGCACCCTCGATTCCCGCCCGATTGTCTACTACCTCTCGGGCACCGCGCTGATGCTCTTTGCAACCGTCAAGATTGTGGAGGCGCGCAATTGGAAATGAGCAAAGACGCCTCCAGCGACGCACGTCAAAGCATCCGACGCAGCACGCGGCGTCGCATTGCCTTCGGCATGAACACCGGCATGGCGCTGCTGCTCGCACTCGCGCTGACGATCATGCTCAACTATCTGGCGCACCGCCACTATTGGCGGCAGGATGTGAGCCGGGCCCGATTCTACAGCCTGTCCGACAAAACCCTGAGCTTGTTGCACAGCATCACGAGCCAGGTAGATGTCGTCGTCTTCTTTCAGGCCGATCACCCGGCTGGCGAGGACGTCGCAAACCTCCTGAAAGAATATCAATACGCCAACGCAAACATCCGGGTGGAACGCGTGGACCCCAACCGCGACATTGGGCGGGCCGAAGCGCTCGTGCGTCAATACGAACTAACGCAGGCGAATCTCGTCATTTTTGCCCTCGACGGACGAACCAAATTCGTCAACGCAGAAGACCTCATTGATGTTGATTATTCCGCTCTCGCGCAGGGCGGCCAGGCACAACCCTCCGCCTTCCGCGGCGAACAGATATTCTCGTCCGCGCTGCAAGACCTCGCCCAGTCCAAGGCTCCCGTGGTGTACTTCATCCGCGGGCACGGCGAACGCGAAATCACCGATCGCGACCCCTACACGGGCTACTCCAGCATCGCGCAAGACCTGCGCCGCGACAATGTGATCGTGCGCGATTTGCTGCTGGCCGAAGCCCGACAGATTCCGGCGGATGCAAACCTCCTCGTCCTGCCCGGCCCCACGAAAAACCTCGCCGCGCAGGAGATCGAGCTGCTCCGTTCATGGCTCGATAATAACGGGCGCATGGCCATTCTGCTCGACACCGGTCCCACAGCAGGGCTCACGGAAATGCTCGAACAGTGGAACATTCGCCTTCAAGACGATGTGGTGGTGGACCCCACCCGCACCCTCTCCGGACTGGACCTCTTCGTCAACGACTACGGAATCCATCCCATCACACGCAACCTGTACAAAGTTACCTCCGTCTTCTATCTCCCGCGCTCTGTCGAACCCGTTCCGCCACCCTCCGGCGGAACGCCAGCGGCAGACCGGCCGCGCGTCACCGCGCTGGTTCGCAGCTCGCCGGAAAGCTGGGCGGAGTCGGACCTCGAACAAAAGCCGATGAAGTTCGACCCCATGCACGACCGGCGCGGCCCGATCTCCATCGCCGTCGCTGCGGAACGCGGTGCCACGGCAGATCTGAATATGAACATTCGGCCCGAACGACTCGTGGTGTTCGGAGACACGGACTTCCTTTCCAACGGCGCGCTGAGCGGAGGCAATGCCGATCTTTTTCTCAGCGCGATCAACTGGCTGCTCGATCGCGAGGAATTAATGGCCATCTCGCCCAAGCCCATTGATGACACGCGCCTCGTGATGACCCAGGCGCAGGTCAGCAGCGTCTTCTGGATCGTGGTTGTCATCGTACCGGGTCTTTTCGCCCTGCTCGGCATGGGCATCTGGTGGCAGCGGAGGACGTGACGTGCGCCGAGGAACACTGATTCTCCTACTCGCCGTAATCGCAATGGGCCTCTATATCGGCCTCTACGAGCGCAAGCAGAACACGACGGATAAAAAACGCGAAATTGCGCGGCGCGTCCTGCGGATGGACCCGGCCCGAATCACCAGCATTCGCCTGATCGAACCCGATTTGCAGTTCAGCGTTGAACGGCGCGGAGAACAATGGCGCCTCACTAGTCCCGTCTCCGCCCGCGCGGATGCGGGAGAAATCAGCCGCATCATCGCACTCTTTGACCACCTGGAACAAAGCGACGTCATCCGCGGGCGCGATCAGCGCAAACAGGGCCTCGGCCTCGATCACTTCGGACTCGACCAGCCGCGGGCGCGCATCATGCTCGCAAGTCCGGAGAAGGAGTGGACACTCTTTATCGGCAGCAATACGCCGGTTGGCGGAAATCTCTACATCAAAGAGGAGAACGATTCGTCGGTCTTCGTCGCGTCCACAAATCTGCTCGCCGATCTCCCCACATCCATCAACACCCTGCGCGATCACCGCCTCTTTCAGGGTATCCCCAACGATGTTTCCCGCCTCGATATCCGGCGTCGCGAAGGACTGCTGACGCTCACGCGCACAGAGACGGGCGCATGGAGAATGCAGCAGCCCTGGAGCAGCCGCGCGTCTATCGTAGGAATCCAAACCATTCTCGACCAGCTCTTCACCGCGCGCATCGAGGACTTCGTCGCAGAATCGTTCGACGCAGCGTCGCTCTACGGACTCGACGAACCCGCCGCTCAAATATCCCTTGTCGGTGACCGGCGCCACGGCGAACAAACCATATTGCTGGGCAAGACCGTGGACCGGAGCCCCAATCTTGTGTATGCCACCCTCTCCGGTGAAGGATCGGTTTTCACCGTCAACCGGGCCCTTCTGGACGCGCTGACGATCAAAGCAGAAACTCTGCGCGATCGCCGCCTCCTCACCATTTCCGCGCCCGACATCAACTTCATCCGCATCGAGGAAGGCGAGCGCGCCATCCTGCTGAGCCGCTCAGAATCCAACACCTGGGAGATACTCGAACCCGTCCGCTATCGCGCCAGCGACAACCGTATCGAAGCCGCCATCGCAGAATGGACCGGCGCCCGCATTGAAGCATTTCTGGACACCGCGACAACGAATCTGGCCGAGCGCGGGCTCGATCCTCCTGCGCGCCGCATCGTCTTTTCGCGCGCAGCACCCACCCCGGCAACGAACAGCAGTACCGCTGTTCCGGCCGACGAAGAGACCGTCGTGCTCCTCTCCTCCCTTCCGGAAGAGAGCAACCTTGCGATCGTAAAAATCGCACACGAAGAATCGCTCTTCCGCATTCAGGCGGATCTGCCTCACGCCTTGCCCGCATCGCCCCTCTGGTATCGAAATCTGGAAATCCTGAAGCTCGACCCGGCCTCCATCCGCAGCGTGACGCTTGCGCGCGGCAAAACAGAGGAGTCGGCCGTTCGCAACTCGACCAATGAATTTCGCGCAGCCGCTGCCGCAAATACACTGGACACACCTGCACTGCAACAGACCCTGGACGCCGTCAGCGCGCTCAACGCCGTCGCGTTTGTCACAGACGATGTTACCGACCTCAAAGCCTTTGGGCTTGCAGAGCCGGTCGCGCAACTGACCATCGGCCTGCAAAACGGAACCGCCCTCACGCGCACGCTGCTTTTCGGCAGCGAAACCGCAGAGGGAAACTTCTACGCAATGCTTCGCGGCGGCGACGCGATTTTCACGCTCTCGCGCGCAACGCGCGACAAACTCCTCACTCCGTTGTATAAGTCCACTCAACCCGCTAAGGACGACCCGGTTGCCAACCCGCCCCCAGCCATCACAGACGACGAAACCGCAGAAGCCGTGCAAGACTGATCTGCCACGCTCCGGCTGCCACCGCCTGTTCTGCTGGATTCACGAATGCGGGCGCTGCGCATGGCTGCTCGCCTTCCTCATCCTCGGCCCGCTCTTCGCACTTTGGATTTTGGGCCTGCCCAGCGTCGTTACAGAACGCCTCCTCAGCCATGTCCCTTCAGCCCCCTTTCGCATCACCGCCAGCCGGATGAACTTTGAACCCCGGCATGGCTTCCTCTTCCACCACGTCTTGATCTATCCCACCAATTCCTTTGCCGAACCCGTCGCACGCGCGGCGCGAGTCGGAATCAAACCCTACATCCTCCCCCTCTTCATCGGGCGATTCGAACCCCGCGAAATACAGATCGAAAACGCCGCAGTCTACACACCGCTCCGCGCACCGGTGCTGTCCACAGATGCGGCGGAGGTGCGGCTGGCGCCCTCGAATGTATATTCCACGATCCGCTTCCACGACTCCGCTATCGCGGTCGAAAAGCTAGCCGCAGATATTTTCTTCCTCCATCTCCGGGCGCGCGGGAACATTGCCCGCCATCGCCCTGCGGGCGGAACACGCGGCGCACAAGCGCTCGCAGACGAGTTGAACGCGCTCGAAAATGCGCCGACCTCCATCGTGGAACTCGTCAGCCTGATCAGCGGCATGGGCGGAAACGCACACCCGCAACTCACCGTACAGTTTGACACCGCAACGACAAATCCCACGGCACTCGCTCAACTGTCGGGCGATGACATAGAGCTTCAGGGAGAGTTCATAGATACACTGCGGGCCACAATCGAATGGCGCGACAACACCATTCACGTCCGCGACACCCGCGCCACAACGGCAGAAAATTCAGCGGCGCTCGGCGTCACCTTCGACCTCGCCACCCGGATGACGGAAGTTCAGCTGGAAAGCACCCTTCCTCCCGGCCCCCTCCGCGTATTTCTTCCCTCCTCCATGCGCCAACACCTCAATGCAATCGGCGTCGAGGATGGAAGCGGACTCCGCCTCTCGTTCCACGCGGGTCCCGCCCGGCAGACCAATCTACTCGCAACGCTGAGCGGCACATTCTCCGCAGACACACTCGTCGCGCGCGGCGTCACGCTCGCCAGCACAACCGGTCTCGTTACAAGCGCGGGCGATGAAACGCACATTTCGGGAGTCCAAACCGGATTCGGGTCCGGCAGCGATCGCGGAACCGGTAGCGGCAGCTTCATCTGGAACCGCGAACAGCGCACGCTCTCGGGCGATATATCGCTGAACGTAAATCCGAACGACTTCACTCCCTTTCTCGGATCGAACACGGCTCGCCTCGTGAAGCGCTTCGGATTTTCAGAGCCGCTGCCACACTTCACCGGAACGTTCCGCACACACTTCGCGCAGGACGACCTCACCATCAACGGCCTTCTCGCAGCAACTAACTTTTCCTACCGCGCCGTGCCGCTGGATCGCATGACCACCACCCTTGCCTACTCCAACCATGTCGTCACGCTTAGCGACTGGCGCTTCACACAAACAAACGGTGAGACCAAAGGCACCCTAACCGTTGATCTGCACACCGATCGCGCGCACGCGGACCTCTTCAGCACCATGAATCCTTCGGCCGTCGCGGGATTGGTCAGCCCCCGCCTATACGACACCGTAAGCTCGAATCGGTTCGAAGGCCCCACAGAAATGCACGCCGTGGGTGCAGTAGACATGGGACACGGCGAAGAGAATACCGATTTGATTCTGGAAGCGAGAGGCGAACGACTCGGCCGCGGACGCTGGTTTGCGGACGATGCAACCTTCACGGTCCATGCGCTCGGCGGCAGCTATATTGTCACCAACATCGTCGGCCGCGCGTATGGCGGCGATCTACTCGCATCCCTTGTCGTCGAACCCCTCTCCGCCGGACCCGACCACCGCTACACTTCGCACATCGTGGTTTCCAACGCAGCGCTCGCGCTGCTCGCGAAAGAAGCATCCGTCACCGTTGATCCGCCCCCAACGGGATATGTCTTTCTCGACATTCAACTCACCGGCCTCGTCTCTGAAGCCATCGGTCCCACAACGCGCGGCAGCGGATCCATCGCCGTCAAAAACGGAGCGCTTTTCCGCCTCCCCATCCTCGGCGGACTCTCTGAACTTCTCTCCAAGCTCGTGCCCGGTCTCGGCTTCGTTTCGCAAACCGATATGAGCTGCACCTTCACCATTGCTGACGGCCTCATCAGCAGCGACGACCTCATTCTCGCAGGCGATCTGTTGAGCCTCAAAGCATACGGCGACATCGAACTCGATGGACGCCTCAATCTTCGCGCACAGGTGAAACTCCTCCGCCGCGGTCCCATCGCCAGCATCCTGCGCATCCTCACATTCCCCGTCACCAAGCTCTTCGAATTCCAGTTGACCGGAACGCTGGACGATCCAAAGTGGCGACCGGTGAACCTACCCAAAGAACTCTTCCTTATCTTTGATTAACCATGGCCAAAACAAAAACGCAGACTCCTGATTACGCGATTCTCACCATCGAAGCGGCGAGCGACGACGCCGATGCACTCGCCGCCGCACTGGAGGCCCGATGGAACAGAACTGCAATCCAGATACAGCGACCCCACTCCAACCGGACATGGATTGAGCTCTACTTCGAAAAAGATATTGAAGCCCTTCTCGCCGCCCATGCGGTTCGCAACTGGCCCAGCGTCCTCGTCGCGCAGCCGCGCGTCTGCCGCGGGCGCGATTGGCAATCGTTCTGGAAACACCACTTCAAAACCCGCCTCATCGGTCGTCACCTTTGCATACGACCCGTTTGGGAAAAGAAGACCATTGCCCTCAAGGGGCGAAAGACCATCTGGCTCGACCCCGGCCTGAGCTTCGGAACCGGCGAACATTTCACAACCCGTTTTTGTCTTGAGCAGCTCGATGCCCTTTGCGGCACGCGCAAAATTACCTCCATGCTCGATGTCGGCACCGGCAGCGGCATCCTTGCCATTGCCGCCGTAAAGCTGGGTGTCACACGCGTCGTCGCGTTCGATCACGACGCACAAGCCCTCGAACAGGCACACATCAACATGCGCCGGAACCGGACGGGCAGACAGATCAAGTCCAGCGTATGCGACCTCGAGCGCGATAGTTTTCCAAAGGGACGCTTTGACGTCGTCTGTGCAAATGTATATAGCCGGTTGCTGATTGAGGCCGCCCCTGCACTCGCCAATGCCACACGACACTATCTCGTGTTGAGTGGAATCCGCGAGTCGGAGCTCGACAGCGTCGCCGACGCCTTTGCAGCGCAGGGCGGACAGGAAACCGTTCGCGACGGCGATGGCGAATGGGGAGGATTGGTATTTAGATGGAAACGTTCTTCTTCAAGCTGACTGCGGCACAGGCCGCTGCATGTATCGGTGTGCTTGGGCTCTTCACGGGCGGCGCGATGATCGCGCTCCCCGGCGCAACCCGCCAATTTCTCCTCAACTTCGGGCGAAACCGCGCCGCAGCCTGGGTGCTCACCGCAATCGGTCTCTTCTGGGCCGCGTGGCTCATCAATCACACCCCCATGGAGCGCCTCGGGTTCATAAAACCCGCGCTCTACGTCGCCACCCCCATCGCTTTTTATCTCATCATCACCTACATGGACGACCTGCTCGCGGCCCGTGCGCTCGGCGGAATTCTACTGTTGATGGCCAACCCCGTTCTCCTGTGCACGCGCTGGCTCGATACCGACTGGCGCTATCTGCCAATCGTCCTCGCCTACATCTGGGCTGTCGCGGGAATTGCCCTCGTGCTCAGCCCCTATCTCTGGCGCCGCTGGGTCGCTCCGTTCATGAAATCCGACGCGACCTGCCGTACTACCGGTATCTTGAAATTAGCAGGCGGCGCACTCTTCCTCTGGCTCGCATGGCGGGTATTCTAGCGGCGTGTCCTCTTCCGGTCATCCTCGACTCCTCGTCTTGCGCGGCGGCGCGCTCGGCGACTTCATCGTCACCCTCCCCGCCCTCGCCGCGCTCCGCGCCCGGTGGCCCAACGCATACATAGAACTCGTCGGCTATCCCTACCTTGCCGAGCTCGCCGCAGTCACCGGCATCGTCAACCACGTCGCTTCCCTTCATGCAGCGCGAATCGCCAAATTCTTCGCCCTGCGCCCGCAACTGCCCGACGACCTTCGCGCCTATATGCGCTCCTTCGAGCTTGTCTTCAATTTCTTCCACGATCCTGAAGAAACCGTCCACATCAACCTCGAGACTGCGGGTGCACAGCAGGTCATCAGCGCGTCACCACTCGTCACCACCCTCCACGCGGTGGATCATTTTCTCAAACCCCTCGAAAGTCTTGCCATCTACGAAGCAGGCGCAACGCCCACCCTCAATCTTCCACCCGCCGACCGCGACGCAGGCATCGCGCGGCTGGCGCCATACCGGAAAGAGAACACACCCATCTGGATCCTCCATCCCGGCAGCGGAAGCCTGAAAAAGAATTGGCCGCCCGGCAATTTCATCGAACTTGCGCGCCGAATGAAGAGCGAGCGAGGTATTGCGCCACTCTTCCTCTTTGGTGAAGCCGATGACATTGCGCGAGAAAGTATCACCCGCAACGCGCCCGACATTCCCTACATCGAAAACCTCAGCGTTCGAGAAGCCGCGCAGCTCCTGGCCGCCGCAGATGGGTATATCGGAAACGACTCCGGCATCTCCCACCTCGCAGCCGCAGTCGGCGCCAGAACCATCGCCCTCTTCGGTCCCTCCAACCCTGCACTCTGGAGCCCACGCGGCCCCTCCGTCACCATCATCCAATCCCCCGCCCCCCAACTCGACACCCTCCCCGTCACCACCGTCCTCAACGCTATCCCTCACACCGGCTAGACCCGGACACCCACGCAGAAAACGACTCGCATTAGCGTTATTCCGGGCCCTCCACAACACGTCGCCGAGCTGCGAACTGTACGCCGTCTTCGTTGGGGACGGCCTTCAACCCGCACCATACGAAGGGCACGCTCCCCCTCGAAAAAGGTCTACAGTCCACGGTCTACGGTCTTCTATGAGAAAGCTGTCTCTGTCAAGGTCGAGCGCCGTGGCGGAGTCCTATATTTGAAGCGGGTTTTGAGCATCGTTTTGCTTCTATTCGCACTCGTAATGGATGGCTTATCGCACCCGGTGCATTGTTGGGTCCATCGTCGAAGGGGCTGCTACCTACAGGACGCACTCTAAACGTGCTAGACCGTTACCGCAGTCACCCGGACGGAACATGCTCAAAACTTCACTTCACTTATAGACCTCTACCTCCAACACTCAATGTTTCCTTCTTTGTTGAACCAAACAGTTCCTTTTCCTTTGTTTCCTGAGTTCAACAATGGGACACCCGCGGACGATTTGAGCCCCAGATCAAATCGTAAAGGGCCTGTTGTTCAGGGTCCATCTGCAGGAGAACGCTTTGTTTTTCAGGGCTATTGGGATACGTAAAGGTCATTTCATACATGGTCTGCGTAAGCTCAGCCGCGCGCTTTGGCGTAATCTCGATCTTGCCGATTTCAAGGCGGCGCTGGAGTTCTTTGTAAAGGGTGTACGCCACGAACGCGATCAGCACGTGTGCTTCGATGCGATGGCGTCGGCGGTGATATATCGGACGGATGCGCAGATCGGTTTTCGATATGCGAAAAGCTCTTTCGATTTGCCAGAGTTGCCCGTAGTTGTGGATGACTTGATCCGCTGATAATCCCGTGTTGGTAAGATAGCCCTTGAGACCATCCCACACTGCGTCCTGAAGAACTTTGGTTTCATCGATTTCCATCAGGACCTCTCCATTGAGTTTTAGATATTTGTTGTAGCCCCGGTGATTGAGTTGCTCCTTGGTCATACGCCCCGTGGCGATCTGTTTGCGCAATCTCGCGATCCCTCGTTCGCGGTTGTAGCGATCCTTCCTCGCGCGGACGTCTGAATAGGCAATGATCAGGCGACGTCCCTGCCCATGTTCCAGCACGACAGACTGGCCAGATCGTAAACTCTGTGCTTGCTGCAAGATGGCTTTGCTCATGGCTTCTGTTTCGTTTCGAATGCGTGCGGCCACGATGAAGGGGTATCCCTCCTCCTCAAGGGCCCCAAGGTTTTCTTTACTCAACATAGCCGAGTCGGCAACGACGACCGGTTTGCCAAGCTTGTATCGCTTTTGGATTCCTCGGAGGACCGGCAACAAGGTCTTTCCCTCGAAGCGGTTACCCTCAAAAATATCGTAGGCGATCGGATATCCGTTTTCGCCAACAAGGAGGCCCAACATAATTTGTGGATGCTGAAATTTGCCGTCTTTGGAAAAGCCGACCTTTCGGAGATCGTCTTCGTCTTCCGCCTCAAAATAAAGGCTGGTCATGTCGTAGAACACGGCCGCGATCTGCTTGATGATTTTGCGGGTATGCTGGTATGCGATTTGTTTGGCGCGGTCGGCATAATGCTCATTGAGCCGGTCAAGGAAGCGGTAAATTTCCTGCACACTTAGTGTTTTGCCGCGGTATCGGTAGAGGTAATCAAGCGTCTTGAGCTTGCTTGTGGGATAGACCAACCGTGTAACGACGATGTCGCGGAATAGCGTTTCGGGAATGACGTTGAAGCCAACTTCGTCGAAGAGTCGCCCGAAAATAAGCTCCGGTCCAATCGTGCGAATAGAAGTATTCTTCAGCCCCCGCACAAAGTGATCAATAAGCGATCGTTCACGAGCGTTTTCGAAGGAAAGAAGATACTGTCCCCGCTCTTCTTCAATGAATCGTTTTCCGAGTTCAATCAGGCGCCGAAGCTCTGTGGGGTCGCGGCTCGATCCAATCGTTTTGATGATGCGATACCCCTTTGATTTATCGACCACCTGCACGCTGATGCTGCCGGATTTATTCTGCTTCTTTCGAACAAACACACCCCATTTTAGGCGCGGGACACCCAAAACGGCAATTCTCAGAAATTGAAGCCTTGTAAATCAACGAGTTACAACAACGACTCCGGCGAATGTTGAACTCAGGTCAAAACTTCACTTCACTTATAGACCTCTACCTCCAACACTCAATGTTTCCTTCTTTGTTGAACCAAACAGTTCCTTTTCCTTTGTTTTTTTCCTTCTTTTTAGGCCGCCGCCATTTCCCGGCGATTCGGCTCATATTCTTCGCCACTCTTCCACAACGCATGCAATAGCACCGCCAGTTTCCTGGCCACAGCCACCACAGCACGCTTCTTCGCCCGCTTCCCACCCCGTTTCTGGATCGCCATTCCATAGCGGCGCAGATCACACTCCGGACCAAAGGGCCCCAAAATATACTGAGCACTTCCCACCAGCAGTTTCCTCAAATACGCGTTGCCCGCTTTGCTTATCCCTAGTTGTTTTATCGTCTTGCCCGATTCATCAAGCCGTGGAGTAAGCCCTAAATACGGACCCACCATCCGACTCTTTTCAAAGCGGTCCGCTTCCTCCAGCGTCAAAACAAACGCAAGCGAGGTGACCGGGCCAACGCCAACAACCTGCTGGAGGGTTTCAGTCTCCGCATAATCAAGGCAGAGTCGTCCAATAAGTTGATCATAAGCACGTATTTGCTCCGTCATCATCGCTATCAGTTCCATTGTAGGTTCCAAAGCAGGAACGAGCGCCTCAGGAAGCTCGGCTTTTCGTGCAAAGGCATCAGAACGAATGCTCGATGGAATGCGTTCGCCGAAGCTCTTAACCATGCCGCGAACATGCTGGATTAGTCGGGCACGCGTCCGAACCACCATGTCACGCGCACGAACAACGGCTAAATCCTGCTGTGCCCCGGCACTGCGATGCTCAATGGGACTTAGCAGTTTGGAATCGAAGCGACCCATACGGGCCAACAACTCCGCATCACGAACGTCCGTTTTGTACGCATTCGCCCAGATGGCTCGAAGCTTCCTGGCGTTCCCGACTAGCGTCTCCAAACCTGCGGCCTTCGCTTCTTCACTCACCCAACGCGAGTGCGTGCCACTCTCGATCACCAGGTTGGCCCCGGAATACTGACCGAAAAACTTCGCCACCGCTTTGCGTGTGCAGGGAACCGTACATTCCCGAGCAATTTCACCGCTCGCATCCAAAATGCAGACTACGTGCTTTTTATCTCCAAGATCCATACCGATTGTGATAGTTGTTTCGTTCATTGCTGGTCTCCTTTTTGTTTGCAGCTATTGACTGACTGCGTCGCATGTTATCAAACATGTTCAACAAAACAGGAGATCAGCTTTCTCATCCAACCTACAGTCTACGGTTTCAGAACAAATGATCGAATTCCGGAATCATCGAGCACAAAGTCGTCGCGACTTTCGCTCGTCTCAAAAACCGGGACGATAAAATCAAGGTCCACGTCAATACCCGGCTGTTTCGCTTTCACAGACACCTTCCACTCAATGCTTCCGCCGCTCGACGGAAGGTCGCGCGGAATACCAAACAACACTGGAATCTCAACCCCATTGCCGCGCGCAGGCAATTTTTCCGGGTCCAGGTTTCGCTCGTCGCTCCACACCCGTTCCGTCGTGCTATGCTTGCCCCGTCGCACGCTCCTGCTGCACACGATCGCGGTGTAATACGACTCATCCGGTTCGGCATAATCCGGAAGCGAAATAACACCCGCCAGTTTTCCGCCCAATACGCCCGGCACCGATGCCATGTGCAGCACCGCGGCGCCATAGCGACGCGCAACACGCAGCTCGCGTATGCCCCAAATCAGCAAGCCGATGCCGACCAGCGGAAAAATTGACAGCACAACCACTGCGCCGGTTTCGAGATTTGCGCGATTGATGAAGCCCATCGCAACCGCCAGCGACGAAATCGCGCACCAAATGCCCGCGAATGACAGCAACCCCACCGCGCGTGTCGTTGCGGTTGATTTAATCACCCCCGCATTCCAATCCTCGCGCCAACGCCACGGCTCGTCCGGATATTGTTTCTGTATTTTCCGCTGCGAACCCGACCGCACCATCGCAGTGATCCCGCCCAGCAGCATCGCGCTGCCGACCAACACAAAGATTCCGCCGACTATCGCCGGAAATATCGCCTGACCGCGCGGTAAATCCGGAAACAGCACAGCCTCGCCGGGATCATCCGGATTCACAAACGCCTTGTACGCACCGTCGCTCTTCAATACGCGAGAGAGCTCGTCATACCGCCTCCGTACCCACTCGTTCCCAATATCAGCGCCGCGCCCAAGTCCAACGCGATTGCCTTCGTAAACGCGGCCGTTCACCTCATATTCGTATTTTGCCGTCAGGCGATACGAAACACCATCGTCGCCGTTCTCAATCTCCTCGATATTCGCTTCCAGAATGCGCGCGAATACCGGGTTCCATTTCTCCACCCGATGCATTTCGGCGACGCCGAGAATCGCGCTCCGCACGGCAAATGCGCCGAGCCCGATAAAGGGAAGCGAAAAGAGCGAGATGAAAAGCCCCATCCAGAATCCGTGGAATGCGTGCCGAATCCGAACACCTGCCATGACGAGTAACTCCTCCTAATGCCGCCCACCGTCTCTAAACGGCAGAAAGAAATGCCTCCATCTGTTCATCCGTCCCGATTGTGATCCGGAGATAATCGGAAATCCGCGGGGCGGCAAAATAGCGCACGAGAATCTTCTTTTCGCGCAAATGCGCGAACAGCTCTTTCGCGCTGATCCCGTGTGGTTTCGCAAAAAGAAAATTCGTTGCCGAGGGCAACACAGACCACCCGCGCGCCATCAACGCTGCTGCAACGCGATTGCGCGTCGCCACAATCTTTTCCGCATTCGCCCGCATCCATGCCTGATCGCGAATCGCCGCCAGACCGATCACCTGCGTCAACGCATCGAGATTGTAGGAATCTTTGATTTTATACATCGCTTCAATCAGTGGCGCAGCACCAACTGCATAACCCAGTCTGATCCCGGCAAGCGAATAGGACTTCGAGAGCGTGCGCGACACCAGCACATTCGGGTAGCGCAGTGCGAACTCCATTCCGTTTTCCGGGGCAAAATCAGCGTATGCCTCATCCAGCAGTACCACACCGCGATAACTCGCACAGAAGGCTTCCAGCTTCTCGCGCGGATACAGCATTCCAGTCGGCGCATTCGGCGTGGTCAAAAAGAAAAGCGGCGCGCAATCGGGCGCGGGAGTCGTCCACTCAAAGCGGTCCGTCAGCGGAACGTGCACCGTCGGGACATCGGCAATCGCCGCCAGCACGGGATAGAGCGAATACGAAGGGTCGAAGCAGGCGATCCGCCCGCCCGGCGCGACAAAGGCGCGCGTGCAAAGCGCAAGCGTTTCATCAGAGCCATTTCCGGCAAATACATTCTCGATCTTACACCCGTGCAGCTCCGCAATCGCCTCACGCAATTCCGTCGCGACCGGATCGGGATAAAGCCGCAGCCGCTCGGCCGAGAACGCCCTGAGCGCTTCTTCCACGCGCGGCGAAGGCGGGTATGGATTCTCATTGGTGTTAAGCTTGATGAGCCCGGGCACGCGCGGCTGCTCGCCGGGTGTATAGGGCGTCATCGCAGCAACAGAGGGTCGAATTAATGGCATATTCAAATCATCCTTCGCACGAGCTGGCACAGTGCGCAGCCACAAAACTGGTAGAGTGCGAGACGTTCATTGTCAAACTCTCCTCATGCACGGCTCTGAACCACGCGTTCGAACACGCGCCACAACGCCGCCGCGCTTGCATCCCACGTGAACAGGCGAGCGCGCTCGCGCCCTGCCTTCACTAAGCGCGCGCGATCGTCAGCCGACATCACAACCGCCTTACTCAGCGCAGCGGCAAAAATTGCTTCATCCCGCCCATCTGCATAGCAGGCGGCATCGCCTGCCACCTCGGGAATAGACGCTTCGCGCGTAGTAAATACCGGTGCTCCCGCCGTCATCGCTTCCAACACGGGCAGGCCGAATCCCTCGTAGAGCGACGGGAATACAAACCAATCCGCTCGCTGATACAGCGCGATCATTTCCTCCCGTGCAACATCCGCCAGGCGCACCACCCGCCCTGCGGGCGACTGCGCAAGCGCGGCTGCAACTTCCGGCTCACCCAGCCGCGCTTTCCCCACCAGCACGAGGCGATGTGGAATCACCGATGCGATGCGATTGAAGGCGCGGATCAACATCGCGACATTTTTGTGCGGATAGGTATGCGCCACGCAAAGCAAATAGGGGCCGTCTCCCGTCCGCAACGGCACACTCGATGGCACGCCAAACGCCGGGTCTGCTGCAAGCAGAGTTACTTCGATCTTGTCTGCGGGTGTGCCGAGGAAGCGAACGATCTCCGCCTTCGCAAATTCGGAAATTGTCACCACCGCCGCACTCACACGCGCGGCGAGCGGATAGAGGATATCCATCGTCTGCGCCGCAAGCCACGTGACATCGTGTGGGAAGCGCTTGTACTGCATGTCGAGAGTGGACACGACCTGCGGACACGAACATCGCCATGGCGCCGTATAGCCCGGCGACCACAACACATCCACTCCGGCGCGCTTCACGAGTTTTGGCAGTGAAAACTGTTCAGCTGGAATCCGCGCAAACCGGTTTGTCGCCGCGACGCCTGTAGGCACCAGTTTTGCCGCCGGAAACGCGCGACTCAAAAATTCATGATTCTCGGCATTGGTAAAAAGGACAAGCTGCGGGGGCAGCTCGCGTCGGAGCAGTGCACGCAGCGTTTCGAGCAGATAGGTTTCAGAACCGCCGACCTCACCCGGCAGATAAAATAGCGTATTGACGCCCACTCGCATCGCGCTCACGGCTCCACGCGACGATGCTGCTTTTCCAGCTCCTCCACGCGCGCTTCAAGGTTGGCGCAACGCTGCGCCAGGCGTGCGCGGTCGTCGCTCAAGCGGGAAAGCGCGATAGAAAAGTGAAATGCGACGAGCAATAGAAACGTGAAGATCACCGCCACAACAAACGTCACGTACTGCATTCCGAAGAGCGCACAGAAAAAATCGAGCACATCCGTAAAGATTGCGCAAAGCAGCAAAATCAAGCCCGTGGACATCCACAATAGCGCATATCGCTCGCGCAGATGCGCGCGACGAACGGCCTCAAATGTCACCAGCAGGACAACAAAGCTCAACACGCCCATCAGCAATCGGATGCGTCCAAGAAATGTGATGCGGTTCAATTCCAGCAAAAGCCGCAAATCCCACGCCAGTGCGGCAAAGAACAGAGATAGCGCAATGAGAATTACGCTGCGGAATACGTGAATGCGATTCGCGCGCACCGCCAATACCATCGTCACAAGCAGGAACACTGCGATGGCGACGAACAACACGCGCGCCCCCATCGGGCCCAGCGGGGCTACAATCGCGTCAACCCAACCCTGCATGGTTTTGACCGCGTTCATGTCCACTCCACCGTATAGCGGCGCGAAAGCCCCTTGTTCAATACGCGGACCCGGTCCACTACCAGCGCGAAGCCCACCTTCAGCGCGTAATAGACTGTTCCCCAACCGTGAATACTCGACTGACCAGCCTGGCGTGCGCGGAACTGTACACCCGCCTCTGTGAACGTGTAGCCCAGTCGGCACAAAAGGGCGATTGCCTCAGGCTCCGGATAATCCACCGGATACTCGCGCGCAAAGTATTGCAGCAACGGTCGCTTCACTGCCCAGAAACCGGACGTGGGATCCGTCACACGTCTCCGGCAGATAATGGAAAGGAAAACCGCCAGCATCTTAATTCCGAAGAAACGGAACAGCGTCGTGTGTAAACCGGCGGACGAAAAACGGGAACCAATCACGAGGTCCGCATCTGACTCACGCGCCGCCTTCAACAGCGTCGGGATTTCAGACGGCGGATGCTGCCCGTCTCCATCAATCCGGATTGCCAGTTGATAGCCATTCGCCAGCGCATACTGGAAGCCCGCCTGCACCGCGCCGCCTACGCCCAGGTTGCACGGCAGGTCAAGAACTGTTGCGCCCGCCTCACGCGCCACCAGCGCTGTCCGGTCTGAGGCGCCATCACAGATCACAAGTGCAGGCACGCCCGGACACGCATCCGCGAGTTCCTTCACCAAGCCTCCAATCGAACCCTCCTCGTTGAAGGCCGGAATAATGACGACGACATCCTTCATTTGGAATCCCGTCAGTATGAGCAGAAAGCCTCCCGCGTGTCCACGCCGCGCACGGCCCTAATCATCCGTCTCCAAATAAAACCCTGCCCCTAAATTTCCGGCCTTGCGCATCCGAAGCTCCTTCAACGGATACGGCGTACAGGGAAGCGGTGCGTCGCCACATTGATCGCCCTGTACCGGCGCATACACAAGAAAAGGCGTGTTGGTGCCCAATACAAGTTCCTGCACAGGCAAGCTGCGCGAATGGCCAATCTCCCACCAAGGCCGACTCGACGCGCTCTTCAACGACGGCTTCATCCACCACACCAACGACGCCACAGCGGCAATTGCAAGAAGCCGAATCCACGCGCGATCAGGGAGGCGCGAGAACAAGAGTGCACCTGCCGCGCCAAACCACATCCAGAAAAATCCAAGCCCAAATCGTAAATCCGGCGCAGTGAGCAACCAGAAGACCAGACTCGCCCCCGCCATCAGCAGAATCAAGATGGCCGCAACATCTTCGCCCCATAACGCCCCGCCGCGCCGCCGCCACGGCCATATCGTCAGCCATGCGGCGACGCAAACAGCTCCCGCTATCGCAATGAAGCGTGGAACGCCCCGCCAATTCTGCCGCGCCCAACGAGGCAGCCATTCCGACAACCGCTGGTTCGCCGCTTTTCCATAATGCGGACCGGGGCGACGCGCCCAGCCCTTTAGCACTCGATATTGCCCCTCCACGGACTGCATTTTGTATTCATGCCCTTTGGCAATGGGCTCTCGCGGAACCGACCAATCCACCGGCAATGCCAAAATTGGACTTGGATATAGTGGCCATCCTGTTGCAATCGAATTTCGTGCAACAACACTCACAGCAAATAGACCGGGTAAAAGCAGAAGTGTAGCCGCGCGTCGTATCGCAGCAGGACGGCTCGCCCGCTCATCCGCACTCCACGCGATCAGTGCACTCAGCACGGCAACGAGCAGCACAACAGCCGAAAGCGCTTTGACGGCATACGCCGCAGAAATCAGGAATAGAGGCGCGCGCAGCGCGAGCAGCCACGCACCTCTCTCTTTGGGCGGATATCGCAAGAGTTGCAAACCTGCGACGAGGAGCAAAATGTGCGCAACGTCGTCAGTGTATAGCGAAGGCTGGAGCAACCCGACCTGCGCGATCAAATACGGCAAAGTGAACAATGCGAAAAACCGAGCGACAGGCGGTACGGTTGTTTCGCGCACGATCACGTGAAGCCACTGCAGAAGCGCTGCACCCAGAGCGAAACCGGGAACAACCCACGCGGATCGGCCATCCCACCATCCATGATCTACAAACGCTGCCAGCAACAAACCCGCGTAGGTATGCCCCAAGCGGCAGTGCAGATTTGCGATACCCGGCACAACTGCATACTCCTTCGCCCAGCGCACCCAGGAAAAATGGTAGAGGTCGGTGTCATAAACGGAGGACCAACGCCAGGTGGCGGATTTCATCACCAGCAAAACGATTGTCGCAGCTGCAAGCGTCCAGGAAACAAGACCGCGCATATTCACGCGCGGACGAGACGCAAAATCCGGCGCGACGATGCAGGTGGCGCGCGAACAGCGGTTGAAGAAACCGGCCGTAGAAATTAGCGCTACAGCTCCCGCGACAAATGATGTCAACGGAACCACAAAATTCAGTACGAGCAGAACGAGGAGCAAAAACGCGAGGCCTATCCAGAAGCGGGGCCATCGGTCGAACCTCTCCTGCGACCCGCTCATGAGGCGCCAAAGCGATTCGACCGCGAGACCGAAGCCCTGACACACCAGCGCGAGAAGCAACCAGGCTAAAGCAATACGAATCATGGGCGCTTTATCTACTCGGGATCCTGCAACAGCAATTCCGGCGAATCCCACTCATAAATCGCCAGCGCATCGTTGTCGAACACACGACGGAATCGCGCGTCTGCATCCAGTTGCGCGGCAAAATAATCTGGATAGACACCAAGATTTGAAACTTCCGCATCCACATGCGCAACGCGGTCTTTTTTGATTACAATCGCGCCGACCCTTCGCCTCGCAAGAATGCCGATTCGCGTATCGTTATCGCCCAGCCAAAACTCACGCAAATGGCCGCCCAGATACCAATCGTGCGGTGCAGGAAACAAACGATAATTGCCTTCCGGATACATAAATATCCGACGCGGCTCCGGCAAATGCTCTCCCAGAAAGGCAATTCCCTCTTTCAGCTCATCGGACACACTTCGAAGCTGAACGGTCTTTGCAAGCACGCCGCCCGCCTGGGCCAAACACAGCAGCAGCAGCGCAGGAATCCAAATACGCGGGCGGACCAATCTGGCAGCCGATTCCGCGACAGGAATGAGAAGAAAGGGCACTGCGGGATAAAAGAACCGCGCATCCGGAGACGCCCTGAGCAAGAATGCAGCGGGAATAAGAAAACTCAATCCCACCCAGAACGGCCAGCACACCGCGGCAGCTTCCGATAGCTCGACGAGGCGGGTGCGACGGAATACTGACCCCGCTGCACCGGCGATCAATACAACCCACAGCGCGCCGCCACCATAGAGCAGCCAGTTCTTAGGCTCGCGTAAGTCGCCCGGATGATATGCCGACACTTGATTTTCATAGACCGATATTGATTGCGCTTTTACTGGCCGCGCGGCCCTTGGCTTTTCCGAACTACGCGATGGCGGTGACGTTTTTGCGCCAAATTTCTCAGCAATTGCGCGAACCTGGCGCAGCGGATAATACCCGCCATGCGGCGACAACACGCGATCTGCAATCTGCATGGAGAAGCTCACCAGAACGAGCGAGACCAAGAGCGGAATAAGTGTACAACGCACCCTTGCTCTGCGGGGTTTGTCACGTGTAGCGCTCCAGCGCCGCAGTGTCAGCATGACAAAGAACGCAGGAATGAACAGAGCGGCCGTCTCTTTCATACACAGAGCAAGCACAAGAAACAGCGTCGCCCATACCCAGCGCCGACGCTCCAGCAAATAGAACGCTGTCAGCAATTGCGCGGTCATCGGAACATCGAGATAGAAGACAACTGAAAACAGTAGCGACATGGGCAAAGAGGCAAGCGTCAGCAGATACACAATCGTTGAGCGCGCGGGCGTTTTCGAACACGACCGCAGCAGCAGAGAGCCGGCGAATAGCAACTGCGCAAAAAACAGCGCCTGATAAATCTGCACCGAGGCAAAATAGGGGAACAAACGATACAGCCATGCCCCCGCGTAATGCCAAAGGTTTGCGTGCGCATAGTAGTGAAACTCCGTCTCTCCCCACCCCGTGGGAATAAACACTTCAAACGTGAGTGACGGCAATACATCCGCCTGATGCGTCAGCATGAAATAGTGCCGAACTTCATCCCCCAGCATCGCATGCGGCATCCAAAGCCCGGCGATCAAGACGGCAAACGAAAACAGAATGACGAGGCCTAGCCGCACGCGAGAAAGCGCGCGCGGTGCATGCGTACAACTCGTCGCGGAATTGGCATCTATTGATGAAGCTTCTCTCATCCAGCAGTACCTGCGGACTACAATGCGCAACACCCTATTCCATCTCAACAAAAAGCACTCTATGAATCAGTGCGCCTAAATCGCCCGGGTAGTTGTCGCGGTGTCCCGCAGACTGCGGATCAAAGGGGGTTTCTGCATAAAAATGATAGATTCCGGTACGAGGCAGTTCTATTCCTGCAGGCGCCACAAGTTCGGCTGTCAATTCGGCGACGGACGGCGGCACATCCAGCCAGACCGCGCCCCCTTCGCCCCACGGCGGCACCACGCGCAGACGTTGCACGGGCTTGCTTTGATTCGATGCGGCAACAACGGTCAATTTCACACGCCCCTTGCGCGGAACGGGCCCGACAATGCCGCTACCCTCACGGCTCCACTGCCCCGGCACGCGCGTCCCATCGCTCAGCTTCAACGACTGTGTAGGCCCCCACGGCGGGCGCAACGCAGCAGGACCACCATCAAGCAGTTTTTCCTGCTGGAGTCTCGCGATCTCATTGTCAATTAGCGCGACGCGTGCAAATTGCAACACGCGCTCGTCCTTCTTAAGAACTGCAGGAAGCGCCCGCTTGCTGTGCACACGCGATACAGGAATCCGCTCTGTCGAAATAGGTTCAAAGCGAATCCCTTCTTCCAAATCAGGCAGCGAACGCGATGCGACAAACCACACATCCTCTGTGCTCGCCACGCCGCGAAGCCAGCCGATAAGTTGTTCCCAGTGCTGCGGCTTTCCCTCGCTGCTCCAACCAATGGCGCGCGTCTGGTTATCCACCGCGAAAGGAAAGCTGTCGGGAAGATAATCGAAGAGAACTAAGCGCGACCCGATGTTCGCTTTTATTTCTTGTACGCGCTCCAGCGCGCCGATTTCTTGGCGAACAAAATATGGAGCAGGCCACCGCGCTACATTTGCGCTGCCAAGAACAAGTGCCAGGACGCCGCATCCCGCCGCAATCGCGCGGCGAGTTCCGATCCGGGCTTGAACCCAGCGCGCGGCAGGCAAGAGCAATGCGGGTAGTAACAATAAAACAAACGGCCCCATTCGTCGCTGGCTCCACATTGCCATTTGTTCTGCGCCCTTGAGATAGGAAAAGACGGGCAGCAACGCGACCGCAAATCCTGCCACCAGACGCGCACGGCCGGCAGTCCTCGAAAATACAAGCGGGATCGCGCACGCGATCGCAAGAACTGCAGCGGGCCATCGAACAGCGGACCAGAGATCTGTCAGTCCCGTCAACACACGCGGCGATTCTGCCCAGAAAAGCAAGGCCAAGGCGGTAGGCAATACGGCAACCAATAACCAGGCGGGCGCACGGGGATGCAAGCGATCCAACGCTCGTTGAAATGCGTCTGCCTTACGAAGCCGCCAGATCAGGAGCCATAGCAACGCAATGCCAAATACAGCGGCAAATACATCCACGACTTGGTGCGCTTGGCTATATTTGAAATTCACGACCAGCGTGCGCCAGCGCAGCCTGCCATATGGCCCGCAGACATTTGCGGTCAACCAGAGCAGAAATGCAGGGCCGGTTGCGAACAGCGTCACCCCAGATAAAAGCCGCCGCGCTGAACCCCGGTCTACTGCCAGCAATACGGCGAGCAACGGAAGCGAGACAACGATCAAAGCAGGATGGAATGCCGGCGCCAAACCGAGTGCGAGATATGCAGCCAGCGATACCGGCCGCCCCGCAGGCAGCGTCATCCAATGCAGGGCGACCAGACCCGCAAACACTGCGCCACACACTTCCGCATAAAAACCGCGAAACAGCATCGCAGGCAATGGGGTCGCCAGAAAGAGCGCGCCCGCAAGAAGCAGTCCGGCAACCCCGCCCTCACGACGACCGATTGCGAGCAGAGCCGCTGCAAACAACAGCCCCAAAAGAGGCGGGAATAGGTCCATGCCTCTCCACGGCAAGAGCTTCTGCAACCCCGCAGCGCCCAGCGGTAGCGTGGGGTAAAAGTACGGCTCTGTTGCCCCGGATCCGTCTTGCATCACTCGAAAGGATCGGTCGCGCGTGTTGCGATCCTTGGTGTACGGAAGCAACGTGAGATCCTCCCGAAATTCAGAAGAAACATCGAGAAACGTGTGGTCAACATCATTGAAGCCGCGACCATTGGCGAACGAGTACGCCATAAGCCGGTAGCCGGAGTGATCCAATGCGGTGAACGTATCGCCGTGAGGCCGCAACAAAAGCAACGCAGCCAATAACACCGCCACCCACACGCCAAGCGAACGCCACACACCGCGCACAGACTGAACGCACAGCCAGATGGCGCAGGAAATCGAAATCAGGAAAATCGCTAGTGCAAGCCAAGACATCGAGAAGATAGTAGCCATCCCTGCGAGACGGACAACTGCAAAGCCCGGGTCACCTCAACGCGCACGACCCTTCTCCGCCGCGACTCCAACAAGCGAAGCCTTCAGCTTTGCGCGCAAGTTCCCGACATCCAAATGACGCCGATAATAAGCACGCGCAGCCTCCATCTGGGCGCGGCGCGCATCAACATCTCGCTGCAGTCGCATAGCTTCGTCCCGCATCTCCGACGGCGAATCCACCTCGATCCACGCGCCGTCCCCCGTCGGAATTCCGCGCATCGCTCCGCGGCGCGCAATAATGGCGCGCCCTGCGGCAAGCGCCTCGATTGTCTTGATCTGAACCCCCATCCCTTCAATGGTCGTCATCAGTATGATTCCGCATTCGCGATACGGATCCATTGTCTCGTGATATCGCCCCACCCGTTCGAAGCCCACTTCACCGACATGCGCCGCCAGCCCGCCGTACACGCGAATTGGCGATTCCGTAATGCCCTCGCCCAACCAACGCAACCCCTCGCGATTGAATGCGTTGGCCGAACCGATCATTCCGATGCGCTCTGAGTCGGGCAGTTCCACCGCATCCACAAACGGTGGACTCCATAGCGTCCGCTCAATTCCACGCGCGCGCAAACGCTCCTGCTCCTGCTGTGAAATAACGACGACCAAGCCCGCGCTTCTCAAATCGCGCGTTTCCGCGGCGTGTCCGCCCCACATAAAGTCCGACCACACATCCAGTAGCGCGACGACTTTTGGGCACTTCGTCGGGAAACCCGCCCAGAAACTATAAACAAATACAGCGAGATCAGCCGATTCAGAGTGATGCGCAACCCATCGCGGATCAAAGGCAAACCGATGGTACGGATTCGCGTGGCCGAATGCCTTTTCCAGTCGCAGCGCTTTGCAAACGACGGCATAGAGCAACCCTAACCACCGCAACGGACGGAGCCGGCGAGGCTCATCGTCTTCGCGAAACAGAATGCGGAACCCCCGCGATTCCAATTCCGCAATCGCCGGTTTCGTCCAGCCAGTTCCAACCGGCAGCGTACGCGCGGAAAGGATTGTACACTCACCCAATTCGCGAAGAGTCTCCAACACCTTCAGCATCTCCATCTTCCCACCGTGGTCGGCTGGAAGCGGGCAATAGGGAATAAGAACCACCGATTTCATTCGCTGGTCCCCACGGAGATACTTCTAGGCTCATTCTGCCACTTCACCAAATCACGGATAAAACGCTCGGTGCGCAACTCGCGGCCCTCTGCGTTCAGATGATAGGCGGAGTCATAAAACAATGCGCGATCGAAACGGTAGTCTTCCGGCACAGAAATCACGGCAATATCCATCTCTTTCAAGTGCCGGGCGATAAGGTTGATCCATTCTCTCTGGTTATCAAACGACTCCTGCTCAAAGCTCGGATAGCTCAGCACAAAAGAAACAGAATTGTGCGCGTCTCTCACTTCATTGAAGAAACGCGACAGCGCACGGAAGATGTTCATGTCGAGTTTCTCGAGATCGGCGGCGTGCGAAGCCTTGAAGGGCAACGCGGGCTTCCCGAGATGCCCGACGAAATCACCATATTTGTTGAAGCCGCTGCGACGCAGCACAGCGTCTGAAAATACCTCGCGCCTCCGGAAAAAGCTGAATGACTTCCATCTGATGTATTCTGCGAACTGACTCGGCAGGCCATACATCCCTCGTCGCCACAGCAGCGACGGGGGCTTCCTCTCAACATCAATCATTACAGCGATTCGGTTGAAGTTCCCGTTCCATCCGGAAAACTGACCATATTCAGGCAATAACGCAACGGTGTCCCCATCCTGAATAAACGGCTCGACGGAAGCCAGGGCATACCCCAACCCCATTCCCGCATTGAAGCCGGTGTTGATCACCGTCATGCCGGTTTCACTCTCAATCCGCTCTGAATTCATACTGAACGCAAGATTCGATCCGCCGATCAGAATAAGCCGCCTGGGCCGCCCCATCGTCTCCTTCAGCCGCGCCAGTTTATCGAGCCATGCCATATTGTAATCGTCGGCCGCCAGCGATGGCGAAGGGCGCGTCAGGCAGAACGCGACGAGCGCGGCTGCTGCCATGAGCAGTAGAAAAAAGAAAAGCGCCGTCTGTTTGATGAAGCGTCTCATTGTATATCCATCTAAAACTGAAAATAGATGAACTCCATTCCGCGCGAAGGTGCGAAAAAGAACATCAGCCCTATAAGCGCGTAATACAGACCCCACCGCAGCAGTTTATTCTGTGGCAGTCGCGCAAGGCCATGCTGCTCGCGACGGGCAAACCACTCCACGGCGAACAACACAACAATCCCAAGCGGCGCCGCGATGGATTTAACATCGCCGAAAAGAGCGGGCAGCATATTTCGGCCTGATGCAAGAGAAAGCATTCTCGCAATCCACGTGAACGCGACGTGAATATCCGGCGCGCGAAAGAACGTCCACGCCAAAACAACCAAAAGAAATGTAAGCGCCATTTGCAGCGCCTCCGCAAGTGTCGGAAGGCTGTGCTCCGCAGCGACAACTGACGTATATTTCCGGTTTCGACGCAGCAGCAGCAAAGGCAAGAAACAACACGCATGCACGAAACCCCAGGCGATGAAGGTCCAATTTGCGCCGTGCCAAAATCCGCTGACGACAAATATGATGAACACATTCCGGATCGCCATGCTGACCGAGCAGCGGCTTCCGCCCAGTGGAATATACAGGTAGTCCCGAAACCAGGTGCTTAACGAAATGTGCCAGCGCCGCCAAAACTCTGCGATATCGCGCGAGAAATAGGGATAGGCGAAGTTGCGCATCAAACGAATGCCGAATAAACGCGCACACCCAATCGCAATATCAGAATAGCCCGAAAAATCGCAGTATATCTGTATCGCGAAAAAGACCGCGCCCGCCCATAGCGAAACACCCGAAGGCTCTGAATCTGACTTCAAGATTGTATTTGCAAGGCTCGCGCAATTATCGGCCACCACCATCTTCTTGAACAGTCCCCACAGCATCTGCCGGCAACCATCCACTGCTGAGGAATAATCGAAGCGACGGGGAGACAAAAATTGCGGCAAAAGACTGGAAGCGCGCTCAATCGGACCCGCTACAAGCTGCGGGAAAAAAGTCACAAACGCGAGGAAGGCTACGATGTCGCGAGCCGGCTCCACATCGCGGCGACAGACATCCACCGTGTAGCTGATCAGTTGAAAGGTGTAAAAACTAATGCCGACGGGAAGGATAACGCGCAGCGACGTAATATGAGGCGCAAAACCGAGCTGCAGCAACAGGCTCGCGAATTGCTCAATGAAGAAGTTGGAATACTTGAAATAGCCAAGAATACCAAAATTGACGACGCAGCTTAGCCAGACCCAGCGACGGTCGCGCCGATCGCCCCTCGAAGCGAGAACGCCAAGCGCGTATGTCCACAGGGAGCTCAAGGCTATCAGGATGAGAAAACGCCAGTCCCACCAGCCGTAGAACACGTAGGAAGCGATAACGATGAGCAGATTTTGCAATCTGCGCCGGTGCGCGCCAATCAGCCAATAGAGAGAAAAGACAATGGGCAAAAAAACGAGAAAGGTGAGGGAGTTAAATAGCATCGCTCTCTCCGACTCCTTCGGCCAAGCCTCTCCGGACAAACGTCACAAATCTTTCAGCGGCAAGCGCAGGTTGATATTCCTTCAGCAAGCGAGTCTGCAATCCTTGTCCGACGCACATACGGCGACCTGCATCGCCCAGCAAATCGGATATTCGCTCCGCAAACACCTCCGCTCCCGGGTCCGCGATCCACTGCCGATCGCCAAGATACTCGCTCATTCCTCCAAACGGGCTCGCGACAACGGGCTTTGCGCGCGCCATCGCTTCCAACAGCGCAGTCGGAGAGGTATCCCATCGCGACGGCATAATGACGGCCCATGCTCGACGATAGGCCTCATTCAATTTCGCCGCATTCAACTGGCCTAGAAAACGGACGCGGGCGCGCATGTCGCCAAGCTCCCGCTCCAGCCACGCCCGCATGGAGCCGAGGAAGCGAGCGTACGAATCGCCTCCCGCAATCTCCAGCACGACGCGCGGATAAAGTTTTGAAACCTGCTTCAGGATATCGCGCAGATAGCCAATCCCTTTCCCGATATCAATCCGACCGACAAGCAGCAGGGTGGGCTCTTCGGCCTCTGCATTTGTCCACTCCGGAAGCGCCGCCAATGGCTTGGGCAGAACACCTCGAATCTCTGGAAGCCTCAGACCCTGCTGCTGCAAGGCATCAAGCATCCACGCAGATGGCGCGGCGAGAAAATCGGCGTGCTCAATGGAAAAACGCTCGCGTCGCAATCGCGCGCGATCGCGTAGGCAGGCAAGATCAATCACACGCCGCTGCCACCCGTACCACGCCTGAGCATACCGCGCACGTAAAACGACGTCGTTGTAGCGGCAATTGATCAACACCGGTGGCCGCGATCTCATTTTCAGCAGTTCTGCCGCCTCGCCCAGATGATCCACAGCCTCGATCAAGTCCACCCGATAATCTCTCGCAAGCGACAACACACGTTCTGCCACTGTGCATGAGCCGATCTCCCGTTCCTCGTAGATGCGATGAATACAACCGTGGGGTAGCTCTTCCCGCTCCGGAAGCCCATCGCCGCGGCTCGTAACGACAATAGATTCATGACCCAGGGCTCGCAGCCCGGCGGATATTTCGAAAATATATTTTCCGACTCCAGACCCGCGCGGCGGATATTCCCAACAGAAGTGCAGAACTTTCATTCTGCACCGCCTTTCGTCGTCACCGACAAAAGCAACCTCTGATAGACCTCACACAGACGATCAACTGTCGCCTGAATCGAAAAATGCTCCTCTATCGTCCGCCGTGCAGCCGAGCCGAGCCGACGACATAGCGCATCATCCATCAATACGCGGAGCAATGCAGCCGCAAGCGCCTCTGCATCGCCAACAGGAACGAGCAATCCGTTCACACCATCCTCTACAACAGCGCGGTTCGCGGGAATATCCGACACCACGCACGGGAGCCCCCACGCCTGGGCCTCCAACAGCGCGTTGGACATCCCTTCCGCACGTGAGGGCAAAACGAAACAACGGGCATTTTTATAATACACTGCGGGATCAGGCTGATAACCGCAAAAATGCACACCGCCCTCGCAACCCAACTCGCGCACGACGCTGCGCCAATGGATATCCTCGCCGCCACCAAGCAAGCTCAATCGCGCGGTTGAAAGCCTCTGATGCACCCGCGCCCACGCTGCAAATAAAACATCGAAGGCTTTGTAGCCCGCTCCCTGTGAAAGATTTCCGACATACAAAACATCACCGGCAGGATTCCACTCCAGCCTTTCGGGGAGTTCAACGCCGTTCGGGATCGTGAATATGCGCTCATCGGAAATTCCCCGCTGCACCAATCTGTTTTTCAGATGCTCTGTCGGCGCGATATACGCCGCGCGCTGTCGAAGCAGTGCCCACCGGCGACGCTCAGGCACATCGTAGCCGACGCGACTCAGCGGGTGGTCTGAACTCGCTTTGCCCAGCGCTACGCCACCGAGCGCATCGGCCGCCTCCACCGCCACACCGGCGAGCCAGATCGCCTCGTGTGCGTGAAATATCTTCACAGTGCGGGCCTCATCCGTTCGCAACCAGGCGCGAAAATCCGAAAGAAAACCGCGTCGCGCAAGCCACTGCAACGGCAGCTCAAACCAGAATGAAAGGGCCTTGGAAGGAATTTTCGCGAACGCACGGCGAAGAACTCGAATTCCCCTGTTGAGGCGCGGCACGCATTTTCCGAGTCGCAGAATCTCTCCGCCTTCCCACGTCTCGCGCACCGGTGTATCCCGGAACGGCCGACTCGCCACGATCAACACGTCGTATCCCCGCCGCGTCAATTCAACCGCAATCCGTCGGCATTGTTTCTCCGCCCCGCCTTCACGATCCGGCGCACACGCCCACATCAGCATCGCAATTCTGGGACGACTACTATTTGGAGTTTCGTTCATGCCGACTTCGCACCCGCCTCGCCGTAAAATCTGACAACGCGTTTTGCGATAGCCTCCATCTGGAATTCCGATTCAATCCGTGCGAATGCGGCCCGACTCATCGCCGCGCGCAAAAGCGGATCATCCAGCAAACGCAGTATCCCCGTCGCCAGCGCGTCCGTATCGCCGACAGGCACCACCACCCCGTTTTCGCCATCGCGCACCACATATTCATTGCCCGGAATTGCGCTCACTACTGCCGGGACGCCCCAACTTTGCGCTTCCAGCAGCGCGTTTGAAATACCTTCGCGCCGGGACGGCAGCAGCAGCATAAGCGCGTTGCGATACAGCGGACTTAAATCTGACACTCGCCCCGCAAAATGAACCGACGCCTCCGCACCGCGCACTCTCAAGAACTTCTGCCACACGCCCGAATCGCCCGCGCCGGCCACCACCAACTTCGCGGCGGGCCGATGCTCATGCACACGTGCCCACGCATCAAACAGGACGTCGAAGGCCTTGTTCTCAACCGGACGCGTGAGATTGGCGACATACAACACAACTCCATTCGCACCCGGATCGGGGCGCGGCTCACGGGTGGGCATAGCAATTCCATTAGGGATCACCGCGATTCGCTTTTCATCAACACCGTTTGCGGCCAGATCGGCCTTCATTTCCGGAGTCAACGCAATGAAGTACAAACGCCTGCGCGATTCGATCATCGTGCGGCGAAAGGGGATGCCCGATTCATTCGAAAAAACCGGGAGGTTTGCCCCTTTGCATACAACCGGAACTCCTGCTCGCCGGGCCCACCACGCGCACCAGCCCGCCGTCAACGCCGCCACGTGTACATGCCAGATATCCACTTGATCGCGCAACCGGCACATCCGCCATGCGGTGCCTCCGAGCATCAGCCACAAATTTAGCCGCTTCACTATCCACGCGGCGACACAACTGCAGCGGGACGGCGAGAGCGCCGCAGCAGGCGGCGTCTTACCCGAGTCCGACTTTCCGACAGCAGGTTTCGAGCGGCGGCCGAGCAATGCCTCGATACGCGGCATTCTAATTACACGAACTCCATTCTCAATAGCATCGCGCGGCGAATCGCGGCGCGCGCGAGTCGTGAGAATTGTCACAGAATGGCCTTGTCGCACCAGCTCTTCCGACAGGCGACGGCACTGCTGTTCCGCCCCGCCCGTTTGGTCGGGAAAGTATGACGCGATAAACATTCCGATCTTCATGGCGGGCGCGCGCAATGACGCGATTCTACGGTCGCTTCCACATATAAATGCTGCCACCGATAAGCGTGAGATTAGCCGCGCGCAGCCAAGGATTTCGCCGCAGTGCTCCCAGCACGCGGGCACCGATTCCCACGCGCGCGTCTCCGCGCGGCAAGCTCAACAAATCCATCGGTGAATAGAACTGCGCAAATCCTGCCTCACGCCCCAGCGAACACAAATCGGCAAAGCTATACCAGTGCACAGCGGGGCGTGGCGAATAGTCCGCCAGCGTCGGCTTATAGTGCAGATGTTGAAAGACGTAGGATTCTCTTACTGTGCGCGGGAACCAGTTGTAGAACGGCACGCGATATTCCCCGTTGCGGCCCAGCGGTGAAAAACGGAGCCGGTTTGTCGTCCGGACAAACAAAACACCCCCCGGCGCCAGCACGCGAAACATTTCCGCCAGACTTTTACCGGGCGAGTCCACATGCTCCAACACACCCTCCATCAGCACAATTCGCTGCGAGTGATCCGGAAACGGCATTTCTTCCGCAACACCCCATTTCACACGCGATGCATCGCCCAAATACTCACGCGCCACTGCCAGGCTTTCCTCCACCGGTTCAATGCCCACGGCATCAAACCCCTTTTCAAGCAGCGTTTTCACTGTGAGCGGGCTCGGCCCGCACCCCACAACCGCCACCGTTTTGAGGCCAGCCGACAGATCAATAAGGCGACGACAGCACTCGAGAATATCGTTAAGCCCGCCACGTTTGAGTGTTGTCGGCAAGCGTTCATCAAACCGCTTCCGTTTATGTTCAACGTAGCGAGCAGGCAAATCCGGAACACCGGATGAAAGAGGGCGATTGCGATACAAGTCCGAATACTTCATCACCGGCTCCCTTTCGCGCGCGAATGTTGAGACACGATAAACTCCGCAATGCGCTGTGCTTCGGCATCAAGGTTTGAAATGCCACTCGCGCGAAGCACAGGAACGCCTCGACCCTCCAGTGCATCAGCAAGTGCATTCAGTAGGGTCGCGCCCTCCTGAAAACGTGTCTTCATTTTATCTACGGGTTCACTCCCGAACAGGACAGGGGGCTGTCCGCGTCCTTGTACGCGCTCTACGCAGACATCGGCCGGAGTATCCACACAAATCAAGACATCCGGCGCGGGCAACAATGCGGCATAGCGCTCAGCGTCCGCAGGTTTGCCCAGCCCGCGATAACCGCGCAACGAGAAGAATCGGTGCGCAAACCCTTCGTCGAGCACAACAATTCCATCCAGTTGTTTCGCCAATTGAAATTCAAAGCCTGAAGTCAACACCGCGCGAAATACCGGATCGCGCCAACTCGAATCCGTCCCGGATACAGCGAGCCATTCGTGCAGCAACGCGACGAAATCCGCGTGCTCGACTGCAAAGCGATGCCAATCGTTCAGCCCGTGGGGCAGTCCGAGAAAATGCCGGCGCCAGGCAGGAATGAGCCGGCCACACAGATTGCCAATGACTCCGAAATCACGCGCACGCAAACCCCGCTCAACTACGTCCTCGCGATTCGCAGCCTCGATACCGCGCGCGCGCAACGCCTTCACCACCACTCCGCAGAGCGTGCTCTTGCCCGCCGCAGGGACGCCGCAAAACTCTACGCGCATTTTCACGAACCGGCCTCATTCGGAATCAGCCAAAACGAGTGCTTCGCAAATGGGCGGATATCGTAATTCGCCCGAATATTCGAGACCTCCATCATCCGGCTCATCGTCTCGCGAATTTCTGCCTCGTCCAGCCCTGGAAATTTCTGGGAGCTGTAACCATCCGACACCAGTTGTGCCTCGCGCCGGGCATGAAGTCGTACCCGCCACATGCGCTTCGCCTCGGCCAACATCCGTTGTTTTGCAGAAAATTGACCGAGCGGTTTCCTGCCCGCCAATTCCACCAGCTCATTTGTAATCCGTTCCGCGGATGTCACCCCGGACAGACCGGCCATATAGCGCTTGGCAGTTGTCCACTGTTCGTCCGTCCACAAGACACCTCGCTCGCGAGCCGTCTTTCGCCCCTCCAGTGCAACGAACAGTTCATCCATCGAAAACACGTTCTCACTCAATGCATTCGGCAAGTGATTTTCATATCGCGGATAGCGCTTGGGGCGATACGCAATCGCCGGAACATCCAGAAGGAAAGATTCGACGGCGGTTGTGCAGTTAAAGTGAATCACCACTTCCGACGCCAGTATCCACTCGTGCACATTGCCGCTGCCATCCACATGCAAACGCGGATGCCTCTTGGCCAGCTCCAACCACGGTGCATGGCTTTCAGAGGGATGTGGGCGGACGACCACCGCATGCTTTGGATAACGCGCGAGAATCTCAGGCACCATGGCGAGATACGCCTCGTGCATCTCGCGATGCATGGCGATCCACTTCTCCATGTAGCCGGGCTCGTTGTTGATCGGATATCGGGCCAATAATTTCTTCACTTCTTCCGGCGATTTGAAGTGATTGTGAAAAGCGAAGTTGGTGTTCACCAGCAGCATCGGACCGAACCGCGCGCGCAGTTGCTCGACGGGCTCCCGATAAAAGGGCCGCAATTCCGGGCGCAAGAAATCGAAGCGAGGGTTGCCGCACAACGCAATCCGATCAACGTATTGTGGATATTCCTCACAGATCGCCTCGCGTTGCACCTCACCCCACGCGAAGAATCGCGTCACCTGATCCAGGGATTCGGGGACGATCCGCTGTTTGCGATACAGCCACGCATCAAAAAAAACCAATCCCTCTTCATCCCACGAAACTAATTCGTGTCCCATCGCCCGGCAGCGGCGAAACCAATCCGTTCGCGTCGCGGCAACGCTCTTGTCCAAATAGATCGCGGGTTCGACCAGATCCGCATAATCCCAGAGTCGCCCCTGCACGCCGAAAAGGACCGGATGCCCTCTGCTCAAAACATTGAGCGCGAGCCACAGCTTTCCGTGAAACTCACGTGCCTTCGTCTCTACAGGTATAATGACAGCCGTCTTCTTCACGCTGCATTCCTACAATCCAAATCGCTCCAGGCGCTCAAGGGCCACCCAAAAACCCTCTCCACCATTTTTGTGGCCCTGCCAGATTTCCGGCATGAAGGAGGCGCCGGGGCACACCTCCTTCAACTGCGCGCAAAGCGCGGGAAAGTCCAGCTCGCCCTCGCCCACCTGCAATCCCTCTCCATCGGTTCCACGAGCATCCGCCATGTGCAGATGCGCAGCAAACGGCCCCACCTGATCCACAAACTCCTTGAACGAAGTTTTGTAATGATTGCAGGCGAGTTTTGAGTGACTCACATCGAAGCAGAGGCGCAAGTTATTCGCGCGGCAGAACTCCACTGTGTCTTCTGCTTTGACAAAAAGATTGAGGTACATCTGCCCGCCGAAATACCAGGGGAATGGAGGCAGAGTCTGGCCAATAATCTCGACGCCGTCCGAATCTAACTCCCGCAAACTGCGCGCCATAATTTCGTAGCGCTTGCTTACTTCGGGTTCCGACAAAAATCCGTCTCGCGAAAATCCGCCCAAACTAACAATAATGACCGGGCGCGTTGCCTTCTTAAAGTAGGGCTTCAGCTTTCGCGTCAAGTCCACCACGCGCTGGAGCTCGGCAATGGATCGCGCACGATGCGCTTCATCCGGATTTGAGAGATCGAGAAGGTGATCGCCATTGAACGTATCGGGACTGTGCACCTTGAAGTCCAGATCAAGAGGCTCGCCGAAGTAGCGCTCATACTCCTCATCCATGTCCTTAAAGCTCAGATGAAACTCGATGAAGTCGGGATTCGACTTCTTTCGTATTTCCTGGAAGTCGTGCCAACGCACCGTGACCCCCCACGGCCGACTAAAGCGATAGTGCCGCGCCTGTGCGATGGGCTGCTCAATGTCACCGGCAAAAAAGAAATCGCCTTTCTTTAGATTGCGCGTGGCGCGCCGACCGATCAGCTCCGGTTTTCGATTTGGCTGCAACCCCCGCCCGGGGCTCCGAATTTCCACCGCGCTCTCATCAATCTCCTCGCCTTGTGCGATATCGCGTGCAGCAACAAGACTCTTGGCAAGGTTTGAGCGATTCATCAGTTCGCCCTGCGAAAGCGTGCGCGGATGGCCCGTTCCGATGGATTCTTCAACCTGCCGAATACCCTCAACCATTGCCGCAAATTCGTCCGGCAACAGACTCGCTTTATGGTCCGATCCTTCGAGGTTTCGGTCCAGCGTGATGTGCTTTTCGATAATCTTCGCGCCCTGCGTCACAGCCGAAATGGCAACGTGAATACCGCGCTCGTGACCGGAATATCCGACGAGACATCCGCCGATCGAGCGTAACCGGGACAGGTAGGCAAGGTTAATGTCTTTGAACGGCGCGGGGTACGTTGAATTGCAGTGCAACAGCGCATAGGCACTTCCATTCCGGCGCAGCACCTTCACGGTTTCCGCGATCTCATCCTCCGTGGACATACCCGTCGAAAGAATCAACGGCTTATACGTTCGCGCAAGCTTCTCGATGAACGGATGATTCGTCAAATCCGCCGAAGCAACTTTGTATGCCTCCATCCCGTTGCGCTCCAGCACGTCCAGGCTCTCTTCTTCCCACGGAGTGCACAGCACGGCGAGGTCGAGAGAGCGGGCGTAATCAAACAGCGCAAGCATATCCGGGACGGGTAGCTCGAACTTTTCCAACAGATTGAGCGTATATTGAGCGCCGAGGTCCTCCCCCGCCACACCGCCCGGCGTGTTGCGGTACAAATGCGACATTGAGCGCATCTGAAACTTCACCGCATCTACACGCGCATCGCGCGCCGCGCGGATCAGGCGACGCGCCATCTCCACGCTGCCGTTATGATTGATCCCGACCTCCGCGATGACGAAAACCGGCCCCTCGTCGCTGATTACGCGGTCACCGATTTTCAGCCCTTCAAACAATCCGCGACGGCGCACCACGCCAATCAAACGGCGGCGCGCGTCCAGCAGCGGCAGAAATTTTACGCGATCGGAAAAACGACGGCGAATTTCCTCCTGCGATTCGCCTTCCAGTGCCACCGCACAGGAGCGCACGAGAATCGTGCGAACCGGCTCGCGCAGATTCGCCACAGATTGCTTCATCAGCCAGCGTCGCACGTCGCCGTCGGTCAGAACACCCTCCAGCACACCGTACTCATCCACGCCGATAACAAATCCCTTATGATTCGCGTCGAGGCGATGCAACGCCTCCGCAATCGGCGTATCCGCATTCACGCTCCACGGTCGGACATCGCGTTCGATGATCATGTCGGATTCTCCCCGCGTTGAAGCAGAAAACTCGCCCACTCCAAATCCATTTCGGAATCAATATCTACTCCAGCCTCTTCAGTCATTTTGAACAAAACGATTTTGCCGCCCAACCGATTGTTTCCCTGCCGCAGCACCCACGGTTTGAAAATGTAAATGGATCCGTTCTCCCGATAGCGTGGCGCCATGTCCTGACGCCGCGGGCGTACACGCCAGTCGCGATTGACCGCGACCGCAGATCCATCCTGTTCTTCCCAAAGAAACAGATGAGAGGGCGAAACAGAGACAACAGAATCGGCATTCGATTCCTCTAGCAAGGCAATAGCGGAATCAATATCCATTCCGGTTCGAATCGGACACGTTGCTTGTAGAAATACGACGAGGTCAGGGTCTCCGCCCCGGTCTGCCGCGATGCAATCCAACGCGTGCAACAGCGCAGCCTCGGATGTTGTCGAGTCTTCCGCCAAGACCGCCGGGCGATCAATAATCTGTGCGCCGGCATCTTGTGCTGCGCACTTAATCTCGGCGTCATCCGTGCTGACATACACACAAGAGACGCGTTGAGACTCAAGCGCATCGGCGACGCTCCACGCAATCAGTGGGCGCCCCGCTACAGGACGCACATTTTTTCGCGGCACACCCTTGGATCCGCCGCGCGCCGGGATGATGGCGACGACGTTTTCGAATCGCTGACTGTGCTGGGAGGGGTTCATGCTGAGGCTTCGGCGTTCTTCGCCTTTTTCTCCACCACAAAATCGCCAAGCACCAACACGTCAATCTCCGTACCCAGGAAGCACGCAACCGCCTGCTCCGGAGTTTGGACAATCGGCTGCCCCTTTACATTGAAGGATGTATTCAACAGCACAGGACAGCCGGTCTTCTTATGAAACGCAGTGAGCAACTCGTAGAAGCGCTCGTTGTTTTCCCGACCGACCGACTGCACCCGGCACGAATCATCCACATGGACCGTTGCCGGAATCGCCGACTTCTTCGCCGGCTGCACTTTGCACGCGATCAGCATGTGCGGACTTTCCTGCCCGATGTCGAAGTATTCATGCACATATTCCTTCAAACACGCCGGAGCAAGCGGCCGGAAATACTCGCGGAACTTCACGTTGTCGTTAATGTGATCGCGCATCGCCTCCGGATACGGCTTGGCAAGAATACTGCGATTGCCGAGCGCGCGCGGACCGAATTCTGCTCCGCCCTGATACCAGCCAATCACCTTCCCCGCAGCCAGTTTGTCAGCAACATCGGCGTAAAGATTTGGCGGACGCGTGTATGCCACGCCGGCACTCTTGAGCGCCTGCTCCATTTCGGCCGACGTGTAGTCGCCGTGCAGATAATAGTTGTGGTTTTTGACCGGCCGGTAATTCGGATCATGTGCGCGCTGCGCAAGGAAACACGCGCCGATCGCCAGTCCGGCGTCACCCGATGCAGGCTGCACGAAGATTTCGTCAAATATATGCTCGCGCTCAATCCGCCCGTTCATCGAGCAGTTCAGCGCAACGCCGCCGCTCAAGCACAGATACTTGATTCCCGTATCTTTGCGCGCATTGCGCAGCACACCCAACACAACCTCCTCAAGGCGCCGCTGCAAGGCAGCGGCAATATCTTTATGGTGCTGATTTAGCGTTGCGACATCGTACTTCCGGCGCGGGCCGAACACTTCGACAAAGCGGTCCGACACCCATTTATTCCGCTCATAATAATACGCCATCCATTCCGGATTGATGGTGATAGTGTATTTCCCGTCATACTGAATGATATCTTCAAAAAACGAATAGTAGCTCCGCGTCTGCCCCGGCACGATATGATCGGAATCACCAAAGCACGCCAGCGCCATGATGATGCCCTCATGGTGCACATTCTTCCACCCGAGATAGCAGGTGATCGCGGCATACACCAATCCGAGTGAATGCGGGTAATCGTAGCGGTCATACAAGACCTCAATCGCGCCTGCCCGCCCGACGCCCAGTTTCATCGTCTTGTTGTCGCCGATGCCGTCAATGCTCAGCAACACAGCATCCTGAAATCCGCTCGGATAATACGAACTCGCCAGATGTGTGAGGTGGTGATCGAAATAGGAAATCTTTCCCGTAAAACCGGTCTTCTCGCGGATGATCTCTTCCACATTGAACATCTCTTTGATGCGCTCAAACTCCTGAATCATCATGCCCACGCGTTTGGGGTCGCGAATTGCCGCCTCGAGATACGTTCTGCGAATGCACGCCTCCGGATCCCCGCCGAATGCAATTTCGTCCACATCGGCCATCGTCAGCTTTGCCTTCCGTAGGCAATCCTGAATTGCATCTGTCGGAAACAGCCGGCTGTGCTTATCCAGTGAATAGCGCTCCTGCTCGCACGCGGCGATCAGCTTGCCATCCACCATAATCGCGGCTGCTGTATCGTGTGCCAGATACTTGATCCCCAAAATCACTTTTTTCATTCGATTCATCCTTTCCAACATTTCGTAAATTTCTATATCGCTCGCGTCGGCTCTTCCCCCGATTTAACCGCAGAATTCACCGCACGTGACAAATAAATACCCGCAGGCGAAACGTAAAATTCACGCGGCGCATCACCAGGACCGATATCCGTTCCCTTCATAAACTTTCGGATTTGATGGAAGTGCAGATACATCATCTCTTCGCCGTTCGCACCGTATACCCGGCCCTCACACCAGCGCATGCTCAACGATGGGTCCTCCAGCATCAAGCGCTGATGTTTTCCGCTCGTCGTCCACACCCGCTCCCACCACACGCGTGGCAGCGGCAACCGGCGAATCCAGCGCGTGGTCAACCGGCCAATGGCGCTGAGCTGATACCACTGCAGCACCTTGGATAACCCGTCTTCATCCACTCGCCAGTATCTGGCAGAGTCCTCTACCCGTTCCTGAATTTTCGAAACCCGGCGAAAAAGGTTGTTCCATGCCTCCTGATTCCGAAACAGGGTGAAGTGTCCCGATATACGGTTCGGACGCGCGGAGATCACGTCGTAATTCGCCAGAAGCTCCTCCGTCAGAAAGTGCCGCAGATTTCCCCAGATCACATCCAGATCGCAGCATCCCCAGAAATCGTACCCCTTCAATTCCTCCTCGAAAATCAAACCGCTCATCATTTTGAGATCGCACAGCTTATAGGTGAATGAGGGATTCACCCGAATTCGATACCCCGACGCCGCGCTTGCGCGAGTATTGAAACGATCAATATCCATCGGAAAAAACTTAACGTTTTCCGGCGTCGAGGCGGGCGCGGATTGATCGGTGAAGATCAGCCAATCCACATCGGGGTTGAAACGACACGAATGTAGCAAGGCCGGCATCCAAAATGGCAATGGACCGAACCACACGTTGACAAGCGCTATGCGCGCACTCATTCCGACCCCCTTCCCAACAGGGAAACGAAGATATCGGATGCAAAACGACGCATGCGATAAATAAGAGAGAAGTGCGACCGGAGGCGCCGGCGCTCGCGCTTCATTTCGGACGAATGCTTTTTTTGCGCAGAAACGCCGGTTGCATCATATTCGGCCACCAGTACGTCACAGCGTTCCATTCGAGCGCCGCCTAAAACTGCGCGCACAAAAAAATCCCAGTCCGCGATATATTTGAATGTCGTGTCATACGGGCCGAATTTCTCGAATGCTCTACGCCGGATAAATGCCGACTGATGATTCACCGGGCGGCGGTAGAAGTGATGCAGATCGAGCGCACCTGAATGTATTTTTTTGACCGGTGCACGCCCATCCGGCCACACGCGAACATGTGCGCCGACCAGCACGTCTACATCACTCTTTTCGAGCAATGGCGCAATACTCGCAACTGTGCTCCGGTTCACAAATGCGTCTCCACCGTTGAGAAAAAGCAGCCACTCTCCCGATGCAGCGCGCGCGCCTTTATTCATCGCGTCGTAAATGCCGCGATCCGGTTCTGAAATCAATTTTGCAATGGCATCATTGTGCGCCTGGAGAATCGCCAACGTTCCATCTGTTGAAGCGCCGTCCACAACAATCCACTCAAACAATTCTGTTCTCTGACCGAGAATCGAATCAATCGTCCGCTGTATTCGTCCGACCTCATTGCGGCACACCGTAATGACGCTGATCAGCGGACGGACACGTTCGCTCGACGCATATTCGGCTACAGCTTTTGGGCCGGAGTTCACGAAGTTACCCCCGAACGGGATTTTTGCTGCATCCGCATAAAGTCAAATAGCCGCTCTGCAATCAACCCCACCCCAGTGGCAGCAAATACTAAGTGCGCAAATCCCCCGACCTTCCACGGCTGCGGGCATCGCCACAGAAGGATTGCCGAGGCAGCAAGCGCGATTCCAACGGCGCGCGCAACGCGCTGCTGTGACACTCGTCCGTTTGCAGCGCTCACGTAGCGTCGCGCCAACGCCCGCCGCTGCTCTGCCGATAACTTTCGCGAAGCAGCCCATTTCAACAGATCGCCCCAGACCTGTTGGATTCCCGCATACTGCAATTGACGCGGCCTGCCCGTCACCCGGTTGCCGGAATGAACGCGCGCCATGGCTACCGGCGACAACACATCACTGGAATAAAGTCGTCCAACTGCTGCCAATCGAACCCACAGGTGCGTATCCTGTCCCGTGCGCAAGCGTGTATTAAAATTACCGCTCTTCTGCAAAAGCTCCCGCCGCAACACGATTCCATCGGTACAAAACGCGCCCGACCCGCCGCGCGCCAGGCTTTCAAATAACTGTTCAGGAAGAATCGCATCCCGAATTCGAAGTACTTCTGGCCAATTGGCTTTTTCCCAGCGCTCGTGAGCCGCCTCGTCTTCAAAGATCATGCCGACAGCATCATAGACACCATCCGCATCCGGATGCGCCTCCAGAGTTCGAATCACACCGCGAAACCGACCGGGAAGAAAAATGTCGTCTGCATCCAAGAATGCCACCAAGGGATGCACTGCATGTTCGATCCCAAGATTCCGCGCTGCTCCGGCGCCTCGATTTTCGCCATTGGCGTGGCGGAGCAAGCGGACCTGAGCAAATTGCGCAACCAAATGCTCACAAATCTCGAGTGACCCATCTGTAGAACCGTCATCCACCAGAATCACCTCACCCGTCTCGGGTTGCGCCAATGCAGAGCGCACCGCACTCTCGACAAACGGCGCGGCGTTAAAAACCGGAATCACTACAGAAATCATTAGCGCAGGATTGTGTGCTGTTTCAGACATCCGGCACCCCTACGATTGGCTCCTCGGCGATCACTCCACGAACTGAGCGCTGTTCGACTGCACGCCAGTAGTGTGCGCGTAGCTTCGTTTTCATCCCGGTTTCAGTGCTTCGCGTCAATTGCCCGCCGTGCTGGCGATATAACATTTGCGTTTCCGGCAGGGAGAACACAGGGATATCCGCCTTTGCTGCGCGCCGCAAGAAGTCCCGATCGCCCGCACACGGCCACGGAGCGAAGCCGCCCAGGCGGGTGAGGACTGTCTTGGAAAGCCCAATGGCGCCCTTGACCTGGCGCGGATGTTTCTTCTCGGCGGGCTGTAGCCGGTCATCGCAAATCGCCGCCATCGGACGCACAAGAAATGCGGGCGTTATGGCGGCGCATTGACGACAAAAAGAATAGAAGGACGCGAGAGCGCCGGGCACCAGCGCATCGTCAGCATCCACGAACAGGACAAACTCACCGCGGGATGCCAGCAGTAGAGAGTTGCGAATAACAAACAGTCCACAATGGGACCGGAAGTTCAGCACGCGAACGCGTCTACGCATCTCCGATGAAAGTGCGGCGATATACCGGTGTGCTGCGGAAAGCGTAGCTTCACAACAGTCTATCGCGATCAACACTTCCAGCTCCACCCCAACCGGCGCAGGTTGGTGCAGGATGGAATCCAAGCAATCTGCCAAATAGCGATCTACAGCCCGGGCAGCGATCAGCACAGAAAACACGCCCGGATCGGATTCGCGGACCAAGGAATTCACGGGACGACAAGATTGATTGATATTGCGCTCCCACGCTGCAGCCTGCGCAGCAGCCGAACGCGCAGCTACCATCCCGCTTGCGTATCGCCACAATGCGCCCGCAATCATGACGAACCTCCAGGGATATGGGCCGCCCAAAAATCGGGCTCATATTTTCCCCACGCATGGCACCCGAACGGCAAACGCCCGTTCATGCGAGCCACATAGCTCGATGGCTCCAGTTCCAGCGCAAAATACATCGCTTCCTCTTCGCGAGGAATCCGGAAACCGGGAGGCGCAAACATTGTCCAGAACATATCTTCATTTCCCGGCCACTGCGCAGCGAACTTCCCGTGCGTCATCAGGGTCTGGCGAAAACCCGGTATACGGCGCAGCGAGAAACCGCCATTGCCCACGCGAAAATCACGGCGATACCAGAGTCGCGCCAATCCCGGCCACTGCACCAACCGTGGCCGCGCCTCGCGCACATGGCGATGGCGCAATAGGTCCCGACTGCCCCACGGCGCGCCGATATAGTCATACCCACGCGCGCACCAGTCCTCCAATTCATCGCGGAAAACAAAGGCATCCAACTGATAAATCAGCAAGTATTCCCACCCGCGAAATCGGGCATAAAAATCATCGGAAAGCAGCAGGCGGCTGTATGCGTCAACGCTCACAAATGCCGATGCTGGGAAATACTCGGTTTTCACTCCCTCAAACTCCGGAGGCAGGATCAAACCTTCCGGGCAAATGATGCGGATGTCGTGGCGGCCCAAAATACGGCGGCACTGTGCAAGCGACAGGCGCTCTTCCGCGCTGAGCGTCTCCTTGAAGCAGGGCACTAATACGACACAACTCATTTTGTCATCCACACGTTCCCGCACACCCGGCGCATCACAGCCATACGTCACGCCGAGTTGACGATCTCCCATTGATGCGACACCAGAACCCCCGAATTATCGCTGATCTTTTGCAGTTTGCCCGTCCCGTAAAAATCTCCGTCAACGACGAATAACTCCAGGCCGTCAATCAATTCATCCGCAACGGTTTTGCCAACCTTGCAGAACAGATGCACCACATAGCGTCCCGGAAGCAGCGGCAACTTTGGAATTGTGAGGCGAATCGTGCCGCGCCGCCCCAAGCGAAGGGTCTCCGGATGCGAGACGCGCGAAAAACACAGGAATTTTTCCTGACGGGTCTCACCCGATGCCACTCGAAAATAAATGAAGCACGGTTGATCGTTCATCACGGTGCGCTCGTAATCCAACTCAACCGTAATGGTTTCGCCAGACTGCGCCGCGTTGATGACGACGTTTCGCTCGTTACGAATTCGATAACCAGTAAAACGCACACTGCCGTCCCCGCTCCGGTCGGTTCGTTCGTTGATGGGCAGATGCGACGCCTTCGGTAAATGCGTTTTCAGATACGCTTCTGTAATTTCCTGCACATTGCCGATCATCTGGCACTCACCGCCGCGCAAGAGAACAGCCCGGGAACAGAGCGCCTGAATCGCGGCCATGTTGTGACTGACAAATAAAATCGTACGCCCCTCTTTTGAGACGTCTTGCATACGGCCAAGGCATTTCGCCTGAAACTCCGCATCACCTACCGCGAGCACCTCGTCCACGATCAATATCTCTGGCTCCAAATGCGCCGCCACCGCAAAGGCAAGTCGAACGTACATTCCGCTCGAATAACGCTTCACCGGTGTATCTATGAACGCGCTCAACTCGGCGAAGGCAACAATCTCGTCCAGTTTGCGGGCGACTTCTCGCTCCTTCATGCCGAGAATCGTGCCGTTCATAAATACATTTTCTCGCCCGGTCAGCTCCGGATGGAAACCCGTACCCACCTCAAGCAACGAACCAATTCGACCGCGAATTCGCACCTCGCCAGAGGTGGGTTCTGTGATGCGACTCAGAATCTTCAGGAGCGTGGATTTGCCCGCGCCATTGCGGCCGATGATGCCGACAACTTCTCCCGGCTGCACATCGAATGAAACATCGCGCAAGGCCCAGAAGTCCTGGTTTCCAGCCTGTTCTGCCTCGACCCGGCGACGCTCAGTCGCGCCGTATCCGATTTTTTCAAACGCCTTCCGCGGATCGCGGCCGCGCAGTTTGTGCCACCAATACTTGGTTTCATCAATTAGCGTGTGCCGCCCGATCGTCCCCAATCGGTATCGCTTCGAAAGATTGTGAATGGAAATTGCCGCCTCGCTCATATCGTATCCACAAACGTGCGTTGAACTTTATTGAAGAGGAAAAGGCCGGACACCAAAACAAGCGCAGTGACAAACCAGCTCAAGCCCAGCCCCCAAAGCTCCGGGCTCCCCCGCCCCGTGAGTGCATAGCGGCTGAACTCCACAACCGCGGTCATCGGATTAAGCCACAGCACAAACTTCAGGATCGGTTTCACAACCAGTTTGGCGGGATACACAATTGGCGTGCCATACATCCACAACTGCACCAGAAACGGCAGAGCGAAACGCAGGTCGCGATACTTGATCGTCGCCGCCGAGACCCACAATCCGAATCCGAGTCCGAGCAGTCCCGTCTGTAGAATCAACAGAGGCAGGAAGAAAACCCACGCATTCGGCTCCATCGCGCTCCCGCGGAAATAATACCAAAAGTAGAAGCCGAGAAACAAAAGCGAGTTCAGTGCAAGATGGGCAAACTGCACAAACACGCCGGACAACGGCATGATCAGGCGCGGGAAATACACCTTTGTTAGGATATTTGTGTTGGACACCAGCGATGTCGCGCCTTGATTCAACACGCCCTGAAAATAATTCCAAAACAGCGTTCCGCTCATGTAGAAAATGAACTGCGGAATTCCATCTGTCGAAATCTTTGCCACCGTTCCGAAGATCACCGTAAAGACGATCGTCGTAAGCAGCGGCTGAATCACAAACCAAAGCGGCCCGATGATTGTCTGGCGATACACCGCGGTCAGCTCGCGCTTGACCCACAGGGTCAAAAGATCACGGTATTCCCACAGCTCGCGCACCGGAATCCGCCACCAGGGACTGTTTGCTCGAATAACGGTTGTCTGCATCGCGCCTATCCCAGCTTAGAAAACAAATTCACAAGAGGATTCTTCATCAAACGGCTTGCGCGCTTGTTCAACTGACTCAAACGAGCGACACGCCGACGTAGAAACGCTTCATCCGGACTCGCCGCTTTGCCCCCCAATGCCGCGTCTGCTTCTTCCAGCTCCGTATCCAGCGCCGCCATACGCGCGCTGGCAAATTTCAAAATTCCGTGGCGCAACGCGGTTCCAATATCGTCCGCGCTTCGATAGTAGCGTTTACGGTCGCCCGGTTTCCGCACACGATGGGCTAATCCCAGCCGGTCCAGTTGCGCAGCAGCAAGACTCACCGCCGCCTTACTCAAGTTCAGCTCGCGCTCCAACGCATCCAGCGATGCCTCCCCCTCTGTGAGGTAAAGGCACGCCAAGACTTCGCCCGCAGTCCGATTGAAACCGAAATCCTGCGCAAGTCGCCCGCCGGCCGCCACCAGACGCCGCTTCACATTCCTGGCACTCGCTCCGTTATCCACGCCCATGTTTATCACGCAACTTTTACAATTTCGTAAAAGTTAGGCAGTTTGCCGGGGTGGCGTCAATGGATTTCTTTCCATCGCGGCGGCCGCGTTGCGAAGATTGACGCACCATGCCGCGCGTGCAACTCTTTCGCGCCATGGATGCCACAGCAGCGGAACGCGACAACCAGACTACCGGCGCCGTGCGCATTCTCTACTCTTCTTTCCAAACCGGTCCTGCCCTGCCGGGATACATCCGCTACGCACTTACCAGTTTCGCGCGCAGCGGCATGCCGGTCGTCTTGCTGACAAATCGCCGCGAGCTGGACGAGGAAAGCAAACAGTTCCTCGCGGCAAACGGAATCGAGCTGTTTCTCACCGAGAATGATGGATTCGATTTCGGTATGTGGCGCCGCTTCATCAACGCCACGCCTGAAGGAGTTCGCAATGCCTGGTCGCGCATCCTCCTCGCCAACGACTCCGTGGTTTATTTTCGCGACACCATCCCCGACTTCATCGCTCAGGCAGAAATGAATGACGCCGACATGGTCTCGCTCACCGCAAACCCAAATCTTGGCTTTCACCTGCAATCATTCTTTCTCTATCTCAAGCCGCGTGCGATCCACGAGCTTTTCCGCCATCTCTCAACAGGCGCCTCCTCAACCGGGTATTGGGACACGATCAAATCCATGGAAGTGGGATTGAGTCGGCGAATGGTTGAGAGCGGATTGAAAATCGCGCCCCTCTTTCGCACAAGCAAACACATTGATTTTTCGTACGAAGAACTGATCCGCCAGGGTGCGGGTTTTGTGAAGCGACGCTTCGTGGATGGACGATACAAACACTCATCGCCCACCTATTTTTGGAAAAACGGAGAGGCGCGGGCGATTGAACTCGATTATGTGCGCCTCATTCGCGAAGCGGGCAATCTAGATCCCGCCTTTTCTCTCGATTGGATCAGCGACCTGAATACACACCCCTCTTTTCGGTCCGCGCTCTATAGGCTCCGAAAATTCGCGTTTTACGCCGTATATCCGGGTTTTCGCGCAATTCAACGCTATCGGCGCTATGCAACGCCGACAGTTTTGATGGCCGATCTTGCCTCAATCTTCGTGTGCGTTGCCGCGGCAGCGACAGGCGGATATTTCTTCGGATGGCGGTCTGCGCTTGCGGGATTTTTGGCGATGTTTTTTCTGATTCTTGCGGTGCGTCGCCTACGCTCTCGTGTCAGAAAGCGAAACGGATCGTCTATTTCCGCAGGACAACGGTAAAGCCGTTGCCAATTTTGTCGTCCCGGCCCTGCACGGCTTCAATCTTTACCGGCGCGGGAAAAAGGCCACTGCGATTCATGTGGAGAATAAGCTCCAACAGATCTTCTGTAACCCAGACTGAGTAGTGGCCATCCGGCGGATCAAACGGTGCAATTTTTCCGGCATGGCGATCGAGCAGTTCCGACAACTGAGTTCGTTGTTTCTCTTTGTCGAAGGTTCGCTCTTTGTGCGGGACAATGATGAAAATGATCCCGCCGGGCCGCACGAGGCGATACCACTCTTGAAGCGCTTTGATTGGATCGAAAAAATGCTCCAGCACGTGCGAGTTGATCACGAAATCAACTGACGCATCGGGCAGCGGAACTGCGTCGCCCGGTGCGACAATATCCACGGGCAACGCGCGCCCACATGCGCTGATTTCCATTTCTTTGTAGACCGTTTGCTCGCGCGTATAGTCCACATTGCGCGTGTTTAGTCCGAACGGATTGTGTGCTGCACCGCCAATCTCCAGCCCCTCGCCCTTGCAGAATTCCTTGGCAAGTGCAGAAGGCCGGTTGGGACGCCGATCCAATCGAAGAAGATGCTCCAATCGTTTTCGAAGCGGGCGCGGCACTCCAATATCTTTCAAGAAAGATCGCATTCCCGACTCGCCTGCCTATTTATCAAAACGAATCCGGGCGGAGCGGCCGTGGGCGGGGAGGCGTTCGACGCGGGAGAATTGGTCAATGTGCGGGAGGACGTCCTGCAGGTCGGCGCGTGTGAACGAGATGAAGCTGGTGCGGCGGCGGAAGGAGTCCACAGTCAGGCCGGAAAACAAGGCGGCAGTACCGCCGGTCGGCAAAACGTGGCTGGGGCCAGCCACAAAGTCGCCCGCGCATTCCGGGGTCCAGGGGCCAATGAATACCGCGCCCGCGCTCTTTACCTTCTTCAGCCACACGCGCGGTTCGCGGCACATCACTTCCAAATGTTCCGGCGCGAATGCGTTGATGAGCTCCATTCCGATATCCAGATTATCCACGATGACAATCAGGGTGCCTTTGTTCAGCACGCGATAGACGGCGTCACCGGCGTTGAGGTCGGATGCCTGTTTGGGCAGCTCTTCCGCAACGGCGTAGGCGAGTTGCGGGGAAACAGTGACCAGCAGCGCGCGCTCGTGGCCGGTGCCGTGTTCCGCCTGTGCCAGCATGTCGGCAGCGACGTGCTTCGCAGATGCCGAATCGTCAGCGAGGATCGCAACTTCGCTGGGGCCCGCGATCATATCGAGGTCCACAGCTCCATACACGAGCCGTTTGGCAGCGGTGACGTACGGCCCGCCGGGGCCAACAATCTTCTGCACTTTCCGAATGGTTTTGGTGCCATACGCCATTGCGCCAATGGCTTGGATTCCGCCGATGCGATAAATCTCCGTCGCGCCCGCGAGATCGAGCGCATACAGGACGTGCGGGTTAACTTTGCCGCCCTTCTCAGCAGGGGTGCAGGCGACAACTTCCAAAACACCTGCCGCCTTCGCGAGACCGACGGTCATCAAAGCGGTGGAGGCGAGCGGCGCGGCGCCGCCGGGGATGTAGCAGCCGACGCGATCGTAAGGCTGAAACTGTTCGCCGAGCATGCCGCCTTTGGGGCTGAGGATATTCCAATCTTTGCGCAATCCGGCTTTGGCAAATTTCTGAATTCGCGCGAGCGCTTCGCCTGCGGCCTTCTTGAAGTCGGAATCCACGCGATCAATCGCATCCATTCGCTCGGCCTTCGTCACTTCCATCTTGGCGGCGGTGACCTTGTGTCCATCAAACTGCGCGACGAACTCACACACGGCGGCATCGCCGCGCGCCCGAATTTCTGCGAGTACCCCGCGCGCGGATTCTTCGGCCTCCGGAAGGATGGCATCGCGCACAATGAACTCTTCCACCGCTTTGACGGTGGATGTGGGGGCCCACTTCACCACGCGGATGTCAGCGGTTCGATTATCGTCTTGCTTGCTCATAAACTTCTTTTCCTTCCTGCCCGCGTACGCTGTTTTCAACGCAATGGCGCCTCATTCAAATGATCGCAGTGCGGGCAACGCGCCATGGGCACCTGGCGGGGTTCGACATAGAGACGCCCGCAGTTCACACACCGATACAGGCGTCCGGGATCGTATGATTTGCGCGTTTTTTCCTCGCGCGCGGCATAATATAGCCACGCGGCTAAAATTGCGACAAGGGCGAAAACCGGCGGCACCCAGAAGACCAGCGCTGATGAGGCTCCGGTCATGGCGTCGCCTCCGATGCGCGCGCGGAGTCCAGCGTCGGACGCTGAAGATAGAGCCCGACCCGCACGCTCGATTCTGCGCCCGGCCCGGTGTGCAGTCTGTACAGCGCACGCACCAGCGAGTCGGTTCGTTCACGGGTGGCTGTACTCTGCTCAACAAATACGCTGCGCACGTCGCCGCGATCGGAGAAGAATAGACGCGCGTGCACCTCCCACACCTTCTCGTCCAACGCAGGGTCAATCGCGAGTGGAAGGCCCGACGCGAGTTCCGGCCGGCCGTCCGGCCATTCCAGCACAACCACCGCGCTCGTGACGACGGGCGGGGCAAACGGATCTTTCACTTGCGGCAAGCGCCCCCACCGCGCGGAGAGCGCGCCCTCCAGTTCCGCCGCAGTGCGGTCGCGAAGCAACTCGGGTGCGGGCGCATCGGCGGGCATACGGTCCAGCCACAGCCCGGCATTCCGGCGCTCTTGCAGCGCGGGCGATGCGGGAAACACGCGCGCGGAGCGCGTGGGACTGAAGCCCGCTGCAGTAGGCAGCGCAAACAAGACGGGAGATCCAAGCGCCCGCGGATCCTGATCCCATGCGGCGAGGCCCGCGCGCGATTCTCCATCGGGCAGATAGGCTAGATGCGGGACGAACGGGGCCGCACGCATGGAAAATGCGAGCGGCCAGGTGCGGTGCGCCAGCGCGGCGACTCCGGCAAAACACGCGCTGGTCACCAGAAGCGCGACCCACGTTTCGCGCGTGCGCCAGAAGGGCACACGAACGTTCACGGCTTTCGCTCCAGTCGCGATGCGAGCACAATCTCGCGAACACCTGCGTTGCGCGCCATGCCATAGATGCGGATCATGGTGTCGTAGGAAATCCGTTTATCCGCTTCGATGATCAAGGCGGCATCCCGGTTGCTGCGCACGGCCCGCTCGAGAGCCAGCGCAACGCCATCGAATGAAAGCCGCTCGTCCTGAAAGAAGAACATCCCCTCCTGTGGAACGGTCAGCACCAGCGCGTCGGGGCGAATGCCATCCACGAAAGACGCAGCGGGCAGATCCAGGCGCACACCGGGGCGCAGGGTGGAGGCCGACTGTTGAATCAGTACGAGAATAAATAGCAGCAGCACATTGATCCACGGCGCAATGATGAGCATGGCGCGCGGCGCGCGGTGCGTCGTGTCGAAGTGCCGCCGGAACACGTACATTCGTTTGGGGGTCGTATCTGCCATGGCGAATCAGGAGTCCCGCTTGTCCGTCTGAAGGTGCGCGAGCGTCTGCAGGATTTCGGTATAGGCCTGCTCCATTTCGAGTACAACCGCCGCCACCCGGTTCACGATGAAGGCATGGCCGAAATAGCCCACCACGCACGCGCCCAGGCCGGCCATGGTGGTGATCAGCGCGCGGCTCATTCCAAAACCGAGATCGCCCGACTGAAGCAGCGGCGCCTGCTCGTGCAGCGCCACCAGCATATCCCACATCCCGACCACCGTGCCGAGCAGACCCAGCACCGGTGCCATCTGCGATAGCGCCAGCAGAATCGGCAGATTCTTCTCCAGACGCGCAATCTCAATCACGCCCACCTCTTCCATCACCTGTCGCGTGCGCGCGCCGCCCTGCTGATGTTCCAAAATCGCCACGCGCGCCATCTGCGACACCGGGCCCGGCGTCTCTTCGCACAGCGCGACGGCTTCCATCAAATTGCCGCGCTGAAGGTTGATGAATATCCCCTTCAGGAAATCGCGCCCGCGCAGCGACGCGCGGTGTACCGTCAGCGAGCGCTGCAAGATCAGCATCACAATGGCAAAACTGAACCCTAGAATCACCCAGAGGACAGCGCCGCCCAACTCCAACAAATGCATCATCGCGTAGTTCTCCCGGCCGCCGGCTCGCCCAACTGGGCAGAGCGGCTGTCTTGAATCTTCTGTATCTGTTTCTCCGCATCCGCGCCTGCGGGGAGCCCGCTCTCCACAACGCGCTGATAGATGCGAATCGCCTCATCCCACTGCTGCTCGGCCTCCTTCAGCGCCGCCGCCGCAAATGCGGCGCGCACGAACCAGACCGGCTCCACAAACTGTTCCTGCTCGCGCGCGCTGAGCCAGCCATACACGGTGTCGAGATAGTAGCGAAACGCCTCACTCCCGCGCCCCAGCCGCTCGTAGGAGCGCCCGATTTTGAACTGCGCCTGCAAGCGCAATGCGGGCGCAACAGCGGGGTTGTCGAGCAGCGCGCGGTAACTCGCGATGGCTTCCTGATAGCGCTCGGGGCGGTCCGTTCCGAGCATGAATTGGCTGTCCCCTCGCCGACCCCGCGCGCGGTCGGCCAGCGGGTGCGCGGGATAGCGCCGCACAATGTCGTCGAACGCCAGCAGCGCACCGGAAAATTCGCCCAGCTCGGAAAGCGCGTCGCCCTGCGCGAAACGCGCATCCGGCACCAACGGACTGTTGGTGTACACGCGCGTCAAGTCGTTGAACAATCCCAGCGCGCGCCGGAATTCGCCCTGCGCCACAGCCGCGCGACCGGCCCAATACAGCGCGTCATCCGCCCAATCGCTCAGCGGATAGGCGGTGACGATGCTGCCAAAATTTGTCTCCGCCCGACCATACGCCCCCGCATTGAAGTATTGCTCCGCCATCCAGAAACGCACCTCGGGCACCATGGCCGAGGTTGGATAGCGATCGAGAAACTCCTGCGCCACCTGCATGGCGCGCGGCGTTTGCCCCAACAGATGCAGCGCGCGCGCGCGGAGGAAAAATGCATCCTCCACAGACGCGCTTTCAGGATATTCGCTCAACACGCGGTCGAACCGGTCCAATGCCGCCTGAAAGGCGCCCTCGCGATACGACGTCAGCGCGGAGCGAAGCAGCGCCTCGGAGCGAATGACGGCGGGAAATTGATTCGTCAGCAACTCGTCATATAGCGCCACCGCCTCGGACCACTTCCCCTGATCCTCGCGCAGCGATGCCAGTCGCAGCGCCGCGCGGCTGGCCAGCGGATCTTTCGGGAAGCGCGCGCGCAAGTCTTCCAGCCGCTTCGATGCCGTGGCGAAGTCGCGATTGCGCGCCATGCTCTCGGCCACCTGCAGCAGCACCTGCGGCGTCAACGCGCTCGCCGGAAACTCGGCCAGCGCCTTTTCATACGCGTCCTGCGCGAGCTTGAACTGATTGTTCGAGAAATAAGAATCGGCAGCCTTCACCATCGCCATCTCGCGCATCGCCGCATTCGTCAGCAGCGGCGCGGTCTGCTCAAACACAGTCGCCGACTCCGCATAGCGACCCAGATTCCACAGCGCCCATCCGCGCCCCATCCGCGCACGCGCCTGTTCATCGGGATCCACCACCATCGCCAGGCAGTTCTGATAGGCCTCCAGCGCGCTGGCATACTGCCCGCGATCCAGCAAAATATCTGCCAAAGCCAACTGCGCCTCCGCCGCGCCGGGGCGCGAGGGCGCAGAGGTTACCGCCGCCTCTAGCAGGCCGATCGCAGCATCCGCCTTGTCCATCCGCGCCAGCAGCCGCGCGCGGGCAATGCGCAGGTCGAGCTTCAAATCGAGGTCATCCGCCGCCTTTTCGCCGCGCTCATACGCATCCAGCGCGGCGGAATAATTCGTCTTTGCTGTCGCGATGTCCGCCAACGCGAGCCAGGCTTCCGCGCGCGTGTCCGGCTCGGAATCGTTCGCGCGCGGGCGCACAATCAAATCTAGCATCGCCTTGGCATCCGGAAAATCGCCGCGATCCACCAGCATGCGCCCGAGCCAGAGTCGGGCCGAATGCGACGCCACACTGTCCGGATAGCGCTCGATAATCTGGCGCAACAGGCGCTCTGCGTCAGCATCGCGATCGGCCTCCATCAGCAACGCCGCCCAATCGAGCAAGTTGTCCGGCAGTTCCGGCGACTCCGGATAGCGCTCCTGAAACGACGCAAATGCGCTCAGCGCACTATTGCGATCGCCCAGCTTCACCAGCGCATGCGCGCGAAGCCGCGCCGCCTGCGCCCGGTTCGCATCTTCCCGATATTCCCGCTCGAAGCGAAAGAGCGACTGGGTCACATCGCTATAACGCCCCAATTCATACTGCGCGCGCGCGGTCCAAAAAACAAAACCGCCCTCCACATCATCGCGCGAGGCCCACCCGCGCCGCTCTTGCAACAAGCCCAGCGCCTCCTCAAACTGCCCCATCCCAAACAAGGCTTGCGCCTCGAACAACGTCCCGCGCGCCTTGGAGTTCTTGAAAAAGGCCTTATCCACAAAGGCTTCAAACTTCTGGCGCGCGACATCATAGAACCCGTCGCGCAACGCCGCCTGGCCCGCCACCCAGTTCGGGTCGCGCTCAAACCGCGCCGGGGTCTCCGCGCGCGCCGACCACGCGCCCGCCCCCATCAACAACGCGAGCAGCGCGCCGCGCACCATCCGCCCGACGGCACGCTTCCAATCCTTGGAACCTGTTTTCGACAAAACTTCCATACCTTGGAAAACTATTCGCTCCGCGGCTTCAACAAATCAGCCAGATATCGTCCCGTATGAGATTCCGGACAGCGCGCGATCGCCTCGGGCGTGCCGTGTGCAATCACCCGGCCGCCGCCTTCGCCACCTTCCGGGCCCAAATCCAAAATGTAGTCAGCCGTTTTGATCACGTCGAGATTGTGTTCAATCACGATGAGGGTATTCCCGGCGTCGCGCAAGCGCTGAAACACCTGAATCAGCCGGTGCACATCCGCAAAGTGCAGACCCGTCGTCGGCTCGTCCAGCAGATAGACCGTGCGGCCGGTATCTTTTTTGCTCAGCTCGGCGGAGAGCTTTACGCGCTGCGCCTCGCCGCCGGAAAGCGTCGTGGCCGCCTGGCCCACGCGGAGATAGCCCAGCCCGACTTCCGACAGGGTGCGCAGCCGCCGCGCGATGGTCGGAATATTTTTGAAAAAGATCACCGCTTCTTCAATCGTCATCTCCAACACATCGGCAATGCTCTTGCCGTTGTATTTCACCTCGAGCGTCTCGCGGTTATAGCGGCGCCCACCGCACTGCTCGCACGTCACGTGGACATCCGGCAGAAAGTGCATCTCGATTTTCAGCGTGCCGTCACCCTTGCACGTTTCGCAGCGGCCGCCTTTCACGTTGAAGCTGAAGCGACCCTTGTCAAAGCCGCGAATCCGCGCGGAGGGCAGCATGGCGAAGAGATCGCGAATCGGATTGAACGCCCCGGTGTAGGTCGCCGGATTGCTCCGCGGTGTGCGCCCGATCGGCGATTGATCAATCACGATCACTTTGTCCACCAAATCCAACCCCTTGATCGCCTTGTGCAGACCCGGACGCTCGCGGCTTCCATAAAAATGGCGAAACAGCGCGCGCCGCAAAATATCATCCACCAGCGTGCTCTTGCCGCTCCCCGAAACGCCGGTGACGCACACCAGGCAGCCGAGCGGAAACTTTGCGTCTACATCCTTGAGATTGTTTTCCTTCGCGCCCTGCACCACCAGCCAGCCCTGTTTCGCAGGCGTGCGCTTTGCAGGCACCTCGACATCCAGCGCGCGGGTCAGATACTTCGCCGTGAGCGAACGCTCTGCTTTCAACAGCTCCGGCACGCGCCCCTGGAACACCACCTCGCCGCCCAACTGCCCGGCGCCGGGCCCGAGATCAATCACATAGTCCGCTTCCAAAATGGTCTGCTCATCGTGCTCGACGACCACCACGGTATTCCCGAGATCGCGCAGTTCTTTGAGCGTATGGATCAGCTTTTCGTTGTCGCGCTGGTGCAGGCCGATGCTCGGCTCGTCGAGGACATACAGCACGCCGACAAGGCCCGCGCCAATCTGCGTCGCCAGTCGGATTCGCTGCGCCTCGCCGCCCGAAAGCGTCCCGCTCTCGCGATCAAGCGTGAGATATTCGAGCCCCACATCAATCATGAACTGCAGGCGCTGGCGAATCTCTTTGATGACTTCTTTCGCAATCTTCTGTTCCTGTTCACTCAGCTTGAGCGTATCGAAAAATTCCGCCGCCTTGCGGATGGAGAGGCGCGTGACATCCAGGATGGATTTTCCGCCAATGAGGCTCGCCAGCGATTCCGGACGCAGGCGTGCACCGTCGCACGTGTTGCAGTGTTGCCGGCTCATGAAGCCGGTCAGCTTCTGCCGCATATATTCGCTTTCGGTTTCCTCGTAGCGCCGCTGCAAGTTTGGAATCACACCTTCAAACGGCTTTCGGTACTTATGCCACGCGCCGCTGCGCCAGAAGCCGAGGTCCAGCTCCTCCTCGCCCGACCCGCGCATCAGCAACTGGCGCGCGGAGTCCGGCAGATTTTTATAGGGCGTGGTCATTTCAATATTCAGGTGTTTGGCCACGGCGCGAAGCAATCCCTTGTAATAGATTGCCGCGCGGCGACCGCCGCCCTTCCACGCGCGGATGGCGCCATCATCCAGCGAAAGCGAGGGGTCCGGCACAATCAGGTCTTCGTCAAAAATCAGCATGGTGCCCAATCCGAGACAGGTCGGACACGCGCCATACGGGCTATTAAAGGAGAAGTGTCGCGGCGTCAGCGTCTCGAAGCTCAATCCGCAGTGGAGGCAAGCGTTCTTTTCAGAATAGAGCGTTTCCGTCCACTCCGGGCCCGCGGTCTGCGTCAGCGCGATCAGCATCCCCCCGCCCTGCCGCAGAGCGGTTTCGACGGAATCGGTCAGGCGCGTCCGAATCTTGTCATTAACAACCAGGCGATCAATCACCACCTCGATGGTGTGGTTCCGCTTCTTGTCGAGCTTTGGCGCCTGGTCCAAATCCACAATCGTGCCGTCAATCCGCGCGCGGACAAAACCCGCCTTGCGCAGCTCATCGAGCAGCTCCAAATGCTCGCCCTTCCGGCCCTGCACTTTTTGCGCCAGCAGAATCAACTTCGACTGATCCGGCGTCTTGAGCAGTTGATCCACAATCTGCTCGGCGTTCTGCTGCGTGATCGGGCGCATGCACTTCGGGCAATGCGGCGTGCCGATGTTTGCGTAGAGCAGACGCAGATAGTCGTGGATTTCAGTCGTCGTCGCCACGATTGAGCGCGGATTCGAGCCCGCGGTGCGCTGCTCAATCGAAATGGCGGGAGAAAGCCCCTCGATGTGGTCAACATCCGGCTTTTGCATCTGTTCGAGAAACTGCCGGGCATAGGCCGACAGCGATTCGACATATTTCCGCTGCCCCTCGGCGTAGAGGGTGTCGAACGCCAGCGAGGACTTTCCGGAGCCACTCAGACCGGTGATGACCGTGAGGGTATTCCGGGGAATCCGCACAGTGACATTCTTCAAATTGTGTTCGCGCGCCCCCGCGACAAGGATTTCATCAAGACTCATTGTATGGTGCCAAAATTTGGAAACTCAGAAAACCAGACAACATACCACACTTCACCCCCACCACCCACAAAAACCTTGGGCACACCGGGGCCCGATCATAGTGGCGTCACCATTCGGGCGCGTCGGCGTAGATGCGACCTATCGTTTTCTTGATTGTGAGGTTTGAGCGTGGTTGAATGCACTGCCTGCAATTGGGGTATTTAATGCGTCTTTTTCTCGCCATTTTAGTTCTCGCTTCTCTCGGGCCGGTTTTGCGGGCGGATGAGCCGCCGCTCACGCCGGAATCTCACTTCATTCCCGGCATAAAGGCCACGCACTGGCTGCGTTACTCCGATCCGATGGCCAGCACAGTGGAGGTGGCGGGCACCTGGAATCAGTGGACCGCAGGCGCGCCGCTGATCCGGACAAACCAAAATTTGTATGTGCTGGACGTTAAATCCCTGCCGATCACAAAGCCGGGCCGCTACGAATACAAATTCATCGTCAACGGCGTCTGGGAAACCGGCGACAACCGCGAATTTGTCGTGAATGACGACCTCCTGCTGGAGCGCCCACCAAATGTGCTCGTCTCCGCACAGCTCGACGGCCGCAACGAGATCACGGTGTATCTGAAACAGCCCCTTGCGAGTGCGGAGCACATCCGCGTCGCAATCGAGCCCGATGTCCCCGTGCGCGATATTCAGGTGATCCCCGGCCAACCGGATAAAAATCTGCGCGGCTACCTCCTGGCTGGCGAGTGGCTGAGATTCGTTTTCGACGAGCGTGTCTACGGGGTGAATATTTCGCCCACCACAAAAGTCACCGTGGCCGGCAATTTCAATTGGTGGAATTCACAGGGCGGCGCAAACGGCGTGTGGCAGCTTCAGGACGATGATGACGACGGCGTATGGGAGGTGACCGTCCCGACCGAAGGCCTTCCGTTCCCCCCGCAGGATCCGTTCCCGATGTTCCGATTCGTGATCAATGGCAGTCAGTGGATGGATGTGCCCGCCCAGGCGCCCAACCGGGTGCGCGATCCCAACGGAAACACAAACCTGAAAATTGATTTCACGGAATCCGGCATCTCGGTTCTCAAAATCTTTACCGCTGAACCGATGAGCCTGTCCGAAACCTATAACGTCGTCATAGACGGCCTCGCATCGCGCCGCGTGCGCGAGGTGCTCACGGTCGGAAAGCTCCTCGACTCCATCACCACGACAAAGGAACTCGGCGCGCACCTCAATAAGGCGCGCGGCATCACGACCTATCGCCTCTTCGCGCCTCGCGCCACTGCCGTACACCTGAACCTCTTTGATACACCCGAGTATGAAGTGCAGCGTCCCGCCTACCGGCGCCTGACTCCCGCAGAACGCTATCCCATGATCAAGGACGAGAGCGATGGCGTGTGGGAAATCAGCCTCGTCGGCCTCGATACGGGCAAATACTACGCCTTCAACGTGGATGGCCCGCAGGGCAATGGCGAGGCGTTCAACGGACAGGCGTTCATCAGCGACCCCTACGCCTTCGCGGTCGCTCACTCGATGAACAACTCAATCGTCATTGACCGCGAGGCGACAAACGAATGGTTCAACGGATGGACCGCCACCCAGTGGAAGGCGCCGCCGCGCGAAGACCTCATCATCTATGAAACCCACATCCGCGACCTGACCATTCACCCCTCCTCGGGCGTCCAACCCGGCCTGCGCGGCACATACGAAGGCGTACTGGCCACACTCGGCACCGGCACCGGACTCGATCACCTCAAAGCGCTGGGCGTCAACGCGATTGAATTTTTGCCGGTGAACGAGTTTGAAAACAGCACGCGCGATTATGGCTGGGGCTACAACACCGTACACTTCTTTGCGCCCGAAGCCTCCTACGGACGCAAGCCGCTGCAAGGCTCGCAGTATTACGAGTTCAAGAAAATGGTGGATGGGTTGCACCGCGAAGGGTTCTCCGTCTTGCTCGATGTCGTCTATAACCACGTCGGCGGACCGAACCTCTTCTCCATGATTGATAAAAAATATTTCTTCCGCCTCACCCCGGACTGCAAGTTCATCAACTTTAGTGCGTGCGGCAACGACGTGCGCAGTGAGGCTCCCATGATGCGCCGCTTCATTGTGGACAACGTCCTCTACTGGATGCGCGAACACAAAGTGGACGGGTTCCGCTTCGACCTCGCCGAACTGATAGATATGGAAACAATGCGCCAAATCGAAAAAGAGGCGCGCGCACTGAACCGCGATGTCATCCTCATCTCCGAGCCGTGGAGCATCCGCGGCCAGAACAAAGAAAAACTGCGCGGCATGTGGTGGGGCGCGTGGAACAATGACTTCCGCTACGCGGCCAAAGATTTCGCGCGCGGCCGCGCCGACCGCGAGTGGATGAAAAAAATCATCACCGGCTCCACCGAAACGTGGACCGCAAATCCGCTGCAAGCCGTCAACTATCTGGAAAGCCACGACGACATGGCGCTGGTGGACGAACTGAGTCTGCGCTCAGACCACAACGGTAAATTCGTGCAGTCCTTTGAAGTGCAGATGAACAAACTCGCCGCAACCGTTCTGTTCACCTCGCTCGGCATGCCGATGATCAACGAAGGTCAGGAGTTCCTGCGCAGCAAATACGGCATCAGCAACACCTTCAACAAGGGCGATGCCGTCAACGCCATTCGCTGGACGGATCGGGATCGCCCCCTCGCCGCGGAAGCCATGCGCTACTACAAAGACCTCATCGCCATGCGCCAAAGCGACGAGGGCAAAGCGTTCCGGGTTCACCTGACCCCGCCCGCAGGCTATTACGAGTGGATCACCCCGGAAAATGATACCCGCGCCCTCGGCTATATCGTCAACGGCAAGCACGAGAATCCGGGCCGCGCCTTTGCCGTTCTCCTCAATAGCGGAGACAGCCCGACCTCCTTCAGCGTCCCCCTGCCCGCCGGGAATTGGCGCGTCATCGGTGACCACGCAACAATCAACCTCAAAGGACTGCCCGACTTCCCTGCAATCGAAGGCGGCCAAACCCGCGAAATTAAACTCGGTGCAACAAAATCTGTAATTTTGATGGACGGATTCTAACCCTCGCCATGATCTACCGGCTGATATTCTTGAACGGTCCGCGAACCGGTGAGCGAATCACCGTCGCGGAACAGCCGATGTGCGCAGGGTCCGATCCTCAGTGCGCAATTCACATTGAAGACCCCGAAATTGCGCGGCGACACGCTGAAATTTTCCAAAAAAACGATGAGCTGTTCATTCGCGACCTCGGGTCAATGAACAAAATCCTCGTGAACAAGCGAGAGGTCCAGGACGCACGTCTGAAACACGGCGATGAGTTCGAACTCGGCCGCACCAAACTTGTCGTCCAGGCCCTGGTCCAAGCCGAAGTAGAAGGCCGATCACACGCGCGCAGGCGACGCCGTCAAACCACCTGGGCGCTTGCCTCCCTGCTGCTCATCGGACTCGTGCTCGCCCTCTCCGCGCGCTACATCCCACACGAAACACCCGAAGACGCCGGGAACGCAAGCGCGCTGGCCACCCCGGAAAACATAGACAGCGCCGCGCGCACACGCGCAACGCCCTCGCCAGCGCTCACAGAGGACATTCGGACACTCCGCGAAGACCTTCGCGCAATTCAAGACACCGTCAAACAGCTCGGCGTCACAACCGCACCGCCGCCATCCGCCCTCCCCACCCTCACCCCGCCCCCTTCGCCCCGCACCGCTCGCGAAGAAGCCGAAGAGCTCATCGTCGCCGCGCGCGAGGCGCGCACCACCGGACACCCGGCCGAAGCCGACCGCCTGCTGGCGCACATCCAGAATCTCGACCCCGATTATCTCCCCGCGTACGAAGAGCGCGCACGCCTCCTCGAAAGTCAGGGCCGCACCGGCGAAGCCGCCGCACAGTGGTCCGAAATTCTGCGCCGCAGCACGGAATCGCCGATTTATCAAAAAGCCGTCTCGGAACGCATTCGCCTCAGTCGCTTCAACTCGCCGGGACTCGACGCGCCCGAACTCAAAATCGCGGCCGTTCAGCAGACGCGATTTCCCGCCACGGCAGACTACGACGAAATGCGTGTCCTCAAAATCACACTGCAATCTGAAAGCGCATTTCGTCTGAACCCCGACGACCTCCGCATCGAAGTCGCGTTCTACGACCGCAACCCCGACACCGGCGTCATCGCCCCCTCTGCGGGACGCACCTCTCAGCAGGCCATGGAGCCCACTCCCGAATGGGGCTCCCTCGACGAACGCACCCTCACTGCCACCTGCGTAATTCCGAAGGGCATGCGCGAACAGCAAACAGCCACAGGCGAGCCCTGCACATATTACGGCTACTACCTCCGCCTGATCTATCTCGACCACAAGCTCGATGAAGCTGCGCAACCCCGCCCCCTGCTCGCCAAAGCCTCCGCCAGCGCGGAGCGCGAGCGCCCCACACGCGTCAAGCCCATCGCATCGGCGCCATGACCGCCCCGGCACCACGCGAACGCATCTCCGCGTGCGTCATCGTTTTCAACGAGGAAAAGAAAATCCGCCGATGCCTCGAAAGCCTGCTCTGGTGCGATGAGATCGTGGTTCTCGACAGCTTCAGCACAGACAAAACCATCGAAATCTGCCGCGAATATACCGACCGCATTTTCCAGCACGTCTGGCTCGGCTATGTCGGACAGCGCAACAAAGTCCGTACCCTCGCCCGCTACAACTGGATACTCAACATAGATTCAGACGAAGAAATCTCACCCGGCCTGCGCGAAGAAATCCTCGCTGAATTTGAGAACGACAAACCGCAACATCTCGGCTACGAGTTCCCCCGCCAGGTCTACTATCTCGGCAAGTGGATTCACCACGGAGAGTGGTATCCCGACGTCAAGCTGCGCCTCTTCCACAAAGACTACGGTCGCTCCGAAGGAGAAGAACCGCACGACAAAGTCGTGGTCAACGGCCCCATCAAACGGCTGAAGTATCCGCTCTGGCACTACACCTACGACGATCTGCGGGACCACCTCGACACACTCGACCGTTTTTCCACCATCTCCGCACGCCAGAAGTTCGTGCAAAACCCGCGATTCAAACCGCTGGATATTCTGACCCGCCCCCCGCTGCGCTTCCTCAAAGGCTACATCCTCAAACACGGGTTTCTCGACGGCTGGCACGGGCTCATCATCGCCATCACCAGCTCCTTCGGCGTCTTCATGAAATACGCCAAACTCTGGGAACTCGCGATGCGCAAGAAACACGCCTTCCGCCAGTTTCCTGACCCCGGAACCGGCCCCGGATCACGCCCCTCGTGAAAATTACCCGCACCATTTCACTCACCGCTCTCACCCTCCTCCTCATCACGCCCTCGACCCGCACGTACGGAATGACCTTCTACGGACGCGCAGAGCAACTCGCGTGGGAAGAATTCTCCGAAGGCGCGCGCATCCTGAAAGAAGACGGCCTCCGCTACGGAATCGGCGTCAATGGCATCGCAGAAGATTTCGATATCTGGCAGCTCGGCTTTCGCGCCGAAGGCACACTCGGATCCGTTGACTATGAAGGCCACACATTCGGCGGCGAACCGAAGTCATCCAACACCGACTACTTCGGTTTGCGCACCGAAATCTATGCCTCCTTCCTCGCCCGCGACGGCACCGGCCTAAACGCGCATCCCATTCTCGGTATCGGAGGCCGCTATTGGATTCGACGCATCTCCAAAGGCAGCGCAAACAACGGCGGCTACGACGAAGGCTGGCTCACAATCTATGGCCAACTCGGTGTCGAACTTGAATGGATCGCCACCGGAAACCTCCACCTCTACGCCCGCATGCTTCGCCGTCCCGCCATCTATAACAACACCCAATACAGTCTCGAACTCGAAGACGAAAAAACCTTCTCCTTAAAACCCGGACGCGACACCACCTGGGACCTCGAAGTCGGCATCGCCTACCGCGACATACAACTCTCCGCCTTCTACGAAACCCTTTCCTTCAAACGCTCACCCTCCCGCATCGTCCCCCCCATCGAAGCCTACCAACCCGAATCCGAAGGCACCCTCCTCGGCCTTCAATTGGGTATCAGTTGGTAGAGGGCACCAAGGCGCAAGGGCATCCGGCTTCGTCCCGTCCCGACTCTTGGAGGTCGGGACGGAACTACGCCGTGACAAGCAAAGGCACAAAGTTTAAGAGTCGTCTATTCACCAATCCACCCGCTGTAGTTCCGCCACTCCGCTGGCGGAATGCCGAACCAAGCACCTCTCGGAGGGGCAGGCGATGCCAGCCTGCCCCTGGCAGGTCCTGCCCGCCTCTAGCAATTCCTACCCTCGTCAATAAGGTCATTGCGGTCATTCAGGTCAAACCATTGTTCGAGTAGATCGAATTGGGCGACATTATCGAGTGGTTCGAATTCTTTCCGCCTTCATCATATTTCTCTTTTCTTCCTCCACCCTTCGTGCTCTTCGTGGTTAATCAAATCCGAAATTCGCCATTCGAAATCCGAAATTCCTTTCTCTTCCATCAGTGAAAATCCGTGAAATCCGTGGTTGGAAAAAGGAGTTAGGAGTTGGGAGTTAGGAGTTCGTAGAAGGCACAAAGGCATCCGGCTTCGTCCCGTCCCGACTCTTGGAGGTCGGGACGGAACTACGCCGTGGCAAGCAATGGCACAAAGTTTAAGAGTCGTTAGTTTTTCAGCGCCCCACAGAATGGCCGATCTTCTTTTTCCACAATTTTCTTCCCGTCCATCCGGTCAATCCCGTTATCCGGTCTCTTCTTTCATCATCAGTGAAAATCCGCGACATCCGTGGTTGAAAAAAAGGAGGTAGGAGCTGAAAATTTCTCTTCTCTTTTTCTCCTCTATTCGTGTCTCTTGGTGTTCATTCGTGGTTAAATCCTTCTTCCTCATCAGGCCTCAAAAAATCCCTTCGCAAACTCGCGCCGCTCTGCAAGCATCGGATCCACGAACGCCATGACTACAAAACCTGCACCGCAACTCCGCAATCGGGCTAACGAAATACTCACCCGACTCCGTCGCCACATCGAACTCCGCTGCGAACTCGATTTCACTTCTCCCCTCGAACTCGCTGTCGCCGCAATCCTCGCCGCACAATGTACCGACAAACGTGTCAACGAGGTCACCCCCGCCCTCTTCAAAAAATACCGCACCGCAAAAGACTATGCCGACGCAGACCCGACGGAACTCGAGGCCCTCATCAAATCCACCGGCTTCTTCCGCAACAAAGCCAAGAGCATCCGCGCGCTCGGCGCCGCACTCATCGCACACCACAACGGCCAACTCCCGCGCGATCTCGAACAACTCATCAAACTCCCCGGCATCGGACGCAAAACCGCCAACCTCCTCATGGCCGATGCATTCGGACAACCCGGTCTCATCATTGACACCCACCAAATCCGCGTGAACCAGCGCCTCGGCATCACCAAACAAACCGATCCCGCCAAAATCGAAATGGAGCTTCGCGACCTCCTCCCCCCCTCCGACTGGACCGACTGGTCTCACGCCCTCACCCTCCACGGCCGCTACACCTGCATCGCGCGAAAACCCAAATGCGGCGAATGTCCCCTCACCGATCTCTGCCCCTATTTCGCCGAACACCCCATCACCAAATAAGCGCGAAACTGCACCCTCGCATCTCCGAAACAGTTGACACCACACGCCATTAACCTAGCCTAGTGCCCATGAGCGCTATTTTTCGCCTACTTCGCGTCGCTACCGTCGCCGCCATCCTCTTCGCCGCACTCCCCGCTCACGCACAGCAGGAAGTCAAAACAACCCCCGCCAAAGAAGTTGCCGCCAACCCGCAGCGCTTCTGGGCGCGCGGCGTAGTCTTCCGCGACACCCTCGTCGAGGCGCCCGCCAAAGAAACCATCACACTCGCCGGCGCGCGCGTGTACAAATTCACAACCAAAACCGTCGGCACCTGCTACGCCGACGAAAAAGTACTCGCCGCTCTTCAAGCGCTCGCACCCAACCGCGAATACATCTTCGGCGCATCCGTCCTCAGCCAGCAGACCGGCTTCTTCCGGAAAAAGACCATCTATCGAGTCGTCGTCAACGGCCTCGTCATCCCCACCCAGGGAGTTGACGATCTCCCCGAAATGATCGAGACCGCCATTGAGCAGGCCGCCGAAGAGAATCCTCTCCGCCAGCACCTCGTCATTCTCAAGCAGCTTATCGTCAGCGTCCAGGAATCCATCACCGCTTCAGCCGCCACCGACCAGATTGATCGCTCGCAATACCTGGACCCCAAATCAGAGTACTTCGACAAACTCATCCAAGTCTGTCGGCGCGCCGTCAACGACCTTGAAACCGAAACCAAAACTCCGGGCCGCGAACAGCTCGCCCAAATCCTCGCCGCCCTCGTCTCGCTTGAAGAAGGCGCACTCACCCCCGCTGCACAGCCCGCAACCCACCACACAGATAACAGCAGCGACACCGCCTCCACTCCGCCCGACGAGCAGCCCGCGACGGAAAACGCCCCCGCCACCGAGTCGCCCGTAAAAACCAAATCCCGCCACTGGTACTGGCCCTTCGGCGGCAGCGACAAATCCGCACCCGCCACGGAAGAGATCGAAACACAAACACCCGCTGCTGAACCCCTCGACCCCGAACCCCAACCGCCCCTCGCGCTCTCCGCAAAGAACATCGCGCCCGCCCCCGAAGCACAAGACAACGAACCCCCTCTCGACGCGAGCGAAAGCGAAGACGAACCCGCCATCGAAGAATCCGCCCCCTGATCAAGCGTCATTGCAACTCGCGCTCACCTTCGCTATAATTCCGCCTTCCTACCCACGCCAGCGTAGCTCAGTTGGTAGAGCAGCTGATTTGTAATCAGCAGGTCGGGGGTTCGAATCCCTTCGCTGGCTCCACTCTTTTCCCTCGTTTTCCCAAGCAATCAGGCGCATTTTGGCCAATAAACACGGGCCTTTTCTCAATATCCGCCCTTTTCGCGCTGTTCGCTTTTCTTCGCTTACGTGCCTTTGCGAAGTCTTCCAAAATGATGCACGAAAGCAGAGCAGAAGCAGAGCATCCCTTTTTGACTGATTTTCCTGCACGCCCCTGCCCTGCCTCTCGGTCGCCCCGGTCGCGGTCTTTTTACACCCCGCCAAACGCGCAACACGGCCTCAGTGGTTCCGGTCGGCTCCAGTATCGCGGCGCGGATAGATCGGGCCGCCTGCGCGATTCCTGCGGATGTTTATGAAGACAAGCACGTAGGGCCGCATGTGGGATCAGATCACTTCCCGGTCGTCGTGGAGTTTGCCACCCGCGAGTAGCGCGCTCACGAACGCTCTGCAATTCTTCAAAGAACGGAACGCCGATCTCCCGATCGGCATCCCCTCCTTCTCACACCATGCCGCAAAAAAACGGGCGGCCCGGAGGCCGCCCGTTTCTATAGTCCGTTTGACCGGATGGATTAGTAGTCCATTCCGCCCGGAGGCATGGCCGGAGCTGCTTCCTTCTTCTCGGGCACCTCGGTGATCATGCACTCGGTCGTGAGCAACAGACCGGCGATGCTCGCCGCGTGCTGGAGCGCCGAACGGGTGACCTTGGTCGGATCAATGATACCGGCCTTGATCATGTCCACATACTCGCCAGAAGCGACGTTGTAGCCATTGCTCCCCTTCGACTTCTTGACTTCCTGCACCACCACAGCGCCTTCGATGCCTGCGTTGGCCACCAACTGACGGAGCGGAGACTCGCACGCACGGCGCACAATGTCAGCGCCAATGGCTTCGTCACCGGAGAGGCTGAGGTCGTCCAGCGCGTTCTGCGCGCGCAAGAGCGCAACGCCACCGCCTGCCACAATACCCTCTTCCACCGCTGCGCGGGTCGCGTGCAACGCGTCTTCCACGCGGGCCTTCTTCTCCTTCATCTCCGTCTCGGTCGCCGCACCGACGTTGATCACAGCCACACCGCCTGCCAGCTTGGCCAGACGTTCCTGCAGCTTCTCGCGATCGTAGTCGGACGTGGTTTCCTCGATCTGGCGACGAATCTGGCCAATGCGGGCCTGAATGTCCGCAGACTTGCCAGCGCCTTCAACGATGGTCGTGTTGTCCTTGTCAATCGTGACGCGCTTCGCGCGGCCGAGATCGGCCGGCTGGATGCTCTCCAGCTTGATGCCGAGGTCTTCCGAAATGAAGCGACCACCGGTCAGGATTGCGATGTCTTCCATCATGGCCTTGCGGCGATCACCGAAGCCCGGCGCCTTGACGGCGGCGACTTGCAGCGTGCCACGGATCTTGTTGACCACGAGGGTTGCCAGCGCTTCGCCTTCCACGTCTTCCGCGATGATGAGGAGCGGACGACCGCTCTTCGCCACCGACTGGAGCAACGGGAGGAGATCCTGCAGGTTCGAAATCTTCTTTTCGAAGATCAAGAGATAAGCATCGTCCAGAACCGCTTCCATCGTGTCCGGGTTGGTCACGAAGTACGGGGAGAGATAGCCCTTGTCGAACTGCATACCTTCCACGACATCGAGCGAGGTCTCAATGCTCTTGGCCTCTTCAACCGTGATGGTGCCGTCCTTGCCGACCTTGTCCATCGCGTCCGCAATGATTTCGCCGATCGCCGTTTCGCCGTTGGCCGAAACCGTCGCAACCTGCGCAATCTCTGCGCGGTCTTTGACCTTCTTGCTCTGCTTGTGGAGGTTCGCGACGATGGACTCAACCGCGGCGTCAATTCCGCGCTTGAGGCTCATCGGGCTCGCACCCGCGGTGACGTTCTTCAGACCTTCGCGATAGATGGCTTCCGCCAGCACGGTGGCTGTCGTTGTTCCATCGCCCGCGATGTCGCTCGTCTTGCTCGCGACTTCGCGAACCATCTGAGCGCCCATGTTCTCGAAGGGATCCGCCAATTCGACTTCCTTCGCTACGGATACGCCGTCTTTCGTGATCGTCGGCGAACCGAACTTCTTATCAATCACGACATTGCGGCCACGCGGACCCAGCGTCGCCTTGACCGCGCGGCTCAATTTCTCCACGCCGGCCAGGATGAGCTGACGCGCTTCCTGGTCATATTTCAACTGTTTAGCTGCCATTTGCTGTTCTCCTTAAATCAGGCCTCGATCACGCCGAGGATGTCTTCCTCGCGCACAATCTGGTATTCCTTGCCATCAACTTTGACCTCGGTTCCGCCGTATTTCGGCATCAACACGCGGTCGCCCTTCTTCACGTTGAAGGGAATCTTCTCACCCTTCTCGTTCAACTTACCCGTACCCACGGCAATGACTTTGCCTTCCTGGGGCTTCTCTTTGGCCGTGTCCGGAATGATGATGCCACCCTTGTTGACTTCCCCTTCCTTGAGGGGCTCCACGAGGACGCGATCACCTAGCGGTTGGATCTTCATGCGGTTCTTTCCTCTCGTTTCTGTTGCTTGTGTATTCCCGGGCGCAGGCACCCGCCGGTGCGCCCAATGAAAGTTGCGAAAGCGCTCGCGCGAATCGCGCGCGAGCGCCGTGTGCGCGATGGCTTATTTCTTCTTGTCGTCGTCCACCATCGTGAAGTCGGCGTCAATGACGTCGCCTTCAGCCTTCTTCTCCGATGCGCCTGCATCGCCGGACGGCGGCGGAGGCGGTGCACCCGCACCCGCGCCGGGCTGCTGCTTGGCCTGCGCATACATCTCGGTCGAAATCGCCTGCATCTGGGCAGTCACATCCTCAATGCCGCTCTTCATCTTGGCCGCATCGTTGTTCTTCACCGCATCGCGCAGGTCGCTGACGGCCGACTCCAATTTCGACTTCTTGTCCGCCGCAACCTTGTCGCCGTGCTCCTTGAGGAACTTCTCCGCCTCATACGCCATGCCGTCGGCGCGATTGCGTGTCTCCACTTCCTCACGCTTCTTCGCATCGTCCGAGGCGTGAGCCTCCGCATCGCGGCGCATCTGCTCAATCTCCTCTTTCGAGAGACCGCTCGATGCCGTGATCGTGATCTTCTGCTCTTTGCCCGTGCCCAAATCCTTCGCGCTCACGTGCAAAATGCCGTTCGCATCAATATCAAACGTCACTTCGATCTGCGGAACGCCGCGCGGCGCAGGCGGAATGCCGTCGAGATGGAACTTCCCGATCGTTTTATTGTCGCCTGCCATCTTGCGCTCGCCCTGGAGCACGTGAATCTCCACAGTCGGCTGGCTGTCCGCCGCCGTGCTGAAAATTTCGCTCTTCTTCGTCGGGATCGTCGTATTGCGCTCAATCAACGGCGTGAAAATTCCGCCGAGCGTTTCGATACCCAGCGTCAACGGCGTCACGTCGAGCAGGAGCACATCCTTCACCTCGCCCTTCAGCACACCGCCCTGAATACCCGCGCCAATCGCCACCACTTCATCCGGGTTCACACCCTTGTGCGGTTCCTTGTTGAAGAACTTCTTCACCACTTCCTGAACCTTCGGCATGCGCGTCATACCGCCGACGAGAATGACCTCGTCAATGTCCGACGCACTCAAACCCGAATCGCGCAGGCAGTTTTCCACCGGCTTGATCGAACGCTGAATCAAATCATCCACCAACTGCTCAAGTTTCGCGCGCGTCAGCGTCACCGTCAGGTGCTTCGGTCCGCTCGCATCCGCAGTGATGAACGGAAGGTTGATCTCCGTGCTCTGCGAGCTGGAAAGCTCAATCTTCGCCTTCTCCGCCGCCTCTTTCAAACGCTGCAGCGCCATCGGATCCTTCGAAAGATCAACGCCGTTATCGCGCTTGAATTCCGCAATCAACCACTCAATCACACGCAAATCGAAATCGTCACCGCCGAGGTGCGTGTCGCCGTTCGTCGCCTTCACCTCGAACACGCCGTCGCCGATTTCCAGAATCGAAATGTCGAACGTACCACCGCCCAGGTCGTACACCGCCACCTTCTCTTCCTTCTTCTTATCCAACCCGTACGCGAGCGACGAAGCCGTCGGCTCGTTGATGATGCGCAGCACTTCCAAGCCCGCAATCCGCCCCGCGTCCTTCGTCGCCTGGCGCTGGCTGTCATTGAAATAGGCAGGCACGGTCACAATCGCCTGCGTAATCTTCTCACCGAGAAACGCCTCCGCATCCGCCTTGAGCTTCTGCAGAATCATCGCCGAAATCTCGGGCGGCGAATACGACTTGTCGCCAATCTTAACCGCAACGTCGCCATTGCCCGCCGCCGCAATTTCATACGGAACCCGCGTCGCCTCGTTGCCCATCTCGGCAAACTTGCGACCCATGAACCGCTTCACGGAATAAATCGTCTGCTTCGGATTCGTCACCGCCTGGCGCTTCGCCGCCTGGCCAACCAACCGCTCACCCGACTTCGTGAACGCAACAATCGAAGGCGTCGTGCGACCCCCTTCCGCGTTCGGCACCACGACCGGCTCGCCACCCTCCATAACGGACATGCACGAGTTCGTCGTACCCAAATCAATACCTAATACCTTGGACATAAAATACTCCTCACTTCCTTAAACCAAAATGTGACACCCACTAAAGCAGGAGCCGTGCCAAAAACAGCGAGAAAAGAGGCGTATAAAATTACAACGCGTTGTGATTGTGGATGTTGCGCAAACTTTTCGCGCCTAAAAGCTGCGGCAAATTCTCGCACTAGTGTGCCACATTGGCACGGACAGCCTATTCCGTGTCACACTTGGCCTTAGAAATGGCGCACCGGATAGCCGGATCAACCAGCACCCTGCGCGTAGGCAAGAATCGCCTCGGCGTGGAGGATCATCGTGTCGTAGAGCGGCAGCGGTGTGTCTTCCGGCTTGATGAGCATACTCAGTTCCGTGCAGGCGAGAATCACCGCATCCGCGCCCTGCGCAGCCAGGTCCGCGATCATCCGCTTGGCGGCGGCGCGCGATTTTTCCTCAATCACGCCGTGCGCCAGCTCATCCCAAACCATTCGATCCAACGCCTGCCGCTCCGCAGCGGGCGGAATGAGCGATGAAATCCCGAGCGATTCAAAATGCTTCTGAAAGAAGCCGTACTCCATCGTTGCCTTCGTCCCCAACAGCGCGACCTTCTTCCGCCCGTCTCGCAGCAAAGGCGCGCTCGTCGCCTCCATGATCGTCAAAATCTTCAGCGGCGACGCATCGCGAATCAAATCGTAGGCATTGTGCGGTGTATTCGCCAGAATCGCAGCGAACTCCGCGCCAGAATTTTTGAGTCGCTGCAAAACGCGAAGCAGAATTTCCGCCACCTTCTCCCACTGATTTGTGCTAAACAGCCCGATCAGCTCCTGCAAATTCACGCTCTCGATGGACATCTCGGGGAAACTCAACCCGCCCGCCTTCGCGTTGTGTTCGCGACAAATCGCGAGATAATAGTGAACCGTGGACTCAGGCGTGAGCCCGCCAATCAACCCGATCTTCTTCACACTCAACCTGCCATTCTGTAACGACTCACAAATAATGCGAGCCGGACGCCTCGGGCTGATACACAACATCCTTGATGCGCAAATGCCGGACGCCATCCGGCACCGGCCACGTAATCTTGTCGCCCTTCGAATACCCGAGAATCGCCGTTCCGATCGGCGCCAACACAGAAATCGCACCCGCCCCCGGATTCGCCTCATGCGGAAACACCAGCGTGTACGTCATTTCCTCGTGCGAATCCACATCCTGTAAAATAACTTTCGAGTTCATCGTCACCACGCCCGGCCGCACGCTCTCGGAATCCACCACCTCCGCGCGCGCCAACTCCTGAACCAGCGCACTCACATCCTGCCCGGAGCGCGGGGGAATCCGCGCCAACAGCTCTTCCAGCCGCGCTTTATCGCGCTTCGTGATGCAAATTGCTTTCGCTTTCATAGTCGAACTTCCTTCTCCGTTTCGAACCGTAAACCCAGTGTAGAGTGAAACACACAACCTGACCAGAAAGGAAATTTCCGCGCGCGCATTTTTCTTCAAACAGCATCCACACGCGCGCCGCGCGCCGCGCGGACTAGAACAACTCGCCCTGACGCGAACCGGGTTTCAGGCCGAATTTCTTGTAGCACAACTCGGTCGCAACGCGGCCCTGCGGAGTGCGCTTGAGATAGCCCTCCTGAATCAAATACGGCTCGTACACTTCTTCAATGGTGCCCGCCTCTTCGCCAACCGATACGGCCAGCGAATTCACGCCTACGGGGCCGCCCGCGAATTTGTGGATGATGGTTTCCAGAATCCGCTTGTCCATCTCGTCGAGCCCGTGCTCATCAATGTCGAGCATCGAGAGCGCTTTATCCGCGACGTCTTTCGTGATCTTGTTGCCCGCCCGCACCTGTGCGTAGTCGCGCACCCAGCGCAGCAGATTGTTCGCAATGCGCGGCGTTCCGCGCGAGCGGCGCGCGATCTCACGGGCGCCGCCATCGTCCACATCCACATTCACAATCCGCGCGGAGCGCTGGACAATCAGCATCAATTCTTCCGGCGTGTAGTAATCGAGGCGATTCGCCAACCCGAAGCGCGAGCGCAGCGGCGCGGAAAGCAATCCGCTTCGTGTCGTCGCGCCGACGAGCGTGAATTTCGGCAGATTCAACCGCACCGACCGCGCGTTGGGCCCCTGATCAATCACGATGTCGAGGACATAGTCCTCCATCGCGGAATACAGATATTCCTCCACCGCCTTCGGCAACCGGTGAATTTCGTCAATGAAGAGGATATCGCCCTTTTCAAGATTCGTGAGGAGACCCGCCAACTCGCCCGCCTTCGTAATCACCGGGCCCGAGGTGGATTTCACATTCACCCCCATCGCCTCGGCAATGATGTACGCCAGCGTCGTCTTCCCCAGTCCCGGCGGCCCGAAAAGCAGGACGTGATCCAGCACATCTCCGCGCCCGCGCGCCGCTTCCACAAACAACTGCAAACGCTCGCGGACCTTTCCCTGCCCCACGAAGTCCACAAACTTCGACGGACGCAGCGAAACATCAAACTCCGTGTCCGCCCGATTCAACGTATTGGTTACAAAACGCTCCGCCATAAAAACCTTTACCCTCGCCCGCTCCCCCCGCCCGGGGGGCCCGCCCGGGGTCAGCCCTTGAAATTCAATTATCCGACTCCGCCTCACGCCAGCGCGCGGCGCACCAGATCCTCCACGGTCGCATCCGCCGAAACATTCGGCAGCACGTCCTTCACCATCTTCAGCGCATCCGCCTGTTTATAGCCAAGCGAGATCAGCGCCAGAATCGCATCGCGCGTACGCAGCTCTTCCGCACTGCCCGGCTCGGCGCTGGCGACGGCTTCCATCATCTCGCCTTCCGTCAGTTTATCCTTCAGCTCAACGATGATCTTCTCCGCCGTCTTTCGGCCCAGTCCCTTCACCGTCGCAAGACGCTTGGCATCGCCCTCGGCAATCGCCTTCTTGATGTCGCGAACAGAGAGCCCGCCCAGCACGCCCAAAGCGGTTTTGGGACCGATTCCGCTCACCGAATACAACAGCAGAAACAACCGGCGCTCCGTCTCCGTCGCAAAGCCGAACAATTCCTGCGCATCCTCGCGGACGTGGTGATAGGTCAACACTTTGCACGCCGCGCCTTCCGGCGGAAGCCGCTCGAAACTCGATAGCGGAATAAAGACTTCATAGCCCACACCGCCGACGTTCACAACCGCGCGACCCGGCTGCTTCTCAAGCAATACACCTTCCAAAAACGTAATCATTCGTTCAACTCTATCACACTCGCTCCGTCAAAACCGACAGCAAACGCATTTTTCCAATCGTTGGAAACTCATTTGTGCGCGACTTCCAAGCGTTGGAAATCCACTCGCGCCTCAGCCCCCGCGCCCCTCCACCAACAGAGCATCAATCTGCGCCGCGCACGCAAAATCCTTTTCCGACAGTCCGCCCACGTCGTGCGTCGTGTAGCGAATCGTGCACGTTTTGTATCCGAATGAAATATCCGGATGGTGATCGCGCGTATGCGCGATCCAGGCGACGGCGTTCACGAACGACACCGTTTGATAATAATTCTTAAAGGTGAACGTGCGCGACAGCGTCGCATCCGCTACCGACCACTCAGGCACACGCAGCAATCGCTCGCGCACCTCGGCATCTGACAATCGCGCCACCGGCACCGCACCCGCTCCGCTCTTCGCTGCATCGCTCACGATTTACCTCCGCCGGGTGCGCTGTCTGACAACAAACGCCGGATCGTCGGTTCTAGCGCGGGATCCAGCTCGCGCGCCTGATTGGCAAAATTCGCAGCAGCTTCGTAGCCGCCAAAATAGGCACTCACAATGGCGATGGAAACCAACCGGTCTGCGCGCACCTTTGGATCCAGCGTATTTTCCGCGACGTGCTGGAGCAGGAGCACAAACAAACGCGGGCTCACCTGCTCCCACGGCCGCGTCAGCATTCCCTGACCCGGCGCCGAAATACGGATGCCCAACACCGTCGCCCCGACAGCCTGCCCGCCCAACTCGCGATCGTTTCGCTGAAACGGAGTCGCCGACAAATCGCTGATCAGCATCGCCTTCAGCCCGTCCATTCGATCCAACTGCTCGCGCAGAATCCGGAGCTGTTCTTTGCCTTCCGGCGTCTCCATCCGGCTTTCCAACACGCGCGCCTCAATCGAGAGTTTCCGGAACTCCTTTTGTTGAACCAGCATCATAATCTTTTCGCCAATCCACTCATCCACCCGGTCGAGGTCGCGCTGGATAGTCCCGCTCCGCGCGCGCTCGCGTTCGACAAACGCGGCATAATCCCCTTTTTCGCGCGCGCTCTTGACCTGCCGCTGCGCCTGCGCCACCAGCTCACTGAGGTACGCAGGCGCGGTCTGCGTAAATGCGTCGAGCCCCGATTGCGCTGCCGCGAGATTTCCACTCGCCGCCTGCGCCAGCGCATCGCGACGGACCGACTCCCAGTTCGACACGGCATCAATCCACTTTTGCGCCGACGGGCGAAACGCGTATGCCCATGCAGGCGCAGCGCGCTCGTTTCGCAGATACGCGGTCAGCGGGCCCGCAGCGGCTTCGGCATCGCCGCTGAACAGCGTTCGCGCGCCGCGGAAAAACTGCGCGAGATCGCCAAACCAAAGCGGCCAACTCTGGCTGTCGCGCACAAACTGATCGTCGCGTATATCACCATTCAAATAGCGCGCCAGCGTCTGCGGCATCAAATGCGGATGACCGCGCTTCACCTTCAGGCCGGAGCGCGACACACTGCGCAGCGCGTCGTTCGCGCGCGCCGTATCGCCCTGCGCCCAATACGCGGGCACCTGCAGCAATTGCAACCACAAGCCCGCCGCGCTATCTGCGCCCTCCCGCCCAATAATCGGCGCGATTTGTTCATTCATCCGCTCCGGTTGGCTGCTCAACTCTCCGCACGCCCGAATAAGTTCGCGCTCCGAAATCTCGCCGAAGAAATTACTGCCCTTGCGCGCGCGCCCGCCTTCGTTCACGTCATACACAGCATCCGCCGCTGGCGGCTGCGCCACGACGTTGGTGACGGCAGACTCCTTCGCTTGCTCCACCGGTTTTTTCGGGGCTGTGCTCGTGCCCTTCCTTGTAGTGCGCGTCCCCTTCACTGTGCGCGATGAGGACTTTACGCGCGCAGGTGGCTCGCGCTGCTTCATCCAAAAATATCCGCCACCCGCCGCCAACAGGAGCACCGCCGCAGCTGCAATTAGCAGCGCCGCGCGCCCTTTCTTTTTCTTGTCGCGACCTGCAGGCGAACGCGCAGCGCGCGCGGCATCCAGCGCGGCGCGCATATCGGCGAGGAGGGATGCGCTTGTGGGATAGCGCCGCACGGGGTCAGCGGCGAGCATGCGATCAATCAGATTCGATGTCGTCGGCTGAATCCCCGGCTCGATATCAATCAGTTTCGGCGGCGGCCCTTTGAGGCGCGCCACAACAACATCCGCTGCGGTCTTGCCGTCGAACGGCGGACGCGCCGCGAGGGCGTGAAACATCGTCGCGCCAAGGCTGTAAATATCGGAGCGGTGATCCGCGTGCCCGCCGCGCGCGCGTTCGGGCGAAATGTAATACGGCGTTCCCCACACGCCGCCCTGTTCCTGCTGGCGATTCACGAATGTCGCCAACCCGAAATCTGCGATCCGCGCGCGGCCGTTTTTGTCGAGCAGGATGTTGGCGGGCTTGATGTCGCCGTGCACCAGATGCGCTTCATCGGCGGCTTTGAGCCCTTCCGCCACTTCCAACGCGATCTCGAGAAGGCGCACCTCGTCCACCTTCTTCTTCCCGTCCTCCATCATCAGGTCGAGTCGCCCGCCGCTGACCAGCTCCATCACGATGTAGGGCTGGCCCTGTTCCTGCCCGCAGGAATACATCTGCACGATGTTGGGATGATTCAGCGCCGCCGCCGCACGCGCCTCGCGCAAGAAACTCTCCACAAGCGCGAGGTCTTCACCCATCTCCGCTTTCATCACCTTGATGGCAACAAACCGGCCCAGCGTGGCATCCATCGCGCGATACACCGCGCCCATTCCGCCCATGCCGAGCTGCTCGACCAGCAGAAACTGTCCCAACTGCGCGGGGACCGTTTGCTTCACGCCGCACTGCGGACACTCAACCGTCGAAAAAGGGGCGAACTGCGACACGTCAATCGTCGCGCCGCACTGGCCGCACGCGATCTGATCCAATTTCGTCCACCGGATATTTTGAAGGTCGCCGCTCATCTCGAAATCTGCCTGACTATGGTGCCAAGCTGTCCCGCCAGTTCCAAGTTTCAAATGCGGCTCGCGCTTGCTTTAGGCGAAAAGCGCGTGTATCACGAAGGACATGGTTGATCCGATTGCTTTTCACATCCCCGGCCTCGACCGCGCGGTCTACTGGTACGGCATCATGGCCGCACTCGGGTTCCTCGTCTCGCTGCTCTACTGGAATGCGACGTCGAGGCGTGTCGGGCTGCCGCACGGAATCGGGTCCGACCTTTCCTTCGCCGCCATCGTGGGCGGCATCCTCGGCGCGCGCGCGATGTATGTGGCGGCGAACTGGGGTTATTTCTCGGAAAATCCCGGCGAGATCATCCGCATTGATCAAGGGGGACTGGTTTTCTATGGCGGCTTCATCGCCGCTTCACTGGCCATCATCGGGATGGCGCGCGTCCGCAAGATTCCGGTTTTGAAGCTCGGCGACTTTGCGATTTCCGCCCTCCCGCTCGGCCACGCGTTCGGACGAATCGGCTGCCTGCTTAACGGCTGCTGCTACGGATCTGCATGCGACCTGCCGTGGGCGCTGTTCACCGCCGACCGCTGGCGCCACCCCGTGCAGGGCTATGAAGCGCTCTTCAACCTCGCGCTCTTCTTTTTCCTCCGTCATCGCCTGCTGAAGGAAAAGAGCTACGGCTGGCTCATCGCGACCTACCTCATTGCCTACGGTGCGTGGCGCTTCTTCATCGAGTTCTGGCGCGGCGACGCGCGGATGCCGGGCTTCCTCGGACTCGACGCAGCGCAAACGCTCAGCCTCGCACTCGTCCTCACCGGCGCTATCCTCGCCCTCATCCTCCGCGCCCGCAACGCGCGTGCGGCATAATCGCTCGTCCGGGCGCTATCCATGTCGGAAACCGGTCACCATATTTGCGGCGAAGCTGACACCGGCCGACTCGACACCGTGCTCGCTCGCGCGCGGACCGAACTCTCCCGCGCACGCTGGCAGGAGGAGATCAAGGCCGATCGCGTCACCGTCAACGGGCAGACCGGACGATGCAAAATGCGTGTCGGCCCCGGCGACCGCATCGAATGGAATCTTCCCCCGCCCGTCCCAGTCGAAACTGCACCGGAGGACATCCCGCTCGACGTACTCTTTGAAGACGCCGACCTCATCGTCATCAACAAGCCGCCCGACTTCGTCGTCCACCCCGCCCCCGGTCACCAGACCGGCACACTCGTCAACGCGCTGCTCCACCACTGCCCCGATCTCCCCGGCATCGGCGGTGAACAGCGACCCGGCATCGTACACCGGCTCGACCGCGACACCAGCGGCGTGATGGTTGTCGCGAAGAACGACGGTGCACTCCACTCCCTCGCACACCAATTCAAAGATCGCACAACGAAAAAGGAATATCTCGCCCTCGCGTGGGGCACCCCGCGCACCGCCACCGGCAGCATCCACACACGAATCGGCCGCAGCGATCGCGACCGCAAAAAGATGGCGGCGTTCCCCCTCGGCGATCCCGAAGGCGACGCGCGCGGGAAAGAAGCGCTCTCACATTTTGAGGTGATCGAAACGCTCGGCCCCGTCTCACTCCTGCGCGTGCGAATCGAAACCGGTCGCACGCACCAGATTCGCGTACACCTCGCGCACATTCACCATCCCGTCGTCGGCGACGAGACCTATGGCGGATCGCGCCCCGCCCTCCCCGCGCCGCGCCAGATGCTGCACGCCGAACGCCTCACCATCACGCACCCGCGTACCAAAGAAGTCCTCACCTTCATCGCCCCGCTCCCCGCCGACTTCCAAACGCTGATAAACCATTTGAAATCGCGCGCGTGAACGACCACAGTGAACGAATGACCGCCGCTGAACTCATTCGCAATCTCAAGCTCCAACCGCACCCCGAAGGCGGCTGGTTCAGCGAAACCTACCGCAGCGCGGAATCCATCGCCGCGCCGCACCTCCCCGCCCGCTACGGCGCGCCGCGCGCATTCTCCACCGCGATCTATTTTCTTTTAGAGGCGGGCCAATTTTCGGCATTCCATCGTCTGCGCAGCGACGAGCTCTGGTTCCACCACGCAGGCGGCACGCTCGACACGTGGCGCATTACGCCGGACGGCGCGCTGCACACCGCCCAACTCGGACCCGCCGCCGCGCACTGGCAGATACTCTTCCCACAAGGCGACTGGTTCGCCGCGCGCCCCACGCCCGGTACCGACTTCGCATTGGTCGGCTGCACCGTTGCGCCCGGCTTCGATTTTGCCGATTTCGAACTCGCACAACGCGACGCGCTGACGGCACAGTTCCCCACGCATCGCGAAATTATTCACCACCTGACCCGAACCTAGACCATGGCCTTCACCCGCGCCGCATCCAAACTCCGCGCCCACCTCGAATACCTCAAAGAAGAGGGCACCCGCGAAATCGAAGTCTCCCAGGAAAAACTCGACGCAATCCGCCAGCGCCTCAGCGCCCCGCGCGGCAAAGCCCCCACTCCCGCCCTCGTGTCGAAACCGGCACCTGAGCCAATACGGCAGTCACCCCCGACAAAAAGAGAAGCGCCGCCCGCGATCACTGCACCTTCGGTTGCCGCGCCCGCCGTCGCATTGGACGATGCCGCCATTTCGGAAGAACTTGCCAAGATCGCCGCTGAAGTCGCGGCCTGCCAGAAGTGCAGACTCTGCGAATCGCGTACAAACACTGTACCCGGCGCGGGAAGTCTCCACCCCGAAATCATGTTCATCGGCGAAGGACCCGGCGCAGAGGAAGACAAGCAGGGCATTCCCTTCGTCGGGCGCGCCGGACAGCTCCTCACGCAGATCATTGAAGCGATGGGTTTCACGCGCGAGCAGGTTTTCATCGGCAACGTCGTCAAGTGCCGCCCACCGGACAACCGCGTGCCGATGCCCGACGAAATGGCGGCCTGCCTTCCGTATCTCGAACGGCAGATCGCCCTGCTCAAACCCAAGGTCATCGTCGCCCTCGGCGCGACTGCCGTAAAAGGACTTTTCAACGACCCCAAAATCAGCATCACGCGCATTCGCGGACAGTGGATGTCGTATCAGGGCATTGACACCATGCCGACGCTGCACCCCGCGTATCTGTTGCGCAACCCGCCCGCGAAGCGCGAAGTTTGGGAGGACATGAAGGCCGTTCTCACCCGACTCGGACGCCCCATTCCCGCGACCAAGAAGCGCACCTGACCCATCCGCCGGACCGCTCTATGAATACCACGCCCACTGCACCCCGCTCCCTTCTCCACTGGCTCGACCTCACCTGCATCCTCATTCTCTTGATGGTCCTCGTCGGCGGCGTAACACGCCTCACCGGTTCCGGCCTCTCGATGGTGACGTGGGAACCGATACTCGGCGCCATTCCCCCACGCAATGCCGAAGAGTGGAATATGCGCTTTGAGCAGTATCAGGCACATCCGGAATTCCAGATTCGAAACAAGACCATGACGCTCCCGGAATTCAAATACATCTACTTCTGGGAATACCTGCACCGCCTGCTCGGCCGCATGATCGGCATGATCTACGCCCTCCCGCTCGCCTGGTTTTTCATCCGCGGCGCCGCGCGCGGAAAGTTCGGCGCGCTGCTCTTCCTCGGATTGGTTCTTGGCGGACTGCAAGGCGTGGTCGGCTGGTGGATGGTCAAGAGCGGGCTGGACAAAAATCCGTACGTCAGCCCCTTCCGCCTCGCGATTCACCTCGGCCTCGCTCTCTCGCTGATGTCCTACCTCTGGTGGCTCCGGCTCGGCGCCTCCGGTTACACCCGCGCCGCAGCCCCTGCGCCTTTCCGGCGGAACGCGATGGCGTTCTTAATTCTGCTCACTATCCAGATTTTGTACGGCGCGCTCACAGCGGGACTTCACGCGGGCTTCATCTACAACACCTTCCCCCTGATGATGGGCCACATCATCCCGCCCGGCTTCCTGCACATGCAGCCCGCGTGGATCAACATCTTTGAAAATGCGACAACCGTACAGTGGATCCACCGCGCGCTCGCCTTTCTCGTCCTCGCCACCGCGCTCCACATCTGGTGGCACGGCATGCGCCCTGCGGTCACCGCGATGCAGCGCCACGCCATTCGCGCGATCGGCTGGCTCACGTTGCTCCAATTCGCCCTCGGCGTCGCTACCCTCCTCTTCCGCGTTCCCGTCTGGCTCGGCGTCTCGCATCAAGTCAACGCCGCCCTCCTCCTCATCGCCGCCGTCACCCTTCTCTCCGCTGCCCCTGCGGCGCCATCCGGTGACGCAAAATGAATCTCGGCGCATCGAGCCTCACCGCCAATACACCGGCAAAAATCGCGATCCGCTATTCCATCCGCGCGATATTTCTTTTATAGTGCGCCCCCATCACTGGGCCTGTAGCTCAACGGTCAGAGCAGGGGACTCATAATCCCTTGGTTGCAGGTTCGAATCCTGCCAGGCCCACCACTCTCTCCTCCAGGGAACCCACCCTTCCTCACGGACAAAGACCGATCAGACGGATCGGACGGATCAGTCCTTACAGCGCCGGTTGCGCTCTTCAGCTAATTGCTTTTTCCTCTCTCCGTGCCCTTCACGCCAGCAGCCGCCCCCGTTGCGGCCGGTTTCATTTCCGCGGTCAGCGCCCGCGGCTACAGAGGAATTCATAAAGTTCATGAATGTCCGCCACTGGAAGGCCGCGCTTCGCCTGCCCGCAATGCTACGCATAGCGTTGCAGGCGGGTCGCGGCCGATGTTTTTGGTCCCATGAATCGGTTCCGGCCACGATGAAACGTGGCCCTCCAGATTGGTGCGCTAACCTCTTCTGGAGGGTCGCGCTTCGTCGCGGCTGTACACTCGTGCGCAGCTTCATACGTCTGCAGCCGCCCTCGTTGCGGGCGGTTTCATTTCCGCGGTCAGCGACCGCGAAGGCAGTCGTCTATTTCAGGACGAGGAGGGATTCGTTTGCGCTCTTGAGGAACCGACGAATCGTCGTCTTCTGAGTCTTGATGACGATGGCGATTTCGTCTGTTGAACGATTACCCGCTTGAAGTTGGATCACTTTAGGTGGATGTCCACGCAAAATACTTCTATGCATGAAATCAGAGTCTTTGCTGATTATCGCATACCCCCTCGCACGAGCGTAGGTCCAGATTGCTTCATCCGTCGCGCCGAATAGATTGACGTCCCGAATGTGTTTGCTACCGGGAAATAATCGTGCGATGGCCGGAAGAAGCCGATGTGAAAGATTTTAGTCTAGCAGCAGTTTCACGCGACGGTAGTGGCTAGGCGGCGCTCACGGCTAGCGGCAAAAAAAAGGCAGGCCCTGACATCAGTTTGCGTAAGTTCCGGAAAATCCTGAAGCACCTGCAATTCTGTCATGCCGGATGCAAGGTATTCCAAGACATCTGTGACCGTGATGCGCGTATCGCGAATGCAGGGCTTGCCGCTTCGCTTGCCCGGATCTATTCGGATTATGGAATCTCGCGCCATTTCACCGATAAGAATACCGACTCTGTGAGTTCAATGCAATGAGGACACACGCAATATATGAGCGGCAACCTCCGTGTTGCCCGGCGATGTTTGTAGGGGCAGAACCCGCCAGAGGCAGCCTGTAGCCGCTCCCGTTGCGGGCGGTTTCGTTTCCGCGGTCAGCGACCGCGGCTACAGATGAGATGCGCGGGCGCGTCCGGCTTCGTCCTCGCGGACTCGAACTACGCCGTGACAAGTTGCGCTCCCCAGAGGAAGAGCGATTCGCGATTGGGATTGAGGCGGGCAGGACGGAGCCTGCCCCTCCGGGACGCCGTAGCTCCGCCTGCCCGCAATGCTACGCATAGGCGTTGCAGGCGGGGCACTCCGCTGCCGGAGGTTGATTGATTCATCATTCCGCCAGCGGAGTGGCGGAACTACAGCGCTGCACGCAATACGGCAGGCAGGCGGAACTACAGCGGGCGGGTTTGCAGGACGAGGACGGGGCACGTGTACGGGTACGAGGACGGTCTATGGTCTACAGTCTACGGTCTACGGTCTAACACCGGTCTATCCACACGTCGGGGGTTTGAAGCCGAGTTTTTTCAGGATTTTGACGGCGGGGCAGATACCGGTGAAGGCGGATTGGAACAGATTCAATCCGACGAAGGCGGTGAGGATGAACCACCAGTGGTTCACCCAGATCCCAAGCGAAAGGCTGATCAACACCATCGCGCCTGCCAGCATGCGAACACCATTTTCAACTGTCATGGAAAAATCCTCCTATTCGCGCGAAGGCATTTCGCCCGCGAGTATCTTTTCAACCGTCGCGACCAGAACCGTCGCCTGCTGTACGCCTAGAAATGCGCCGACGGGTTCACCGTCTTTGAACACTGCGAGCGTGGGAATGGAGCGAATGCCGTACATCGCGGCGGTCTGCTGCGCTTCATCCACGTTCAGCTTCGCGACGAGGGCGCGATCGCCGATTTGCTCCGCTACCTGATCAATAATGGGACCCTGCATGCGGCAGGGGCCGCACCAGGGCGCCCAGAAATCTACCAATGTTACGCCCTGCTTGATGGCGTCCTGAAATGTCGCGTCTGTCAGTTCTTTCACCGTGCTCATGGCTCTACCGTTTTCCTTTCACACTACGTTAGAGCCACGGGGTACGGGAAAGGTTCCCGAAAAAAACGATGCGCGCGATCAGCCCGCGCCGCCGCCGCCCGCGTGCTCTTCATACACGCGGCCCGCGTGCATGTATTCGCGGCGCATATTGGCGATATTGGAGATGGAAATGCCTTTCGGGCAGGCGGCTTCGCATTCCGCGTGATTCGAACAGTTGCCGAATCCTTCCTTATCCATCTGCGCAACCATGCGCAAGGCGCGGCGGTCGCGCTCTGCCTGACCCTGCGGCAGGAGCGAGAACTGGGTGATCTTCGCGCCGACAAAGAGCGAGGCGGATGCGTTCGGGCACGCGGCAACACACGCGCCGCAGCCGATGCAGGCGGCGGAGTCCATCGCTTTTTCCGCGACATCTTTCGGAACGAGGATCGAATTCGCGTCCGGCGCGGAACCCGCATTGACCGAGGTATAGCCGCCTGCGGCAATGATGCGATCGAATGCGCTGCGATCCACCACGAGGTCTTTGACAACCGGAAATGCGCGCGCGCGGAAGGGTTCCACAGTGATCATCGCGCCGTCGCCAAAATGGCGCATACGCAACTCGCACGAGGTGCACTTGCGGCGCGGGCCGTGCGCCATGCCATCCACCATCAACCCGCACGCGCCGCAGATGCCTTCGCGGCAGTCACTGTCGAACGCGACGGGGTCTTCGCCCGCCTTCGTCAGTTGCTCATTGAGCACATCGAGGGTTTCGAGGAGCGACATTTCCGGCAGGATGCCGTCCACGTCATAGGTCTTGAACGCGCCTTTCGCGTTCGCACTCGCCTGCCGCCATACTTTGATTTTTACCTTCATCGCACGTTCCTCACTTGTAGCTGCGCTGAGCCAGATGTACGTAATCGAATTCCAAATCTTCCTTGTGCAGGACGGGCTCCGACGCGTTGTCTGTCCACTGCCAGGCGCCGACATAGCAGAAGTTTTGATCGTCGCGCTTCGCCTCGCCTTCGGGCGTCTGATATTCCTCGCGGAAATGGCCACCGCACGATTCGTTGCGGTGCCATGCGTCCAGTGCCATCAGTTCCCCGAGTTCCATGAAGTCCGCCACGCGCCCTGCAAATTCCAGGTTCTTGTTGAACTCCTGATCCGAGCCGCCGACATGCACGTCTTTCCAGAACTCCTCGCGCAGCGCGCGAATGTCGCGGATCGCCTGTTCGAGGCCCTTCGCATTGCGCGCCATGCCGACGTGATCCCAGAGGATGCGTCCGAGCTTCCAGTGATACTCGCGAACCGTGTGCTTGCCCTTCGCGCCGACCAGGCGCTTCGTCTGCTCCGTGATCGCGCGGACGGATTCCTGAAATGCCGGGTGGTCCGTCGTAACCTTGTTGTTGAGCACCTTGCTGTCCGCAAGGTAGTGACCCAGCGTGTAGGGAATCACGAAATAGCCATCCGCCAACCCCTGCATCAGCGCGCTGGCGCCGAGCCGGTTTGCACCGTGATCGGAGAAGTTCGCCTCGCCGAGGACGTGCAGTCCCGGAATCGTGCTCATCAGGTTATAGTCCACCCACAGACCGCCCATCGTGTAGTGCGGTGCGGGATAAATGCGCATCGGCAACTTGTACGGCGATTCGCCCGTGATCTCGTCGTACATGTCGAAGAGATTCCCGTAGCGATCGCGCACCGTATCCACGCCGAGCCGCTTGATCGCGTCGGCAAAGTCGAGATAGACCGCGTAGCCGGTGTTCCCCACCCCGTGGCCCGTATCGCACATGCGCTTTGCTGCGCGCGAGGCGATGTCGCGCGGGACGAGATTGCCGAACGCGGGATAGATGCGCTCGAGATAGTAATCGCGCTCGTCTTCCGGAATTTGGGACGGCGGACGCTTGTCGCCCTTCGCCTTCGGCACCCACACGCGTCCGTCGTTGCGGAGCGACTCACTCATCAGCGTAAGCTTCGACTGCGATTCGCCCGCAAGCGGAATGCAGGTGGGATGAATCTGCGTGTAACACGGATTCGCAAACAGCGCGCCCTTCTTGTGGCAGCGCCAAATCGCCGTCGCATTGCTGTTCACCGCATTGGTCGATAGGAAGAACGCCGTCGCATAGCCGCCCGTCGCAAGGACCACTGCATCCGCCGCGTACGACTCGATCGCACCGGAAATCAGGTTGCGGCAAACGATGCCGCGCGCGCGACCGTCAATCACCACCAGATCCAGCATCTCGCGGCGCGGAAACATCTTCACTGTCCCCGCATCCACCTGGCGCATCAGCGAGCTATAGCAGCCCAGCAGGAGCTGCTGCCCCGTCTGCCCGCGCGCATAAAACGTGCGTGAAACCTGCGCGCCGCCGAACGAACGGTTCGCCAGCGTCCCGCCATACTCGCGCGCGAAGGGAACGCCCTGCGCCGCGCACTGGTCAATGATGTTCGCGCTCAGCTCGGCGAGGCGATAGACATTCGCCTCGCGCGCGCGGAAGTCACCGCCCTTGACTGTGTCGTAGAATAGACGCCAAACGCTGTCGCCATCGTTCTGATAGTTCTTGGCCGCATTGATTCCGCCCTGCGCGGCGACGCTGTGCGCGCGACGCGGAGTGTCCTGAATGCAGAAATTCAAAACGTTGTAGCCCAGTTCGCCCAGCGATGCCGCCGCTGCGCCGCCCGCAAGGCCGGTTCCGACGACAATCACGGTGTATTTCCGCTTATTCGCAGGCGAGACGAGCTTGATATTCGATTTGTGATTCGACCATTTCGATTCGATCGGACCATCCGGAATCTGCGCGTTCAAGATGGATTCGTCAGCAGTTTTAATCATGGATCGGCTCCTGAGCAAAAATCATGTTAAGGATTTCGGATTTCGAATGGCGAATTTCGGATTTGGAGGGAAGAAGTAACCACGAATGAGGAGAAAAGAAGACTGGATAACGGGATTGGCGGGATTGACGGGCGGAAAAAGGTAGGGCGAGCTTTCCAAGCGAGCCGAGATCGAAATTGGGGCGAACCGGCGAGCTGTAGCTCCGGCACTCTGTTGCCGGAGGTTGGTTGGTTCCGCTTTCCGCCAACGGAGTGGCGGAACTACAGCGGGCGGGTTAGCGAGGCGAAGTAACAATCCGCGGTCAACGACCGCGGCTACAGAGGAGGCGCGATTCGCGATAGGTCCGATCCGTCCGATTGGTCCTATTTGGGCACGGCGCGCCGGGCCCAAACTAACCCCGGAAGTGGTTGTGGACAATGCAAGCACGGTTGCTCAGCCGCCTCCAATTCCAGCGCGAAGGGTGGCGGGATCGGGGCCGAAATAGAGCAGATAAAGCGGGAGCGCGATGAAGCCCGCCGCCAGGAGGACGGCGAAGATCAGGGCTGCCGCGTAAAAGGCCGGGAGGCGCTTCGGCGCGAAGGCGCCGAGGGATTGGAAGGCGCTCCAGAAGCCATGGCGCAAATGCAGGCCCAGCATCAGCATCACGGCGACGTACGCCCACGCTTTCATCGGATCCTTGAACGCGTACAAAACAACGAGATAGAGATCTTTCACCTGCGTCCCATCCAGGTCCGCCGTGGTGAAACCCTTGCCCGCATTGAACTTGAACATCCACACGTGTAGCGGAATAAAGAGCAGAATCAACAAGCCCGTGATCGCCATGGAGCGCGATGCAAGGGTCTGCTTGCTCGGGCCATGCTTGGTGCCATACACCTTGTAACCGTCGGGACGCGCGCGGCGCTGGCCGATACGAACCCCCACTGCGGTGACAATGTGCATCAAGACGATCAGGACCAGGCCGACTTCCGCAACGTAGAGCAGCGGGCCGAGGCTTTCGAGGTGGTGGGCATAGCTGTTGAAGAGCTTGCCGTCCCGCCCGACAAAGAGCGTCAGGTTGCCAATCAAATGCACGACGATGAACGCCATCAGCGCAATGCCCGACAAGCCGGCGAGGAATTTCTTGCCGATCGTTGATTTCCAAATTTGAGGTTTGCTCATAAGCTGACTCTCGCTCCCGACACGCGTTTCTCAACTGTGGTTCACAAATTGGGGCCCGTACTGCCCTTCACCAGAGCATCGAACTCGAGGTCGGTCATTATGCCCTTTTCGACCACCAGTTGTCGCGCCGTTTTTTTGCTCGCGAGCGATTCCTTCACCAGCGCGGACACCTTGTCGTAGCCGAGCTTCGGATTCAGGATCGTCGCCAATCCACCGCTCGTCTCGAAGTAGGTATAGCAGCGCTCGCGATTGGCCTTGATCCCCGCAATACACTTCTCCGCCAGCAATACTGCGGCGCGCGCGAGGATGCGGTGCGCCTTGACGAGGTTCAACCCCGTGACGGGCATGTGCGTATTCAACTCCAACTGACCCGCCGCGGATGCCGCCTGCACCGCTGCGTCGTGTCCGATGATCTGCATCACCGCCATATTCGTCGCCTCGGCAATGCTCGGATTGATCTTGCCCGGCATGATGGAGGAACCCGGCTCCACCGGGGGCAGCACAATTTCTGCAAAGCCCGTGTTCGGACCGGAGCAAAGCAGGCGCAGATCGTTGCAAATCTTGCCGATATCGCACGCCGCCAACCGCAGCGCGCTGGACATCTCCGCCTTATCGGTGAGGAATTGCGTGATTTCGATGCCGTTCTCCGCCGGGCGATAAGCATCGCCCGTGAATTTCGCGAGGTGTTTCGCGATGAACGGGCGGAACTCCTTCTTCGTGTTCACGCCGGTGCCGATCGCGTTACCGCCCTCCCCGATTTCGAGCAGCTTATCGCGCGCCTGCTCAATCCGCACAATGGCCTTCTTCAGCGCGTGCGCGTAGGCCGCAAATTCCTGGCCCAACGTCACGGGCACCGCGTCCTGCAGGTGGGTGCGCCCGCTCTTGATCACGTCGGCGAATTCGGCGGCCTTTTCTTCGAGTCGGCCGATTAGCTGTTTGAGCGCCGCAACAGTCGGTTTTGTGAGGTCCACGCACGCCACGCGGATCGCCGACGGGAAAATGTTGTTTGTGGACTGACCTTTGTTCACGTCGTCGTTCGGATGCACCAACCCACGGTCGCCCCGCTTTCCGCCGAGCGTTTCATTCGCGACGTTGGCGAGCACCTCATTCACGTTCATGTTCGACGAAGTGCCGGAGCCCGCGTGAAAGCAATCAATCGGGAACTGGTCATCGAGTTCGCCCTTCAGTACGCGGGCGCAGGCGGCCTCAATCGCCGTGGCTTTTTTGTCGTCGAGCAGGCCGAGCTCGTGGTTCGCCATCGCGCAGGCGTATTTCATTTTCGCCATGCCGTAGATAATTTCGAGCGGGACCCGTTCGCCCGCGGCGTTGAAGTTTTGCAGCGACCGGCAGGTATGCACGCCGTAATAGGCATCTGCGGGCACGGCCAATTCGCCGAATGAATCTTTTTCAATGCGTGTAGCGCTCATCGAATCTCCTCCAAAACGTTGCGCTGCATGATAGCCGCGCACGCGCAGAGTCCAATCTAAACCATGCCCGCGCGCCCTGAAAGAAGTATCGGGGAAAAGATGAGGGAGGGAAGAATTTCGGATGGCGGATGGCGAATTTCGGATTTTTAAACCACGAAGAGCACGAAGGGCACGGAAAAGAAAAGCAACCACGGATTTCACGGATTTGCACTGATGGAGAGGAGGAAGAATTTAACCACGAATGGACGCGAATTGACACGAATGGAAGAAAGAGAGACCGGATAACGGGATCGGCAGGATGGACGGGAGGAAAATTGTGGAACTGAAGATCAGCCATTCCGAGGGGTGTTGAAAAACCGAGGGGTCCAAACTTTGTGCCTTTGTGCCTCTGTGCCTTTGTGCCTTCTGTTCAACCACGAATTGACACGAATATACACGAATGGAAGAGGAATGAAAGCGGTGGCCCCGGAAACGGAGCCAGGGGGCGTCGCGATTTAGTTATGGTCGGGCAAGACTCTCCCCGCGCATTGGTCCTTCAACTCCCAGGTTCCCAACAAGGGCTTTTTCCTGGCCATCCGTAATTCATGCCGCCTTCCCGCTCCGTTCCCCAGCATAATGCCGATCCGGCGTAAGCCCGTCGAGCGCGCTGTGTGGCCGATAGCTGTTATACCGATCAAACCAGCGCCCAATCCCGCGCTCCAGCTCCCGCGGATCTCGTACGCTTTGAGATAAACATCTTCGTATTTCAGACTCCACCACAGCCGCTCGATGAACACATTGTCCACCCACCGGCCTTTCCCATCCATGCTGATCCGAAGCCCCGCGTGCTGCTCCATCTCCCCGATCCAGTCCCTCGACGTGAATTGGCTGCCCTGATCCGTGTTCATGATCCCCGGCGCTCTCCCACTTTTCCGCACCGCCATCCGAAACGCCTCCAAACACAGACCGACATCCATCGTCGTAGATACCGCCCATCCCAACACCTTTCGGCTGCTCCAATCCATCACCGCCGCCAGATAGCAGTACCCGTGTGCCATCGGAATGTACGTAATATCCGCGCACCAGACTTCATCGGCCTGGGCGATCTCCATATCCCGCAGCAAATACGGAAACACCTTGTGCCCCGCGCCCGGCAGACTTGTACGCGGCTTCGGCCAACACGCCGCAATCCCCATCAGCCGCATCAATCGCCCGACCCGCTTGCGATCCACTTCGTATCCGTGGTCCCGGTTGAGGACTTGGCACATCCGCCGCGCCCCGAACGTCGGTTCGGCCATATGCAGTTCGTCGAGCGCACGCATAAGGCGCAGGTCTTCAGTCGTTGTCTTTGCCGGCGCGGGGTCCAGACGATTCCGGTTCACGCCCAGCAGGTCGCACTGGCGGCGAATGGACAGTTGGGGATGATTCGTTTCCACCATGGTCTTCCTCATGGCTCGATCCCCAACTCCACGCACTTTTTTTCGAGGAACTCCTTCTCAATGACCAGTTGCCCCACCTTGCGCTCCATCCGCGCGCAGCGGGACTCCAGTTCGCTCACCCGGTCATCCGTCGCTCCTTTGCGTGTGAAAAGCAGCGGGATATTTTCTTCCAGTTGCTTCTTCCACTCCGAAACCTGCACCGGGTGCAGGTTGTTCTTTCGCGCTATCTCGGTGACGGTCTCAACACCGCGCATCGCCTCCCGGGCAATCCGGGCCTTGAACTCTGCGCTGTGGTTTCTTCGTGGTCGCTTCATCATTTCTCCTCGTGTTTGGCCCATTCATCGGGCCTCTCGCGGAGAGAATCCAGCCTCAACCATAACTATCCCCCTGGCTCCGTTTCCCGGGGCCACCGCTGAAGAATGTCACGTCCTGACTTCAAGTTGACACATTTATTGTTGTGTTCCCTGGTTGCTTCCTTCCCCCCGAGGGGGGA
>JBDHQM010000017.1:0-48984 GCA_039807095.1 Kiritimatiellia bacterium
TTCCGGGAACTCCCCGGAATGCAGATAGGTATATCACAACCCGAAGACACAAGGGGCAACCTCCGTGTTGCCCGGAATAGATGCGGACGCAGGATCGGGCAGGACCCGCCGGAGGAGAGGCTTTAAACGGTTTCAGCGAAGCGAGTTGAGCCACGCGAGAATCTTGCGCGTGGTTTCAACTTCGCGGCCGTGGAATCCGTGATCCGCGCCGGGAATGATTTCGACGTCGAATCGCTTAGACCGCGTCTTTGCTCGAAGCCGCTCGCCCATTTCCGGGACGGGAATGCAGGCGAATTCCTCTTCGGCGGGGAGCACCGCGAGGATGGGGGTCTTGATGCGGGAGAATTCGCGGAGGGGTCCGTCCATGTCGAACAGTCGGGCTTCGATCTGCTTCGGGTCCGCAACGCTAAGGAAGCGGCGCGCGGAAAATCCCATGCAGCCTTTGCCGCGCAGGATGGTGCTGCCCTTTCCATTCTTTACCAACCGGCGCGCGGTGTTCATCCAGTGATCGTAGCGCGCGCCGAGGGTGCGACGCACAATGGCGTAATCGTCGCCGATTGCCGCGAGGATCAACGCGGCGACGTCGCGCGATTTCCGGAGGTGTTGGTAGTACGTGATCTTCTGGCAACCGGTGCTGTGACCGAGAAGGATGAAGCGGCGATAGCCTTTGGCGCGACCGAACGCGAGGGCGGCATCGAGGTCGTGCCGGCAGTCGGGAAAGACTTCGTCTGCCACATTGCCTTCATACCCGCGATTGTTGAACGAGAGCACATCAATTCCTGCGCGCGGGGCCTGGCGCAGCATTTCTTTTTTCGACAGCGAGCGATAGAAGTTGCCGCCCATCCCGTGCACAAAAAGGAGGAGCGTGCGGTTTCGCTTCGGGCCGCGCACCCAGAATCCGTCGAGCGGGCGCTTTTGTCCTTTTGCAGGAAACGCGACAAGGGAACCGGAGATTTCGAGCGAATCTTTCATGGCAACGTGATATACCTCTGCGTGGCAGTATAATTCGTTGCGCCGGTTGAATGAAGCGACGATTTCAGCGTCGAAAGGTTTTGATGAAGAAAATTCTATTCGCATTTTTATTGATGACGGGTGTCGCGTTGGCGGAATCGAAGGTGCCCGCCGATTTCGACGCGATGTTTTCGCGGTTGGCCGAGCTGGTGGATAGCGAGGAGGTCGGTGTGCTGGATATGGCGCGCGGGTCGTATGACGGGGCGCGCTTTATCGGGGTTGGCGCGCCCGGAGTGGCACTACTCGATCCGCGTTTTCGAAATGCGGCGAGTTTTGGCGAAGCGGCGGTCGCCGGACTCTATATGACCGTCTGGGGAAAGCCGGAGAATTTGAATGAAATTCGGAGTGAGCTTGAGAGCAATCCGCTAAAGCGGAAGTGGCTCAGCGGGATCGTGGGGTCGGAAGAGATTTTCTTCGCCTCTATGGCAGGTGGTTCGACCTATCAACCGCTGCTGCGGTTGCTCCCCAGCATTGGCGGCACGCGCTCGCTCGCGATGTTGTGCATCGGGTCGAAAGATCCGCTTGTGCGGCGCGCGGGATTATTCTGGGGTTATTGGCTGGCGGATGACGCCTATTGGAAGGCCGTACGAGCGCTGGCGAAGCAAGAGACGGACCGCACGACGCTGGGCGTTGTTCACCGGCTCTTGTCGGGCTCGGGGGCGAAGTAGACATCATGACGAGCAAGGCGCTTCCTCCCGTTCTCTTTGAAGACGATCACATCATCGCGTTTGATAAGCCCTCCGGGCTGCTTATTTCGCCGGATCGCTGGGATAAAGAGAAAACGAATTTGATGGATATGGTGCACGCCCACCTCTCGCCGGAGTACTTCAATGCGCACCGGCTCGATCGCGACACCAGCGGGGTGATTGTGTGCGGGAAGACGAAGGAGGCGCTCAATAGTTTGTGTCTGCAATTTGAGCGCGGCGACGTGGAGAAAGAATACCTTGCGCTCGTGTGCGGTGCGCCGCCCCTGGCGTCGGGTGAAATTGATCAGCCGCTGGCTGAAGATCCGGAACAGCCGGGGCGCATGAAGTGCGTGCGCCACGGGAAAGACGCGATCACACGGTATGACACGGAGCAGGCGTTTCGCGGTTGGACGTTGCTGCGGTTGCGTCCGCAGACCGGGCGGACGCACCAGTTGCGCGCGCACATGAAGGCGCTTGGTTGTCCGATCCTGGCTGATCCGTGGTATGGCGACGGGCAGCCGCTGGTGTTGTCCAGGTTCAAGCGCGGCTATAAGCCGAGCAATCACGAAGAGCATCCCTTGATCGCGCGGCTCGCGCTGCATGCGTATCGCCTCACGGTGCAGCATCCCGCCCGGAGTGAGCGGATTGTGATTGAAGCGCCTGTGCCGAAGGACATGCGCACCGCGATTCGGCAGCTTGGCCGGTGGGCCACGTGAATTATCCGGGTCAGCTGGAACATTTTTGGCGCGAAGAGGCGCGTCGCTTGTGGGGATTTCTACCTGAAGAGGAATTGATCGCACGCATTCGCCCTCATGTTCAGAAATTGAGTGACCGCTTCACGATTGAACGGAAGGACGCGAGCCAGCGCTACGGAGATGAACCCGAGTCGCGCCTGGCGTATGGGCTCTTCTTTTTTCCGCAAACGTTTGTTCGCACGCAGCAGGTGCTGCGTGAATGTTTCGCTGTGCGCGGCAGCACCGGAGGTGATGTGGCATCGCCATTTTTCATTCTGGATATCGGTGCGGGAACGGGCGCGGCGGGGTTGGCTGCGGCGAATGCGTTGCGCGAACGCGATGTGAAACTACTGGCACTCGACCATTCGTCGGAGAGTCTGGCGACGCTGCGGCAGGCGTTCGACTTCGGGCGCAGCGAGTTGTGGCCGCGTGCGGAACTCGAAACGCGCGTCGGCGATTTGATGAAGGTTGGTGAACTGTCCGGCGCATGGGATTTGGTGATTGCCTCGTTTGCGCTAAATGAGCCGATGGAGGGCAAGTCGGATGATGTTGCAGAAGCGTGGCTTCGCGCGGCCCTTGGCCTACTCAAGCCGGGCGGGCTCCTGATTGTGATTGAACCCGCGCTCAAGGCGACCGCGGAGCGGCTTGAGCGATTGCGCGATCGCGTGGCAGCGGAACGCCGGGCGCAGATTATCGCGCCCTGTATGCACCACAAAAACTGCCCGCTCCTGGCGGAAGGCCGCTATTGGTGCCACGAAGTGCGGCGGTGGACGCCGCCGCCGTTGGCAGAAAAGATTAATCGGACGCTATTCCGTGACTTGCCGCATTTGAAATACAGCTTCCTCGCGCTTGCGTCCGGCGTTGGAGTGGATCGCGATCCGCGCGCGAATCGCGGACGACTGGTCGCGCCGGTTTCGGAGCAGCACGGAAAATTCGTTTCGCGCGCGTGCTGCGCTGATGGTGCGCTGCGCGAGCTCGATGTGTTGAATCGCCATCTCGACGCGGACGGCAAGCTTGCGCTGCGTCAACTTGAGCGCGGGAGTCGCGTGGAGTTCGAAGTGGAGAAGCAACTTGGCAACGGAGCCGTGCGCGCGGCGGGGCTTTCGCCCGAACGGGCAGACTGAGTGGAGGCTCGATTTTTTCGGTGAGGCGTGGTTAACGTAGGGGAATGGCAAAGCCCGTGCATTTATTGTTGGTGGATGACCATGCGATTGTCCGGCATGGTTTGTCGCTCCTGCTCTCGAAGTATCCCGAGTTTGTCGTATCCGCAGAAGCGGGCGGGGTGCAGGAAGCGCTTGCCCAGATCAAGAAGCAGGTGCCCGACGCCGCGATTATTGATCTTTCGATGAAAGATGGGAATGGGCTGGATCTGATCCGCGAGATTAAGAAAGACCATCCCGATCTGCCGTGTCTGGTCCTTTCGATGCACGACGAACTGGAGTATGCCGACCGTGCGCTCCGCGCTGGCGCGCGCGGCTACGTGATGAAAGAAAATGCGGACGAAGTGATTGTGGATGCGCTTCGCGCCGTGCTGCGCGGCGAGATTTATGCGAGCCCTGACGTGGCGGCGCGGATGCTCCAGCAGGTCGCGGACAAATCCGGCGCGCGCGAAGCCGCCACAGGCGTGGATAGTTTGACGGATCGAGAAAAGGAAATTTTTCGCTGCCTCGGCGAAGGATTGACCACCAAAAAGATCGCAGAGCAGTTTGGGCTCAGCGCGCGGACGGTGGAGGTGCATCGCGCCAGTATCAAGCGCAAGCTGATGTGCGAGGACGGCGCGCAGTTGTTGCGCGAGGCGGTGCGGTGGGTGGAGGCTGAAAAAGGTCTATGAACTACGCAATTCTGGGGCTCGCTTCGTATTTGCTCGGCGCGGTTCCGTTCGGCCTGCTGGTCGGCAAGATGCGCGGCGTGGATGTGCGCACGGTCGGCAGCAAAAATATCGGCGCGACGAATGTGCTGCGCACCGTTGGAAAGCCGTGGGGCATTCTGACGTTTGTGCTGGATGCGCTCAAAGGGTTTATCCCCGCCTTCTCGTTTCCAATCCTTGAAAGTCGTTTCGGCATGGATTTCCAATCGTTGGAAGTCGCGCAGTTGGTTGGCGGCGCCTGCGCGATCATCGGACACAATTTCCCGGTGTATCTCGGCTTCAAGGGTGGCAAAGGCGTTGCGACGAGCGCGGGTGCGTTGCTGGGGATTGCGCCGCTCGCGGCTGTGGTGGGGTTGGCAGTATGGATCGCAATCTTTTATGGCACCCGCTATGTCTCGCTCGCGTCAATTCACGCCGCTGCCGTTGTGCCGGTGATTGGCTGGATCTATTATCGCGCCGCCGGCCCGACGATTCCGATTGCACTGACCCTATTGGCTGTGCTGATTATTCTGCGCCATCGCGCGAATATTAAGCGATTGCTGAACGGCACCGAGAATCGCTTCAAGAAGAAATGACGCGGGCGGGAACCGCGTTTTGCGAGCGCAGTCGGGGCGGAAAAGGATTTTCTCTCTGCCTATAAATGCGCAGAGTGTCGCATGTGGTGAATGCGTATCGTATTCGGGTTGGTCTGTTGCTTCTGCTTTTCTTTGCGGGTGCGCTGGTTGTTGTGCGTGCGGCGCCTGCTCCGGAGTCGCGTGCGTTGGTCCGCAAATTTGTGGATGAAGAGTTGCGCGGAAATGTGGCGGCGTTGGCTGATTTTGATTTGAGCACACTCGAGGGGCATCCACTCTATGGAGCGCCGGATCGCAGTTTTGATACAGATGATTGCAATCTTGTTCGCGCGATTTTTGACCTGCTGTATGCCGACGCGCTTCCGGGGCTTGCGAGCGACACTCTGGGAACGGGTCGCGCGTATCGCGGCGATACGTTGAATAGTTTTCACACGTTGTTTGGCCGCCCGATTCCGGGGCAACCGGGCCGGTTTGCCGGATTGGAGCGGTATGATCCCCCGGACGACTTGCGTGTTCGCGCGGCAAATTTTCATCGCACCTATCGCACGCTCGGCAATCTTGCGCCGCTCCCGAATCGAGCATGGGGGCGTTTCACGCTGAATACGTATCGCGGCATGCATCCCGTTTGGCGCGATGCCTTTCCCGCGTTTCTCGCTGCGTTGCGCGCCGCGCTTTTATTTGAGTCGGATGCCGATCCGACTCTTTTGGCGCTCGTAGAAACAAACGCTGCGGCTTTTGTTGAGTTTCGTACGGCGACGGGGTTTGCCCGTTTTGTTCGCAGTCTGGATTTGGATGATTATCTTGATCCTGTCACTGATCTGCCGATCCCGCACTATGTGCCCAATGCCTATTTTGTTTCCCAGCGCGCCGACGCATATTTTGCGTCCGCCGATCGCTATCTCACAATTGCGCCGCGTCTGATTCAGCAGCGAGCGCTTCGCATGGTTGACCGGCTTCGCGCAATTCTCGGTGAGCGGGACGAGTGAGCGGAGGTGGAGGAGGGGGGGAGAAGAATTTCGAATTTCGAATGGTGAATTTCGGATTTTTTAACCACGAATTGACCCGCCTACAGCGCTGCGCGCAATACGGCGGGCAGGCACGAATTTTCACGAATAGAAGAAGAGACCGGATAACGGGATTGGCCGGATGGACGGGATTAGAATTGTGGAAAAAGAAGATCGGCCATTCTGAGGCGTATTGATTAACTAACGACTCTTAAACTTTGTGCCTTTGTGCCTTTTTTTCAACCACGGATTATCACAGATTTTCACAGATGGAAGAAGAGACCGGATAACGGGATTGGCCGGATGGACGGGAAGTAGAAGGAGGAATGATAAACCTGAAAGCGGAAACCTGAAACCTGAAAGATGAGAAAGAACTCGAGCTACTCGATAATGTCGTTCAACTCGACCTACTCGAACAATGTTTTGACCCGAATGACCGCAATGACCTTATTGACGGGAGTGGTGTTGCGGGATAGGGATCTTGGGGTTAGGATTGTGCCAAGTTGGCACATGGTGAAAGGCAAATGAATACGGGTTTTTGGGAAAAATTGGTGGATCGGCTGGATCGGCTGGATACGGGGAGTCTCCAAACGCAGTTTTTGCGTTTGGCGCATGAGAAGGGGTTGTTGGAGACGATTTTTCACGCGATTCAGGAGGGGATTATTGTGCTGGGGGATGGGGGGCGGATTTCGTATGCGAATCGCGCGGCGGAGAAGTTGCTGGGGTTTAGTGCGGCGAAGGCGGAGGGGCAGTCTATCGGGCGGTATTTGCGGGAGATTGAGTGGGAACGGGTGTTGGATTTGGATGCGGATGAGTGGTCGCGGCTGGTGAGTCGGGAGATTGAGATTACGTATCCGGAGCATCGGTTTCTGGATTTTTATATTGTGCCGTTGCAGGCGGTGAGCGAGCGGGAGCACGGGGCGGTGTTGATTTTGCGGGATGTGACGCGGGAACGGGAGAGCGAGACGCGCACGATTGAGTCGGAGCGGTTGCAGGCGATTACGCTGTTGGCGGCGGGGGTGGCGCACGAGATTGGGAATCCGCTGAATTCATTGACGATTCATTTGCAGTTGTTGGAGCGGGAGTTGGCGGGTGAGGGGGAGGAGCTGGATCGGGATGGGATGAAGGAGTTGGTGGGGGTGGCGCGGCGCGAGGTGGAGCGGCTGGATCAGATTATCACGCAGTTTTTGCGCGCGTTGCGGCCGAGTCAGCCGACGCTGGAACGGGCGTCGCTGCGCGAGATTCTGGAGGAGACGCTGGAATTTTTGCGGCGGGAGATTGCGGATCGCGATGTGATTGTGGAGGTGGAGGCGGCGGAGGAGTTGCCGTTGGCGCTGGTGGATCGCGGTCAGATTAAGCAGGCGTGTTTCAATATTATCCGGAATGCGATTCAGGCGATGGCGCATGGCGGGGTGTTGCGGATTGAGTTGTCGAGTGATGATCGCTTTGTGATTTTGTCGTTCACGGATACGGGGCCGGGGATTCCGATGGATGATTTCGGCTCGATTTTTGATCCGTATTTTTCGACGAAGAGCGATGGGACGGGATTGGGGTTGATGATTGTGCAGCGGATTGTGCGCGATCATGGAGGGGAATTGGAGGTGCGTACGGACCCGAAGGCGGGGACGACGTTCACGCTGTATTTGCCGCGCGACGAGCGACGGATTCGTCTGCTGCGCGCGCGTTCATCGGATGCGACGCACGGCGGTGCGGAGGGAGCGGGTGAGGTATGAAGAAGCCGTTGGTATTGGTGGTGGATGACGAGAAGAATTCGCGCGAGGGGTTGGCGCGCGCGTTGCAGCGGACCTACGACGTGCGGTTGGCGGAGAACGGGCAGCGCGCGCTGGAGATTTTGGCGAACGAGGCGGTGGATGTGGTGTTGAGCGATGTGCGGATGCCGGGGATGGACGGGCTGACGCTGTTGCAGCGGGCGATTGCGCGGTCGCCTGCGCCGGTGTGCATCATGCTGACGGCGTACGGGAGTATTGAGCTGGCGGTGGAGGCGATGCGGCGCGGGGCGTATGATTTTATGACGAAGCCGATTAATCTGGATCGGCTGGAGCTGGTGTTGAAGCGGGCGTTGGAGAGTCGGGCGCTGGAGACGGAGAACCGGGCGCTGCGCGAGCAGTTGGATGCGCGGTTCGGGTTGGAGAATATTGTGGGGCAGTCGCCTGCGTTGCAGGAGGTGTTTGACACGATCCGGCAGGTGGCGCAGTCGCGTGCGACGGTGCTGATTCAGGGAGAGAGCGGAACGGGCAAGGAGCTGGTAGCGCATGCGCTACACCGGTTGAGTCCGCGCAGCAAGGGGCCGTTCATTGCGGTGCATTGCGCGGCGCTGTCGGAGACGTTGCTGGAGAGCGAGTTGTTCGGGCATGAGCGCGGTGCGTTCACAGGGGCGACGGAGCGGCGGCGCGGTCGCTTTGAGCTGGCGGACGGGGGGACGCTGTTCCTGGACGAGATCGGTGAGATTGATTCTGCGTTGCAGGTGAAGATTCTTCGGGTGCTGGAGGAGCGTCGCTTCGAGCGCGTGGGCGGGCAGGAGACGGTGGATGTGGATGTGCGTCTGGTGGTGGCGACGAATCGCGATTTGAAGAAGATGGTGGAGGAGGGGACGTTTCGGGAGGATTTGTTCTACCGGTTGGATGTGGTGGCGATTCGCCTTCCGCCGCTGCGCGATCGAGTGGGGGATTTGCCGCTGCTGGTGGATCACTTTTTGTCGGTGTTTGCGGCGGAGAACGGAAAGAAGATTGACGGGATTACGCCGGAGGCGTTGCAGGCTTTGAGCGGGTATGACTGGCCGGGGAATGTGCGCGAGTTGCGGAATATGGTGGAGCGGATGGTCGTGCTTTCGCGCGGGGACCGGCTTACGCTGCGCGACGTTCCGATGCACGTGCGCGGGGGGGCGGATGTGACGTCGCCGCGCGGGGGCGCTCTTTCGCTGGAGGCCAACGAGAAGCAGATGATTATTCGCGCGCTCAAGGCGAACGGAGGGAACGTGACCCGTGCGGCGGCCGAGCTGGGGATCAGCCGGCGAACACTGCATCGCAAGCTGAATGAATATGGTCTCCGCGATCAGGCGGAGGGGAAATCGGATGCGTCGTAATCTCCGGCGTTGCAGGTGAGCACGGCGCAATCTACTATGAGGGACTGTTATGGCACGCCCGTTTGAGTCGAGGATTCAGGACATCGTCTACAACGTTGATGTGGGCGTGGGCCTGCGTTTGGTGAAGTTGGGGCTGTATTTGTTGATGCTGCTCTCGATTGTGTTGCTCTACACGGCGACTCAATTTCACGGCTTGAAAGATGCGGAGGCGATGGATCTGGCGCAGCTCGGCCGGAATCTGATGCAGAAGGGGCACTTCACGACGCAGCAGATTCGACCGGCGAGCATGTGGTATCTGATTGAGCACTCGAAGTCGCACGATCCGCAGTTGCTGGAGCACCCTGACATTGTCAATCCGCCGGTATATCCGCTTTTGCTGGCGGGCGGATTCAAGTTGTTCGAAAGCGCATTTGCATCGGTCGAGCCCTCGCGGATATTTCCGCCGGAGCAGTGGGTGGTGGTGCCGCTGGGTCATTTGTTCAGTGTGTTGACCGGGGTGCTGATTTTTCTGATTGCGAGAACGCTGTTTGACGGGCGCGTGGCGCTGCTGGGAATTACGCTCTTTTTTCTAATCAACAATGTGTGGGCGATGGGTATTTCCGGGACGCCGATTCCGGTGACCACGTTTTGGGTGACAGCGGCGTGGTATTGCGCGGTGTTGGCGGGCAACCGGTTTCAGCGCGGCGCAGGGGCGGTCGGTTGGAGCGTGGCGACTGCGCTTGCGGGGCTATTTTGCGGACTGGCGTTTCTCACGAGCTATGGGGCGATTGTGTTGGTGCCGGCGGTTGGGTTGATGCTTGCGCTTTCGATTCGCCCTCAGGCTATGAAGGTGAGCTTGCTGTTTCTCGCTGTGTTTGCGCTGGTCGCTGCGCCGTGGGTGATTCGCAACGCGGCGGTGAGCGGCAGTTGGTTCGGGTTGGCGCCCTATCTGGCGTTGAACGGGGCGAATCCGCTGTTTGACAATGTGTTCGAGCGCACGCTGGCGCAGGATTTGACGCTGTCGAGTGTGTTGGGCGTGTTGCGTCCCAAATTGATGACGGGGTTGAACGAGTTGTTTTCTTCGCGGCTGCACTTGCTGGGCGGCGCGGTGTTGACGGGATTCTTTTTTACGACATTTTTCTATTCGTTCGCGCGCGAAAATGTGCGGCGGCTGCGTTGGTGCATCATTCTGGGTGTGCTGCTGATGCTGCCGGTCGCGGCGCTGTATGGCGAACCTGCGTATCGCCTGCTGCACGTGTTTCTTCCCTTCGTGCTGCTCTACGCGGTGGCGTTTTTCTATATTTTGCTGGATCGCATGCAGCTTCGTATTCCGCTGTTGCGGATTGGGGTGATCGGTGCGTTTAGCACGCTGGTGGCGTTGCCGTTGGTGATGACGTTGTTGCCGCCGCGGACGGGCGTGCCGTATCCGCCGTATTATCCGCCCTATATTGTGCATGTGAGCCGTATGCTGAGCCAGGACGAGTTGATGTGCACCGACATGCCGTGGGCAACGGCATGGTATGGAAACCGTACTTCGCTGCTTTTGCCCGCCACGCTGGATGAGTTTTATGACATCAACGATGTGATGCGGCGCGTGAGCGGATTGTATTTCACGACGCTGACGCGCGACCGCGAATATGTGCGGACGTTGTTGACGGGTTCGATGCGGACGTGGTTCCCGATTCTGGAGGGACGCATTCCGTCCGACTTCCCGCTGACGAAGGGATTTCCGATCAACAATCTCGATCAGCTATTTCTTACCGACCGCGAGCGCTGGGATGTCGGCGGCGGGGGCGGGCAGGGTCGCTGAGGCCGAGTTCGCGAAATCCTTTTTCGCGCAGCAGGCACGCATCGCAGCGGCCGCAGGGGCGATTGCCGGGGCGCGGATCATAGCACGATGTTGTGAGGCCGTACTCCACGCCCAACTTCATGCCGGTGCGGATGATGGCCGCTTTGTTCATTTTCATCAGTGGCGCGTGAATGCGGAAGCGTCCGCCTTCCGCGCCGATTCGCGTGGCGCGGTCGGCCAGTTTTTGGAATGCCTCAATGAAGGCCGGGCGGCAGTCCGGATAGCCGCTGAAATCCAACGCATTGACGCCGATGAAGATGTCGCGCGCGCCGATTACTTCCGCCCACGCGAGAGCGAAAGAGAGGAAGATGGTGTTGCGCGCGGGGACGTAGGTGATCGGGATGCCGTGTTCCATTTGATTGACGGAGCGACCTTTGGGAACGGGGAGGTCGGCTGTAAGGGCGGATCCACCGAACGCGCGGAGATCAATGGAGGCAATTCTGTGCTCGCGTGCGCCGAGTGCGCGCGCGACGCGCCTGGCGGCGGCGAGTTCGGTGGCGTGGCGTTGCCCATAGCGAAAGGAAAGGGCGTAGCAATCAAATCCGCGTTTTCGCGCGATGGCGAGAACGGTGGCAGAATCGAGTCCGCCGCTGAGAAGAACGATGGCTTTCTTTGGCGTATTTTTTGTGGCGGCTGCAGTCATAGCTGGTTGATGAAGCGATGGGTTTGCGGGATGACGCGAACATTGGGGATGTGCGCGAGGCACTGTGCCTGCCAATCGAGCATTTGCTCGGGACGCGGCGCGTTGCGTGCTTCGCCGAACGGCGTCATGGGTTGAAGAATGAGAAGCGTGTCGGGTGCGGCATCGCGCAATACTTCGCATGCGGCATCGAGATCGCGCGGGTCGGTTTCTGCGCTGACGATGGCTTTTGCAAAAGTTTCAACCTTGTGTGCGGCGCAATGTGCGAGGAATTTGCGATGGCTGCCCCAGGCTGCTTCGTTTTGTGTGACGCTGGGCAGCTTGATGTCCATCGCGACGATGTCGAGTCCGGGGATGAGCAGTTCGAGCTGGGGGTAGAGGTCGCCGGAGGTTTCGAGATAGGATTTCATGCCGAGCCGGGCGATGTGTGGGAGCAGTTCGCGCAAGAATCCGGAATGGAGGAGTGGCTCGCCGCCGGTGAGGGCGACAGAGTGGTGCGGGCCTGCGCGCGTGTTGAAGTCGCGCAGGACATCCACGAGGCGCGCGATGGAGAAGGGGTTGTCGAGCGCGCGGAAGTCGCGCCGGCCCGGCGTCCACTCTGCGCGGCAGGAGACGGGCTGATACCCTGCGGGCTGCCAGGCGGTGACAGTTTCGGGGGAGTCGCAGAATACGCAGCGGCGATGGCAGCCGTAGAAGCGGATGAAGATTTGTCGCACGCCGACATAGGGCCCTTCGCCCTGAACAGAGCTGAAAATTTCGGTGAGGTGTGCGGTTGCGAAGTCTATGTGCGCGGGCATGGTGTGTTCGGGATTCGTGGGTGTTCTCGGTCTTCAGTGAATACCGGAACGGGCGCGCAGGTCAAGTCGGCTGCGGCTCTTCAAAGATGCGGTGCAGGGTTTGCAAAAGGTGATCGAGCGAATAGGGTTTTTGCAGGAAGGGGTGCCCGTGATTTTGAATTACGGACCACCGGGAGCGCTCATCCATGTAGCCGCTTGAGAAGAGAATGCGCAGATCGGGTTGCTGCTTGCGAAGCGATTCGGCGAGGTCCAGTCCGGTTCCATCGGGGAGAATCATGTCGGTAAAAAGCAGATCGAACGGAGCGTCGGCCTGTTTGAATATATCGTGTGCTGAGGAGATGGTGTCAGCTGCGAAGGGTTGATACTTGTATTGCCGGAGTGCGCTGAGAATGAAATCGCGGACGCCGGGCTCGTCTTCGACCAGCAGGATTCGCTGTCCTTTCCCAATCCACTCGGGTGGTTCCAGAGCTGTATCCGTCGCTGAATCAAATTCTTCGCTGGCTGTACTGGGCGCGGCGGGAAGCACGATGCGGAAGGTTGAGCCTACCCCCTCTGTGCTTTCCACAGAGATGGTGCCCTCGTGCTGCTTGATGATTCCATAGACCACGGAGAGACCGAGGCCGGTTCCGCGCGCGGGACCTTTGGTTGTGAAGAAGGGTTCGAAAATCTGCTCTTTGATGTCTTCGGGGATGCCATGTCCCGTGTCGCTGATCGCGATTTCGATGAAGCCGCTGGATGTCGGATCGTGAGCGGGAAAATCGCCCGGCCTGCGCGGCAGTTCGCGCGTTGCGATGGTGACGTTGCCGCCCGTTGCCATGGCATCGCGCGCGTTGACGACGAGGTTGGCGAGGACCTGCTCCATCTGGCCAGGGTCGGCGCGTATGGGGGCGATCCCTTCGGTGAGGTGCAGGGTGAGGCGGAGGTCCTCGCCGATGAGGCGCCGAAACATTTTCTCGAGGCCTTCGATGAGTTCATTGATGTTGACGATCCGGGGCTCGATGACTTGGCGCCTGCTGAACGCGAGGAGTTGGCGGGTCAGATCGGCTGCGCGCCGCGAGGCTTTGTCTATTTCGATGATGTCGCTGCGGAAGGGGCTCGATTCATCGAGGCTTTCGAGAAGCAGCTGCGCGAAGCCTGTGATGGCTTGCAACAGGTTGTTGAAGTCGTGCGCGATGCCGCCTGCGAGGCGTCCGATGACCTCCATTTTCTGAGATTGGAGCAGTTGCTCCTGCAGAGAGAGCCGCTCGGTTATATCCACAAGATTGGTTGCGAACTGACCGCGGGAAGGGCTGTAGATTGAGATACTGAACTGCCGGCCGTGGAGTTCAACGGCGGGGGCATAATCCGATTCGCCCGTCAGTGCGACGCGACCCAGGCGCGCGATCCAATCTTGTGTCATGTGGGGGAAAATCGCGGAGCCGCGCTGACCGACCAGGCTTCCCTTTTCAGCTCCAAGCAGCTCGCAGATTGCGGGGTTCACATCGGTGAAGACGAAGTCAACCGGGGTTCCTGCATCGTCGGTGATGATGTCGTGCAGGGCGATGCCGGAGGACATGGTATTGAAGAGTGCGTGGTAGCGCTCTTCGCTTCTGCGGAGTCGCTCTTCGTTGGCGCGTCGCTCCGTGACGTCGTCCATCACCACGAGTATCTGCCGGTGTCCGTCATCCATCGGGATGGCGCGCTCCCGCAGTTGGATAAAGCAGATGTCGCCGTTTTTCCGGATGTTGCGCACTTCGTGGTCCAACGATTCGCCACGCAGAATGCGGGCGAAATTTTCTTTGGCGCTTTCCTGTTCTTCAGGTGGAGCAAGCTGGATGACGCTGCGGCCGAGCAATTCGCTACGGGTATAGCCGAGGATGGCGCAACTGGCTGCGTTGACCTCAAGGATGCGTCCGTCTTCGGATAGGAGCATGATGCCGGAGGGGGAGAGTTCGTGGACGCTGCGATAGATACGCTCCTGTTTTTGGGCGATTTGCTCGCTCTCCATCCGCCGCACGATGTCTTCCGCGAGGGCTTGCCGGGTGGTGCATGCTTCCCGCGTGCGCGCGGCGAGCAGGGCCTGCAGTTCGGTGTTGGTGTCGGTCAATTGTTCCCGCGTTTGCTGAAGGACATCGAGCATGGCGTTGATGCCCGCAGCGATGGCGCGTTGATCCGCGGGCCCGGTTTCATCAATGCGCTGGTTGAAATCGGGCGTTGCACAGATCGCTTCGACGGCGTCGGAGAGGCGGGTCAAACGCCGTTGTGCGAGTCGCGTCAGAAGAAACATGCCGACGAGTCCGCCGAGAAATACGAGCAGCGCGAAGAGAAGAAGCGTGCGCGTTTCCGGAGGGGTTCCGGGCAGTACACGGCTGCCGCCTGCACGGATTGCGAATGCGGTGGCTGCGCAGAATATCGCCCATGCAAGGGCACCCCCTGCACGTATGCGAGCCGATGATGCGCCGAGTGTCATGACGAGCTTGCAGTATGTTGCAGCGCACAACATCGTGCCAGCGTTTTTTATGTGCTGGTGCGCGCGCTATGCGGGGTTCGCTTGCAGTGCGCGTGCGATTGCGGCGAGGAGGTCTTCGGCGCGATAGGGCTTGGGGACAGCTCCGACAAAGCCGACCTTGCCAAATTCGGCGAGGTCATCGTCCTGCGTATAGCCGCTGGAGACGAGGGCGCGGAATTTTGGATTTCGCTGTCGCAGTGCGCTGAAGGCGTCGCGCCCGCCCATGCCGCCGGGGACGGTCATGTCGAGAATGGCCAGATCAATGGTGCGGCCTGCGGCGATTTCTTCGTCGTAGATGTGAATCGCTTCCTCGCCCCGATTTGCGGTGAGGACTGTGTATCCCGCTTTTTGCAGGGTGCGCCGGCAAAGTTCGAGAATTGCGCGTTCGTCATCCATGACAAGGATGCGTGCCGTGCCGTGCAGAGATTCGATGGGGCGCGGGGCGGTGGCTTGTGAGGGGGCTGGCTCGCCGATGGCGGCGGGAAGGTAAAAGATGAAAGTGGTGCCGCGTCCTTCGGATGATTCGGCCATGATGTGGCCGCCGTGTTTTTGAATGATTGAGAAGCACATGGTCAGGCCGAGACCGGTGCCGTGGGTTTTGGTTGTGAAATAGGGGTCGAAGATGCGGCCCAGCAGGCGGTCCGGAATGCCGGTGCCGGTGTCGGAGACGCGAACCTCCACATACGGGCCGGGTGGGAGGTTGGGGACTTCGTTTTCCACCAGCATGCGGTTGTGCGTGGCCAGAGTGATGGAGCCGCCGTGGGGCATGGCCTGATCGGCGTTGATGATGAGGTTCTGGAGGATTTGCGTGATTTGGCCCGCGTCAATTTCGGCCTTCCACGTGTCGGGTGCAAAGGCATAGACGCAGCGCGATGCGGAGCCGCGCACGGTGAAGCTCGCGGCTTCCCGGATAACTGCGACGATGTCGTGCAGTTGTTTCACCGGCGCTCCGCCTTTCGCGAAGGTGAGGAGCTGACGGGTGAGTTCCTGCGCGCGGAACGCGGCGCGTTCGGCATCGTGCAGCGATTCCTGGAAGTCACTGCCGGTCAGCGCCATTTGTCGGGCGAGGGAGATGTTGCCGAGAATGGCGGTGAGGATGTTGTTGAAGTCGTGCGCAATTCCGCCTGCGAGCAGGCCGAGCGATTCCAGTTTTTGTGTGCGCATCCGCTCTTCTTCAATGCGCCGCTGTTCAGAGAGATCCTGCACAATGGCGAGGCCGCCTGCATCGGGGGTACCATCTCGGGAGAGCGGCGCGACGAGGAGGCTGATCCATGAATCTGTGCTGAGCGGGAGAAATCCGCGCGCGCCCTCGAAATAGCCTTCGCCGCCGCGCAGGGCGCTGGCCAGCGTGGCGTGCACCTCTTCGGTGGTGATGGCGGCGAGGTCGGCGCCGACCAGCTCTGATCGCGGCTTGCCCATCAACGAGGCAAAGCGCTTGTTGAGATCGGTGATTCGGAGCGCGTGGTCGTAGTGGAAGAGGCCCGCGGGCGAATATTCAAAAATCAGCCGGTAGCGTTCGCCGCTCTCGCGCAGTCGCTGGACGGTTTGGACAGTTTCGGTGATGTCCATCATGACGCCGTGGGCGAGGATGGGGGTTCCGCTGTCATCCCGTTGATAGCGCTGATTGCAACGGACCCAGTGCGGCCGACCCTCGCGGTCGAGCATCTGAAACTCAATGCTGGCCGGTTCGCCGGTGCGGTCGTGTTCGGCAACAATTTTCCGCACGCGCTCGCGATCGTCCGGCGGGATCACATGGAGCCAGAGTTGCGGATCGGCCATCCATTCTTCAGCCGTGAAGCCGAGCATGTCGCGAATTTGCGGGCTGATGAACGAGGTCGCGCTTTTTTCGCCGAGATCAACGCGATAGGTGACCACGGGGACGTGGTCGGCGAGGGTGCGGTATTTAATCTCGGCTTCCTGCAGCTTCGCCATTTCGCGTTTGAGCGCGGCGTTGGTGTCAGAGAGTTCGCGAGTCCGGCTGGCGACGCGCTCTTCCAGCGTGAGACTGAGTTCCCGCTGTCGCCGCTCGGCATCGGCGATTTGGTGGGCGCTGATCCAGAGGCGATAGTGGCGATCCGAGAAGTCGAGGATGAACAGGACCAATAACGCGCCCGCTGTGAGACTGATTAAGCGCCAGCGTGCCAGTGCGGCTTCGTGCGGGCGTGCAGAAACGTTCATGGCGAGGGCCAGGGTGACCGGCGCGCCGGGTGCGGGGGTGTGCGCGGAGACGATTGTGGTGAAGATGTGGTCGGGGCGCAGGTCAACCCGCGCGTAGGGCGCGGATGTTGCCTTTTCGAAAAAGCGATCGAGTTCGTTGATGAGCAACTCCCAGTTTTCCGCGTCTTCGTCGTCTTCGGTGTGCGATTCTGCGATGGGGACCAACTCGCCGTCGCGCTGCGCGAACAGAAATAGATCGTAGATGGGCTGGGATGCGAGTTGCGCCTGATTGAGAATCCGGGAAAGCGAAAGAACAGCTTGGATTTGTTCCGCTTCATCGGGCGAATCAATCGCTTCGATCGTGGCGGGATCCAGCATGCTGGTGATGCCGAATGCGCGCTCTTGCAAGGAGTGGCGAATTGACCGGTGCACCGCGCGCGTGATCAATGCGGTGGCGCCCCACGTGGTCAGGAGCGTCAGAAGCAGTGCGAGTAGGGGCGCGCCAGCGGGAAAGAATGCAGTGCGTTTGGTTATACGCGCACGATTTTCTGTGAGAGCTGAAGATAGCAGTGTGCCGAGGCACGATGCGAGAACAAGCGCGATGAGGGCGTGCAATAGCAATGCGCGGATTTCGGCGGGAGGCAGGTGGGTGTACGGCTGAATCAATTCTTCGCGTGCGCCCCCTGATGAAAGTGCAAGTGTGCCGATCGTGACGCCGAAGATGAAGAAGGCGAATGCCGCAGTGCGAAGGGCGTTCCGGCGGATTTGCCGATCCTGGTTGTATGCCAGGCGAATGAGTGCGAGGGCTGAGAGTCCTGCAGCGGGTATGCCGAGACAGAGTCGCGCTGTATCGTGCAGATATTGCGTTCCGCTGTGCAATCCCCACGCGAGCGCGGCGGCGATCAGTGCGAGATAGAGCCAGCGACGTTGCAGCCATTTCGGCCCGGTCATTACAAATGTCCGGCGGGCAAATTCAAGGAGCGCAAGGAAGGATGCCGCAAGCAGGATCGCATCCAGCGCGAGCAGGCGCTCGTCATCGAGCGAGCGAATGACCACGCCGGCCCAGTCGCGCAGTCCGTGCAGCGCGGCGAAGACCGCGAGGCAGGTGACGGGCAGGACGGGCGGGCGGACAGAGCGCGAAACGCGCGCGAGTGCGGCCAGTGCGAGAAAGATTGACCCGCACGCGAATGCGACAAGATCGGTATTGTTAGTGAACAGTTGAGTCACGCCGTACAAGCTTCTCCGTAAACTACAGGATAGCGAGAATGGCGTTTCTCGCAACAGCAAAGCCCTGTCGGCGCTGAGCCGGACAGGGCTTTACAAGGTGATGCAGAGCGCGATCAGCTCGCGTAGCGCGCTGCAACCGCTTCCCAGTTGACGACATTCCAAAATGCGGAGATGTAGTCGGGTCGGCGGTTTTGATACTTGAGATAGTACGCGTGTTCCCAGACATCGAGTCCGAGAAGCGGAGTGCCGATGATTTCAGAAACGCCGTTCATCAGCGGGTTGTCCTGATTCGGCGTGGAGCCGATTGCGAGGCTCTTGTCCGCCTTGGCGACCAGCCAAGCCCAGCCGGAGCCGAAGCGCGTCGCGCCCGCTTTTGCAAACTGCTCCTTGAGCGCGTCGAGGCTGCCGAAGGATTTGTTGATTGCGTCGGCCAGTGCGCCCGTGGGGCCTGCGCCGTCGTTTTTCCGGAGGATCGTCCAGAAGAATGCGTGGTTCCAGTGTCCGCCGCCGTTGTTGCGCACGGCGCCGCGAATATCGGCGGGGATCGCGTTGAGGTCGCCCAGCAGCGCCTCGAGGGATTTGCCCTGCAATTCGGGATGTTTTTCGAGCGCGGCGTTCAGGTTGTTGACATAGGCCGCATGATGTTTGCCGTGGTGGATGAGCATGGTCTGCTCATCAATAAATGGCTCCAAACTATTGGCAGGATAGGGGAGCGCGGGTAATGTATGTGACATAGAGCTTCCTCCAATTGATTAATGAGTTCACTATACAGCCGTCGGGTCAAAAGTCCAGCGACCGGCAGGCGATATGGAGAAATATGAGAATAGATAAACATGGATTCCGGCAGGGAATAGGGGTTGTCCTGATGGCGCTCGGTATGGCGGCGCTGTGCGGCTGCGCGACGTTTGATGAGTCTGAGTCGGCAACCCCGGGCGACGATGTGCGCGCAGCGGTGGTTCAGCGGTTGGCGGTGGATCCGCTAACGCGCAATAATTTATACGGCGTGGAGGTGATCAATGGACAGGTCACAATCCGTGGCACGGTGCAGAGTGAAGCCGAACGGATGCGGACACTCAGCATTGTGCGAGGAGCGCCGGGTGTCCTCAGCGTCACCGATCGCCTGCGCCTGGTGCGCTGAGATGCGGCGCTGCGGCGCGTTGTTTCGCGCCGGGGTTTTATTCGCCCTGCTCTTGCCGGCCGGCTGCGCGATGCAGTCGCCTGCGCCGCATCGCGCGACTTCTGCGCGCATTTTGCTGGAAGAGCGGTTTCCCAACCGCGCCTACACCAGCACGTTTGACGACGGCCAATGGGTGGCGACCCGGGCGCTGGAGATGTGGCACTACCCGGAAGACCCCGCTGAGCTGGAGCGCGAGTTGAAGGAGCAGGTGGCCGCCGGCTATTCGATTGAGGAAGCGCTTCTGACAGTCATGCCGCGAGCGGGCCTGTGGGCGCATGCGCAGTTGGGTAGTTGGAAGGAACTGCGCGCGCGAGTGGACAGCGGCTGCCCGGTTGTGGTGCAACAGGCCAGCGGCGGGCGGTATGGGCGCCGCTTTCTTCTCGTTTCGCAGATTGATGAAGAGCGGGATTTCGTCCGGGTGGCACGCTCGGATGGTGTCGAGGAGGAGCAGGACGTCGGCGTGTTTCATCGCGCATGGCAATCCAGTCGGCAATGGATGATGACCATTTGTCCGCCCGATCGCGTCGCGTGGAAGATGCGAACCCCGGAACTCATGAGTCTGGTTCGCTACTACGATGCGCATGAGGATTCTGACGCCGCCGAGAAATGGGTCTCTGTTGCGCTGGAAAACGAACCGCAAAATGCCGACCTCTTGACCGGTATTGCCACGCGCGCGCAATTGAGCGGGCGGGATAACGAGGCCGAACTGCTATTCCGTCGCGCGCTTTTGCTCGATGATCGCCATGCGCGGGCTGCAAACAACCTCGCGCTGCTGCTTGCGGAAAGGGGGCGCAATTTGGATGAAGCGGCGGCCCTGTCCCGCCGCGCCAGCGCACTGGAGCCGGGCAATCCCAATATGCTGGATACGCGTGGCTATATTCTGATGAAGCAGCAAAAATGGGCGGACGCTCGGAGTACGCTCGAAAAGGCGTGGTCGCGCTCGGGGTATCTCCCCGTCAGCTCGCGCGCTGCCATCGGGATGCACCTTGCCCGGGCTTATATCCGGAACGATGAGACGCATTTGGCCCGCTCGCTCGTTCGCGAGCTGCTTGTGGAAAGTCCCGGGTTGCTCATTCCTGCCGATGTGCAGGCGGCGCTTGCCGAGCCCGCTATCAATCCGTTGAAGGGCCGCAATTGATTCCGCTTTCTTTTCGCGCCGCCGTTTACCGCGCGCGCCGCTTCTGGTAGGGTTGCGTCGTGGAGCCTGATCCCAAGAGTATTTATCGCATTGATGAAGCCGTTCCGCCGTCGCGTTGGCGGCTGCAGCAAGAAGCTTCGCGCGCGGCGCAGACGAGTCAGCCTCCGCTGTTCGCCTCTCCATCCAAATCTGCATCATCGCCCTCGTCCTCCTCGCGCCGGCGCCGCCGTCGCAGCTCCCGGAGGCAACACCCCGATGAAGTTGCGCGGCTGCCGAATAAATGGATATGGGCCGGCGTCGCCGTGGTGGTTTTGCTGTATCTGGCGGTCTTGGCGTTCAACGAAATCCGCGGGCGGCGCCATCGCGCTGCGCCCGCGCAGTCGGCGGTGGAAGTCGCTGCGCCTGCGAAGCCGGTTGAGCCGGCGCCGGTTGAATCGGTTGCGCCGGCAGAGGCGGTGCCGCCCGTTGCGGGAGATATCCTTTCCTTTAAGGAAGCGATGGTCCTCGTAAAGGATGGCGCGGCTGATCGCGATGCGGGCCGGATGGAAGCGGCTGAACAACGATTGCGACGTGCGCTGGAGCTCGCGCCTGATCTCACGGCGGGACACCGCGAGCTGGCGCATCTGCTCGAACGCAAAAAAGAATATCCGGACGCGGCCGCCGAGTGGCGGGCCGTGCTTTCACGGGAACCGGACAACGTCCCCGCTCGCATCCGTCTGGCCTCCGTCCTGATGGCGAATAATCAACCTGCAAATGCGCTCGACGCGATTCGATGGGCGCTCGAGGGGGAACCCTACTCAGAAGAAGGTCACGAACTCGCTGCAGCGGCCTTCACGGCGCTGCAGCAACCGCGCGAGGCGATTGTCCATTTGCGCCGCCTGGTGACCATCAATCGCGACGATCTCGTTGCGCAAAATAATTTGGGCGTCGCATTTCTCGCCGTCGCGGACTATCGGAATGCGCTGCTCACCTTTCAGGAAGTACTGCGCGCGGATGCCGGAAACTCCGTGGCGTTCTACAACCTCGCCGTGTGTTATGCGCGGCAGACGGCTGTACAGGATTCCGTGGATACATTGAAGCAGGCGGCGCGAAAGTTCGGAATGCCGTTTGTGTTGTCGTGGACGCAGAGCGGCGACTTCGACCCGATCCGGCAGGATGCGGCATTTCGCGCGTTCGTGGCTCAGAGCCAAGGCGTCGCATCGGCGCCAACGAACGATGCGGCGGAGCCCGCGTCGTCGGCCGACGCGGCATCTGCGCCGGATTCAACTGCGCCCTGAGTTGAAGGTAAGGTGCGCCGTTATCCGGCGCGTGCCTTAGGCGTTGTCGCCCTTGTCCGGCTTCGAAGCGGAGTCGTCCTTGTTGCCCTCTTCGCGGCCCTTCTTGAATTCGCCGAGGCTGCGTCCGAGCGAGCGGGCGAGATCGGGAATCTTCTTCGCGCCGAAGAGCAGAATGAGGACGACGAGGATCACCAGAATTTCCGGGCCCCCGAGGTTTCGAGCGAACTGTGCCAATGTCATCATAATTTTTGCTCCAACAACGCATCGGATCCATCGCGATCCACGCGCCAACGGTCGCCAGCCAGCAGTAGGCCCTCAAGAATATCGGCCACTGCAAATTGCGGTCGCATCTGATCGCTGAACCGGATGCGGCCCACACGCTGGTCTCCACGCATGACCGTGGCCTCTTCCCCCGGTGAAGGCAAGACGGAACATTCGGCCACCACATACCCCTCGCGGTCGTTCACGCGGACGATTTTGCCCGTCAAACGGGGCGCAGTGGAGAATGCGACTGGCGCTTTCGCCGTCGCACAGCCTGCCAACGCGCCGAATACCAACCCGACGATCAGCGTGCGACACATGGATTTCAGTGTTTTCGAGTTCATCGCGTTTTAAGTATGGGCCCCGCCTTCGGCAAAAAACAGCGCAGCGGACATTCTCCACAATGCGGCCGCGCACGGCAATACTCCTTCCCGAGTTCGACAATGAGTGCGTGATATTCGTTGAAGAGCCGTACATCACGGGGGAGAGCGCTTGTGAAGAGTGCGGCGATTTCGTCATAGCTCTCGCTGCCGTCCGCCCATCCGTGCCGCTCCAAAAACCGCCGCGTGTAGGCATCCACCACGAAGACCGGGCGCTGCGCGGCGTAGAGCAGAATGCTGTCCGCCGTCTCGGGGCCGATCCCGTTCACCGCCAGCAGTTTTGCGCGGAGAACATCGGTCGGCTCGCGGAACATCGCGCGCAGCGAACCGCGATAATCGCACATCAGCCAGTCGGTGAACGCGCGGAGCCGTCTCGCTTTCACATTGTAATAGCCTGCAGGGCGAATCCATTGCGCCAGAGTATCGAGCGGCGCCGCGTGCAGTGCGCGCGGGGTGAGCGCGCGCCGTTTGCGCAATTCTGCGATGGCCTTTTCAACGTTCGTCCAGGCCGTGTTCTGCGTCAGGATTGCGCCGACCATCATCTCGAATGGCGACTGCGCGGGCCACCAGTGACGCGGGCCGAAGTGCGCATAGAGCGCGTCGTAGACTTCTCGTAACGGAGGATTCGCGCTGACGCGCGTTTTGGTTTTTGATAGGCTCGCTTTCATGCCGGAACGAGCACACTTTAGCAGGAGGTCGTCGCGATGCGTCTTCAATTTTTAGGCGGTACCGAAACCGTCACAGGCTCCATGCACCTGATCGAAGCGAATGGCTGTCGCACGGTGCGCGATGTGGGGCTGTTTCAGGGGCGTCGCGCCGAGTCCAATGAATTGAATCGCGAGCGATCGCTCGATCCGGAGACTGTACAGCACGTCATCCTCTCCCACGCGCACATTGACCACTGCGGCCGGCTCCCCTGGTGGGTTGCGCAGGGCTACAAAGGGCCAATCCATGCGACCAGTCCGACAGCGGCCCTCACCCCGATCATGCTGCGCGACTCCGCGCACATTCAGGAATCCGACGCGGAATACCTGAATCAGAAAGGCAACCGCAAGGGTGAGCCGCCTGTTGTCCCGCTCTATACCAAAGCCGATGCCGAGCGTGCGATCCGCCAGCTCCAGCCGCACGAATATCATACGCGTATTGAACTCGCGCCCGGCGTCGCGTTCACCCATCTCGACGCCGGACACATCCTCGGCTCTGCGCTCACCGTTTTTGAACTGGCCGAAGCGGGCCGCACCGCGCGTGTTGGTTACGCGGTGGACCTCGGACGCTTCAATCTTCCTCTCATTCGCGACCCTGAATTCATGGACCCCGTGGATGTTCTCGTGATGGAATCCACGTATGGCAATCGCCGCCACGACGATGCCGCGCACGCGGAGGAGCAGTTGCTCGGCATCACCAAGCGCACGCTTGAACGCGGCGGCAAAGTGCTCATTCCGTCATTCGCCCTCGAGCGCGCGCAGGAAATCGTCTATCACCTCAACAGCCTCATCGTGAACGGGCGCCTCCCGCGCGTGCCGATCTATCTCGACAGCCCGATGGCGAACGCCGTCACCGAGGTATTCAACAAGAGCCGCGAATACCTCGATGAAGAAAGCCGCCGCCTCTATGCATCGCTCGGCTGCCTCACGTGCCCGGACTGGGTCTTCCCCTCAATCACCGTGAATGACTCCAAGGCCATCACCGCATCGAACAAGCCCTGCATCGTCATCGCCGCCTCCGGCATGTGCGAACACGGCCGCATCCTGCACCACCTCAAACACGGCATCGAGAACGATCGCAACAGCGTTGTCCTCGTCGGCTATCAGGCATCCTACACGCTCGGGCGCCGCCTGCAGGAGGGCGAAACCAAGGTGCGCATCTTCGGCGACTGGTTTACGCGCCGTGCGGAGGTCGCCAAGCTCGACGCCTTCAGCGCGCATGCCGATGTGGATGACCTCGCGCGCTATGCGAAGAAGGCGCGCCCCGGAAAAATCTATCTCGTCCACGGCGAAACTGAACAACGCGAAGCCCTCGCAGAGCGGCTCCGCAGCGAGGGGCACGCGAATGTGTTTCTCCCGAAGAAGGGCGACGAGGTGATCTTGTGAGCGACGCAGTAACGCCCGCGACACGTGCGGGCATCATCGCGCTCATCGGACGCGCAAATGTCGGCAAATCGTCCCTGCTCAACGCCATCCTCGGCGAGAAGGTCAGCATCGTCTCGCCTGTCGCCCAGACCACGCGCAATGTTGTCCGCGGCATCCACACCGAAGTGCGCGGGCAGCTTGTTTTTCACGACACGCCCGGCATCCATAAAGCTGTTGGCGATCTCGGCCGCGCGATGAACCGGATGGCCCGCAGCGCCGCCATCGGCGCGGATATCGCGATGCTTGTACTCGATGCCAGTCAGCCGCCGCGCGAAGAGGACTGCGGATGGATGAAGCGACTCCACCGCGAAGCCATGCCCCTCATCATCGCAGTGAATAAAATGGATATCGAAGGCGCGAACGCCGAGGCCTTTCGCGCCGCGTGGGAAGCCGAGCGCCCGGCGGACGCCGTCGAACGGCCCGCGCCCGTCTGGTGCGAAGTCTCCGCCGCAACGGGGAAGGGGATCGAAGAACTTGTTTCCATTCTCTTTGAATACGTGCCTGAGGGGCCTCTGCTCTTTCCCGACGACATTCTTTCCGACTTTCCGCGCAAACTCGCCATCGCCGACGTGATTCGTGAAAAGCTGTTCGGCGTACTCCGCGAGGAGTTACCCCACGCCATCGCGGTCTGGGTTGACCAACTCGACGAAGAATCCGATCCGTGGAAAGTCAACGCCACCATCTTCGTGCAGAAACACTCGCAAAAAGGAATTGTGATCGGCGAGAAGGGGCGTCTGCTGCGAAAAGTCCGGCGCGAGGCGGAAACCGAACTCGCCGATTGGTTCGATAAACCCGTCAAGATTGAGCTGTGGGTTAAAGTCGAGCCCAAGTGGGACCGCAACTTCTGGCTGCTCAAAAAACTTGGATATGTCCAATGAGAACGCGGCCCTGGCTGCTCCTCATCGCCCTCGCCATCTTTCCGTACCTGCCCGGCCTCTTCCACGGTTTCGTCTATGACGATCATGGCGCAATTGCGGAAAACCAACTGCTCACTGCGCCGGACGCCTGGTCGCGTGTGCTGACTCTGCGCACGTTCTTTGAGCCGCGCACGCTCGACGGCACACGCCCGACGCTGCTCGTATCCGTCCTGCTCGACCACACTCTCGGCGCGCGCGAAGCGTGGCGCTATCGCATCACCAATCTTCTGCTGCACACCGGCTGCGTGCTGTTTCTCTACACGTGGCTCCTCGGCATCCTTCGTCGCGCAAACGATAAAAAAGCCGCGGCGCGCGCCTTCATCGCTGCGCTAATTTTTGCGCTGCACCCGCTCGCAAGCGAAGCGGTGCAGATGCCGTCGTTTCGTGAAGATCCGCTCGCGCTGTTTTGGATGCTTGCTGTCTTGAGTCTTTCTGCATGGCGCAACGCGCGCTGGCGCGTGCCGCTCCAAATCCTCGCGTTTCTCTTTGCGCTCGGCGCAAAAGAATACGCCGCAATCCTCCCCGTCCTCGTCGCCGTCATCTGGTGGGTCTTTCCGGCCGAACGACCCGGAAAACTGCGCGGCGCGTTGGAGCTGGGAATCGGCAGCGCCCTCGTATTGCTCGCCGCCGGGCTCGGTATCGCTGCGCACCCTCCGCAAGCGTGGGCAGGGGAGTGGAACGGACTCTCTCTACAGCCACCCGATAATCTATGGACCGCCTCGTGGCTTTTCGTGCGCTATCTGAAATTACTCATCGCCCCATGGCCACTTTCCGTTGATCGAATTATCAGTCCGGTCATCAGCCCGCTCAGCGTGGCGTTTGTTGTTGGGCTATTCTGCTTGATCGCATTCGCGCTGCTCGCCCTCATCTGGCGGCGACGCCAACCGCTTGTTGCGCTTGGACTCGCGTGGCTGCTGATCGCATTTCTCCCGATCTCAAATCTCGTGCCCCTGCACAACCCCGTCGCCGATCGCTACGCCTATTCGCTCATCGTCGGATTTGCCCTGCTCATCGCCGCTCTGCCGCTTGACGACCGCGTCATTCGTCGCGGCGTCATTGCCCTCGCCGTTGTCTTTGTGTTGCTCCTCGAATTGCGACTGCCCGATTTTTACAACGACGACACCCTCTGGGGCGCCACCGTACGCGCTGAGCCCCGCAGCGCCCGCGCCAACGTTGGACTCGGCCTCGCCTCGCTTCGGCGCGGCATCCCGGAAGACGCTGCGGAATACTTTACGCGCGCCGACAAATTGAACCCTCGCGACGTGACCGCCCTCATCAACCTCGCCATCATAGACGCCCGCGCCGGCCACCTCGACGCCGCCTCTGCAAAATTGGAAGACGCACTCGCGCGCCGCCCCGACAAGTCCGAAGCCTGGGCTACACTCGCCCTTGTTCGCGAACAGCAGGGCCGCCGCGAAGAGGCGCTCCACGCCGTCGAAAAAGCAAGCGCACTAGACCCCCTCGGCCGCTACCGCCGCCCCTGATCAACTCCGCGTCACTGCCTCTACTCTGGATCGGTAGGGGAGCTTTCCAGGCGAGCCACTTGTGATTCGCGACTTTTCACAACTCCCTTGGTCGGTTCTCGCCGCCCCGATCAACTCCGCGCCACCGCCTCAACTCTGGACCGGTAGGGCGAGCTTTCCAAGCGAGCCGATGCTCCCCCGGCTCGCCACGACGTAGTTCCGGCCCAGCGGGACGAAGCCGGGCTCCCTCGACTTGTTGCGCCGTAGTCTCAATCGCCCTCGTTCAGGGCGGACTTCAGGAATTACTTCTCTCTCGCCAAGCCGCCAAGATCGCGGAGGGAGCGATATGTGTGATCCAAGAGTTTTCGACTAGCCAAACTTTAAGCCAAACATTTTGCCCACTCGGGCAATTTTGGCAGATTCTCGGAGAGGAGTCTCGACGAGACTTGCGAAATATAAGGGCTTTTCGCGTTTTTTTTCGTGGCACCCCCAACCGGATTGCTGCGGCGCGCGCCCGCGCGCCTTGCCCTTCGGGGACTCGCGATCGCGAGTCCTTTCCGAGCCGCTACCCTCGCGGCTCGTAATCGAACCGACCGGTTCTCATCCGGTTGGGGCTTGATGCGGTATGATTAAAAAATGGCACCCCCAACCGGATTCGAACCGGTGTTACCAGGATGAGAACCTGGCGTCCTAGGCCTCTAGACGATGGGGGCGTCAAAGAGACGGCTATACAAGACTGTTTTCGCTTGAAAAGTCAAGAGCGACGGCGCCCGTTGGATTCGGGGAGATTTTTCTGATGGACGTTGTTGGTTTTTCAATGAGGAATTGTCTCTGGTCGAAAAATTCAAATGATTCACCAAAAGAGACGAAGTCTTCTCAAAGAGCAATGTGTAGAGCGAAGAGCGCAAATATATCGCAGCAATGCGATTGCTGCAAATAGTGCTTGACTTGTGGGACAATTCTATTTAGATTATGCAGCAAATGAATTACTGCATTTTTATTGAGGCGATGGATGGTTGTTGAGCTTAAAGATATTGCGTCGGTCCAGATGGGCTATTCATTCAGGACCGGTCTGGGTTTTTGGGGCGAACAGAATGGCGTCGTAGGTGTTATCCAGATGAAGGATTTGGGCGAGGACAATGTTGTCAATTGTGCCGACTTGATGCGCACTGGCGACAAGGGTGTGAGTGAGCGGCATATGGTGAAGAAGGGCGACCTGGTGTTCCGGTCGCGTGGGCTTGTTGCGACGGCGGCGATTGTGCGGGATGATCCGGGGCAGGTGATTTTGGCGTCGCCGTTGTTGCGTATCCGGGTGCTGCGGCGGGCGCAGGTGCTGCCGGAATATTTACGGTGGTATATCGGGCAGCGCGACGCGCAGGTGTATTTGGCAAGCCGATCAAAGGGCACCGCGCAGAAGATGATCAGTGTTAATGCGATAGAGCATTTGCCCGTTCAGTTGCCGGATTTGGCGGTGCAGCAATCCATTGTGGAGATTGCCGGGCTGGCCGAGCGCGAGAGCGTTCTTTTGCGCTCTCTTATGGAAAAGCGGCAGCAGTTTATTTCGACGCGATTGGTTTCATATGCAGGAGGAGCAGCGTGATGGCTGAGAAGATTGAGCAGAAGGACATTAACAGTGCGGCGTGGGCGGCGTGTGACACCTTTCGCGGCGTTGTTGATCCGGCGCAGTACAAGGACTACATCCTCGTTGCGCTGTTTCTGAAGTATATTTCCGATGTCTGGCAGGATCACTACGAGGAATATAAAAAGCAGTATGGCGATGACGATGCGCGTATTCGGCGTCGCCTTGAGCGCGAGCGTTTCGTGCTTCCCGACATCAAGCTCCTCGATAAGGACGAGAAGACGGTGCTGGACGAGTTCCAGGCCACATTTAGCAGTCTATATGAGCGGCGTTCTGCGGCGAATATCGGTGAGTTGATCAACATCGTGCTCGAACGCATTGAAGAGAACAACAAGAGCAAGCTGGAGGGTGTGTTTCGCAACATTGACTTCAACAGCGAAGCGAATCTCGGGAAGACGAAGGATCGGAACCGTCGCTTGAAGCAATTGCTGGAAGACTTCAACAAGCCGGAACTCGATATGCGACCGAGCCGGGTTTCCGAGGATGTCATTGGCAACACCTATATTTACCTCATCGAGCGGTTTGCGTCCGACTCTGGAAAGAAGGCGGGCGAATTCTTTACGCCGCTGAAGGTGACGGAGCTGGTGGCGAAACTTGCGGGGCCGAAGCCGGGGCAGCGGATTTGCGATCCGGCATGCGGTTCTGGTGGGCTTTTGATTCAGGCGGGAAAGCAAGTGGGCAGTCGCGACTTCGCGCTCTTCGGCCAGGAATCGAATGGCAGTACGTGGGCGCTCTGTCGGATGAATATGTTTTTGCACAGCTTTGACAGCGCGCGGATTGAGTGGTGCGACACTCTGAACAGCCCGCTGCTCGTCGAAAACGATCAGCTTATGAAGTTCGACTGCGTTGTTGCCAATCCGCCGTTCTCCCTCGACAAGTGGGGCGCGGAGAATGCGGAGGGCGATCGCTATAATCGGTTTTGGCGTGGAACCCCGCCGAAGAGCAAAGGCGATTGGGCATTTATCACGCACATGCTGGAAGTCGCGCTAGAGAGAAAAGGGCGCGTCGCGGTCGTCGTGCCGCACGGCGTTCTGTTTCGTGGCGCCGCCGAGGGGCGCATCCGACAGAAAATGATCGAAGAGAATTTGCTCGATGCCGTGATCGGGCTGCCGGGCAACCTCTTCCCGACGACGACCATTCCTGTTGCCATTCTGGTGTTCGACCGTGCCCGCGAGAAGGGCGGCGCGCGCGAGGCGTGCACGGACGTGTTGTTTATTGATGCCAGCCGTGAATTTGTCGCGAGCAAGAACCAGAATACCCTCTCGGACGAGCATCTCGAAAAAATCATGGCGACCTATCGCGCTCGCGCGGATGTGGAGAGGTATGCGCACGTTGCCTCGGCGGAAGAGATCAAGGAAAACGAATACAACCTCAATATTCCGCGCTATGTGGACACGTTTGAAGAGGAAGAGCCGGTTGATATTGACGCAGTGCAGGCCGAAATCGAGCAGTTGGAGCGGGAGCTTGCGGAGATCCGGGTGAAAATGGCCGAAAAATTGAAGCAACTTGAGCGATAGTCATGGCGAAGCGTAAAACAATTGAGGTCTTGAGCGCAGAAATCGCGGTGCAGAGGCATCGCGAGGACGACTATATTTCGCTCACCGATATTGCCCGATACAAGGACAGCCAGCGCACGGACTACATCATCATGAACTGGCTGCGGAATCGGAACACCGTGGAATTCCTTGGCGTTTGGGAGCATCTGAACAACCCCGATTTTAATCCCATCGAATTCGATGGGATTAGGAAACAGACAGGGCTGAATAGTTTTATCCTGACCGCGAAGCGCTGGATCGAAGCCACGGGCGCCATTGGGATTGTTTCAAGAGCGGGGCGTTATGGCGGAACCTTCGCGCATAAGGATATAGCGTTTGAATTTGCGAGCTGGATCTCGGTGGAGTTCAAGCTGTACCTCATCAAAGAGTTTCAGCGGCTCAAAGAAGAAGAGCAAAAGCAGCTCGGGTGGGACATCCGGCGCAATCTCGCCAGCATTAATTATCGCATCCACACCGATGCCATTAAGGAGCACCTGATTCCGCCCGAACTGACGCCCCGGCAGATCAGCCTTGTTTATGCGTCCGAGGCGGATCTGTTGAACATGGCGCTATTCGGAAAGACCGCGAGCCAATGGCGCGACGAGAACCCCGGGAAAACCGGGAACATCCGCGACTACGCCAACGTGTCGCAGTTGGTCTGCCTCGCCAATTTGGAAACGCTAAACGCCCACTTCATTCAGGAAGGGCTCGGCGCCGCCGAACGTCTGAAACGTCTGAATCGCATCGCCATCCAGCAGATGAAACTCCTCGTGGAGAATCGTGCTGTCCGACAGCTCAAAGCGGGAGGGGCGCAGTGAAAATGGGCCGTAGCCGTGGCATTATTATGAGCGAGGGCCGCTCGTGATTGGGATTGAGCATATCCCCACGGGCTGGCGAAAAGTTCGCCTTGAAGAAGTGGCTATCGTTCAAACCGGGATTGCGAAAAATTCAAATCTCGGAGAAGAGGCAATGGCCTTGCCCTATCTCCGTGTTGCAAACGTACAAGACGGCTATCTGGACCTCGCAGAGATCAAAACAATTTGCGTCCGGCCGGAAAGAGTAGAGCGATATAGACTACAGGTTGGGGATGTTCTGCTCACGGAAGGTGGCGATTTTGACAAGCTTGGAAGGGGAGCCGTTTGGCTTGGAGAAATAGAGAACTGCCTGCATCAAAATCATGTCTTCGCGGTGCGTCCGTATAAACGACATTTGCTCTCCAGCTATTTGTCTGCTTTGGCCGGGAGTGACTACGGGAGGAAATATTTTTTAAGCTGTTCAAAACAAACAACGAATCTAGCGAGCATCAACTCGACTCAACTAAAGGCATTTCCATTGCTTTTACCTCCGCTTGCCGAGCAAAAGACGATTGCTGATTTGTTGTCTGCGTGGGGCGAGGCTATTGAGAAGACAGAGCAGTTGATTGCGGAGAAAGAAGCACAATATACAGCACAGCTCTCAATGCGTCTTTCTGCCGGAAGGCGTAATTTCGTCAGGCTCAAATCTTTTCTGACAGAAGTTGCTGAAAGAAATAGGACGCTATCGGTAGATCGGGTTTTGAGCGTCACTAATTCAAATGGATTTGTTCGACCGGAAGACCATTTCGATAGACAGGTTGCGAGCGAGAATTTGTCGAATTACAAAATCGTCTCCAAGGGTCAATACGCCTACAACCCATCGCGTATAAATGTCGGATCAATCGCAAGGTTGGACAAGTGGGATCAGGCCGTGTTGAGTCCAATGTATATTGTCTTCAGAATTAACGAAGGTTCGTTCCTGAACACAGATATCTTTTTACACTGGCTGAAATCTCGTGAGACGCGCCAGCGAATACGATTGAGCGCTCAGGGGAGTGTGAGAAACAGCGTTTCGTTCGCGGATTTCTGTGCCATCGGATTCCCCGATATAAAGCCACAAGAGCAAGCCGTATTAGCCGACTACTTCAATGCGCTCCTGCTGGAAATTGAAAGACTCCGCCTCCTTGTTGTGAAGTATAGAGACCAAAAACGCGGGCTTATGCAGCGAGTGCTGACGGGAGAGTGGCGGGTTAGAGCCGATGTTGTGCGTTGCTTTGCGGGAGGGGAAACGCATGAGTGATTCTTGGGGGGCCGACCTGCTGAACGGTTTTGATGTAGATGAATGCCGGACCATCGTGGCGCAGGCATCAGGGCAGAATTATAGCGCGCTACAGATGGAATTTCGCAGGGCTTCCGAGGGGGCTTACTCACAGGGGAATAACGAAAAGGCGAATGTTTATCGCCTCCTATCCCAAGCTTGCTCGTTGTGTCTGGCTCCCGAGAGCGCTAGTGCGCCTTTCGTTCCTTTTGCCGTTTTCCCGGATCGGCGCTCTGCAGGGGCCGAAGATTTTGCAGAAACCGAGTTGGCGTTTTTTGCGCAAATCGCTCCCAGTATAACAGAGGCTCTCATTCGCGCGCGCCTGTTCGATCTCGCTTGGACGTATTTGACGCCTAAGTCGGTGAGTTATGCCCATATGGCCATTGATGCGTATTGCGAAATTCCGCTAACGCCTGAGGGATGGAATTATGATGGACGCAGGTGTTGGCGTCGCGCGTTTCGCTTGGCGCTCATGATTGGAAGAGAAGCAAAAACCCATGCGCGAAAAATAGAAAAACGAATTGTCTCCGCTTTTCAAGGCGTAACGGCCGAAGAGTATGGGTATTTCCCTTTATGGCTTGCAGATATTTTGACTGAGTTTGGGTTCGGACAAAGCAGTGCCCAGAGTATTGCCGAGAAATTGGAGGGGCATGGTCGATATTTTGAGGGTCAAGGCGATCTTACTGCGGCGCAGAGTTATTATGAAGGAGCGATTGTCTGGCATAAAAAGACGGAGATCATGAAGAAGGTTGCCGAAGTGACGTATGCTTTGGCCGAGACTTATGCGAGTGAAGCCGCCGCATGTCTAAATGATCGGCGGGGCGCTTTTGCTGCGCGAAGTTTTTACGAAAAAGCAATTCAGGTGTTGCGGCAAATCCCATCCAATGAACGCGGCTTGTTCGATGCTAATACTCGAATCGCCGAACACCGTAAAATGATGGGGACTTTGGGGGGGGAGGCTCTGCAGGAGATGCACCTCTTCGAGATCAAAAGCATTGATATTTCGCCTCTTGTGACCCGCTCTAAGAAGGATGTATCACAAAAGAATCGAATTGATGCTTTGCGGAGTTTTGCCAACATTTCACCGTTCGTCAGGCATGCAGATTTGGTGGCAGAAGCCCGAAAAATGGCCAACGAATATCCGTTATCGGTCGTGTTTCCTTCGGTGAATATGAGCCGTGATGGTCGCGTCGTAGCGAAGACTCCTGGGCTTGGGCTTAGTGGTGCCTCCGACGCCGGGCACGATGCCATTCATGTTTTAGTAATGCGGAACTATACTTCATTCCATGTGCCTCTCGTTGTCCAGGGGCGCGTTTTGCCGGCGCTGGATGTGCTGTACATGGAACATCGAATTTCTGAGACAGATTTCAGGGAGCTTGCTACGTATTCGCCCGTTGTAATGCCCGGTCGCGAGCCTCTTTGGAGTCGCGGTTTGTTTGCTGGCTATGATGGTGATTTTGCTGTAGCGGTTCACCTTCTTGTTCCGCAAATCGAGCACCTAGTGCGGTGTCATCTGAAGGCGGCGGGCGTGACGACGACAAGTTTGGATGGTGAAGGTATAGAAATGGAGTTGGGGCTGAGTGCGCTCTTGAAGCGACAGGAAGTAGAAAAAATATTTGGGGTTGATCCGACTTTTGAGATGCGGTCACTGCTTTGCGATCCTCTCGGTGCCAATCTCCGAAATGAGTTAGCTCACGGTTTGGCCGAATTTGCTGCATGTCATTCCGCCCATGCTGTGTATGTGTGGTGGTTCGCGCTGAAACTCGTGTTTAACTCCTTCTGGCATCTAGCAACGCAGAGGGCTGGCCAGACTCGTAATGACGGGAAATCGCAGGGAGACGCACCTGCTGGTGATGGTGCGGCGCCGGAGGTCGTACCTTGATACTGTGCGCTAGGGGTTGTGGGGCATGACGGGTTTGGAAATAACGGAGAAACGGCTTTCGCAGATTCCGGCGTTGCAGCTTTTGGTGGCGATGGGGTTTGAGTTGTTGACGCCTGCGGAGGCGTTGCGCGAGCGGCAGGGGCGGTCGGGAAATGTGCTGCTGGAGGGGGTGTTGCGGAGTCAGATCAAGGCGTTGAACCGGATTCGCTACAAGGGTGGGGAGTATCTGTTTAGCGAAGAGAATGTGCAGACGGCGATTCAGCGGTTGAAGCACGTTAAATATGACGGGTTGCTGCGGACGAATGAGGCGATTTATGACTTGCTCACGCTGGGGGTGGCGTTGGAGCAGACGGTTGAGGGGGATTCCAAAAGTTTTACGCTGAACTATGTTGATTGGCGCAATGTGGAGCGGAATCGGTTTCACGTTGTGCCCGAATTCAGCGTGGAACGGACGCGGAGTTCGGAGACGGCGCGGCCGGATTTGGTGCTGTTTGTTAACGGGATTCCGTTTTGCGTGATCGAGTGCAAGTCGCCGCAGGTGGAGGTGGACGAAGCGGTGTCGCAGATGGTTCGGAATCAGGGCGAGGAATACATTCCGAAGCTCTTTGTCTATGCGCAGATGGTGGTGGGGCTGAACAAGAATGACGCGAAGTATGCGACCGTCGGTACATCGGCGCGGTATTGGAGTCGGTGGAAAGATCCGTTGTTGGCGGAGGGCGAGAGTGAGTTTGAGCGGTTGGCGGCGCTTGTTAATGAGCCGGTGTCGGAGGCGTTGAGAGCGCGAATTGCGAAGGTGTTTGATGTGGATCCGGCGACCGTTGCGGCACATCGGCATGTGACGGAGCAGGATAAGGCACTGTTTGCGCTATGTCGTCCGGAGCGGCTGCTGGAGTTAGCGTGGAAATTCACGGTGTTTGAAGGCGCGGACAAGAAGATTGCCCGCTATCAGCAATATTTCGTGGTGAAGTCCACGCTCGAGCGGATTCAGGAATTTGATGCGGAGGGCACGCGAAAAGGTGGCGTGATCTGGCACACGCAAGGATCGGGAAAGTCGCTGACGATGGTGATGTTGGCGCGGAGCATGGCGCTGGGCACGGAGGTGGCGAACCCGCGCATTGTGTTGGTGACCGACCGGCAGGACCTCGACCGTCAGCTTGGCAATACGTTTAGTGCATGCGGGCTGACCGCTGCGCGCGCGACCTCGGGGCGGAACTTGTTGGAGCTGGTGTCGGAAGGCAGCGCAGAGATCATTACGACGCTCGTTCATAAATTCGAAAAAGCGTACAGCGTGGATAAGTATAAAAATCTGTCGCCCGACATTTTTATGCTAGTGGACGAGAGCCATCGCACGCAATTCGGCACGTTTTCCGGGCGGATGCGGCAGATGTTTCCCCATGCGTGCTATTTAGGATTTACCGGAACGCCATTGTTGAAAGAAGAGAAGAACAATTTTGTGCGTTTTGGGCCGCTGGTGAAACCGCACTATTCTATTTCGCAAGCCGTCGAAGACGGCGCGGTCGTTCCTCTTCTGTATGAAGGGCGTCACGTCGAGATGACGCAGAACCGCGCGGCTATGGATTTGTGGTTTGAGCGGCATACGCAAGGGCTAAGCCCGGAGCAGAAGGCGGATTTGAAGCGGAAATATGCGCGGGCAGAGATGCTGAACAAGGCCGACCAGGTCATCTACATGCGCGCCTTCGACATCAGCGAGCATTATCGGACAACCTGGCAAGGCACGGGGTTCAAAGCACAGCTTGTGGCTCCGAGCAAAGTATCTGCGCTGCGGTACAACGCCTGTTTGAATGAAATCGGTCACGTTCGTTCCGAAGTTGTGATTTCGCCGCCGGACATGCGGGAGGGGTTTGAAGACGTAGACGATGAAGCGAACGATGAGGTGGTGAAGTTCTGGCAAAGAATGATGCGTCGCTATGGCAGCGAAGAAGAATACACGAAACAGCTTATTAACCAGTTTAAGCACGGCGACGAGCCGGAGATTTTGATTGTCGTGGATAAACTGCTGACGGGCTTTGATGCCCCGCGCAACGCCGTGTTGTATTTGTGCCGGTCGCTGAAAGAGCACACGCTGTTGCAGGCGATTGCGCGGGTGAACCGTCTCTATGAAGGCAAGGACTTCGGCTACATTATTGACTACGTGAGCGTGCTCGGTGAGTTGGATCGGGCGTTGACGCTGTACAGTGCGTTTGAAGGCTTTGACGAAGCAGACGTGGCCGGGACGTTGGCTTCGATTAAGACCGAAACCGATAAGCTGCCTGCGCACTATTCGGCGCTGTGGGATTTATTCAAGACTGTGAAACAGTCTGACGATGTGGAGGACTATGAACGACTTCTTGCTGACGATGCGCTGCGGGAAGAATTCTATGCCCGGCTCGCGACCTTTGCGCGGACACTAGGTATTGCGCTGGCATCTGAGCGCTTTCTGGCCGATACGGACGAGAAGACGTTGCGGCGGTACAAGCGCGATTTGGGGAATTTTCACGGGATTAAAAATGCGGTGCGGTTGCGGTATGCGGAAGCGATTGATTATCGCGAGTATGAGCCGAAGATTAAGAAGCTGCTGGATACACATATTCAGGCCAGCGAAGTGGTGCAGCTTAACGAGCCGGTTAATATCTTTGACGACAAGACCTTTACGGCAGTCAAAGAAGAGCGCGGCGTGTATGGGACACCCCGGACGACAGCGGCCAAGGCGGATCGAATTGCGCACGAAACGAAGCGCACCATCACGGAAAAGATGGAAGAAGACCCCGCTTTTTACGAAAAATTCTCGAAGCTGGTCCAGCAGGCCATTGACGATTTCCGGGCGAAGCGCCTTTCTGACTTGGAGTATTTGAACAAAGTGAAGACCTTCCGGGATGCGGTTGCGGGGAAGGTACACGACGATGTGCCCAAAGCATTGATTGACCACGAAGATGCCCTCGCCTTTTTCGGGGTATTGAAGCCGTTTGTTGCCGGTGGCGGTCTGGATGAGAAAGAGGCTGAGTCGGCTGCCGCCGATACGGCGCTCGCGATTGACCGTATTTTGAAGGCGCACAAGAAGGTGAACTTCTGGGATGACGACGACGCGCAGAAGCAGGTGGTCAACGAGATTGACGATTACCTTTTCGATGAATTGAAAACGGCGCGAGGCGTGAATCTTCCGTTAGATCAAATGGACGCGATGATCGAAAAAGTTCTTCACGTGGCCCGGCATCGGAGCCACCGGGCGTGATCGCCTCGGCGTGTCATCATTCGGTGACGTATGGGGGGAAGACTCTTTCTTTCCGCCTTTTATATCGTGATCGCCGAACGATGGAGATTGCGGTGCATCCGAATCGCGCGGTGGTTGTTAAGGCACCGATGCGTACCGAACTCGGATTGATTGAAAAACGGGTTCAGAAGCGCGCGCGGTGGATATTCAAGCAGCTGCGGTATTTTGAACAGTTCACGCCCCGCACGCCCCCGCGTCAATACCTTGCGGGTGAAACACATATTTATCTTGGGCGGCAGTATCGGTTGAAAGTCGAGGTGGGAACAGAAGCATCGGTAAAGCTTTCGCGCGGGCATTTTCATGTGACGTGTGTAGGTAGTGCTACCCCTGCGGTTGTGCGTGAGTTGATGCAGCGTTGGTATATCGAGCGGGCGCACGCGCAGTTTGTAGCGAGTTTTGAGCGCTGCTGGCCGAAATTTGAGCCGTACAACCTTGTCCGGCCTCGGCTGGCGATTCGTTTGATGAGAACGAGATGGGGTAGCCTCTCATCTCGCGGTGTGATGACGCTCAACACGCTTTTGGTCAAAGCGCCCCGAGAGTGCATTGACTACGTTGTGATGCACGAATTGTGTCATTTGAAGCATCACAATCACGGTGCGGGGTTTTACCGCCTTCTGGATTCGGTTTTTCCCGATTGGAAGCGTGTTAAACATAGGTTGGAAGCCTGTATGGCGTAATCGGGGTCTGCGGGGTATTCGCGGGTTTCGCCAGGACTGGGGTGGGGCTGCTGTGACCGCGATTCCGGTGTTGGCGGGCAACTTGAAACTTGCAAGCGGTATGCGCTTACAGGGTATGCTGTCGCGTTGAGGATTCTTATGCCGGATATCGCGTTTGATTGTCCATCGTGCCACGAGAGATTGGTTATTGATTCGACCGCTGCGGGATTTGTTATCGCATGTCCGCATTGCGCGATGCGCTTGCAGATTCCTGCGCAGTCGGATGGGGTGGCGGAGTTGGTGGATGTTCCGGTTCCCGTGGCGCCGGGTAGCGATGAGTTTCGCATTCGCTGTCCGGAGTGTCTGGGTAAGTTGCGGATGAAGCGGGAGGATGCGGGTCAGCCTGCGACGTGTCCGCGCTGTCATAAGGCGATTACGATGCCGCAGCTTCCATCTGCCCCAGTTGCGCCCGCCACGTCGCCTCAGCCTCAGCCTTCTCCGCATGTACCCGATGTGCCTTCCGTGCCAGCAGCCCCCGAAGCGCCGGCACGCGATGAGGTGAAGAGTGCGTCTGAGTTCGATGCGTTGGCAAAGGAGAATGAGGGGTTGAAAAATGAACGGGCGGAGCTGGAGCGAATACTCGCTTCCGTTCGCTCGGAGCTGGAACACCTTCGCGCACAGCCCGCAATTCCTCCGCCGGTGGCGACGGTTGATGCCCCGCCGAAAATGAGCGACGCAGAGGTGGCGTTGTTCGCATCTGCGCCGAGTCCGGTGGCCCCGGCGGATGCTGCGTCGCTCCAGCGCGAATTGGAGACGCGGGTGAGTGAGCTGGAGGCGCAGCAGAAAGCGCTTTGCGAGGAGCGCGATGCGCAGGTGAAGGCGTTGGAGCGGGCGCGTCGCGAATTAGCCGAAGCGCAGAGGGAACGGGATGCGGCGAACGCTCGGGCGGACGAGAAGACGGCGGCGGAATCGAAATCGCGCGGTGCGAATGCGGCTCGCAAGGATGCAGAGTTGGCCGCGCTGCGAAAAGAGGCCGTGCGTCTTCGCGAGGCGGCGCAGATGGCGGAGCAGTTGGCTCCGTTGCGCAGTGAGAAGAATGCGATTGAGGAGAAGCTGGCTGCACAGACGAGTGCGATTGAGCAGCTTCAGCGCGAGCGGGACGCTGCGCGTCGCGAGGCCGCGCGCGTCGCTGAATTGGAGGTGGCGCTTGCGGAGAGCCGGGCCCGGCACGAGCAGGTGCAGGGGAGCGATGTGGATATCGCTGCGATGCGGGCTGAGCTGGAGCAGCTTCGTCTGTCGGCACAGCAGGCCGGGCAGGTACAGCCGCTTTTTGCGGAAAAGGAGGCGGCTCAGCAGAAGCTCGTAGAGGCTGAGGCAGCGCTGGAGCAGATGCGCCGTGAATTGGCTGAAGCACAGCGCGAGGCGACGCGTGCGTTGCAGTTGGAGCAGGCGCTGGCGGATCAGCAGGGGCAGATTGAACGGCTGGTCCGGCAGGATGCAGAATTGAGTGATTTGCGCCGTGAGGCTTCGTCTCTGCGCGAATCAGCGCGCACAGCGGAAGAGGCGGAGTCGCTTCGGGCCGGGAAGCTGGCCGTGGAGCGCGCGCTGGGCGAGCGCGAGGCTGAGATTGCGGGTTTGCGCGCGGAGTTGGAGGAGGCGCGCCGGCAGTTGGAATCTGCGGGTTCATCGGATACCGCGCCGGATATTTCCGCGTTACAGGACGAGGTTCGCGCAGCACGCAGCGAGCTTGCGGCACTGAAGACGGAGCGCGCGCAGGCGCTGGCGGTCGCAGAGAGCGTGCGCGAGGGTTTGCGAAAGAGCCAACAGGCGGAGGCCGCGCTGACGGTGGCGTTGAAGCAAGCCGAAGAGACGCGCGATCGCGCGGTTCAGTCGGTTCGCGAGGGTACGGACAAGGTGACGCAACAGGCGAGCGCGCGCGAGGCGGTGCTCCAGGGCGAGCTGGCGCAGGCGCGGGCTGAATCGAAAGCTGCGCAGGATTCTCTACAACAGTTGCAGGCGGCGGCCGAGGCGCTGACGCTTGCGGTACGCGAGGCCAACGCGATGCGCGATGCGGCGGTGGAGTCGCAGCAGGCGACGAGTTCAGAGCTGGCGGCCGTTGAGGCGGACTTGCAGCGGGTGAAGCGCGAGTTGCAGACGGCAGAATCGAACCTCGCCGCATCGCAGGAGCAATGTGCAGCACTGGAGCGCGATGTGAAGGCTGCCGACGTGCAGCGGGATGATTTTGTCCGTCAGATTGATGAAGCGAGCCGGGTTGCGGAATCGCTTCGCGCCTCTGCTGCCCGGATGGAGCGGGATGCTGCGGCAGCGAGTGAGCGACATGTTGTGGAAATGGCGAAGCAGGAGGATGTCGCGGCTGCGCTTCGCGATCAGATTGAGCGGCTGGAAAGCGATCTCGAAGGTGAGCGTCGCCTGCGAAGCGAAGACGCGGATGCACACAAGAAGGCCGAAGAGCTGCTTGCCCGGCAGGTTGACGAGCAGCGTCGCGCGGCGGAAGAGACGGCACAGGCTGTACAGGCATTGGAGGCGCGTACGGCCGGGATCAGCGAGGAGCTGAAGTCCAAGCATGCGGCGCTTGAGCAGCTCTCTGGTGAACGCGATGCGCTGCGGAGTGAATTTGATTCGGCAAAAGATGCGTGGCGGACTGAGCGCGATGCGTTGGAGACCCGCCTTCGCGATGCGGATGTGTCCGGCGCGACGGCGGCTGACCAGATTAAGACGCTCGAAGAAAAGCTGGTCGCGGCCGAGCAGTTGCGCTCGAAGGAGGCCGAGGCCGCAGCAGAGGCTCAGTCGGAGTTGCAGCGCGAGCTCGCCGCGCTGAAGAGTAAAGTCGAGGCGGCAAGCGCTGAAGTAGCCGCAGGCGAAAAGGCAAATGAGCAACTCCGGCTGGAGCTGAAAGAACAGGCGGAGAAGGCCGCTGAGGTGCTTCACCAGGCGCGCACGGAGTTGGGCGAAGAGCGGCAGCGCTTGCAGAAAGACGCCGCGCGTGCGCTGGAGGCAAAGGATGCGGCTGCGAAAGAGGCGAGCGCCGCTGCGCAGGCGAAGATTGCCGAACTGGAGCGCGATCGGGATCAAGCGCTGCAAGCCGCAATTGCGAAAAAGGATGAGGAAATCACTGAGTTGTCCAAGCGGGTTGAAGTTGCCGCAGCTCGCGTTGTGGCGCTTGAACAGAGTCAACGCGAAGCCGCGGAAAGTGTCGCTTCGTTGGAGCGTTCGCTTGAAGCTGCCGGGAAGCGCTCTGCGGAGTTGGAGGCGAAACACGCGGAAGAAGTGAGTGCCCTCCGCGCCCGGATGCAGGGTGAATTGGAGGCTGCCACGAAGCGCGTTGCGGAATTGGGCGACGCTGCTGCGTCGAGTCGCGCGGAGCGGGATGCGCTACACGCCGGACATCGCGAAGAGTTGAACGCGCTGAATGCGCAGTTGGAAGCAGAGCGGCGGCATCGCGTGCAGGCTGAGAACGATCAGAAACGGCTGCAGTCGCGCCTGGAAGAGCTGTCCGCTCCGGCGGCGGCTGCGCAACAAAAGCTTGCGCGCGCAGAGAATGAAAAGAGTGAGCGCTTGCGCGAGATCGAGGCGCTTCGCGCGGAGCGCGACCAGATGAACCGGGAGTTGAGCGACGTGCGCCAGCGTTTGAATGTGGTGCTCTCGTCCAGCGCAGAACAGAAGGCGCAGCTCGATCGCATGACGGTGGATCATCAGGCCATGTCGAAAGCGTTGGCGGACGTGCGTAGACAGGCGGAGCAGGCGGCATTGGAAAACGAGAAACTCAGGGAGCGCGCGGTTGCTGTGTCGTCCGATGAAGCGACCCGGCAGGTACAGGAGCTGGAACAAGCGCTGCGCGTTGCAGAAGAGAAGCGGTCTGAATCGCAACGCCAGTTGGCGACATTGACGAAAGAGTTCGACGTCCTGAAGAAGCGCTATGATGTATTTGCAACGGCGCTGAAACATCGTCGTTCCTAGCGCGCCGCAGCGCCTTTGTTCGCCAAGGGAGAGGGGGGGGCGCTCTATCCACCCGGTTTCAGACAGAAAACTCTTTCCGCTGGAAACCGGCGGTTGGTTCGCGCACACTGGGTGGATTGGCTAGGGGATTTTTCATGCGTTCATTTTTCGGTTATTTTGTTTTCGCGTTAGCGCTGGTTGTCGGATCGTCTGCATGGGCCCAGCTCACGATTGCGCACGATCCCATTCCGTTCGCAGTGCGCGGACAGCCATTGACGCTGAAGGCGAAAGTGGAGGGCGCTGCGGCGCCGCAGAGTGTTACGCTTTATTATGCGTTGTTTCGCGATGCGGCTCCCTTCCGCGTGACGATGAAGGGTTCTGGACTCGGATATTATGTCGGCGCGATTGAGGCGAATCTGCTCAGTGGTGTGAGCAGCGTCTCGTATTACATTGAGGCCCAAGATAAGGACGGATCCATTTCGGAGACGCCGTGGTATGAGGTCAAGTTCCGCGATCCGCGTCCGTCCGAGCGGCCTGTGCCCGCTGTTGCGCCGCCGCCCGCGCCCGCGCCTGCGGGACCTGCGCCGATGATTCCGGTGCCGACTTCGCCGAAGCCGGAGGAGGAGCAGAGCCGGTGGAAGACCCCAGTGGTGGTGGCGGGCGCTGCGGCGCTCGTGTTGGGCGGCGCATATGCGATTTCGCAGAGTGGCGGCGGTGGTGGTGGTGGCGATGGTGGGGGCGGCAGTGGTGACGGAAATTCGGCGACAAATCTCGTGGGGACGTATGTCGGATCTGTGACGCGCTGCACAACGCCACCGGCGGCAGCAACTACGTGCGAGTCGCACAGCTTCACGCTGCTGATTGACATCAACGGAAAGGTGTTTAGCGAGACGCTGCATCCCGGCAAGCAGTTGTTAGGTCAGCTCAACGGCAACCGCTTTGTGCTGACGGCCGATCTCGGTAACGGCGGCACGATTGCCTATGACGGGCGCGTGGCGAACAGCAGTGTGGCGGGCAAAGTGACCGGCAGCGCTGTACTGGCAGCAGGTGAAGAAGTCTACTCCGGCGCGTTCACTGCGGATAAGCAGTAGAGCGCGGGCGCGGGCGCGCTATTTTTTGCGCGCGGTGCCGTTTTTATAGAATGGGGTTTCGACAACGCTGGCGGCGAGGCGTGAGCCGCGCACATCAATTTCCATCTGCGTTCCAACGGCAGTGTGCGCGCTGTCCACATACGCGAAAGCGATGGCCGTGTTGAGGCTGGGCGCGAGCGATCCACTGGTGACTTCGCCGATGTTTTTGTCGCCAAGCATCACGCTGTCGTGTGCGCGCGCGGCACGCTTCGAGTTGAGCTGCAGTGCGCAGAGATAGCGCGCGCAACCGGCATCGCGATCGCGCTGGCACGCGTCGCGACCGATGAAGTCTCTGCTGAAATCCATGTAGCTCCCGCGCGATGCGGCGACGGGGGTTTGTTCCGCATTGAGTTCGTGGCCGTAGAGCGGATAGCCGGATTCGAGGCGGAGCGTATCGCGCGCGCCGAGCCCGGCGGGCTTGATGGCGCCGGATTTGGTGATGAGGTTCCAGAAGTCCACGGCTGCGGTGGCAGGGATATAGAGTTCATAGCCCCATTCGCCCGTGTAGCCGGTGCGGCTGATGACGGTCGGAATGCCGGCGAGTTTTTGCGCAACGAAGCGGAAATAGCGAAGGTCAGGCAGCGATTCGCCGAGTGCGGCCTCGAGGTCCGCGCGCGAGGTGGGGCCCTGCACATCGAGCTTTGCGGTGCGCGGGGAGAGGTCTTCGAGCTCTGTGCCGGACGAAATGTGAGCGCGGATCCATTCGAGATCGCCCGCGCGCGTGCCGGCGTTGACGATGAGCCAGAAGTGGTCGGAACCGAAGCGATAGCAGGTGAGGTCGTCGAGGCAGCCTCCGTGGTCGTTCAGCAGATAGCCATAACGCGCCTGCCCCTCTGCGATGGTGGCGACGTTCATGGTGAGAAGTCGTTCGAGATCGCGCTCCGCCGTCGCGCCGCGCAGGGAGAGGACGCCCATGTGCGAGGTGTCGAAGACGGATGTGTGTGACCGCGTCCAGAGGTGCTCGGCGAGAATGCCTTCGTATTGAATCGGCATGTCCCATCCCGCGAAGGGGGCCATACGTGCATTGAGTTTGATGTGTTGGTTGTAAAGAGGGGTACGCATGGAGTAACCGTAGTCCAAACCCATCGGGGTTTCAAACGGAATGGCAGTTTGTCTCGCTTGCCACTTGAAGCGGGGGACGAGAGACCGCACATTGGCTTTTTGCAGGTGAACTGAGTGAAAAAAGATCCGCGATTTTCCGGGGTTGAACGTTTAGTGGGCAGAGATGGGCTCGCCTGGCTGGCGCGTGCCCGCGTGTTGATTGTCGGCCTGGGCGGCGTGGGGTCGTGGACCGCCGAGGCGTTGGCGCGCTCCGGGGTGGGCGGATTGTGGTTGATGGATGGCGATGATGTGTGCGTGACAAATACCAATCGCCAGTTGCACGCGGTCTTGGACACGGTGGGCAAGCCGAAAGCCGAGGTGCTTGCTGATCGTGTGCGCGCGATCAATCCGGATTGTCGCGTGGTGGCGATGCGCGAGTTTTTCCGGCGCGATGAAGAGGCGCGCCCGTTTGAGGAGCCATTCGATTTTGTCGTGGATTGTGTGGATGGCGTGATGGCGAAGGCGACGCTGATTGGCAAATGCCACGCGCGTGGAATTCCTGTGGTCAGTTGCGGCGGCGCGGCGGGAAAGGTAGACCCCGGCCAGGTGCAGGTCGCCGATCTCTCGCGCGTGCATCACGATCGGCTGCTGATGTTCGTGCGAAAAAAACTCCGGAAACACTACGGATTTCCGGGTCGCGGCAATAAGAAGATGGGTATTCCGTGCGTGTTCTCGCCGGAGCCGATTCGCGAGCCGGAGGCGTGCCTGATTGAGACATCCAGCGAAGACGATGTGCTGGGCGATGTGACCAGCGGTCCCGCGTGCGATACGCGGCTCGGGTCAGCGGTGTTTGTGACGGCGGTATTCGGATTCCACGCCGCCGGTGTGGTCGTGCGCGCGCTCAGCCAAATAGACGCGTGAAGTTGGTTTCGATCTGTGCTGCGAGTTCTGTGAGGGGTTGATTCAGCAGCTCCGCGGCGAATGCGTACACCGCAGCGATGTTGGCGGGGTGATTGATGGCGGCGCCGTCGCGCGTGGTCAGTGGATACGCGATGCGGTCGGCGGGGAGCGGCTGATCCGGTGCGTCTGTTTCGATGAGCAGGCGGTCTGCGGGAATGTGGCGGAAGGTTTCGCGTTGTCGCGCTTTGCGCTCGTGGGCGTAGTAGCCAGGTAGCGAGAAGTAGGCGCCGAGTTGCGCGAAGCGCGGAATCATTTCAATTGAGCCGCCGTAGCTGTGCAGGAGGAATCCGCGCGCGGGACGCGGGGTGTTTTCCAGTGCGTTGAGCATTGGCCCCCACGCCTGTAGGCAGTGGATGCTGGCAGGGCGATTGAGTTCAGCGGCGATCCGGAGCTGGGCGGTGAAGATTTCCTGCTGTCCGTCCCACGGCAAGTCCGGTTTCCATCGGTCCAGCCCGATTTCGCCCACGCCCGCGTTTGGAAATCGCCTGAGCCATTCACAGAGTGTTGCCTCCCAGTTTGCGGGCTGTTCGTGGACGTACCACGGGTGGAGTCCGAAACTTGGCTGTACGATGTCGGGAAAGCGGGTCGCCAGCTCGGCGACGAGTGGCCAGTCGTCCACCGTTGCTCCGTTCACGACCATTCGCGCTACGCCTGCGGCGCGCGCCGCCGCGATGAGTTCATCGAGGTGGCCTACAAACCGGTCGTCCTGGAGATGATTGTGCGCGTCGTAGAAATGGCTCATTTAATGTCAGTCGTTCAAGAGGGCCAAAACCTCGCGCGGGTGATGCACAATTGCGTGCGCGCCGGTTTCGCGGAGTTCGGATTCGGGGCGGAACCCCCACGTCGCGCCAACGGCGAACATGCCTGCGGCGCGCGCGGTCTTCATGTCGGTCGAGGTGTCGCCGAGGTAGAGGACGCGGGCGGGCGTAACGCCCATTACCGCTGCGGCTTCCAGCGCTCCGGTGGGGTCGGGTTTGCGGGGCACATTGTCGCGTTGACCGAATACGCAGGCAAACGGCCAGTCCGCCAGATAGCCTTCCACGCATTTGAGCGTCATGGCGTGCGGTTTGTTGGAAAGAATGCCGAGCTTCAGCCCGGCGCTACGAAGAGCTGTGAGCATTTCGGGAATGCCGTCGTAAGGGCGGGTGTGGGTGTCCCAGTGTGATTCGTAGTCGCGGCGATAGTCGTTTAGGAGGCTTTCGATGTCGGCATCGGAACGGTGGCCTTCGGGCAATGCGCGGGTGGCGAGAACGGTGATGCCCTCGCCGACGAGGTAGCGGTAGGCATCAATCGGGTGGCCGGGGAATCCGCGTTGCGCCAGGGCGCGGTTCATGGATTCGGCGAGGTCGCGCAGGGTGTCGAGCAGGGTTCCATCGAGATCGAAAAGAGCGGCGTCAAAGCGTGTCGTCATAGTCGCGAGTGTACGGCGAATGTTGGGAATCGAAAATGGGAAAGAGAGTTGAAGGGTTGATGAGTTGATATGGCGACGAGTTGAAGAGTAGGATTTGCCCGCGAGGTGTTCACATGAAGTTTGTTTTGCGTAGCGAGCGCGTGGTGACGTCGAGTGGTATGCGGGCAGCCAGTGTCGTGGTTGACGGCGAGCGCATTGCTGCTGTGCTTCCGTACGATGAGACGCCGACGGATGTTGCAGTTGAGGACGTCGGTGCGCTGGTCGTGATGCCGGGGCTAGTGGATACACACGTACACATCAATGAGCCGGGCCGGACGGAATGGGAAGGGTTTGAAACCGCAACGAAAGCCGCTGCGGCAGGCGGAATCACGACACTGGTGGATATGCCGCTCAATAGCTCGCCAGTGACGGTGACCGTCGCGGCGCTGGAAGAGAAGATCGCCGCGTCGGAAGGCAAGCGCTGGGTGGACGTCGGATTCCACGCGGGTGTTGTGCCGGGGCACGTGGACGATCTGGATCCGCTGATCCGCACGGGGGTGTTGGGCGCGAAGGCGTTTCTGGTGCATTCGGGGATTGATGATTTTCCTGCGGCGACTGAGAGGGAGCTGCGCGCGGCAATGCCGATCCTCGCGCGGCACGGTGTACCGCTTTTGGCGCATGCAGAGATTGAATCCGTCGCACCGCCGTATCCGGGGAATCCGCGTTCGCATCGCGCGTGGGTGGCATCGCGTCCGCCCGCGTGGGAGATGGATGCGATTGAGTTGCTGCTGCGGCTCTGCCGCGAATATCGCGCGCCGCTGCACATCGTTCACCTCTCCGCTGCCGGTGCGATCCCGATGCTGATCCGCGCGAAAGTCGAGGGGTTGCCGGTGACGGTGGAGACGTGTCCGCACTATCTATTCTTCAATGCGGAGGACGTGCCGGACGGCGCGACGATTTTCAAGTGCGCGCCGCCGATTCGCGAGCGCAACAACAACGAGCAGCTTTGGGGCGCGCTGCTCAACGGAACGATTGATTTTGTGGTGACCGACCACTCGCCGTGTCCGCCGGAGATGAAGCAGATGGAGAGTGGCGACTTCTTCAAGGCGTGGGGCGGAATTTCCTCGCTGCAGTGGAGTTTGCCGATTGTATGGACGGCGGGTCGCGATGTGGGGGTGACGTTTGAGCAAGTGACGCGTTGGCTTTCGACAGCGCCTGCGGCGTTGGCGGGGTTGACGGGGCGAAAGGGAGTGATTGCTGCGGGCGCGGACGCGGATTTTGTCGTGTGGAATCCCGACGCATCGTTTGTGGTGGACCCTGCGAAGGCGTATCACCGCCACAAACTGTCGCCGTATGGCGGGTCCACTCTTTACGGCGTGGTTGAAAGAAGCTACCTTCGCGGGCGGCTGGTGGGTGAAGATCAAAAAGTCTGCGCGGATGCCACCGGCCAAGTTCTGCGCGGACGCGGAGGATGAAGGGACTTATGGCAGCTCCAACAACAGCAGCAGCGGCGTTTGCGGGAATGATTGATTTGGCATCGGAGGCGCTCGGCGGCGTCGCCTTGATCGCGAACGATGAATTTTTTGCGGGAAAAGAAAATCTACTCAAGCCCGGTCGCGGCATTTTGGATCCGGACCGTTTCGTGCCCACGGGCAAATGGACGGATGGTTGGGAATCGCGCCGCCGTCGCCAGCCGGGTCACGATTGGTGTGTGATTAAGCTGGGCTTGCCCGGCGTCATTCGCGGTGTGGATGTGGACACGAATCACTTTCTCGGCAATGCGCCTTCCTACATTTCCGTTGATGGCGCAGACTCGGCTGACGGACCGTGGACGGAAATTGTGCCGCGCGGGCCGATGGCGCCCGGCTCGCAAAACTTGTTCGGTTCGACCAGCACGAAAGCCTGGTCGCACGTTCGCCTGAACATGTATCCCGACGGCGGCATCGCGCGTTTTCGCGTGTATGGCGAAGTCAGTGTGAAGCCGAAGGCGGGCGAAGTTGTGGACCTTGCGGCGCTGACGAGTGGCGGCAAAGCGGTCGCGTGCAGCGACATGTTCTTCAGCTCGATGACAAACCTCATCATGCCCGGTCGCGGCGTACACATGGGCGACGGATGGGAGACGAAGCGTCGCCGCGGACCGGGTCACGACTGGGCGATCATTCAGCTCGCTGCGCCCGGCCGGATTTCGAAGCTGGAGATTGATACACACCACTTCATGGGGAACTATCCCGACACCGCGTCGGTGGATGCGCTCTATGCGCCGGGCAAACTTGTGGACGCCTTGACGTGGTTCAACTTCGAGTGGAAAGAAATCCTGCCGCGCCAGAAAACGCAGGCCGACACCCAACACGTCTTCGAAAAAGAAGTGAAAGATATCGGCCCCGTCTCACACGTCCGGCTCAATATCTATCCCGACGGTGGCGTGAAGCGCTTCCGCGTGTATGGGCGAATAGACGATAGATCATAGACTGTAGACGCGGCGCCCTCGCCGCGTAATCAGGGACCATTCCGGCGATAGCTGTGCTGCGAATTGACGGCGCACGATGAGTTTTGACTGA
>JBDHQM010000018.1:0-46708 GCA_039807095.1 Kiritimatiellia bacterium
AGAAAGGCTTTGGCTTTTCATCCCAAATTCACCCTCTCAATCAATCCCCTGACTCTGACACTCCTTTAGACCCTTGGACTTGAATTGAAAAGCTTGATTTTCCTGATTTGCATCAATAGTAGCCCATCGCCATGACCTACAGGGGAAAATGGATGATTTTGAGGTGCAGAATTTTTCTCCGGCAACAGAGTGCCCCGACTCAGCGCCACAAGGTAGGGCGAGCTGTCCCAGCGAGCCGCCTTCAACCCCTCACGTCTTACCGGCTCCCTCGGAGATGTCGCCCTACCAGTGGCGTGGCTACCTACCCGCCTCCGGCGAGTCATGGCCGTCTGTGGCTCCGGCCACGATCTGCCTGAGGCAGACAGGCTCTGCGTGGCCCTCCACCACAAATCCGAAATTCGCCATCCAATATTCGGAATTCTTTTTCCCCGAGCCAAGACGCCAAGATGCATAGTCTCAACCGGCCTCGGCGACACGTCAGTTTTTCAGGCGATAGAACTGCGGTCCGCTATTGGTTGAAAGCGGGATTGAACTGGTGTGGGTTCGCCCGGTGGGGGTGAGGCTGGCGATTGATTCCCAAGTGCCATCCACGGACACTACCGCTTCCACCTCATACACGAGGTCCGTCTGCAATGGCGACCACACAATTTCAACATCTGGTCCCGATGAATGCACGGCTTCAGCCGCAGGAACCTGATCGGTATAGATTGCATCAATCTCAAAAATACTGCTGCTCAGCGCGGAGGGATTGTTGAGGACAATCCGCACTTCCGTCACATTGGTGAGGCAGATATCGAAATGACCGCGATCCAGAAACGGTTGCTGTTCCTGCGCCCACTCGGCATCGCTCACATCCTTCAGCGATGTCGAATAATTGTACCAAACTCCGGTCTGCGCAATTGAACTGCTGAATGCGCGAATGAACACATTGGTCCCGCTCGCCCATCGCAACGTCGGAGCAGCATTCGTCATAGTCAACGCTCGGATTTTGAATCCCAGAAGTGAAATTCCCGCTGCGTGGTAATCCCCCGTGAAGGCTCCGCCCGACGCGTCGGGACCGGAAAAAATTATAGCGGGGGTCGGAAGCGGCGGTGCCGGGGGAGGCAGCGCCGTGAACGTGATGCGCACGGCATTATTAGAAGCGCGCACGAGCGGGCCTGGCGCATTCGTCCAGCCATTCAGCGCCCCGACAAATTCTTCGCGATATACGTCTGCACCCTGAACGGCAAGTACGCCCGACAAACAAAGGGAACCCAGCAGAAGACATCTAAACCATCGAACAGCCATTTCGATATTCTACCGGAGGAAAGCTCTGGTGCTAGACATACTCGCGATATAATTTTTTGCGCGCCAACAACAATGTGCCGATGCAGAGCGCGAACAATCCCAACTCAGGCTCCGGCACAGCGGAATCGCCGCCACCGCCGCCGTTTTCATTGTTGCTGCCTTCTTTCAACTCGATGTTATCGAGATAGTAGGACTGCGAATCGCTCCCATTCCGCGTGACCTGCACATCAATCCAGTTCACCCCCGCAAGGGCGGTCGAGAAATCACTCGATCCGCTGCCAATCCAATTCACATCCCACACAAGAGGAACTGTAACGGTGTACCAACTTCCCACACTCACCACCTGACTGCCCACACTTCGAAAGAAGGTGTAGCCGTTGCCATTGAGGCGCAAAACCAAATCAGAAGGCTTCACATCGAGCGCGTAGAAGTTGAAAACAAGCTCACCTGCATTGGCCGCAGTATAGTCGCCAACAAAGGAACCACCTGCAGTTGACCCGTTCGCGCGAAAGGCATCGGTCTCCGGCACCGGCACATCCTGTGAATCAAAGAAACCCAGCAGGGACCCTGCAGTATTTCCGAACGAGTTGGCCCAACTTACGATCATTTCGTTTGAGTCGCGATCAACCCATCCGTCATCACCCGAGCTGAATGTACTGGTATAAAGAACCGCTCCGCGCGCAGCGCCTGCAACGACGCCGAACAGAAGAATCAAAGCCAAACGAACAACATTCATGCGCGTACTCATCTTAGAATCGAATCCTCATGGTGCCAGCACCCGGCTGCCGGAAATAATAATAGGCTTGGCCGGGGCGAATGGTCAGCGTCGTCGCCCCACCCGTTCCAAAGTCAAACCATGTGTTGTTCGGCAAACGAATCAGACGTCGCCAAGAGCCGTCCGGGTTCTGGAACATAATTTGATCGGCATACTCTTCGTCATAATCGCCAACGGGTGCGCCACTCACCCGGGCAGCGCCCTCAAACATGGCGTTGAGGGGAAGATGTTTTCCTTCCGAAAACCCGATGATGTTCCACCCGCCGGAAATTGTGTTGGTTCCGGATGGGCGATTCCCCACCGCGCCGGCAAATGGAACCTGCGTCCCCACACCGGAGTTGCGGAAGACGTACACACCGCGCCCCTCCGCCAATGGGGTCGTATAAGGCTGGTTCATCGAATTCCGCCACACGCCCGAACCGTCCACGTGCAGAACGGTCCACGAACCACCGTCCAGAACGTAAACCTTGTCGCTATTGGGAGTGAGCGCTTCGGCAAGCGCCGCGCCCATCTCACCGTCAAATTTCCGGTCCGACACCACCGGCACGGAGATCATGGACATCCCGCTTGGAACCGCAACCTTGATCACCGCCCACAGTCTATCTGTTGTCGGACTCTCACCTGCGGCGACGACCTGGAAGTAGCGTTGCGTCACAGCAGAGGCCACTTCGTATTCAGAGAGCGACCCGTTCGCTTCAAAGCGATTCACTACCTTCGTCCAGCTCATCGGGCCGGCATTGAAGCCGTTGTCCGAACGGTACATGTCGTACACAATTCCCGATGCGGACTCCCAAACTACCGTGACATTCCCGCCGGAGCCGAAGTAAATATTGGTGATTCCAATAGCCCACCCGACCTGTGACTGCGGAACGCCTGCATTGTTAGTCGGTTCGCCCACATCGGCCACATACAGACGAATCACCTTGTCCGTGGTCAGATTCTCCACGTCGGTCGCAATGAAACGGATCAAGTGCGTGCCCACCTGCGCAACCGTCGGAGTCCACGAGAATGTGCCAACCTGATTCGTGCCAGACACGCTCGTGTTGAACGAGGCACCGGCCGGCAGATTCGCAACCGACAGACTGGGCGCGACACAACCCGGATCATTCGCAATCACGGAGAAGTTCATCGTCCCGGGACGCTGCACGCTCTGATTTGAAAGCGGCGCAATGCGCGGCACCATGTTGGGCGGGCACGTGGTCAAATCCACATGCAATTTCGACGGCGCGCCCGCGCAGTTGTTCGCATTCAGCGCCACCACTTGAACCGCGCCGGTTGAGATGCCGAACGTCACTGTGATCGAGGTCGTGCCCTGGCCCACGGTGATCGTCGCACCGGGCGGCACGCTCCACGTATAACCCGATGCCCCGCCAACCGGTGCGATGGAATAGACGACGCCAACCTCATTCGGATCCACATTGCCGGGCCCCGTAATCGCGCCCGGCGTTCCCGCCGTAGCCACTGTCACCGGCAAAGTCGCTGCGGTTCCCGTACAGCCGCCCGCGCCCTGTGGCGTCACCTGAATGTTTCCGGAAACCGCACTGCAGCCGTAATCCACAGAGATTGAGGTCGTGCCCTGGCCCGAGACAATTGTTGCCCCCGCAGACGCCGTCCACAAATAGGAAGTCGCGCCGCTTACAGCCGAGATCGAATAGCCCTTGCCCGTTTCTCCAGCGTCAACACTGCCCGCGCCGGTGATGGCCCCTGCAGCGCCGACACTCGCAACCGTCAATGTCGCGGCGGAAGAGACCTGCACACCGCAGCCGTTCCACACCACCACGTCATAATCACCCGCTTCCGCACCGCTGACCGGATTGATCGTCAACGTCGCAGTGCTGACACCCGAATACGGGCTGCCGTTCGCCAGCGGACCGTAGCCGCGATCCGGGGAGCTTTCCCAGGTTGTCGCACCGCACCCGCCTCCGGTGTAATTGCTCGCCTCATCCGTGTACGCACCGGCGAGGATGCGGTTGAAGTAGAAGTTGCGCGATGCGCCGCCCGGATCGAAGTTCCGCAAGTATGCGCGGAACTGATTGATCGGATCGCCTGCCGTGCCTTTGAGCGTGCCGGCATACGAATAGCTGGTGTGCGTGTCGAGTTTGACAATCGTCATCTTATACGTGTCGGCGCTCGTCAACACAATGGACACGCGATAGCCGTTCGAGCTGTACGGAACCGTCGCCGACTCATCGCCCGCGCCATCGCTCACGGTCAAGTAGCTGTCTCCCGCTTGCGCCCACATCTCGAGACGCGGAAGGAAAGGATTGGCGGAGTTGCGCAAGGCGACAAGCGCGATGCTCCGGAGACTTCCATCGGTGCCACTCAAGGTACGCGGCAATTGGAAGTCAAATTGAATGGTCTGCCCGACCTGCGTCGCGCCGAACACACGGGTAGCCGAAACCGAATTCGTATTATTGGCATAGAGCCCGAATGCCCTGCTCGATGCCGTGTTGATTCCCGGGCTTTGCCCGCTCTCTGTCGCATCTCCAATGAAGATGCCGTTCCCAGAGCCGCAAGAGCCGCTGTTGTAGCCGAATTGCCATGCCGCTCCCCAGCCCGCAGCGACGTTCTTCTTTCGCCAGGCATATCGAAGATCGGATCCCGACGCGGCAACGGTTAAGTTCGCGCTCGATCCACTGCAGCCGGTCAGGGAGGCCGGTTGCGTTGTGATTGAAAGCGCAGTTCCAATCTTCACGGATAGGCTCGACACCGTACTTGTTGTGCACGCATTCACCGCGCGCACGGAAAGTGTGCCGGATACCGCTGTACCCCAGTCCACCGTGATTTCGCGCGTCCCAGCGCCCGCTGTGATTGAAGCGCCCGAAGGCAACGTCCAGTTGTAGGACAACGCACCGCTCACCGCCGGAATCGAATAGCGCAATCCGCTCTCCCCCTGACACACCACTGCCGCGCCGGCAATCGCGCCCGGAGTGCCGATCGAGCCACTGACCGTTACCGCCAGCGACGCAGCCGTACCGCTGCACGACCCGTTCTTTGGCGTCACGCCCACATTGCCACTGCTCCCGCCAAAGTTAACCGTGATGGACGTTGTGCCCTGTCCTGACACAATCGTCGCGCCCGACGGGACGGTCCACGAATACGAGGTTGCCCCGCTCACTGCGGAGATCGAATACGTGACGCCGGCTTGGCTCGGACACACTTGATCCAATCCCGTAATCGCGCCAGCCGCGCCCACCGCGACAATCGAGACCGCCGCCGGACTCGACAGCGCGGATCCGCACGCGTTGTACACCAGCACGTCGTAGTCGCCGGTTTCCGTTCCCGTCACCGGATTCACACTGAGTGTCGCAGTCGTTACACCGGAGTAGGACCCGCCATTCGCCAGCGGACCAAATCCTTGATTCCCGTTGGTGTCCCACGTCGTCGCGCCGCAGCCGCCGCCGGTATAGTTGCTCGCATCGTCTTCGTACGCACCAGCCACAAGGTTGTTGAAGTACAAGTTCCGGTCAGACCCGCCAACCGAATAGTTCCGCATATATGCGCGGAACTGGCTGATCGGATCATTCGCAACGCCCTTCAGCGTGCGCGCATAATCATAACTTGTATTCGTGGCGAGCCGCGTGATTCTCATTCGATACGTGTTCGCACCCGTCAACACAATCGAAACCCGATACCCATTCGAATCATACGGAACTGTCGCAGCCTCGTTCCCATCGCCATCGCTGACGGTCAGATAGCTATCCCCGGTCTGCGCCCACAACTCCAAACGGGCCGTCGCATTGGCAGAGTTGCGCACACCCACCAGCGCAATACTCTTCGTGCCGCCGCCGTTGTCGCCGGTCAGCGTTTTGGGCAACTGAAAATCAAATTCCACGCGCTGTCCAACTTGCAGCGCTCCAAAATTGCGCAAGGCAGTGGCGGAGTTCCAGTTGTTCGCATACAGACCGAAGGCCTTCGAGTTCTTGTTGATGCCCGGATTCTGTCCGCTCGTCGTCGAATCGGCGACAAAGATTCCATTCCACGAATCGCATGCGCCGCTGTTGTAGCTGAACGACCACGCGCTGCCCCAGCCCAGCGTCGGATCGCGCTTGCGCCAAATGTAACTCGGCGAACCCGAGGCCACGACCGTGAGGTTCACGCTGCCGCCGCTGCACGTCGAGGCAGCGGATGGCTGCGTCGTCACAGCGGCAGCCGGATTCAGCGACAGCGTCGCCGTCTTCTGAACCACGCAGCCATTGGCGTCCGTGATCTCGCAGGTATACGTGCCCGCATTCGCAGCCACTGCATTATTGATCGTAATAGCATCGGTCGCAGCGCTAAATCCATTCGGCCCCGTCCATGCGTAGGTGTAGCCCGGTGTTCCGCCGCTTCCCGCCGCAGTAAAGGTCTGCGAACTGCCCTCGCAAACTGCCGCGCTCGCCGGGGTAATCGTCCCATTCACCGCCGCGCCGGGCTGCGTGATCGTCACATTGACTGCCGCACTAACACATCCCTTGTTGTCCTTGGCACGCATTTTGTAGGTCCCCGCAGCGAGTCCGCTGAACGTCGTTCCGGCCTGCCACGTCGCACCGTCATCCTTGGAATACTGATACGCCCCGCCGTTTCCACCCGAGGCGGCATTCAGCGTGATCGAGCCCGTCGAATCGCCACGGCACAGCACGTTCACATGTGCTCCGACATTCTCCGTCACCGTCACAGCCGTGGGTTGCGTGACACTGATCGAATCGGATGATTGGCAACCACTGCTATCCTTCACAACAATCGTGTGCGCGCCGGGAGCCAGGCCCGTGAACGTATAGGGAGAGGTCTGCGTGGAGAACGAACCCGCGTCAATTTTCACCTGGTAGGGACCAACTCCGCCGGAAAACGTCGCGGTGATTTGTCCGTCGTTCCCCGCGTTGCAAGTCGTGCCCACCTGCGAAAGGCTCAGGCCCGGCCCGTTCGGATCGGCAATAGTGACCGATGCCGCCGTGCTCATCGTTCCGCAGCTGTCTTTGACGCGCACCAGATAGGTTCCTGCAGCAAGTGAGCCGAACGAGTTGCCACCCTGCCACGTCACGCCATTGTCTTTCGAATACTGATATCCGCTGCCGCTCCCGCCCGAAGCCGTCACCGTGATCGTGCCTGCTGTCCCGCCGCACACCACATTGTCCGTCTTCCCAGGCGATCCCGCAGAAGGCGTCCCATACACCGTCAGCGTCGCGTTGCCATCACTGGTTACACTCGTGCCGCACGCGTCAGTGACAATGCAGCGATACTTGTATCCGTTCATCCCCGCCGTCGCCGCCACCGTCGTGAAAGTCGCCGAGGTAAAGCCGGACCCGTCGCTCGCCGTAGCATCCGCCCACGAGCCGCCCTTCCAAACCTGCCACTTGTAGGTAGGCGTCGCCGCTGCGGACGCCCCGACGGTGAACGTGGGCTGTCCCCCCTGGCACGTCGTTGCGCTCGCGGGTTGCGTTGAAATGCTGAACGCCGGACACGAAATGCTCATCGTGTTAAAAAACGCGTCTTTTGATGACCCGCTCCCGGCGCTGTCATTGTAGATATACACGCGATCAATGTCCCGCCCGCCCCCGGGGCTCAGCAACGTTCCCGTGTAGGTTGTCGCGCTCCCGTTGTTCGGCTTGTAGACTTTTAAGGAATAAGTTGTCGCCGAAGTCAGCGTGAACTCAAGCCGAAGTCCCGCGTCTGTAAAAGAAATCGTCGGACTCGGGTTCGCATTATTGATCTGATACGTGGACTGTCCGCCCGTGAATTTGAAGTTGAATACGTCCTGACCACTCGCGTTGCGCAAAGCCATCCCGACAACTCGTGTATTGTCGAGATATCCATTATCCATATCAATTTTGAACGTCTGGCCGACTTGCAACACCGCACTGGGCGTTGAACCTGCAGTAAAGGGCCTCGTCGCTCTCGAATTGCCCCCGCCATTCGCCCACATCCCCCACGAATCTACGGTACAGTCAATTCCCTGCCCGCCGCCAGCACCGTTATTCTTTGAACTACCCAGAAAAATTCCGCCGCTGCCACTCGAAGTGTAGGACCATGCACCAAATCCGGAACCCCCATTCACGGTACTCCAGCTAGATACGCTGTAGTTGCAGGAAGAATCCGACGCGCTCTGCGCAGCAAAGGAATTCTGCACAGCAAATGAACCGAAGAGAAGTACGCTGACCACCCACAGCGAAGTCAATGCAGCTCGCGTTCGCGTTGCGCGAACGAGAAATTTAAACCAAACCCCACCCAATGCAAAACGTCCAGTACCCAGGCGCTCTACTTTCATCAGCCCTACCCTCAACGGTGTCAACTCATCTACCGTCCAGCCCAAACGCCTCTCACAGTCTGGCCTTATGACATGCGGACGCACATCAACCCCTGAACATTATTTGAGTACACATCGAAACGCAATGACATTTTGCTCACATTTCCTGCATTTTCAGTTTCCGTAAGCTGGCAAACCTGCGTCACGACTTTATTTTTCAGCTCTATTCATTCGACAATCCGCAGACGCGCTGAATAACGCCCCAAGTATAACCCTTGACCTATCTCACGTTCCCCTCTTATCTCCTCTCCATGAAACGAAATTTTCTGGCTCTAACGCTCCTTGCGGCTCTTGCTTTCGCCACGCACCTTCCGACAGCAAACGCCGCGATTACGATTGGTGCAGGGCCGATCATCGGCACAAACAAGAACCCCGACGTCCTCTTCGGAAACGCGGTCTGGTACGAGGAGTTCCAGGACTGGAAAGCGTCCGATCTCCGCGCATTGGATACAAACGACGACGGCTATAATTTCGGCGATGGATTCAATTCCTCTCGCGATATCGTGGCGTTCTACTCCCGCGAGGAAGGCGACAACTATTTCTTCCGGATAGACTTCTTCGACCTCGCCTACGGCGCGGAACAAACGTACGGGGCACTCGATTGCTACGTCGCTATTGACTTCGCTGCGGGCGGCAATACCGAACTTCCCGACGGAATGAACACCGGCACCGACCATCCGTGGGAACTTTGCATCAAGCTCTACAGCACGGAATATAACGACGTCGTGCTCGCCAACGGTACGAGCGTAAAGAGCGGCAACTGGCTCGGCTCCTACTGGCGCTCCGATCTTGATGGCGTCGAATTCGGCATCAAGCGCTCCGCTCTGATCAATGCCGGATGGAACGGAACCTCCCCGCTCAACTTTCAAGTCTGGACCGCCAAAGATAGCACGACGCTCCCCGGCCAGAGTTCGATTGCCGACGCCATCGGTACCCTCACCCGCAACAACGGGGGCGGGAAAGGCTTCCTCGCCGGCGCCATTTCGTCCACGTCATCCGCCGGGCGCGCAAAATACGCTGCCATCGCGCACGCAAATCAATCCATCTCACCCCGCGAAGGCACGCAGCGCCACATCTACACAAATTATTCCGCCACACTGAAGCCCGGCTTCATCCGCCTCATGGATTCCGCAGAAATGCTGAAGGTTCCAGTGAACCTGCACATCAGCGGCACACTCCTGATGTCGTTCCTCTGGGCGACACAAAATCCCGCCGACGCCGATTTCCCCGGTCGCGATGGCCCCACGTTCATCAACCGCGTGCGCAACTTCGTCACCACCGGTCCTGGCTCCCTCATCGGTGGCGTCCTCGCCGAACACATCATGCCCTACTTTGAGGGCGAGGTGAATCAGCGCAGTATCGGGCAAAACAACGAACTGCTCTATCACCTCTTCGGTATCAACGAAAACCAGATGGGCGTAATGCACATCCCCGAACGCGTATTCCACAGCAACACCAACGCAGCGTGGGTCTCACCTTCCGGCCCGCTTAAAGGCAAGCCGTTCGAGGACATCCTCGCGAGCGGATTTGAGGCTACCTACCTCGACGAAGTCACCCACCTCCACTGGTGGTTCTATCCGCAGGAAAACAACCCCGGCGGCAGCCCCTACGGCGGTCAATGGGACGACAACAACTGCGGGCGCTGGGCGGGCGGCCAAGGCAATGACGAAGCACCCTATCACCACAAGGTCCACAAAATTAACGGCGTGTATACGTTCATGATCAACGATCGCGAGGATCAGTCAAAATTCGGACCCGACGATTCCGGCCTCAACCTCGATACGCGCTACACGCTCCTGCAAAAGGCGCTCAACCCCGACTACGCGCAACTCACGCTCGTCTTCGACGACTGGGAGGCGTTCGCCGGAAATTCATTCGCATCCGACACCCCGAACAATAACGCGGACCAATGGGATCGCAGCGTTCGATGGATTGCGAACCATCCCTGGATTGAAATGGTGAACCTTAAGCAGGCCCTCGACTGGGCAAAGGCCGACACCAACTGGGTCGTGGACCACGGCTACGCGTACGACAAACCCACGCAAACCTACGAATGGCTCAAGCGCGCCAGCGAACACAGCTACGACAACTGGTACTACGGCTCCGCACTCGAAGAGAGTTTCTTCGCCCGCACCGCCCGCGTCCACGACGCCTGGGCGCCGGATACGATGAAGAAATACGGCGACATGAATACACCGGGCACGCTGATCCGCGATTCATGGGACACCATTCAAACGATTACTGCCACCAACATGCGCCGTCTCGCCGAATGGACCTATAGCGCGATGATCTATGAAACCGCGTGGCATGATGAGGACGCCAACCCCGATCAATACCAATCGCGCAACTATCAGCAGACCTTCAACCGCAACGACGGCTGCACCACATCCTACGAAGACACGACTTACGACCCGATCTCCGGCTGGGCAACTCGGCTCCACGGTCACGTCCGGAAAGGCGGCATCTTCAAAGCTGCGTCCGACTGGGTCGCCAACATAAAATCCGGTACACAAGGCGCCAACCCTGTCGCATTCGCTGCCGACATTGATGACGACAAACTCGACGAATACGTCCTCTGCAACAACCGCATCTTCCTCGTCTTCGAACGCTGGGGCGCACGCCTCACACACGCGTTCGTCTTCGACCCCTCCATCAACGGCGGCGACGCCATCCCCGTCATCGGCGCATCTGCCTCAAACCCGCCCAACGAATCGGAAAACGAAGGTGTCGCCAACAACCGCGTCTCCGCATTCAAAGATCAATGGAGCACCGGCCTCGAAACAAACGCCTACGTCGACGACGACTTCGCCGCAACCCCGCCGGTCTGGACCGGCAGCGGACTGACGTTCTCTTCAAGCGATGGGAAAATTCAGAAAGCATTTGCACTCGAACGCGGCCGCGATGTCCTTCGCGCCAACTACACCACATCCCCCGATGTCGGCAAAATGTACATCCGTTTCGGCCTCGGCCCGAATCAAATGGACCTGATGAAAAACGGACAGACCCACCTGGTCGAGGCATCGGACCTCTCTTTCCGCGGTTTGAAGAATACGCAGGGCGGCGCGGCATTCATCGTCGCCGGACGCAACGCGGGCTTCATCAACAACCCCGGCGACGCCGACTGGGACGGACGCAAACTGCCCCTCACCCAACAATTCGAAGTCGAATCCTTCAGCAACACCTGGAGCGTCGGACTTGCCTTCAGCGAAGCAAGCGCGCGCGACTTTGACGGCGATGGGCTCAGCAACACCAACGAATTCGCCCTCGGCACAAATCACGAACTTGCAGATACCGACGACGACGGGATGCCCGATGGCTACGAAGTGGCGTATTCTCTCAATCCCAAAGACCCCTCCGACGCGGCGCTCGATGCAGACGGCGACGGAGCGAGCAACCTCGCTGAATACATCGCAGGCACCAATCCTCGCAACAGCACCTCGGTATTCCGCGCAACCGCCCTAGCCGAAGCGCCCGCCAGCCAGTTCACCATCCAAGTCCCCACTGTCACCGGCCGCATCTACTGGCTCGAAGCTACACCGAATCTGACGACCGTGTGGGCATCCGTCTCCGGCCAAACCAACGTCCCCGGCAGCGGCGCACCACACACCTTCACCGCCCCCGCCCCTGACAACCAACGCTTCTATCGAATCGGCACCCGCATCCCGTAATAATAGAAGGTGAAACCCACTCCCGGCTCCGCCTGAACAAACTTCGCCGAGACGTACCATAAACGCACATCTGTAGCCGCAGTCGCTGACTGCGGAAGCCACCGCCCTCAACGAGGGCGGCTCCAGAACAATTCAGCGAAGACGTGCGGACACCTCCGGCTTCGCTCAAACAAACTTCGCCGAGACGTACCGTAAACGCACAACTGTAGCCGCAGTCGCTGACTGCGGAAGCCACCGCCCTCAACGAGGGCGGCTCGAGAACAATTCGGCGAAGACGTGCGGACACTCCGAGCTTCGCCCTCAAAACTGCGCCGTCGCCTACTCGATTCTCTGGATCAGCACCGCGCAGGGGTGGCCGTTGAGATCGGTGGATTCCATTCCTGCCGCAGCGGTGTCGAGCCACGCAATGGATTGCGCGAGGATTTCGTTCTTCACATAGTCCTCATGCGCGGACACTGCGGCGCGAACTTCTGCATCCGCGTGGAGCGAAACCGCAATGCGATCGGCAATGTCGAAATCCGCAGCTTTGCGCATATTCTGCACTTTGTTGACGAACTCGCGCGCGAGGCCTTCTTGAATCAGGTCCGCGTCCAGCTCCGTGTCCAACGCGACGGCAAAGCCTTCCGCCGCGGCAACAGCGAGGCCCGGACGCGGCGTGCGCTCGATCAAAATATCGTCTTTCGAAATCGTCAGCGTTTCGCCATCGAGCGAAATATCCGTCGTCTCACCCGCCAGCAAACGCCCCACGGCGTCCGACGAGAGCGAGCGAATTGCATTTGCGGCGAGTTTCATCTTCGGACCGAGTTTCGGCCCCAACTTCTTGAAGTCCGCTTTGGCGGCCAAATCCGCCAAATCCGTCTCGCGCGAACTGAACACCACCTCGCGCACGTTCAATTCTTCCGCCAGCACGTCCTTCAACGCACTCACGTCTTCCAGACGCTTCGCATCGTGGCATACCACCGTCATCCGCCGCAGCGGCTGACGCACCTTCAAATCGAACTGCGTACGCACGGAACGGCCCAGCTCCACCACGCGAATGGCTTCGGCCATCTGTGCCTCCAGCGCGCGGTCGCGACGCTCCGAGCGCGCCGCCGGGAAATCGCACAAATGCACCGATTCGGGCATCTCCGGAAGCCTCAAATGCCGGTAAATAGCCTCGCTGATAAACGGCACAAACGGCGCCGCGATCTGGCTCAACCGCACGAGCACTTCGTGCAGCGTCGCATACGCCGACGCCTTATCCCCATCGTTCTGACTCTTCCAAAAACGGCGGCGGCTGCGGCGGATGTACCAGTTGGTCAGCTCCTCCACAAATGAGACGAAGGGACGCACCGCGCGCTGCAAGTCATAGCGGTCCATCGCCTGCACCACATCCTCGTTCAGGCGCTCAAGCGACGACAATATCCAGCGATCGAGCAGATTCTCCGAAGGCGCCACATCCGCCGACGGTTCCCATCCGTCAATCCGCGCGTAGGTGACGAGAAAGCTGAACGCGTTCCACCAGGGAATCAGCAGGTGCCGCAGGGACTGCTTTACGCCCTCTTCGGAAAAACGCAAATCGTCCGCGCGCACAATCGGCGAGTTAATCATGTAGAGGCGCAGCGCGTCCGCGCCGTACGTATCGAGAATGTGCTGAGGATCCGGATAGTTCTTCAGCCGCTTGCTCATCTTGCGACCGTCTTCCGCCAGCACAAGTCCGTTCACCACCACATTCCGGAACGCCGTGCAGCCTTTGAGCGAGGTCGCCAGCACCATCAGCGTATAGAACCAGCCGCGCGTCTGATCGAGCCCCTCGGCAATAAAGTCCGCCGGGAAGTTCTGCTCAAACCGCTCCTTGTTCTCAAACGGATAGTGCATCTGCGCATACGGCATGGACCCACTCTCGAACCAGCAGTCCAACACCTCCGGCGTGCGGCGATATACCTTGCCGTCGCGGCGGATTTCGATTTTGTCCACGACGTGCTTGTGCAGATCATTCACGCGCACGCCGGACAGCTCTTCCAGCTCCGCAATCGAGCCGACGCAAATCATGTCGTTGCGGTCGTCAACATTCACCCACACCGGAATGCACGAACCCCAGAACCGGTTGCGGCTGATGTTCCAGTCCTTCGCCTCGCGCAGCCAGTTGCCAAACCGCTTCTCGCCAATCGCCTCGGGCATCCAGTGTACAGTGTCGTTGTTTGCCACGAGTTTCTCGTGCAAGTCCTCAACCTTCACATACCACGCCTCAATCGCGCGGTAGATCAACGGCGTGTCCGTGCGGTCGTCGAACGGATAGCTGTGAACAATGGTGGATTGATGAACGAGTTTTCCCTCGTCTTTCAGGCGACGGATGATCGCCTTGTCCGCGTCTTTACAAAACTGCCCCGCATACTCCGGCACCCGCGCCGTGAAGGCGGCATTTTCATCTAGGAGGTCGATGGGCGGAATTCCCGCCGCACGCGCCACGCGGAAGTCGTCCTCGCCATATGCAGGCGCCATGTGGACAATTCCCGTGCCATCTTCCGTACTCACAAACGCATCGTTGAGCACCACAAACGCGTTCGGCTGATCCGCCAGATACGGAAACAGCGGCTCGTATTTCCAACCCTTCAGCTCCGTGCCCTTGAATCGCGCGACAACCTCATATTCCTCGGGCTTCTTGTAATACGCACTCAGCCGCGCTTCCGCCAACACATACACGACGCCTTCCTTCGCATCGCGTACGGCGACGTAGTCGAGGTCCGGCCCCACGCACACCGAAAGGTTCGCGGGCAGCGTCCACGGCGTCGTCGTCCAGATGAGGAAGAACCAATCGCCGCTCTGCCCCGCCTTCGCCAGTGACTCCTTCGTCACGCGCAGCCGCGCCGTCACCGACGGATCCTGCACATCCTGATAGTTGCTCCCTGCCTCGAAGTTGGACAGCGGCGTCGTCAGCTTCCAGCTATACGGCATGATGCGGTACGATTTGTACACGCGGCCGTTGTCCCAGAGTTTCTTGAAAACCCACCAGATACTCTCCATGAAGGAGAGGTCCATTGTCTTGTAGTCATTGTCGAAATCAACCCAGCGTCCCATCCGCGTGACGGTCTTGCGCCACTCCGCGACATAGCGCAGCACGAGCGAGCGGCACGTCTCATTGAATACGTCCACACCCGCCTCGCGAATCGCCGCCGTCCCCGCCAACCCGAGTTGTTCCTGTGCCAGCGCCTCAATCGGCAACCCGTGGCAATCCCAACCGAACCGCCGCTCGACATAAAACCCGCGCATCGTGTGATACCGCGGCACAATGTCCTTGATCGTCCCTGCCAGCAGATGCCCGTAGTGCGGCAGCCCCGTCGCAAACGGAGGCCCGTCATAAAAAACGTACTCCTTCGCATCCTTCCGCTGTTCCAGCGAACGTTGAAACACCTGCGCCTCTTCCCAATACGCCAGAATCTGCTCTTCCAGCGACGGGAAACTGATCTTATTTGAAACCGGTTTGAACATGGCAAAGGAGTGAACGTAAATACGCCGCGCCCCGAAAAGCAAGACCAACCCGCACCCCAAACTTCCAACGCCTGAAACCGGAACGCCGGTCTCCCGACCGGCCTCCGCTCTCTTGCTAATCCCAAGATTGACGCTCCGCCCTTCCCGAAACGCCGCTCTCCCGACCGGCCTCTGCTCTTTTGTCAATCGAAGGATTGACGCCCCACTCTCTCCGGAACGCCGGTCTCCTGACCGGCCTCTGCTCTTTCGCCAATCCGAAGATTGACGCCCCACTCTCCAGGGAACGCCGGTCTCCCGACCGGCTTGCACTCTTTTGCCAATCCGGAGATTGGCGCTCCGCCCTCCACGGAACGCCGGTCTCCTGCCGGCTTAGGCCCTTGCACAACTAGTTGACAAACCAGTTGATCCACCCTAGCCTAGCAGTATGAAAACTTCTTCCATCGGCGCGTTTGACGCCAAGACGCATCTCAGTCAGTTGCTGGATCGCGTTGCGGCGGGCGAAGAGATCGAAATTACCCGCCGTGGCCAACCCGTGGCGCGACTGGTTCCGTACGAACAACCGGTTGACCGAAATGCAGTGCGCACACTGGTAAATCGAGTGCGCGAGGAGCGCGGCTCCTACAAGGTGTCCGCCTCCGAAATCAACGCATGGAAAACAGAGGGGCGCCGCTGACATGCCGTCTGCCGTGGTCATAGATGCCTCCGCGTTCGCTGCCTTTCTGCTTCGCGAACCCGTGGGCAAAAAACTCGACTCGACTCTGGAAGCTCTAGCCGACGGCAAAATTGAATTGCACGTCCCCGCTCTATTTGCGTTTGAAATGCTGAATATTCTTACTGTAGCCGAACGCCGCAAACGAATCACCGCCGATCAAACTGGCAAACTTGTGGCGGAATGGGAGACTCTGCCCATCACAGAAGATGCGACACCCAATCCAGCCGCTCGACGCCGCATCCTCGCCCTCGCTCATCGCCACCAATTATCTGCCTACGATGCAACTTACCTCGAATTGGCCGAACGATTGCAGGCCAATCTCCTCACCCTCGATTCCGACATCCTGCGCCTGAAGAAGATCTATCGTTGGATCAGCTAAGGAACGTTCTCCCCGGAACGCCGGTCTCCTGACCGGCCTACGCTCTCTTGCCAATCAGGAGATTGGCGCTCCGCCCTCCCCGGAACGCCGGTCTCCCGACCGGCCTCCGCTCTTTCGCCAATCAGGAGATTGGCGCTCCACCTCCCACGGAACGCCGGTCTCCCGACCGGCCTCCGCTCTTTTGCCAATCAGGAGATTGGCGCTCCAGCTTCCACGGAACGCCGGTCTCCTGACCGGCTTCAGTTCCTTTGCCAATCCGAAGATTGGCGCTCCACCTTCCCCGGAACGCCGGTCTCCCAGCCGGCCCTTCTTCCTTTGCCGATCGGGAGATCGGCGTTCCGAGACAGTTCATCACACCGAATACAATTGATTGAGGCTCCGGTGGCGTTTATACAGTCAGGCATGCGTTCATTACTCTTCACCGCAGCTGCGGTATTTTTTGTTTCTGGCACTCTCGCGCTCTGCACGGCTCAAAGCCTTGAGCTGGGGGTGCAGTATTGGGAGATGAAGCCTGCGGGCACGCTCGCAATCGGGCACAACGGGGAGCCGGGAACTTCGGCAAACCTCAAAAATGATCTCGGCTTCAAGAAGGAGGAAATCTGGGGATTCGATGCGGCGCTGGGCGACGCGAATCGGCTCACGTTCTCCTATCTGAGCATGGATATCTCCGCGAATAACCGCCTGCCGCGCGACCTGCGCATTGGCGATACGCGCTATCCGGCGGGCACAGATTTGCGGGCGGATATGGATGTGGATCTCATGCGCATTGCGTATCAGATGCAGGGCGGCGTGCACGGATTTCGCGGCGGCTTTCTGGTTGGCGCGGAATACGTTGATTTCAAGGCGGAAGCAAGCTCGTCACGCTATGGGCAGGCGAAGGGGTCGGCGGATGCGATACTCCCCGTAGTAGGCGCAAAAATCCATCTCGGCCCGCCGTCGCTTCGCGTGGACCTTTCGCTGGCGGGGAGCCCGTGGGATATTGAGGGTACACGCGTGAATTTCTGGGATTTCGAGGCAAATTTGAAGGCGAGCTTCAAGGGCTTCTTCGCGGGCATCGGATATCGCAATCTTTCGTTTGATGCGAAGGACGATGGCGATCCGGTGAAGGCGGATGTGAAGTTTCGCGGTCCTCAGTTCGTCGCCGGCGTAATGTTCTGATGTCCGCCGCTCTCGTCACGCGGGTGCTATCGGGGCTTGCTGTATTTATCCTTCTCGCAATCGGCTGCGGTTGCGGAAAAGAAGCGAAGCGCGACGACTCTGCCCTGCCTCTTCCAGAGCCGATGGGCGCACTGGCGCTGCCCGTATCCGATCTGCATTCCCTCTCCTACCCCACGCACCAAACCCGCCTTACAGACCCCAATATGAACGGGGTCTATCAGCCAACAGGCTCGGGCAATCCCGAATCCGGCACATACGGATCGGTGCGACTCGGCAACTACGGCAAACAAATCCTCCCGCGTTTTCACGAGGGCCTGGACATCGCCGCGCTGGAACGCGATCGGCAGGGCCGCCCACTCGATGAAGTTTTTGCGGCGATGAACGGTCGCGTCGCAATGGTTCACAAAACCGCGGGTAACTCCGATTACGGAATTTACGTTGTGCTCCTTCACAACGATCCGGTCGGCGAGTTCTACACGCTCTACGCGCACATGGCGGAGGCGGATCCCAATCTGCGCGAGGGCATGCCGGTATCCGTCGGTACACGCCTCGGCAAGATGGGCAATACCGCCGTGGGCGGGATTCCGATGAATCGCGCGCATCTGCATTTTGAGATCGGCCTGCTTGCGAACGATCGCTTTTTGTCGTGGCCCGGGTTGCCGAAGAAGTTCACGCCGGGCGGCAAATACAACGGACAGAATCTGTGGGGGCTGAACCCGATCCGCGTGTTTCGCGATTTCGAAACGCATGCGGGGCAGCTCACGCTGCTCGATCATATTGAGCGAACGCCGGTCGCCGTCGAGATTCTGGCAAAAGCGAGGAAGCTTCCCGACTGCTTTGTGCGATACCCGCGCTTGTGGCACGGCCCGCCTGACTATGCAGGTGCGCTGGTGTTCTCCATTTCGGAGGGCGGCGTTGTACTGGCAGGCCGACCCGCCACGGTTGAAGAAACCGCGCGCGTAGGAAGGTTAAACGGAGCCGTCCTGCGCGTGGATGAAGCGGCACTCGGAAAGAACGCGCGCCGCATTGCGGTGAAACGCAACGGCCGCTGGGAAATCGGTCAGAACGGCGAAAACTGGTTGAGCCTCTGGCTCTACTGATCCTCTACACCGCGCGCGCAATCGCGGCGGCAATTCGCGCGTTGTTCTCCAGCAACGCGAGATTTGCAACCTGGCTCCGCCGCTCGGTCAATGCGCTGACACGGGCGAGCAGAAACGGCGTGGCATCTTTCCCGCGCACGCCCGCTGCATCCGCATCCGCCAACGCCTCGGCAATCGCGCCCTCAATTTGAGCCGCCGGAACTTCGTGTTCGCCCGGAATCGGCGCACACACCAGCAATCCCGCATCAAGGCCCAATCCGTCGCGCGCCTTCATTAGCGCAGCAACTTCTTCCGGGCGATCGCATCGGACATCCACCGGCAATCCCGACGTACGCGAATAGAAGGCGGGGAACGCATCCGTGCCATAGCCCACCACGCAAACGCCTCGCGTTTCCAACGCTTCGAGTGTGAGCGGCAGATCGAGAATCGCCTTCGCTCCCGCGCAGACCACCGTGACGGGCGTGCGACCCAACTCTTCCAAATCGGCGCTGATATCGAACGGATGTCCGCGGTGGACCCCGCCGATTCCGCCTGTGGCAAACACCCGGATTCCCGCGCGATGCGCCAGCAGCATGGTGGCGGCCACTGTCGTCGCGCCATTCTCACCACGCGCAATGGCGATCGGTAAATCGCGTCGGCTGCACTTGCGCACATCCCTCGCGCTCGCCAGTTCTTCCAGCTCCGATGGATTCAATCCGATGTGCACCTCGCCGCACAGCAGCGCAATCGTTGCCGGCGCAGCGCCTTCCTCGCGCACCACGGCTTCCAATCGTCGCGCTGTCTCCAGATTCACCGGCTGCGGAAGGCCATGCGTGATGAGCGTACTCTCCAGTGCCACCACTGGACGTTTACGGGCCAGCGCGTCGCGCGCTTCGCTGCTAAAATGAAAGTTCATCTGCTTTGCACTCCGGCGGTTAATGCCGTATCAGTTTGACATGTCTGCGTCGTCAAACAAGTCCGACCCGATCCTTCTACGCGATGTTTTCGCAAGGGGCTATCGCGCGGTACTCGCCCCTGCCTCCGGCGGATGCAGCCGCTATATCTTTAGCGCTGAAGTGGATGTCCGCCTGAACGCCGCCAACTCTCTGGAAATGAAGACGCCCGATCGTTCAGCCAGCCAGCTCGCCCTACTCCGGCAGACAACACAAAGTCTGCATATCCCGCTGGAGATGGATGCGGACGGAATTACCTGCCGCTATCTGGTTCTCACCGGACGCCTCTTGGCCGATGACCAGGCCGATCCGGATTCCTGGCATCCGTTTGAAGTCGGCAACGCGCACATCCGCGACATATCCGGAACCGTCCAGAGCGTCACCCTCTCGGATATCGGTCTGGCATAGCGCCAACCCACCTCTCCATCACGGGCCGCGTGGGCCCTGCGAGCAAGCGGATCGCGATTTAATGCGAGCAGGCCGATTGAGACTCAAAACCCGCCAGTGCGTATTCCGTATTGAAGGCGGAGCGGCATTGATGCAGCATGGTCCGTGCGTCTTTGAAGCGCATGTATAGCGATGCGAATTTTAATCATAGGTGCAGGCAGCGCAGGGCGGCATCTGGCCACCAAATTGAGCGAAGAGCGACACGACATCGTGATTGTGGATCGGGATGAAGCCGCCCTGAACGAAGTCGCGGCACAACTCGACATCCAGACAATCGAAGGCGAGGGCTCCAGCCCCAAGACACTCGAAAAGGCCGGACTGATGAAAACCGACCTACTGGTCGCCGTCACCGACCGCGACGAGGTCAACATCCTCGCCTGCGCTTTTGCGTCTGCCGCCGGGGTCCCCTATAAAGTCGCCCGCGTTGCGAATCCCGATTTCCTCCACGCCAACCCGAAATTCGACCTCAAGAAGATGGGCATGGACCTGGTGATAAGCCAGAAAGAAGAATGTGCGGACGAAATTTTCACGATCCTCCGCATGCCCGGTACACTTGAAGCCGTGGATATGCTGGAGGGGCGCGTGCTAGCAGTGGGCGTAAAGGTCCACATGGACAGCCCGCTTGTCCTCCAAACACTCAAGAATTTTCCGCGGCCCGAGCTGCTCCAACGCATCCGCTTCATCGGCGTCATGCGCGCGGATGAACTGCTCATTCCGAAAGGCGATACACAGTTGATGATCGGCGACGACATCTACTTCTGCGGCGAATCCGCCGACGTGAACGCATTCCTCGAATGGGCCAGCCCCGAACACGAGAACTTTGAAAAAGTCCTCATCGCAGGCGGCGGCGATCTCGGCTTGCAACTGGCTCTTCGCATGGAAAAGACCGGCACTCCCGTCGTGCTCATCGAGCACAACAAAGAACGCGCCGAAGCCTGCTCCAAAGTCCTGGACAAAGCCCTCATCATCAACGGTGATGCGCTCGACTCCAAAACTCTGGAAAATGTCGGCGTCATTCACGGGTGCGCCTTCGTCGCCACCAGCGGCAACGATGAAAACAATATCATGATTTGCCTGCTGGCCGAAAAGGCGGGCGCAACATTCACACTCGCACAAGTGACCAAACCCGAATATGTGCCGATCATAAACAGCCTGAGCCTGCTGGATCGCGCAGTCAGTTCGCACATGTCCATGGTGAACGCCATTCTTCACTTCGTGCGAGGCAAGAATGTCAAAGCGGCAGCCCTTCTGCACAAACTTCCCGGCGAATTGCTTGATGTCGCCCTCGCGCCTGCCCACCGCTGGGTGGACAAACCCATTCACAGCCTCCGCATTCCTGACGGTGTCATCATTGCCACCGTGCTGCGCGAGCAAACCATTCTTCCGCCGACAGGCGACCTCGTCCTACGCGCGGGCGATCGTCTTGTACTCTTTGCCGTACCGGCCGCTGTAGCCCGGGTTGAGGATCTATTCCGGGGTTGATACCGCTGTGAATTTTCGCGCTGTCTTCCATCTGATCTCCTTTCTCCCCCTCGTGATCGGCATCAACATGCTGATCTGTTGGGGCGTTGGCGCGTTCTACAACGACCCGATGGCCGCACAGCGGGCCTTCGCGCTATCTGCTGCCCTTTCACTGACGCTCGGAAGCATACTCTGGACCACGACGCGCGGCACAGTTGACCTCACGCGACGCGACGGTATCGGCGTCGTCACCTTCGGCTGGCTCACGTCAACCCTGCTGAGCGCGATTCCATTTCTCCTTAGCGGCGCCATTCCGGATTTTCCCGGTGCCTGGTTTGAAGCTGTGGCGGGCTACACCACCACCGGCGCGTCCGTCATGTCGGACCTCGAAGCCGCGCCGCGCAGCATCCTCATGTGGCGCGCACTGACAGCGTTCATGGGCGGCATGGGTATTCTCGTTCTCTGCGTTGCCATCCTTCCCCTCCTCGGCTCCGGCGGCATGCAGATATACCGCGCTGAAGCAGCAGGACCGTCCAAAGACCGGCTAACGCCCCGAATTGCCAGCACAGCGAAACTGCTCTGGGGCGTTTATCTCGGACTGAACATCCTAAACATCCTCGCACTCCGCCTCTGCAAGATGTCCTGGTTCGACTCCATCTGCCACAGCCTCGCCACCATTGCAACCGCAGGTTTCTCCACCCGCTCCGCCAGCATCGCAGCCTTCCACAGCCCCTCAATAGAGTGGGTAGTCATCATATTCATGTTCCTCGGCGGAACCAACTTTGCCCTGCACTGGCGCCTCCTGCGCGGCGAAATCAAGGCCTACACGCGCGACTCCGAGTTCCGCCTCTACGTCATTATCATCCTCGCCGCGACCTCTATCATCGCGCTGAACGCAGCGCCCGCACTCTTCCACAGCAACGGTACCGGCATCCGCGGCGCGCTGTTTTCCGTTGTCTCCGTCATGACCACCACCGGGTTCGCCACCGATGACTTCGCACTCTGGCCCGCGCTCTCGCAATTCGTACTCCTCGCACTCATGTTCACCGGCGCATGCGCCGGCTCAACCGCAGGCGGTATGAAAGTCGTCCGCATCCTCATTCTCTGCAAACAAGTCCTCCGCGGCCTCCGCCTTTTCATTCAACCGCAAGCCATTTTCCGCGTCAAAATGGGCCGCCAAATCGTGGACCCGGAAATCGTCTCCATGATCGGCTCATTCTTCATCATCTACATCCTCATCTTCATCGCCGCAGGCGCAGCCATGCTCCCCTTCTCCCCCGACATGCTCACCGCCTTCTCCTCCACAGCATCTGCCCTCGGCAACGTCGGACCCGGCCTCGGCGCCGTCGGCCCGCAAAGCAACTATGCCGCCACGCCCGGCATCGCCCGCATCATCCTCTCCACCTGCATGCTCCTCGGCCGACTCGAACTCTACACCGTCCTCGTCGTCCTCATGCCCAGCTTCTGGCGGCGTTGAGTCCTCACCTTTTTCGTGCTGTGCATTCCCAAAAAACGGAATAAAATGCGGCAGTGAGGTGACACATGAAACGCATTCTCGTTCCCGTTGATTTCTCTCCCATCACCGACGCCGTAGTGAACGTCGCTAAATCGCTCGCGCGCCCCCTGCAGGCGGAAATCATCCTCCTCCACGTCGCGCAACCCGAACCCGAATTCATCACCTACGAACCCGGCCCCGAATCCGTACGCCAGGCCGTCGCGCACGAAATGTCCGAAAACCACCGAAAGCTGCAGGCCCTCCACCGCCAGCTCGAAGCGGAAAACCTGAACGCCACCTCGCTCTCAGTCCAGGGCTACATCGTCGAAAAAATTCTACAGGAGATGGAACGACTCGACGTGGACCTCGTCGTGATGGGCTCACATGGACGCGGCGCGCTCTACCACATGCTCCTCGGCAGCGCATCCGAAGGCGTATTGAAAAAGAGCAAACGCCCCGTCCTCATCGTCCCCGCGCAAAAGAAATGACGCGATGTAGGAAGGCACAAAGGTCCAAAGGCACAAAGGCATCCGGCTTCGCCCCGCAGGCGCGGGGCTACGCCGCGACAAGCAAAGGCACAAAGTTTAAGAGTCGTTAGTTAATCAATCCGTCTCAAAATGGCTGAGATTCTTTTCCCACAATTTTCATCCCGTCCATCCGGCCAATCCCGTTATCCGGACTCTTCTTCCTTCATCCGTGATAATCAGTGCCATCCGTGGTTGAACAAAAGGCACAAAGGTCCAAAGGCACAGAGGCATCCGGCTTCGCCCCGCAGGCGCGGGGCTACGCCGCGACAAGCAAAGGCACAAAGTTTGGATGAGGAGTTGGGAGATAGGAGTTAGTAAAAAAACTCAAACTCATCCTCCCTCCTCAACTCATCAACCACTCAACTCATCAACTCCAATCCCGTCCATCCAGCCAATCCTGTTATCCGGTCTTTTCTTCTCTCCATCCGTGATAATCCGTTCCATCCGTGGTCTTAAAATCCGAAATTCAAAATCCGAAATTCGAAATCTCTTTCACTTCACCATCAACGTCACGATCAAGCGACCGTCGCCCTGCGGCACGCCCCCGAGGATTGTCGGCTTGTTCCGCTGCAAACCCACCGACGTACTCAACAGCCGCTCATCCCCGCGCTGCCAGCTCACTTCAACGTGGCCCTTGCGGCCCATCTGAAGATAAAGCACGTGCCCGTCGCCCAAGGCCACGGATGTCGAACCGCCAGCGTTGAGCAACACACTGCCCTGCCCCAGCAGCCGATAAGTCTCAAATCGCAACAGCGGACGAAGCAGATAGTCCACGCGCTCCAACCGGCGATCCAGCGGCGCGGGTTCGTTCGATGCCAGAATCAGCATCGCCTCCACTTCCACCGGCTGCTGCGCCAATGCGGGCGACACGATTCCCAACACCAGCGCCGCCATCAGAATGCCGATTATTGTTTTCATTTCAGCTCCTCGCCCGATGCGCCCGCATCCGGCGTCATCAACCAAATCACCACCGCGCCACTCGCCTCATCCTCATACACCATCGCACTGGACCCCGGCAACTCCGCCTCAACCCACTCCACACGCGGAATCGCCGCTTCCACCGTCGGCGCCATCCACATTCTCACTCCAAAGATGCCCACCGCCAGCATAAACAACACCGCCACCATCGCAACCGCCCAACTCCAACGCCCACCCGCATGCGTTGCCGGCTCGCGCTCCGCCTGCGCCAGGCGAATTCCGCGCCGCACATCGTTCCACATCGCCTCCGGCGTAGGCGCAGGAACCGGCTGCGACCGCAAATGCTCGCCCAGCTCGCTCCACACCCGCTCCGCCTCTGCGCGCGTCGCGGACGGCTCGTGTTCGAGGCGCGCTGCACGCGCAGCATCCAACTCGCCGTCCCGCTGACGGCTCAACCATTCCAGTTGTTTCCGCTCATTCATCGCACGCCCTTCATTCGCTCCTGAACGTAGCGCCGCGCATAAAAAATCCGCGACATCACCGTTCCCGTCCTGCACTTCATCGCCTGCGCAATCTCCCGATACGACAACCCTTCCACCTCGCGCAAAATCAACGCCACCCGGTGCTCTGCCGACAACCCGTCCAGTGCGGCCTCAAACGCTTTCCGGATCTCCTCCCGCTCCAACTGCCGATCCGGCCGCCCATCGTCCGGTCCCTGCCACTCCACCGCCGCCTGCGGCTCGCGCCCCGGCTCCTCATCCAGCGAAACTTCTTTTCGCCGCGCCGCGCGACGCCCCTCGTCCAGCACCGTGTTCACTGCAATCCGGTACACCCACGTAAAGAACTGCGCATCGCCCTTGTACGACCCCAATCGCTGCCACGCCTTCACCCACGTCTGCTGTGCCAGCTCCCGCGCATCCTCCGCGTCTTTGACCATCCGATAAATCACCCCGAACACCCTTCCGTGAAACGTCTTCACCAACTCGCCAAACGCATCCTCATCACCCGCCTGCGCGCGCGACACCCATCGCGCCAACGTCTCCGGCGCAATCCCTTCATCAGCATTTGACGATTCTGTTCCCGAATTATTCACATTTCACCGGATTTCCAACCCTTGGAAGTCCGCGCCGCCCCAACTTCCAATCCTTGGAAGTTTTGCCGCGCGAGTCCTACCCGCCTTCACGGGCGACGCGCCGTCCAGCCCATATCCACATACTCCCAATCCACGCGATCGCGCCGCAATGTCACCACCGCAAACCCTTCCTCCGTTCCGTACCACGGCCCGCGCCACCACTTCGCACACACCGCTCCACCCGTCACAAACGTCGTATCCCTCCAGCGCAACATCTCGCTCACGTGCAGGTGTCCCTGCAACACCAACTGCAAGCGATGCTTCGAAAACACATCCAACACCTCGCGATTGTTCACAATCGCGCGATTTCTCGGCGCAGGCGCCTCCGCTCCCTGCGTCGCCATATAAAACCCCGTCAGCAACGGCATGTGCGTCACCAGCACAATCGGCGTGTCCGTATTCACCCGCGCAAGATCGTCGCGAATCCACGCCATCTGCTCATCATCAATGAATCCTCGATATTTCAGCTCATCCCGCGTGATCTGTACGCTGTCCAACAGGATCACGTGATAGCCGCCGACATCGAGCGAGCGATAAATATTCTCAACGCCTAACTCTGCGCGAAAGATCGCGCGCGGATCCGGCTCCGGCTCGCTTCCATCCTCCGGCATCGCCCCCACCAAATCGTGATTCCCCATCGCAGTCACAGCCGCCGGATCAAGCAGGTCGTGCAGATTCTCGCGATAGGCCTTCCAGCGATGGTCCACCGCTGCGCGACCCGACTGAAACCCGTCCGTGATGCAATCACCCCCGCACAGCACCAAATCCGCCCGCTGTTCGTTGATCTTGGATGCAGCCAACCGCAACGCCTCCGGCGTCTCCCACTCCACGCGCGTGTGAATGTCCGTGAAGAAAACAAATCGCACCGACTCGCGCGGCGCATCCGGCGCAGCCGCCCACGTTGCCCGCTTCGGCAAACCCAGCGACCACCCCGCCGCGCCCAGCACAGCCGATTGAATAAAATGACGGCGATTCATCATGCCAACCTCCCGCGCTCGCGCCGTTTCCGGCGCGCCACATCATACCGCCCCGCAGCCACCACAACAAGAATCAGCACGCCCAGCACTACCTGCACCTGAAGCTCCGTAAATCGCGTAATCAGCTCCCGGCTCACCGGACTGTGATACACCCCCGGTGTCGCCGCCGCCGCTACCTGCGCCCGCACCTCTGCAGGCCAATCGCGGCCCGACGCGCGCAGACTCTCCCCGAACCAATTTTCCAACAATCGCTGCTCGCCGAACGCCACCGTCGCATACTCGGCAAACTTCTTCGAGTCCGACCGGTTTGCCCGCGCATCCCGCCAGTTCCGGTCGCGCCGGAACAGCCGCACGCGAAACTCCATCGCAAACGGATCGCTCGCAGCCGTATAGCGCTGGAGAAATGCGGAATAATTTCCATCGCTCCCGCGTCGCTCCATGATGGACGCAATATCCTCCGCGCGCCGCGCATCCGTGAATCGCAGATCCTCCTCCGTCATCCGCGAATTGAACGTCCCCACCTCCGGATCGCGATGGCGATGTCCGTATTCCACCATCGTCTTGCCAAACACAAACAGATTCGGCCGATACGAATACAGCGGGCGCCAGAACTCAGGCGTATTTGAGAAACAAAGGAACAGCAGCACGAGAATCAATCGAATCTGACGCCACGCCGTTCGCGCCGACCGCACACCAAACGGCCGGCTCCACAACTGTGGCGCAAGCCCCGCCGCCAACCCCACCTGAATCGCCAGCACAGCCAGCACATTAATCGCCACATCGCGGAAATCGAAAAACCGCTCCGGCGTCAGCCACTGAATCACCTCATCCACAATCCCCAGCAGCGCGCCGAGCAAAAATGACACCACATACGCCCCGCGATCCGGATAGCGCCTGCTGAACGCCCGGAAGAGCAACAGCGACAACACGCCATACTCAATCAGATGCAGCGCCTCCTCCGGATTCGCGCGCAAATGCCACGTCCCCCACGCAAACAGCGCCACCATTCCCGCCAACACGCCCTTCTGCCGCGGCTGCAACACCGTCTGCCGCGCGCGGAACCACCGCACCGCGGCAATCGCGCCCACTGCAATCGCCAGATACACCACCCATCCGAAAGCCTCGCGCGAAGCGTGCTCCACCACGAAATACTGAATCTTCCGCGCCATCGGAATCGCGCAATAAATCAGCGCCACCCACACCAGCACCGGCACCCAATCGCGCGGCGCATCCATCGGCAGCTCCCCTTCCCGCGGCGGCCCCGCACGCCCCTCCGCGCCCCACTGCAAATAGAACAGCAAATCGAAAAACAGCACTACCAACACGATGAGCCACACCCCGCCCATCCAAATCCGGTGAAACAAATGGCGGCTCACCTCGCTCGTGAAGCGCTGATCCAAATGCGCCTGCGGCGCGAGCGCCTCCACCAGCTCTGGAGTCCACCGCTGTTGTGCGTGATCGAGACTGTTCGAGAAATAGCGTTCCAGAATCTGATTTTCACGAAATGCCACATTCGCGTGATAGCGATACGCATTTGTCTCAAACCGGTATTTCGGCAGCACCGCAAAATAGTGATTCCGCTGATTGAGGTGAATCATCGCCTCGTGCGTGAACGGATCCCGCACCGGTGTGTAGTAGTGCAGAAAATCTTTCAGCGATTTTTCCTGCGCATACTTCGCCAGAATTGGGCCCACTTCCGCCCCGCGATTCCGGTCAATCCGCTCAAGGTCCCGCCTGCTGAAACGCGAATAGAATCGGAGCTGATCCGGATCCTCGTGCCGCCAGCCGTATTCCATCATCGCGTTGTCGTTATTCAGCAGGAAGCGGAGCGACGTGAATCGCATCGCCGCTCGCATACTTGCCGATGGCGTATTTGTCGCGCACAACCCCAACAGCAACGCCTGCACCGCAATCAGAACCGCCGCACAGCGCACACTTGCCGGACGCACCCGCCGTTGAATGAACGCGGGTGCAAATCCCACCGCCACCCCCGCCTGCACCAGCGCAATCGCCAGCGCATTGTGCTGCAAATCGCGAATGTCCCAATAGCGTCCCGGCGTCAGCCACTGGAGAATCTCATCGCCCGTGCTGATCAACGCGCCCGCCAGCACCACATTCAAATAGATCAACGGATCGTGCTGCCGGTGCGAAAACGCGCGAAAGAGAAAAAGCCCGAGAATTCCGTACTCGATGAAATGCACCGCCTCCGCTGGCGTCTCCATCAGCTCCAGCGAAAAATAAATGAAAATCGCCGCAATCCCCAGCACCGCCCCCACGCGCAGTCGCGGCAATCGCCGCAACCCGCGCAGCAGCCGGGCAATCACGAAAAGCGTCGTCCCGCCAATGATACCGATCGAAATCCACCGCAGCGAACCCGCCCCGAAATGCCCCGCGAACCAACCCTGAATTGCGCGCGCAAACGGAACCGTGCAGAAAATCAGCACGCCCCAGAACGCGGCATAAAGCCAACTCACCCATTCCTTCTCTCGCGGCGGAGTTTGAAACAAACCGGCACCCTTTCCACAAAACTCCCCGCATCATACACCCCACCCGCCAGACAGCCAAATACGCAAATCCACCGCGCCGGGACACACACGCATCCCGTCGTGCATGCTGCATTAAGCAAGACAACCTACACTCCCGCCTCCTTGGCGAATGAACGCGCTCCTCACGAAGCGTTGGCACCCCTGAAGCGATTGACAATTCCGATCGATCGAATTATTGTAATACGCGAATAATCCATAAGGGAATTGTCATGCAAGCCGTCACTGTATCACCCAAATACCAAGTCGTTATCCCCCGCACTGTGCGAGAAAACCTGCGTATCAAGCCGGGGCAGAAGATGCAGGTAGTCGAGTACGAAGGGAGAATCGAGCTTATCCCTCAAAAGGACATCGCCGAACTTCGCGGGTTTCTCAAAGGAATCAACACGAACTTCACGCGCGAGGAAGACCGACTGTGAATATCGTGGATTCGTCAGGTTGGCTCGAGTATTTCGCCGATGGTCCGAATGCGCACCGATACCTTCCCGCTCTGCAAGACACCGGTTCTTTGATTGTTCCGGCTGTCTCGATTTACGAAGTCTTCAAAGTTGTTCTGCGGGAAAGTGGAGAAAATGCCGCTCTTCAGGCTGTCATGGCGATGCGCAGCGCCACTGTCGTTGACCTGACACCGCAGCTTGCCATGACTGCCGCAAAAATCAGCCTGGAAAACTCTCTGCCCATGGCAGACAGCATCATTCTGGCAACCGCGCGGATGTATAACGCGACGATCTGGACTCAAGATGCCCACTTCAAAAAAATCAGCGGAGTGCGATTTTTTGCGAAAAAATGAAGACCCCTTCGCCGAGGCTACAGCGTGACAAGCAAGGGCATAAAGCCTAGGGGTCGCTATTTCGCACCCGGCTCCCTAGCCCCGTGTTTCCGACACAGTGCAATGTCCCCGCCAATCCAGTTCTCTCGCCATTTCCTCATCCATCCGTGAAAATCACTGAAATCCGTGGTTGAAAAAGGAATGACTGAATTGACCGGGCCGTCGTTCACGTTCACAGCGGGGCGGTTCACGTTTCCCGTTCACGAGAAAGCGAAATCGTGTACGTGGACGTGGACGGGTATGTGAACGAGGTCCAATCAGGCATCGTTCGAGCAAGACGACGTTCACGTTCACAGCGAAGCGGTACCCGTTTTCCGTCTACGCGAAAGCGAAATCGTGTACGTGCACGTGGACGGGCACGTGAACGAAGTGCAATCTGGCTTCGTTCCAGCAGGACCCCGTTCACGTTCACAGCGAAGCGGTACACGTTTCCCGTTCACGAAAAAACGAAATCGTGTACGTGGACGTGGACGGGCACGTGAACGAAGTGCAATCTGGCTTCGTTCCAGCAGGACCCCGTTCTCGTTCACAGCGAAGCGGTACACGTTTCCCGTTCACGAAAAAACGAAATCGTGTACGTGCACGTGGACGGGCACGTGAACGAAGTGCAATCTGGCTTCGTTCCAGCAGGACCCCGTTCACGTTCACAGCGAAGCGGTACACGTTTCCCGTTCACGAAAAAACGAAATCGTGTACGTGCATGTGGACGGGCACGTGAACGAAGTGCAATCTGGCTTCGTTCCAGCAGGACCCCGTTCACGTTCACAGCGAAGTGGCACCCGTTCTCCGTTCACGAGACAACGGATGGAAGTCGGGCAATCGTTTGCGTCTGATTCTTGCTATCGCTCAACGCAAAACGTTCCGGCCATTTTGTGCATCACAAAACGACCGGAACGTTTCTTTCCGACTCAGCTCTTATTCCTCAGGCGTGAATGCGGTTTGACGATTCGGCCAGTTGGCGAAGACGCTGTTTAATTTCGGGAGTGAGCATCGAGGGCTGGAAGCGCCAGCGCCAGTTGCCGCTCTTGGTGCCGGGCACGTTCATACGCGCTTCGGTGCCGAGGCCGAGCAGATCCTGCATGGGGAATACCGCCGTGTTCGCGTTCGAGCGAAGCGCGAGGGCGATGAGGTCCCAGTGGATATCGTGTCCATCGCTGCCGAGGTATTGCAGAATGGCGCGGCGTTCGGCATCAATCTCTTCACGACTGCGTGTGCTGCCCTCGCCGGGTTCACTGCGGAACCAGCCAACAGTGGTGTCGTTGTCGTGCGTACCGGTATAGACAACGCAGTTCGGCGGATAGCTTTCAGGGCGATATTCCGAGGCTTTGGCGTCGTTGCCGAAGGCAAATTGAAGAACGCGCATACCGGGGAAGTTGAACTGATCGCGAAGCGCATCCACGTCCGGCGTGATGATGCCGAGGTCTTCCGCGATGATCGGCACTTCACCGAGGTGGCGCTTGAGGGCGTGAAACAGATCGGGACCCGGCCCGGGAACCCAGCGCCCGTTGATCGCGGTTTCGGCATCGCCCGGGATTTCCCAGTAGCCCGCAAATCCGCGGAAGTGGTCAATGCGAACAATGTCCACCATTTCGAAGATTTTGCGAAGGCGGGCCGCCCACCAGGCATAATCCTGCGCTTTGTGCACGTCCCAGCGATAAAGCGGGTTGCCCCACAATTGGCCGGTGGCGCTGAAGTAATCGGGCGGGACGCCGGCGACGACGCTGCATTTGCCCTGCTCGTCTATGTAGAAGAGTTCCGGATTGGCCCACGCGTCGGCGCTGTCGTGCGCGACGAAAATCGGAATGTCGCCGATGATCTTGATGCCGCGGTCGTGGCAATAGACGCGGAGGCGGCGCCACTGGTCATCAAAAATCCACTGCAGAATCTTGGCGTTGCGGATGGCGGTGCGATATTGACGGCGCGCATGCGCGAGGGCGTCGGGATCACGGCGAACGAGTTCCGGCTCCCATGTGTGCCAGGGTTCGAGGTTGTGCGCCTCTTTGAGTGCCATAAAGAGAGCGAAGTCTTCCAGCCACGATTTGTTCAGCGCACAAAACTCGGCGAAAGCCTGTTTTTGTGCAGGCGAGCTGCTGCGCTCGAAGCGGCGGCAGACGGTGCGCAGCAATGCGGTGCGCGCCGCGATGACGGGGCCGTAGTCAACATAGTCTTCCGGAAAGTGCGGAAATGAATCGAGATGCGCCTTCTTGAGCAAGCCATCCTCTACGAGCATTTCAAGGCTGATGAAGAGCGGGTTCCCGGCAAATGTAGAGAACGATTGATACGGAGAGTCGCCATAGCCCGTCAGCCCATGCGGCAGGATCTGCCAGAGATGCTGCCCCATATCCACCAGTGTATCCACAAACTGGCGCGCGCTGGGGCCGAGGTCGCCCATTCCATAGCGCCCGGGCAGGGACGTGATGTGCATTAGGATTCCGCTTTCGCGAGGAAAATTCATGATTTCAATACTCCCGTTGCGTTTGATGTAAATGCCCGTGACTGATAGCGTTGGATTCCGCACTTGTCACGCTTTTTGCGAAGGTCAGAGCCATTTTGCGTCGGGTCTGGAAAGCGCGGCGAGCAAACGAGGACGACGGCGTGTTGGCGGGAGCTCCGCGCGGGATCATTTCGCCACTTTTCGCAATGCCTTATCCTGATCCGGCGTGAGTGTTTTTGCGGAACTGAGGACATCGCTGGCAAGAGCGGCAGCGGCGGCGGTGTCGCCTTTTGCGAGATGCCAGTCAATCAGTGCCTGAGCGGCGCTTACGGAAGTCGGGGCAAGATCGCGCGCCTGCAGCAATTCGCTCTGGGCCTCCGCCATCTGTCCCAGCTCCGTCAAAACGCGCCCGCGCACTTCGCGGCCGCGAGCAAATTGGGGAGACGCTGCGACGGCCCGGGTCGCGAAATCCAATGCTTCGTCATTTTTGCCGCGCATGCGCAGTATATCGGCCAATTCCGCCATCACACGCGGAATTGGTGCGGAACGGAGCTGGCGACGAAGGATACTCTCTGACAGGTCCAACTGGCTCCGCGCTTTCAACAGTGTGGCGAGTGCGAAGTTCGCGTCTTCGTCGGTTGGCCAGACGATCAGAATCTGGTTGAGCAGGCGCTCAACATTGAGCCAATCGCCGGCCGCCGCTTCCAGATCGAGCAAGCGGCGCATCAACGTCAGATCGTTGGGGCGTGAAGCAAGCGCATGTTTGAAAAATTCTCGCGCAGCTGCGACGTCGCCCTGCTGCTGGCGGACACGGCCCATCAGTTCGAGCACGTAGGGCCACTCTTCATTGACGGCTTTCATCTGGCGCAGGCTTCGCTCGATCAACTCAGGCTGCCCCTCGCGATAACCAAGTGCAGCGAGAAGCATCCAGGCCTCCGGCTGATCGGATCGAACGGCGAGATGCCGTTCGAGTCGGCGGCGCATCTCCTCCAACTTCCCGTCTTGATAGAGGCCCTGTATCTCCAGCAGTTCAGGATCGAGCTGCCTTCCGGGTGCGGCATTGGCACGATCCGCAAGGAGTGCTGCCGCAGCAGCGCTGCGAAGATGGCCATATTGCGCCGCGAGCAACTGGGGCGGTCGCGTGCGTTTCTGCTCCAACTCGCGATCTCGCAGGGCGGCTGCAGCGGTGGTATCGGACATGTCCTCGCGCCCTTCGGCGATGACGAGGAGGTTCAGCGCGGCACTCAAATTATTCGTGTCGAAGGCAAGGCTCTTTTCATACGCCAGCGCCGCTTCGTTTTTATGGCCGGTGTATTCCAGAAAGACACCGAGGTCGTTTGCAACGCGCGCGATCTGCCAGCGAAGTGCAGAGGCCACCGCCTGCTGTGCGGGCGGATTGGTCGGCAGCCGGGCGATGACCGGAGACACGGCTTCCCAGAATGCGACGTTTTTCTGCCAGGTCTCCAGCGGATGAAGCGCTTCGCGATCGCGAGCGCCGAGATACACGATTCCCATGGGCACCGGCTCCATACCCTCGGTCAGCCAGATGTCGGGACGCAAGGCAACGGCAAGCCGGTCTGTCGCAGCTTCGTCCTGCTCGATCCAGGAAGATAGCACCGGCGTGAGGCCCGCCATCGCCAGGCTCTGAAGACGCGAATCGCTGAAACGCGACGCGACAAACCGGCGATAGATGAAGCCCTCCGCCTGATAGACATTCACATAGTCAAATGTCTGCCCGCGCGCATGGGCCTCCAGTGTGAGCTCCGCTGCAAGCAGGCCATCGCCCGCCCAAAACGAACGGCCCTCCCCCATATCCAGAACCGCAGTGGTCAGCGCATGTAGATCGCGCGCGCTCTGATTCGAGGTCGGCACCGCGTTGCGAATACCTGCGACAACCAGCGGGCTAAGAGCAAGGATGGCGAGGATCGGAGCGACTCTCCGGGGATCCCGCTTTCGGCGCAGAATCGGCGCAGAGATCAACACCCCCGCCCGCGACACCACAAGCCCATACGTAGCGGCAACGAATAGATAGGGCGTCACCAACAGCGGCGTTGTTCCCAATACACGCCATGGCGCGATCGGAGTGTTGAAGAGAATTGCCAACGCAATTCCGAAAAGGAGAAGGTAGAAGAACAGCAGCTTCGTATTAACTTCCCAGCGGCGGCCGCGCCGCTGAGCGATCCACGTCATGAGCCAGGGTACGAACGTGCTGATGCCCAACAACAACCAGCCGTGCCGCGGCAGGCTTCGCAGAATGATGCTGCGACGCTCTACCAGGAAAAGTTTTAGCGTCTCCCAATAGGTGTTCGCATCGCGCCATTGCGCGGCGGGCAAATGGAAATAATCCAGCGCCGCCAGCAGGATCAGCGAGGTTCCCACCAGGCCCAGAAGGGCTGTGATCAACACATTCAAAACACTGAGGTGCCGTCGCTTCCACATCAGATACAGCGCATGCAGTGCGAGAACCGGCAGGATGACCATGAAGGTACCCAGTTCCGCCAATCCCACCCCGTACACTACGGCAAACGCAAACAGCCAACCCCGATGACGGGAGTCGTTGTAGCGCTGAAGCAGACGCAGACTGCCAAGCAGAAGGAGCAAATCAAAGGAGGCCGGATGCGCCCGATTCGAGACCATCCAGAACGGAATGCTCAACATCAAAAAGGCCGCAGCAGCCACACCGGATACAAGCGGCAACGTGGGCAGCGTCGTCCGGATTTCGGAACCGCGCAGACTCGATTCGATCAACCGGCACATGAGCGCAACCGCAAGCGCCCCGCAGAAAGCGCTGAAGAGATTCAATATCTGCACGCTATTCGCCGCATCAAACCCGCTCAAGAAGCGCGCAACCCAGCCCCAGACGGGATATTCCATGCTCGGAAACGGTGTAAGTCGCAACAGATGCACCAGCCACGGCGCACTGATCAACGGATCCGGATAGGCGGTGCTCGTAAGCGAAAATAGGGCAAATGCCAGCAGCCCCATCAACGCAGCTCCCGCAGCGCAAATTCGGGGCGAAAGTTCTTTATCCTTTGAAGACGATAAATTTTCGGCAGACATAATTAATCATCAGTGCGGCGAACAATTTTCCCACATACGAAAGCGTCGTGCTGAAGTGGAGATGACAAATCATCGCCCACCCCAGAAACGTACCCACGCAGATACTAATACCCGAAACGGCGTAAAAAAGCCCTAACTCGACCCACCAGTGATACCGGCCCGGCTCGAAGACCCAGAATATATTGATTAGATAGGCCGTGAGATTGGAAAACAGAAAAGCGATCGCCGTACAGATGATGAACCGGCGCGAGCGGTCTGACTCTTCCACGTGTTTCACGTTCAAATGCAGCCGCGTCACCATCGGATCGTTCTCGCGCAACGCAGGAAACACGCGCCACGCAAGAAAGAAGAAAACGGTCATATCAACCGCAGTCGCGACGCCGCCAGCGAGTCCATATTTAATGAACTGCACCAACGGCCCCGCATCGCGCTGGAAAAACTGCTGCAGAAACTCCTGCATAACCCTGCGCCCTATTCCTGGCTGATGTATGCGAGAATATCGTCCGGAAGCGCGGTCACCTTCGCCAACCGCACCCGCGCCTCACCGTGTTCAGCAGGCACCACAATCGTCTCGCCCGCCTCGTGACCGATGAGAGCCTCTGCCATACGAGAGGTAGAGGAAATGATGCTGCGGGAAGGATCGCCATCCCATGCGCCGAGGATGTGATAGGTCTCGTTGCGACCGTCCTCATACACCAGTGTCACAGTCGTGGCCACTCCGGCCTTATCCGTCGCGAAATCGCGGAAATCGCTCGGGGTCACGCGACGCAGTTCGCTCATCAATTCATCGCGGCGGCGGAAGAGAATGGTCTGTGCCTCTTTCGCTGCCTTGTATTCGTGATTTTCGCGCAGATCACCATAGCTCCGGGCCAACGCGATATCGCGAGCCACTTTCGGAATCTCGACCGAAATAATGTGGTCGAGCTGCTGTTGGCGTTCGCGAAAACTGCGAGTCGAAGTCACAGGGCCACGCGCAGCTGCAGGCTGATCCGGGCGACTGGCCAGCAGCGGGGCAAGCGCGGAATCCAGCTTGATCATCTGCCCCATCACCGCCGCGCGATCCAGAGCCGGCCAGCCGGTGGAATCCTTCACACGCAACAGCATCTGCTCCACTTCATCGCGAGACAGGAGCGGCATAATCTTCTTCAGCCAGTCGGGCTTCAGGAAGCGCTCGCGCAACTGATTCTGCGCCTTGAGCCGTTCGCCGTTCGCCTCCTGCTCAAGCGCCTCAATCATAAATCGCACCACCAACGCGGGCGATGCCACGTTCCATTCCGAAATTTTTTCCGGATGCCGTCCTAGCCAACTCAACATCTCCAGCGAAGGCAGCCGCGCATCAAAGGATTGCTTAAAGCGCGCTGCGGCATCCGCCTCGCTCCCCGTCTCCTGCAAATACGACAGCGCTTCATTCAGAACGCCAATCTCCACATGCGCCAGGCGCGTCAACAGGGACGCCTTCAACTGCTCCGCATCACGCCCTTGCAAATAGCGTAGAAATGCACGCAGAGGTCGCGCAGGAAGCTGCTTCAGGACATTATCTAAAACGTGGCCCTGGAAGAAATCCGGCATCCGCGCACTGTCCAGCTTGCCGTCCAACCCAAACGCAGCCGCGCAAACCGCAATTCGTGCAGGCATCGCCAAATCTGTACTCGCTGCGCCCTTCAATGCGAACTGGAGGCGGTCCAGCAAAACCTCCTGCTGCGCGGGGGTATAACTCTGCGGTCCTTTGGGCCCCGTCAATTCTTCCAGTGCCGCGATGAGTTTCGTGAGATTGCGCTCGCGTGAAAGTCCATCAAACTGCTGATCCTGCTGCGACTGCCCGCCCTCCTGCAAACGCAGCAAGTCTGAGCGGCCCGGCGGGATCAATACGCTGCCGTCGCTCTTCAATTTTTTGCGGGCAGAATCCCAGAACCGTTTCCAATCCGCCTCCAGCACCACACCCGAGGAGCAAAGCGCAGACTGCAGCTGCGTTGCCGTCAGCGGGCCGAAACTGCGCAGTGCCATACGCACCACCTCCGCCGCGTTGTCTTTCACGAGCTTGCTCAACTCGTCGCGCCGCGAACGACGCCACATCAACACGTGGTCTTCGCCAACCAGCGCCAGACTCTCCGCCGCGTAACTAAAGGACATGGAATGCCCCGCGCGGCGCTCAAAATCAATCTCCACCCGCTTGTTGAAGGCGTCCACGCGGCCAACGGTGCCCATCCCCCATGTGCGGTCATACACCAGCAGGCCCTCTTTCAACGCCATCAAAAGCCGCAGTCTTCCGATTGCATCTGCCGCTGCACCCGGACGGGAGAATCCGGATTCATCAATGAGCGCCTTCATCTCCCACTCACCGCCCAACACATCCAGCGCCTCTTCACCCCAATTGATGTCTCTGCGCCCATCCGCTACGGCCCAACGCGCGCGCTGCTGCAACGCCTCAATCGCCTCTGCCAGCCGCCCCCGCTCCGCCAGTGTATCCTGCAGCACCTCAATCCGCTGCTCCGCCTCTTCCTTCTTCCCGCCTTCGCGCAAGCGGCGCAAACTCGCGAGCAGAAAGCCCACATTCATTTTCGGGTCAGCCATCTGGGCCAAAAACCATTCTTCAGTTTGCGCCTCGGCGGATGGAATTTCACTGCGGTTCGCGTCAGACATGCGTACACAACCTCCAAAAGCCGTGTAGCATAAGACCAATCCGGCGCGACACAAGCCTTGATCCACATTGACTGGGCAAATCGAAACAGACCCGATAGGATGCCCCGCATGCCCCCTTCTCATTTACTAATCGTACGCCAACCCGAACGAGGAACCACACTTCAGGATTTCCTCGCCCGTCGCCTCGGCGTTTCGCGCAATCAGGCCAAGCGTCTCCTCGATGATCGAGGTGTCTTCGTCAACCGGCGCCGCGTCTGGATGGCCCGCCACGAATTGCGCACCGGAGATGAAGTCGAAGTACCACCACCCGCCGCCGTCGAGTCACGCGCGGCTGCGCGCCCCCGACCACTTCGTGTTCTTCTGGAGGAGGACGATTACCTCGTCGTGGACAAGCCCGCAGGCATCCTCAGCACCGGCGCCGATAGCGTCGAAGAACGCCTGCGCTCAATCCATCCCGAAATCCTGACCGTCCACCGGCTCGACCGCGACACCACGGGCTGTCTGCTCTTCGCGCGGACACCGGAAATGCAAGCCGCACTCGAAAAAGAATTCGAAGAACGGCGCGTGGAAAAAACCTATCTCGCGATCGCCATCGGGCTCTTCCCTCCGCACCTCACCCGCGTCGAGCGTCCCATCGGCGGCTTGACCGCACTCACCGAATTCAAAGTGTTGCGCCGCAATCCCACCGCTTCCTATATCGAAGCCAAACCGCGCACCGGCCGCACCCATCAGATCCGTGCGCACCTGCAATATGCGGGATTCCCCCTCGCCGGTGATCGCGCATATCTCTCGCGCGCAGTCGAAGACGATTGGCTCCGGCACGCCCCGCGGCAGATGCTGCACGCATGGCGGCTCAACTGGAAACACCCCGTCACCGGAGCAATCAAAAGAGTACAAGCCCCGCTGCCGCAGGACTTCCGGCACGCGCTCGTCGCGCTGCGCCTCGCCCCCCGCCCTAAACGCGGTGGCGGAAGGTAATGCGACCCTTCGTCAGGTCGTAGGGAGTCAGCTCCACTTTCACCCGATCGCCATTCGTGATCTTGATGAAGTGCTTCCGCATCTTGCCGGAAATGTGCGCCAGAATCTCGTGACCACTGGCCAACTTAACGCGATACATCGTGGCGGGCAGGACTTTCGTAACTGTACCGTCAACCTCGATTACACCTTCTTTACCACCAGCCATATGTTCCTTTTCTAGATAAGCAAAACGGCGACCCTAGTGAGATGGCGCGAAAAATGCAAGCGTTCGATGTGCCACCTGGCAATCGCCTCCGCTGCCGATCAGCGCATCGCCGTCGCGTTCTCAACAATCATCCAGCCAAACGCCGTCACCGTCAGCAGCGAGAGAACTGACGCCAGGAAAATCCAGACGGGCGTGAACCGCCCCGCCAGACCTCGTTCGCGCTCCACAAGAAAGCCGCACACCGCGCCCGCCACGAAGCCGCCGAAATGACAGATGTTATCCGCGCGCACGATGAATCCGAATACAAAGCCGTAGAGCGCCCACTGCAAAAAGAAATTCCGCTGCTGCTGCCCCGCCATCCCGCCATAAAAATGCGCATAGCTCATTCCAAACCCAATGAGGCCGAACAACGCACCCGATGCCCCCGCAATCAACATCTGCGATGAACCCCGCACCAGAATATCAGCCGCACCCCCCGCAATCAGCGTCAGCAAATACACCGCGAGAAAACGAACTGACCCCACCTGCCCCTCCAACACCGGCCCCACCTGAGACAATGCAATCATGTTGAACGCAATATGCATCAACCCGATGTGGAGAAAGCCATACGTAATGATCCGCCAGTACTCGCCCGCACGAAAGAAAAGCGGATCCAGCGCCCCCATCCGATAGAGCATCACCCCCTCTGGCTCGAACAGATTCCGCGCGCCAAAGATCGCCATCGCCACCAGCATCACGAGCAGATTCAACCCCAGAATCACCGTGGACACCATCGGCCCACCCGGTTCAAAACGCCAGCGCGCCGCACTCAGACCAAACCGACTGCCAAGTTGCTTCCAGTTCATATCAAGCGCGAGGAAAACAAATTTTTCAAAAAAACACCAACCCCCAGTGTGAAACACCTTGCCTCACCACAGATTCTGGACTAGCTTTTATCCACGTACCCGATTGGCATCGCCATCGGTACGCACGACCCGGTGGAGAGGTGGCTGAGTGGTCGATAGCGGCGGCTTGCTAAGCCGTTGTACGGGTAACACCGTACCGTGGGTTCGAATCCCACCCTCTCCGCCAGCCTACGCTCGCAGCGAAGCGCAGAGCGTAGGCTGCCCGCCGTAGCCCTCGCGTCACGCGAGGCGAAGGAGGGCTGAACTAATAAAGCCGCTGCGAGCCTCCGGCTGGCAAGCCCCAGCCCCCGCCCTGACCGACTCATCAACCCCTCTCTCGTCAATAAGGTCACCCCGGTCAGTTCTGTCTAAACCACTATTCGAGCAAATCGAGTAGAGCGACGTTATCGAATAGTTCGATTTTTGCGGATTTCAGGTTTCCGCCTTTTAGACTTCATCCCTCTACCCTGACTCACTCATCGCGCCCTTCCTGGTTAACCAAATCCGAAATTCGCCATTCGAAATCCGAAATATTTTCTCCTTCTCCATCCGGTCAATCCCGTTATCCGGTCTCTTTTTTCTATTCGTGTAAATTTATGCTCGTTCGTGGTTGAACAGAAGGGACAAAGGCACATGGGCATCCGGCTTCGCCCCGCAGGCGCGAGGCTACGCCGTGACAAGCAAAGGCACAAAGTTTGAGAGCTATCGGTTAATCAACACGCCGCAGAATAGCCGATCTTCTTTTCCCACAACTCCATTCCCGTCCATCCGGTCAATCCCGTTATCCGGTCTCTTCTTCCATTCGTGTAAATTCGGGCCTGCCCGCCGCACTGCATGCCGCGCAATAGGCGGCACATCTGCGGATATTTAAGGCGAACTCATTTTTTCGTTTTTACGTAATAAATATCTAGGCAGCTTCATCGGTTAAGCGTTATACTGAACCCTTGGAGATTGTTATGCCCTTTACCCCGATGTCACAGAAATCCCGCCTCTGGCTCACTTCTCTTTTTTGCATATTTGCATTCGGTCTGACGGCCACCCATGCGCAGGATGTGAGGATAAACGAGTTTGTCTCTTCAAATGGCTCCACCATTTTCGATGAGGATGGTGAATTTGAAGACTGGATCGAGTTGGTGAATATGGACACCAACGCGGTCAATCTAGATGGCTGGGGGCTCAGCGATAACCCTGCAAAACCGTTCCGATGGACGTTCCCCTCCGTCACGCTACAGCCCGGCGAATACCTCGTCGTCTTCGCCTCCGGTAAAAACCGCAAAACCCGCGAGCCGATAAAAGGCCTCATCCGTGAGGTCTATTCCGACATTCCGGGCACGTCGCTTACCAATCTGATAGCGCACCCCAGCTTTCCGGACTCTCCATCCAGTGTCGAGGTCGTCACAAATTTCTTCGAAGCTCCCATTGATGTCGCAGATGATTACGGCCAGCGCATGCGCGGCTGGTTCTCACCGCCCAGCGACGGAAACTATCGCTTCACAATCGCCAGCGATGACAACGGCGGACTCTGGCTCTCGACAAACGAGTCGCCGGAGAACGCAACACTCATCGCATCGGTGACTAACTGGACCAATTCCCGCGAATGGGAGAAATCCCCGTCGCAGACGTCCGTCTGGATCACGCTCCGCTCGAATCAGATCTATTATATGGAAGCGCTAATGAAGGAGTCCATCGGTGGCGACAACCTCGCTGTGCGATTCCAAAAACAGAATCCGAACGGATTCACAGAGGCACCGATGAACGCCGCCCGCTTCCGCGCGATGGACGGCTATTTCCATACAGACTTCGGCATCTCTTCCTCGGGTGAACCGCTGCAACTGACGCGACCGGACAGCTCCGTTGCGGATATCGTGGATGCCGTCGCCCTACCCTATAACGTAGCATGGGCTCGCATTCCCAATGGCACAGGCGATTTTGCGTATGTCGCGCAGCCGACGCCCGGGCGCGCCAATACATCTCCCGCAGTCACCCTCCCCCCGCCCGTCTACTTCAGTGAGCCGCACGGCTACAAAACCGCAGGTTTCTCTCTATCCATCACCAGCCCCGCTCCCGATGCAGTGATTCGCTACACCCTGAATGGACGCGAACCCAACCTGTCGTCGCCCATCTACACAAATGCACTCTATATCACGAACACGACGTTCATCCGCGCATCCGCCTGGACGCAGGGGATGCACCGCCTCCCGCCCGCCACCGCGACCTACATCTTCCTCGACGACGTTCTCAGACAAAACGGCTCCCCTCCTGCAGGCTGGCCGGCACATAAATCTGTGAACAACCACGCGATGGAATATGGTCTGCTCGCGAGCATCGTCACTGGCGACACAGCGCGCCTGCGGCAAGGCATGACAAATGCAATCGCGTCCATCTCGATCGTGACCGACCTCACCAATCTCTTCGGTGCGGCGAGCGGAATCTACGTCAACCCCGGTGTCGAGGGCCTCGAACAGCCCGCCTCGGTTGAGATACTCGACCCTGTGCGCGGACTCGAACACCAGGTGCAGGCCAACGCAGGAGTCAGAATCCGTGGCGCGCATAGCCGTTCGCCGGACAACCCGAAACATTCCTTCCGCCTCTTCTTCCGCGGCAAGTATGGCGACAGCAAATTGAGCTTCCCGCTCTTTGATCAGGAGGGCGTGGATGAATTCGACAAGGTGGACTTGCGAACGGAACAAAACCACTCGTGGTCGTGGTATAAAAGCGCCAGCAACACATTTGTCCGCGAAGTCTTCTCGCGCGATACCCAGCGCGACATGGGCGAGCCCTACACCCGCAGCCGCTACTACCACCTCTATCTCAACGGCATCTACTGGGGCCTCTACCAGACGCAGGAACGCGGAAACGCAGACTATGCGGAATCCTATCTCGGCGGCGATGAGCGTGACTGGGACACAATCAAAACCACACAACCCAGCTACACCACGCAGGCGACCGACGGCAACCTGGATGCCTTCCGCGAGCTGCACAACATCGCACTGAACCAAGGTTTCAGCGGCGCCAACTCGACCAACTACTGGCGCGTGCGCGGCCGGAATTCCGATGGCTCGATCAACACGAATCTCGTCACCTACCTCGACGAGGACAACCTGATTGACTACATGCTCGTTAGCTATTTCACCGGCGATCCCGACGGACCCATTTCCGGATGGCTTGACAGGCCGAACAATATGTACGCCCTCTTCAACCGCGTGAATCCAACCGGCTTCAAGTGGCTCCGCCACGATGCCGAACACTCGCTGGGCGCGGAATCGAGCTACACCGTCAACTGGGATACCACCACCATTGGCTCCGGCAACCAGTATCGCAACGTGACCAATTTCAATCCCGCGACGCTACACCTGCAGTTGATCTCAAATGTGGAATATCGCGTCCGTTTTGCCGATCGCGTGCAGCGCCACTTCTACAATGGCGGTGCGCTCACGGTCGAAAAATCGCTCGAACGCATTAACAAGCGCACCGAAGAAATTGATCTCGCGATTATCGGCGAGGCAGCGCGCTGGGGCCACGGCATGACGCGCGACAATCAGTGGATGAGCGCCCTGCACTCTGTCACAAATTATATCCAGCAACGTCCCACCATCGTGCTCAACCAGTTCCGCACGCGCGGCTGGATCACGCAAATGGAAGTGCCCGATTTCACCCGTGCGCAAAACTGGGTCCGGATCCACGCAGAAGAGCCGTTCTACTACCTCGCAGGCGGCGGCGATCCGCGCCTTCCCGGCGGCGGAATCCACCCCGACGCCATCGCCGTCACAAACCGCCCGAACAATGGCGCGCCGTCCTTCCTTATCCAAAGCAACGCCGTCTGGCGCTACTACGACATCGGCGACGAACCGGCCTCCACAAACGGCAAAACCTGGCGCGACGTCGGATTTGCCGATCAGTCGTGGTCCAACGGCCCCGCCATCCTCGGCTACGAAGGCTTCCCGGATATCAACCCTGTCGCTACAGAAACCCGGCGCTGGGTTTCCGGCACATCCGGAGCACAGGTGGCGACCACCTATCTCCGCCACTCGTTCAATCTCATTTCCTCCGCAGATATCACCCAGCTCGTCGTCAATCTGCTGCGCGATGACGGCGCAATCGTCTACCTGAACGGCACCGAGATTCTGCGCGACAACATGCCGGCGGGCCCCGTGGACTACAGCACCTATTCTTCCAGCGTCGTCGGCTCGCCGGAGCAGAATCAATATTTCCGCTACCCGCTCAATGTCGCACACTTGCTGAACGAGGGCGAAAACGTAATCGCGGTTGAATTGCATCAATGCAACGACACCAGCACAGACCTCTATTTCGACCTCTCGCTCGAAGCAAAGGGCGACAATCACTACGAGGCATGGGCGCCCATTCCCTACGCAACCACATTCAAAGCGCGCGCGTTGACGAACGGCGTCTGGAGCGCATTGGGCGAATTCAGCGCAGCTCCGCTCGCAGGTATCGGAGAAGACCTCCACGTGTGGGATTTCGAAAACAATCCTTTCTTCCGCAGCCCATCTTTCACTGTTGGTGGCGCAAGCATGACGAATCAGCCCGGCCCCGGCACGGATATCAAACGCAACGCCGCCGCGCAGAATTTTTCAACCGCGCACCTCCGCGTAGATAATCCGCTCGGTAGCGAACTCATTTTCAACCTCCCGACCGTCGGTTATGAAAACCTCGCGCTCTCCTTCCTCACCCGCCGCTCCGGGAGCGGGGCGGGCTTGCAATCGCTGGCATATACAACAAATGGATCCACATGGATTCCATTCACAAGCTACGAGGTCATTGACGGTACGCCGGTGGAAATGATCTTCAACTTCGCCGGGATAACCGCCGTTGAAAACAATTCCAACTTCGCCATTCGCATCACCTTCGACGAAGGCGCAGGCGGCGCCGCTGGCAACAACCGCTTCGACGACGTTCGCCTAAAGGGCACGCCCATCCCCGGATTCAACCGCCCGCCTGAAGTCGTGAATCCGCTGCCGGACCTCACGGCAATCGAGGGCGAGACACTATCCGCAATCAATCTGGCAACAGTGTTCAACGATCCGGATGGCGATGAACTCACCTTCGACGCCGCCTCCAGCGCCACCTCGATTGTAGCGGTCGCACTATCCGGCACAACGAACCTCACACTCACCCCGATCTCGCGCGGCGGCGCCACCATCACCGTCACGGCGAATGACGGTAAAGGCGATCCGGTCGTGGCGAACTTCTACGTGCTCGTTTATCCGTCAGCGCACGTCCTCTCAAACAGCGCCTTTGCTTTCGATTCGTGGGACTCAAATCAGCCCGCAAACACCTACCCGGCAAATATGCTCTTCGTCCAGAGCACGATCAATGACCCCGGGCTGAACGCGGCTCTTTCACAGGCATACGCAATTCCGCTCGCTGACGCTGGACAGCCTGGCGATGCCGACTTCCCCTATGCCGCAACCAGCCGCACCCGCATCAACGGACTCGGTGCTGACGGAATCGCATTCATCAATACCGGACGCGGTCGCGATGTCGGCGGCGCGCTCCTCGCGCTCGATACGCGCGGCGTCACCAATGCACCGGTCTCCTGGCTCGGCGGCACCGTACTGGCGAACAACCGCATCTATGCGATTCGTCTGCAATACCGGATCGGCACCACCGGTGAATTCGCCGACGTTCAGAACGAAGCGTCCGAACCGGTGGAATACCTCCGCAACGCAACCAATGGCCACACCGCAGCCCTCGGCCCCGTCGCGCTGCCCGCCGCCGCACTGGGCCAGGAATATGTCCAACTGCTGTGGCGCTACTATTACATCTCAGGCTCCAGCTCTCGCGCCCAGCTTCGCCTCGACGACATCCTCGTCAATAATGGTGAACAACCTCCGGCCACCGGCTACGCCGCATGGAAGCAGGCAGAATTCAACGAAGCCGAACAAGCTGACCCCGCCATCAGCGGGCCCCTCGCCGATCCGACCGACAGCGGCATCGCCAACTTGATGCGCTACGCACTTGGCCTCAACCGCACCAACGAATTCCGCAGCGCCCTGCCGGTGGCGGATCTGAGCCTCGACGATCCGCCCATTGCAGTGCTGCGTCACCGCCGCCTGCTCGATCCCGAAAGCGGCGTCGAATACATCCTCGAATACTCGACAAACCTTGAAAGCCATCTCTGGACAGAGGCGCTGCTGAACACCGACCTCGTCTATCGCGCTGCCACCCCCACTGGCGACGGCATCACCGAATCCGTCGAATACGAAGTGCCCGAAAACACCCTACCCCCGCCCCGCTTCTTCCGCCTCAAAGTCTGGATGACGGAATAGCAAGCGTCCACCGCACATCTGTAGCCGCGGTCGCTGACCGCGGGAAAGGAAGCCGCCTTCAACGAAGGCGGCTACAGCGGAGCCGTTTCACTCCAATCCCGATCACGATCGCAATTCATCCGGGGA
>JBDHQM010000019.1:0-46575 GCA_039807095.1 Kiritimatiellia bacterium
CGCGTGACATAACCAGGCCAAACTCTAGGCTCCGGCACTCCGTTGCCGGAGATTGATTGGCTCCTCATTCCGCCAGCAGAGTGGCCCGCCTGCAGCGCTATGCGCAGCATTGCGGGCAGGCGGAACTACAGCGAGCGAAACAATGTGCTGGAGGTTTTTTTTGTGGAAGGCCGCGCGATGCTTGCCCGCCTCAGGCGGGTCGCGGCCGAGAATAATTCAGAATATCCCGACCACGCGCAATTCGGTCAGGGCAGGTTTTTCAGGAGCGTTTTCATGGGGAAGCGCTCGCCCGGGCATTCGGTCGGCTTGGTGTTGATTTGCCGGTGCATGCGCACTCCGGTTGCGCCGACGCGCGTGCGCTGCATCAAATAGGTCGTCAGCGCGGTGAGGCTGCGCATCTGCGCGGGTGTGGGCTGCGTTTGGTTGAAATTGCCCACCAGGCAGATGCCAATCGCCATGGTGTTGAGCTTCTCGCTGGCGAGGTGTCCGCCATTGAGTTGGTTGCGCCAGCGCTGGCCGATTGCGATTTGGCCGTCGGGCATTCCTTTGCCGTTGCCGATGACGAAGTGGTAGGCGAGCCCGTTCTCCATGCGACGCTTGAACCGGTGATAGTTCTCCATGCCTTGGGCGCTTCCATTCGGAGTCGCGCTGTGGTGGATGACGATATATTTCCAGCGCCCGTTGCGAACGGGAATGGTATCGAGCGTCTTCTTGAGTTCGGGCGGCAACGGGAACTGCGGCGGCGGCGCAGGGGTTCCATCATTCGGAATTTCGAGAACCTGCCCGACCCGCAGCTTATTCGGGTCGGCGAGGTTATTGAGCGTGGCGATGGAAGCCGGGCTGACATTGTGGTCTCGCGCGATCGTGCCGAGTGAGTCGCCCTCGACAACGGTATAGCGTTTCTTAACCGGCGCGGCGGCGGTCGGAATTTTGAGAACTTGTCCGGGTTTGAGGATATCCGGGCTATCCAAATCGTTTTCGGCAATAAGCGCGGGTACGCGAACGCCGTATTGCCGGGCGATGCGGTCCAGGTTTTCGCCAGCTTTGACCGTGTGTGTTTTTTGCGCGAAGGCGGCGCCCGCGCAAATCCATAGTGCCAGCGCAACTGAACAAATTTTTGTTATTCGCAATCCGCACATCACTGCTTCTTGTCCCCGGGGTCGCGTGTGCCTGCGTAGAGTTCGAATTCCAGCAGGCGCCCCTCAAGATTTGCGTTGTAGAGAATCAAACGGCGCTTGCTGTGGAGCCCGATCCGCTTGGCGAGGGTGAGATTTGCGGTGAACACGTAGCCCATGTAGCCGATGCACTTCTGCTTCAGAAAGTCGCCGATGCGGCGATAGGTTGGCTCGAGTTCTTCCGGATTGCCCATGCGCTCGCCATATTCCGGGTTGAGCAGGACAACGCCCGGTGGCGGGGGCAGTTTTGTATCCGCAAAATCGCACACCGCGAATTCGAGGTCGTCCGCGACGTGCGCGCGTTCGGCGTTCGCCTTTGCGGCCTCGATCGCGCGCGGGCTGATATCGGTGACGACCAGTTTGGGGCCGGCGAGGGACTGTTCTCCGGATACAGCTTCGCGCTTGAGTTTCTTCCAGTCTTCCTCGCGATAGCCTTTGACATGCATGAAGCCGAAGTTGCGGCGCAGGCTGCCGGGCGCGCGGTTCCGGGCGATCAGCGCTGCTTCAATCGCAAGGGTGCCGCTGCCGCACATCGGATTCACAAATGCCGATTTCCCGCGCCATGGGGTGGCGAGAACACACGCCGCCGCCAGAGCTTCCTGCATAGGCGCCGCGCCGGACTGCATGCGATAGCCACGACGGGAGAGGGGCTCGCCGGAGGTGTCGAGGCAGATCGTCGCCTCGCCCTCGCGCCAGTGCAGATGGAAAACCGACTGATTCCGGTCGCTGCCTGAATCCGGTCGTGCGCCGCACGCTTTCACCATTCGGTCCGCAATGGCATCTTTCGTGCGAAGCGCCGCAAAGCGCGGGTCGCGAATACCGGGCATATCTACGGTTGCAGTAATTGAGAAATATCCATCGGGCCGCAAGAGCGTTTCCCACGGCAGTTCCACCAGCTTCTTGTGAAGCTCATCGGGCGAGTGAGCGCGGAACGTGGCTAGTGGCATCAGTACGCGCTGGGCGGTGCGGAGCCAGAGGTTTAACCGCAGGGCGTCGTGGAAAGTGCCCGTCACCGCCAGCGCCGTCTCCTCGACCGGTCGCGCTGTATAGCCCAACTCGCGCAGTTCGGCCTCCAGCATCGGCGTGGCGCCGCGTCCGCAGGTCACAATGATGTCATTTGATTGCTGTAGAGTACGCATAAAAATAGTGGATTACCCGACCCCCGCACACTTGCGCGAAGAGAAGGCATAATTTACAACAAATCTTCCTTTGGGAAGAAAGAACCACTATGGACTGGCTATTACAGTTATTTACAGACCAATCGGTTGCGCACACCGTAATTATTTTGAGTCTCGTCATCGCGCTCGGCGTCGCGATTGGGCACATCAAAGTGTTCGGCATCAGTCTGGGGATTGCGGGAGTACTCTTCTCCGGGCTGGCGTTTGGTCACTTCCAGCTCACGATCAACCATGAAATCCTCGAGTTCTGCCGCGAATTCGGACTCGTGCTTTTCGTTTATACAATCGGCATGCAGGTCGGGCCCGGTTTCTTTGCCTCGTTCCGGAAACAGGGGTTGCGCCTCAACATGCTGGCGGCTGCCATCGTGTTCGGCGGCGTAGCCGTTGCGGTTTTGATCCACTTCATCATGCGCATCCCGATTCCGGTCGTGGTCGGCTTGCTCTCCGGTGCGGTGACCAACACCCCCGGCCTCGGTGCGGCGCAACAGGCGCTCAGCGAACGGCTCGGCGATTCGCCGGATCTCGCGCTGCCCGGCATGGCGTACGCCGTTGCCTATCCCTTCGGCATCATTGGCATCATCCTCACGATGATCGCCATTCGCTACATCTTCCGCATCAACCCGGAGCAGGAGGCGGAGGCCTTCGAGCGTTCGCAGGGCAGCAATGGCCAGCTCCCGCAGAACTACAATATCGAAATTTCCAACGCCCGACTGGCGGGTATTCAGGTGCGCACACTGGCGAGCACAATTCAGGCGGAATTCGTGATTTCTCGCCTGCTGCGCGGCGATAAAGTGGAGATTCCCGATGCAGAAACCCGCCTGCAGCTCGGCGATGTCCTGCACGTGGTCTGCACAGCGGAAAACGCCGAAAAACTCGCGCTTATCGTCGGCGATGTCAGCAAGGTTGACGTCCGCTCGGTTCCCAGTGTTTTGACCGCGCGCAACATTCTGATCACCCGCCGCAACGCGGTCGGGAAGAAGATTCGCGAGCTCGACCTCGTTCGCCGATACGGGGTCGCGATTACGCGCGTCAACCGCGCGGGCACGGAGCTGGTTGCCAATGCCGGACTGGAACTGCAATTCGGCGACCGCGTCACTGTGGTCGGCGGAGAATCCGCACTGAAGAAGGTATCCATCGAGCTCGGCGACTCCATCAAGAAACTCAATCACCCGAACATTCTGCCGGTCTTCATCGGCATCATCTTCGGTGTGATCCTCGGCAGCATTCCCTTCAAGGTTGCGGGGGTTCCCGCTCCGGTGAAGCTGGGCCTCGCAGGCGGACCGCTCCTCGTTTCGATTTTGCTCAGTCGCTACGGTCGCATCGGCCCCGTCGTCTGGTATCTGCCCTTGAGCGCGAACCTCGTCCTGCGCGAAGTCGGCATCACGCTCTTTCTCGCGTGCGTCGGCTTGAAATCCGGCGGACGTTTTGTCGAAACGCTGGTTTCGGGCGACGGGCTGTATTGGATGGGCCTCGCCTCGCTGATCACCGCGGTGCCGATCCTCGTCGTGGGGCTCGTCGCGCGCTACGTGTATAAACTCAATTACATGTCGCTGTGCGGTTTGCTCGCGGGCAGTATGACGGATCCGCCCGCGCTCGGGTTTGCGAACCAGATCGCCGCATCCGACGCCCCGGCCATCACCTACGCCAGTGTCTATGCGCTGACCATGTTCCTGCGCATCCTGACCGCGCAAGCGCTGGTGCTGATTCTGCTGTAGCGAGCCGAAAATAATCCGGGTTTGCACTCCGAATCGCCTCTGGTGTCAAAACTTTTGAGGCAACAGGTACACCGTGAGGCGAAAGCTGTGAGCTGGACTCGGTGCGGCGGATGTATTGAAATTGCAGCCATGCAGCATGTGAATCATCTCGGCCAGCCGATCAGTTTTCCCGTTCCGGATTGGACGCCGCCGCCCGTGCCGCCGCGCGTCGTGCTGGATGGGCGATTCTGCCGGTTGGAACCGCTCGATGTGGCACGCCATGCGGAAGATTTGTTTGAAACCGATCGCCCGGATGTCACCGGCGCCGGATGGACATATATGCCGTATGGGCCGTTTCCCACGCTGGCCGACTTGCAGAATTGGGGCGCCAGCGCGGTGCGTGAGCCGGGGCGGATATTTTTCGCCATTGTGGACAAGCGCGATAACCGTGCCCATGGCGTCGCGTGCTATCACCGGATTGATGTCGCTGTCGGCTCTATCGAGGTCGGTTTTATACACTACTCACCCGCGCTCCAGCGAAGTCGGGCGGCGACGGAAGCGATGTTTCTGATGATGCAGAACGTTTTTGAGCTCGGTTATCGCCGCTACGAATGGAAGTGCGACGCGCTGCATGCCGGTTCGCGCGCGGCGGCGCAGCGTCTAGGCTTTTCCTACGAAGGCGTATTCCGACAGGCCACGATGTACAAGGGCCGTAATCGCGATACCGCGTGGTATGCAGTTGTGGATGCCGATTGGCCTGCGCTTTGCGAAGTCTTTCTGCGCTGGTTGAATCCGGACAACTTCGATGAAGCGGGTCGGCAGCACACGCGCTTGAGTGAGCTGACTCGTCCGCTCCTGCACGCTGTCGGCTAAACCAGATCGGCGATTGTCAGTGATTATTCGACGTCGAGCGTGCCCACAAGAACGCGGTTGCGATCCAGTAGGGTAGCGGGCTTATCCGGTTTGATGCGAATGTTGGGGCGCGGAGCGTAGAGGCCCATGGCGATGGTGTAGCGACCCGGTTCCAGATCGAGCGCGCCGAGTCGCTGTTCCAACTCCAGCGGGGCATGGGCAGACGGGATATGGAGCAGGGGGATATCTCCGGCGAACACCTGCTTGCCGTTTGCATTCAGCACATGCACGAAGAGAGAATAGTCGCGGAGATTTTCGCGGGCCTCGACTGTGGTTTCGATTTTGGTGTGAATCGCAAATTCTTCGCCGCGCGCAATGCGCGCAGGGATTTCCAAATTGCCGATACTCCACGCGCCGTCTCCGAATGAGAAAGCCGGTTTCCATTCCGACGCGGCCGCAATTTCTGTCGCGTGGGTTGCGACGTTGCCGACGGGTTTGATGCGCCATTCTGCCGCTTCCGGGAGATCGCTGGAAGAAGAGAGAGAGAAGTTGGCAAAAAATAGAGGCTCGGACTCTGACCATTGCACACGCCAAACGCCCTGCGTCCAGAGGAGCGGAAGGTGGCGGTTGCGGTCGGGGTGAGGCAATTGCGATTCGCGAATTTCCAGCGTCATGGGTGCTATTGATTCCGGCGCGTTCAGTTCAAAGAAATAAGCGCCCGGGAGCAGGTAGAGATTTTTTGTCAGCAAGCTCTGGCCCGGCTGTAGTGTGCCATCGAGAAAACGCGCACGTTTGAGTTTGCGGGCAGCGCGGTCGGGATCGGGCACTGTGCGAGGTTCTTCGCCCACCCGCAGGAGAACGCGCGCGCCGCGCGCGAGTAGCGAGAGGTTGTAGCGGCTGCGAGCGGTGGCCTTTCGTGAAAATGATGTCGCGCGGGTGGATGGGATTGCGATGCGCCGTGTCTCGAAGGGCGCAAGTGCGATGACTTCAGTCGCGTTGCCGACGGTCAAGTGAACTTCTGCCTCGCGCAAACCCGCATAGAGTGTGAGGACGAGTTCCTGCTCGAAGGGAGTCACAGCTGCGCGCCGGATACGTTGATTGACGGGCAGCGTAAGGAGGCGCGATTCTCGTGGAAACGCGGGGATATCCGTGAATATCCAGTCTGTGCTGCCGCTCCACGGGGTGGCGGGTAGAATATCGTCGGGATATTGCTCCCAGTCTGCCGCGTCGGCGAGGCGGAGTTCAGTCGGCTTGTTGCGGAATACCGCGCGGTTATCGCCTTCGACCGCTAGCCGCGCGATGCGGCGCGAGCGCGTGCCGGGCTGCGGTTCGAGCAGGTCCGCAGACATCCGTTGTGCGACGTGCAGCGTGTCTTCGCGCATCCAGAAATAGAGGTCGTATTTTTGTTTGAGCGCGTATTCGCCGATGTTGAACGCCAAAAAGAGGAACAGGAGGATTCGCAGTGTGCGCGAATTGCCAGTCTGCCAGATAAGCGCAGAGCCGAGGAGGAGGGGGAGGATCAAAAAGCTGAAGTGAAATGGCTGTAACTCCGGTTTGCCGGTGAGCGCGAGGGCGAGCACCGCAAACGGCATTGCGATCAAGGCGAAGTCGAACGCAGATCCACTCGTGCGCGCGCGACGAATCCGGTTGGCGCTGAGGAGAAGTGCAATCGTAGCCAACCCGATGGTGGCGATACCAATCGCATTGAAAACCACGGGCACGTTGTTCGTGAGGCTGACAATCAAGCGCTGCGTGCGCGGCAGTTTGGTGAAGCTCTCGCTGACGCCGTAATTCTGAATGTAGATGAAGTTTTGCCCGATTAGCTTCAGCGTTTTTTCCGGTGCGATGAATACGTGTGGCGTGAGCGCGGCGAATCCGATCAATGCGCCGATAGTGACGGCAACGCTGAGTCGGATGCGTTGTCGCCACGTGAGGGGGGCGAGCAGCACAAACAGCGCTGGCGTCAGCCCCGCAAGAACGCCGTGATACTTGCAGGCAAATGCACAACCCACCGCAATCCCGCATCCGGCGAAGAGAATTGCGCGCGGTGCGGCGCTCCGCACGTGAACAAGAAATGCCAGCGCCGCAATTGCGAATAAATCCGTGCCAACGTCGCCCGTTGCGGAATGGGTGACTCCGCTGGCAATCGGCGCGAGTGCGGCGAGTAGCAGCCAGACAAAGCGTTGGCCGCGTGGAACGGAACAGCGTTTGAGAATCCAGGCAAAGATGGCCCACGCGAGGAGGCTATAGACGACGCGGAGGGTGCGGCAGAGATAAAATGCTGTTTGCTGAGTCGGAAGCGTTGGGATCTCGATGGAGGGTTGGAGCGCGCGAAGAATCGCGGAACCTGCGGGCCATGCCGCGCGAATGATCCATTCGTCAACGTGATTGAGGCCGTAGGGATAGCCGTCGTAGGCGAGTGAGCCGGTGTACCAGAGGTAGTGACCCTTCAAATAATTGAGTGTCGCGACGACCTGCTTCGGGGCATCCGGGTGGAAGCTGCTTCCGGCATCGAGCCCGCGGAACAGTCCGGCGCTGCGTGTGCAAAGAGCGATGAAGAACAGAAGAAGGATAATCGGCCAAGTGCGCTTCATGATTGGTCGAGACTGCAATTCATGGAGCGTAGTGTCGTTGTGTCTCCGCAGTTCCGTCAAGGCTTTGTGGAGCGATCTGCGAGGGGCGATGGGCTAGACCAGCTCGGCAAAAATTGCGTCGCTGACGAAGAGGCCATGCTCCGTCAGGCGCAGACGTCCGCCGCTGCTGTCGAGCAGCCCTTCGCGCTCCATCCATTCGATGCTGTTTCCGGCGAGGACATGGAGGCTGAAGCCGGTTTCCTTTTCGAACTCGCCCGCCGCGATGCCGTCGAGCCTGCGCAACGCCATTACCAGAGTCTCGCGCGCTTTTGCTTCCGGATCGAGGCGTTCCGTGAATGAGCGCGGTGATTTACCCGCATTGATGCGCCGGATGTAGGCGTCGAGATCGCGCACATTTCCGAACCGCTCGCCTTTCCAGTGCGAATGGGCAGAAGGGCCGATGCCGAGGTATTCACCTGCGCCCCAATAGAGCAGGTTGTGCTGACTCTCGCGGCCGGGTTGCGCAAAGTTGGAGATTTCGTAATGGTGATATCCGGCGTCAGTGAGCGTCGAGCGCACGAGGTTGTACTGCTCGAGTTCGGTGTCGTCGTCCACCTCTTTGAGAAAGCCCTTATTTCGCAGCTCGGTGAGCGGTGTGCCGTCTTCAAAGATGAGGCAGTAGCAGGCTGCGTGATCGGGAGCGAGTTCGAGCAGCGACTCGAGGTCGCTGCGAACGACCTCGATCGGCGTACCCGGCACGCCATACATCAAGTCCAGATTCACATTGTCTGCGCCCATTTTGCGCAGCAGGCGAAACCCCTCGCGCGCTTCATCGGCAGAATGGATGCGCCCGAGGAATTCGAGTGTTGCCGCATTGAATGATTGGACACCCAGCGAAAAGCGGTTCGTACCCGCGTTGAGCAGCAGCTCAATTTTCTCCTCCGTCAGCGTGCCCGGGTTCGACTCACAGGTCCATTCCGTGACACCCGAAAGATCAATATGCCGGTGTAGCAACTCCAGGAGCGCCTTGAGATCCGCGCGCGAGAGTTCGGTTGGCGTCCCGCCGCCCAGGAAAACGGAGGTGGGCTTGAAATCCGGCGGCAGCCCCTTGATTTCCTGTTCAATCGCCTCGAGGAAGGCGGGCTGCTCCGGCTGATCTTCTGCCGAAATGCGGCGCGAAACCGGACCTGTCGCCGTTGGCAGCGAATAGAAATCGCAATAGAGACACTTGCGGACGCAAAACGGGATATGGACGTAGAGGCCGGACACAAAAGCGTACGCTGCACGCGGTGAAAGTGATGGAAGTGGTGGAAGACGTGGGACTCGAACCCACAACCCGCTGATTAAGAGTCAGCTGCTCTACCAATTGAGCTAGTCTTCCGCGATCGGAAAATTGAGGTATAACCAAGCCGCCCGCGGTTTGACAAGTCCCGACTGAAGCCTATACGTTTCTTCCCGCGCTCCCGTGGTGGAATGGCAGACACGCAAGACTTAGGATCTTGTGCCGCGAGGCGTGGGGGTTCAAGTCCCTCCGGGAGCACCAGGCTTTGTCCCGCTTCGCGGAACTACGCTTGGCAGGTCGGGTTGTGAAGTTGGGACCGATGGGACGGATGAGACAAATGGGGGGGCAGGGGCGGGTTAAGGAGGGTTTTGTTTTTTCCGCTCTGCAAGGCGGGCGCGGAACATGCGTTCGCGGAAACCTCCTTCTTTGACGAAATCTTTTTCGAGACGCTTGAGCTGTTGGTCGAGCAGGTAGTTGGTCTGGTGAATCAGGCAGATTACGATGTTGGCCAAAACCTCCGGCGGGCGGGTGTCGAAAAAGGGTCGGAAGGTGTTGAAGGTGACGGGAGAATGGGAAGAATGTGACACGGGGGACGTACTGGGTGTGGCATTGGTCACATTTGTCTCCTTGGTCTTATGTTCTGTCGGTAGCGCAACTTTGCCGGCGGAGAGCCGCCGGACAAATAGCGCTTCTTTGCTGTCTTTCTCCCATTCCCGAAGACCCCGTGTTCTCAGGAAGTCGCGGTAATCGGTGAGAAGTTCTTCGAGACTCGCGCGCGCGACATTGGTCAGTTTGATTTCCGTTTCTTTGGATGTGCCGGACGCCATGCTGGCTTCGACGATGTTCTGTTTGCCCGAACGGGCAGCCTGCACCATCTGGTCCACAGTGCGGTCGCGTTTGTCCAGGAAATCGGAGCAGAACCTCACGGTAGCGTCATAGACAATCTCGGCCTTCTGGAAGCTGAGAAGTTTTTTATACCCCCCATGCTTCGGGATCAGGCTCTCATCGCTTTCATTCATGCGCGGCCGGGTTCAGCTAATCCACTTGATTGAGCAGCCCATGGGGTTGGTGTTGGTGGCGGGGATGGGGCGGTTTTCGAGGATGGCGGTGAGGGCGTTGCGAAGGTCGTGGTGTTTGGCGGCGGCGGGGTCTTTCCAGTTTTCGTCTATGCGGCCTTCGTAGGCGATTTTGCCGGCGACGATGATGAAGAGGTGCGGTGTGCAGACAGCGCCGTAAGCGCGTGCGGTTTGCTGACTGGCGTCGCGCAGGTAGGGGAAATTGAATCCGCGTTCGGCAGCGCGGCGTTTCATGTTTTCGAAGCTGTCGTCGGGGTAGGTCGTTTCGTCGTTGGGGTTGATGGCGGCGAAGGCGATGCCGCGCGGCGCGAAGTCGCGCACGATGTCCATGAAGCGGTCTTCATACGCCTTGGCGTAGGGGCAGTGGTTGCAGGTAAAGTTGAGGACGATGGCTTTGCTGCCCGCGAAGGTGGCAAGGGTGTAGGTTTTGCCGTCGGTGGCAGGGAGCGAAAAGTCGGGAGCCGGGGCGCCGATGGGGAGGGTGTCGGGGCCGCTTTGAGTGATGAGTACCATGTGCGTTTTCCTTTCGATATTGAAGGAGAGCGTGCCTCAACTGTGCGCGTTGTGCAAGGGTGCGCGTTGCGCTTGACCGCAGCGCGGTAGCCGCGCAACATCCGGTTCTTTCCTGTGCGCGCCCGTAGCTCAACTGGACAGAGTATCTGACTTCGGATCAGAGGGTTGGGGGTTCGAATCCCTCCGGGCGCGCCAGTACAGTCGCGTGGCGCGGAGATTCCGCACCACGCGCTTTTTTGTTATGCCGCTCGCGTGATTAGCCGATGATGTTCATCAGGCGGGTAGCGACTTCGCTGAGCGGGATACGTTCCTGCTGCATGGTGTCGCGGTCGCGCCAGGTGACGGTGTCGTTTTCGAGGGTGTCGAAGTCCACCGTGACGCCGAAGGGGGTGCCGATTTCGTCCTGCCGGCGATAGCGGCGGCCGATGGCGCCGGATTCGTCGTAGAAGACTTTCCAGTGGCCGCGCAGTGATTCGTAAAGGGCGCGGGCCTTGGCGACGAGTTCGGGGCGGTTTTTGAGCAGTGGGAAGATGGCGAGTTTGACGGGTGCCACTTTGGGGTGGAACTGCATCACGACGCGCGTTTCCTGTTTGCCTTTGTCGTCGGTGAGGACTTCCTCTTTATAGGCGTTGCTGAGGAGGGCGAGCATGAGCCGGTCCACGCCTGCGGAGGGCTCGATGTCGTGCGGGATGTAGCGGCCTTCGTAGAGTTTGGCGCAGAATTCGCGCGCGGCGTCGGGCGATTTGCCCGCGTCCTGCCAGGCGTTGGCGGTTTTCTCTGTGAAGGCGGCGCGCGCGGCGTCGTCGAGTTTGGCGACGGCGGCTTTGAGTTCTTCGTCGAATACTTCCTGCGATTTGCCGCTGTGAATCTGGTGCTGCGTGAGGTCGTAGTCGCTGCGCGCGGCGATACCTTCGAGCTCCTGGATGCCGAACGGAAATGCGAACTGGATATCCACGCAGGCGCGGGCGTAGTGGGCGAGTTCGTCTTTGCCCTGCCAATATAGTTCGAGGGAGCTGGCGGGCAGGCCGATGGAGCGATACCACGCGAGGCGCTGCTCAACCCAGTAGCGGTGCCAGATTTGCCAGCCCCAGTCGGGTTGCGGGGTGGAGAGGTCGGTGCTGTCGGTGAGCTGGGCAACGTGACCGCAGATCAGCTCGACGGCTTCGTCGGGGCGGATGAAGAACTGGAGCTCCATCTGCTCGAACTCGCGCGAGCGGAAGATGTAGTTGCGCGGGGTGACTTCGTTGCGGAACGCTTTGCCGATCTGGCCGATGCCGAACGGAATTTTCTGGCGCGATGTGTCGTGAATGTTTTTGAACTGGACGAAGATTGCCTGCGCCGTTTCGGGGCGGAGATAGGCGACATTGTCGTCGCTTTCGATGGGTCCCACGTTCGTTTTGAACATGAGGTTGAACGGGCGCGGCGCGGTGAGTTCACCGCCGCAGTGCGGGCATGGGGTGACGAGTCCGGTTCGGTTGAATTGTTCTGTGGCTAGATATTGATACAACTCTTTGACTGTGAGCTGTGGGGCGTTGGGCTGTTGAACTCGTTCAGCCAACCAGGAGAGGGTTACTTCGGGATTGCGCACCAATGCCAGGTTGGGTGCACTGCTGCGCCCTTTGCCTTTGGCCCATGCGAGGAGCCGCTGTGTATTTACTTCACCATTGGGGCAGAGTTCTGCGATTGCATTGGGCCAGGCTTGCTCTGCCAGCATATCCCACACTTGGTCTGCGCGAATTAATTTTTTGCAGTGGCGGCAGGTGCTCATGGGGTCGGCGAAGGTGTCGAGATGGCCGGACGCCTTCCAGATTTTCGGGTGCATGATGATGGAGGCGTCGAGGCCTTCGACATCGTCGCGCTCGCGCGTCATGGCGCGCCACCAGAGGTCGCGTACGTTGCGCTTGAGTTCGGCGCCGAGCGGACCGTAGTCCCAGAAGCCGTTTATGCCGCCGTAGATTTCGGAGGACTGGAAGATGAATCCGCGGCGCTTGCACAGCGCGGAGAGGGTTTCCATGGAGACCGACGAGGAGTTGGATTTCGATTCGCTCATAAGCGGCGGAGAATGGGACAGGAAGCGGGTCGGGTCAAGTGCGCGGATGCGTTTTGCGGCGCGGATTTCCAAGGATTGGAAGCGTTGCAAAGTGGGATTTCCAAGCGTTGGAAGTTTTGGCGCGCGGGGTTTCCAAGGGTTGGAAGTCGGGGCGGATTGGACTTCCAAGCATTGGAAGAACGGGCGGGGCGGCGCAGGGGGGGCGTCAGGGGGCGACTTCTTTTGCGGCTTGCTGGCGGAGGGTATCGAGCGAAGGGAGGGGCGGGGGGGGGGGTGGGGGGGGGGGTTGGGTTTTGAGGCGCTCGTGGTAGGCGGTCCAGGTGAGTTGGGCGAGGTGGTCGTAGCCTTCGGCGCGGGCGGGGTCGCCGTTGACTTTCCAGAAGGCGCTTTGGACGAGGGCGCCGTTGATGATGGCGAGGGCGGTGTCGGGCGGAATGCTTTGTTGGCGCGCGAGGAATTCTTCGCGGACGAAGGTTTCGAAGTCGGGCTCGGGGGCGAGGGCGGGGAATTGGGTGCGGAGCTGTTGGAAGAGATTGCGCGCGGCGTCGAGTTGGTTGAAGGTGTAGTACACGATGATGGCTTCGCGCATGAAGTGGGCTTTGGCTTCGAGGATGGATTCGGTGCCTGCGAATCGTTTGAGGGTGTCGTCGTAGGCAGCGAGGACGCGGGGGGCGAGGGCGGGGTTGGGGGATTGGATGAAGATGCCGCGTTTGGGGTCGGTGTAGAGGCTGCCTTGACGGAATGCGTCGCCGAGGGATTGGAAGATCATGCGGTCGGCGGAGATTTGGTCGAATTCGTGTGTGGCGACGAGCTGGCTCTGGTGTGCCCAGTAGATGGCGTGGGCCTGCGGGAGGCGCCAGTCGAGCGGGCCGTAGCGGGAGTCGAGTTCGCGCATGACGGCAGGGTCGAGTTTGTAGGTATCGCGCAGGGCGCGGAGGCGGAGGAATGCGATGAGTTGCTGGCCAGCGGGCGAGCGGAGCGGGTCGTCGGGCGCGGCGACGCGGGCTTCGGCGATACGGGCGGGCGAGTAGGGATCGCGATTGGCGGATTGGAGTTGGGCGATGAGTGCTGCGACGTCGGGTTGCGCGAGGAGGGCGTGGGTGTTTTGCGGAGCCTTGATGAGGGTATCGAAATCGGGGGTGGGGCCGTCCCAGAGTTCTGCCATTTCGGCGGCCCATTGGCGGCGGTAGAAATCGGCGGCGGTGTCTGAGTTGCCGCCGAGTTTGTGTTGGAAGAGCCAGCCGAGTTCGTAGAAGAGGCGCGCGTTGCCGGGGTTGTAGCGCAGTCCTTCGTCGCGGAGGAGTGAGATGCCGCTGCGGACCCAGCGCCAGCGTTCTTCGGGGCGTTTGAGGAGGACGCTGATGTTGTAGGAGAGATTCCAGGCGTGATAGGCCCAGACGCTGGTGAAGCGGGGTTCGAGTTTGGTGATCCAGTCGGCGAGTTGGACGAGTTCGAAGTAGCGTCCCTCTTCCTGCAGTCGCGCGGAGCGGACCCAGAGGATGTCGGCGATGATGCCGCGGAATCCGCCGAGGGCGACGGTGGAGAAGACGACGAGCGGGGGAGCGTTAACGAGGGGGTCGGCTTGCGAGATGCCATATTCGCGACGCGCCTCGCGCAGCGGTTCGTTGAGCCGTGCCGCGCCGAAGAGTCCGGCGAGGAAGAGCGCGATCAACAGAATGGTCGTCCAGCGGTTCATGGGTTAGATGGCGGGCATCGCGAGTTCGCGTCGGTTCAACATTCGCGTGCCGAGCGCGGCGAGTGCGCCGCCGTAGAGAAGAAATTGGATGCCCGCGATGCGGAGGAGCCAGGCGGTCTCTACCTGCAATCCGGAAGCGACGGCTTCGAGCGCGGGCGGCGTGCCGAGCGGGGAGAGTGCCATTTGGATGAGGCGGCTGGGCGCGGTGATGAGCGTGGTGATGCGGGATTGCGGTGTGTCGTAGTCGAGTGTGGCGTAGTCCGCGGTATAGGAGATGAACATGAGGGCGAGCGCCACGAAGAGCGCGACCGGTGAGGAGAAGATTGCGCCCGCGGTGACGCCGAGCGCGGTGAGGAAGCCAAGCCGCAACAGGAGCAGCACGATAGCGCGGGTGTAGTTGGCGAGAAAGGTTCCAGCGGGGATGAGCAGGCGGAGGCCGTCTTGTGGATTGAACACGAGCGTCGTGCCGGCCGGATCTTCGTTGACGAAGGTGACGGTGAGATCTCGCTCGTTGGCGAGGGCTTTGGCGGGGACCGCGATGGATTGATAAATCTCCGGTGTATTTTCGCTGGATGCCTGCCAGATGACTGGCTGTGCGGGGGTGCCGATGATCCAGCGTCCGCGCACGGCATCGAGGCCCATTGCGGAGGTGGAATAGCGGAAGCGGAGGCGGATGGTTTCATCGGGCTGGAGCACGCGCGGGAGTTGGATTTGCCACGTCCGTTGCTGACCGGGCGCAACCGTTGCGGCGCGGACGATGAGTTCCTGCTGAATCGCGCGCAGCGCGGTGGAGTCGTCAACATTCTCTGGAATTTGGCCTGCCGCTCTGCGTTGAGCGAGCTGCGTGCGCGCTTCGTCCGCGCGGTCTTCGTTGAGCGGGGCGATGGAGCGGTGAACGGCGTTCCATGCGGCGGCGCCCTCTTTTGTTTGCGCCGCAAGTTTTTCGCGCGGGAGGAGGAGTCCGGTGGCGATCGCGACGGCGAGGAGGAGCGCGGTGTTCACGATCATCAGGCCGAGCCATTTCCCGATCCAGATTTCGGCGCGGCGCACGGGTTTGGTTGCGAGGAGCTGGATTTGCTTGTCCTCGATTTCGCGAGCGATGGAGAGCGCGCCGGCCCAGAGGCTCGCGAGGGCGAGGAGCGCGAACGCCGCGCCGAGGCTGTAGGTGATGGTGATGCGCAGTTGCCCTTCGATGGTGCCATCGCCCTTGATTGTGAGTGGGAGTCCGATCACCGCGATCGCGAGGAGCGCGATCAGACACACCACCATCCGCGAGCGAACGGCGCTGTGGATGGCGATGTTAGCGATGGCGAGGATGCGGCGCATGGTAGTCAGGGTGCCGGCTTGGTGGTATCGGTGGCGCTTAGGAACGGGGCAACGGCAGACGCGACGCCTACGCCGGAGGCTTCGGTAGTTTCGCGGCGCGCGCGTTCGACGACTTCGAGGAAGAACTGTTCGAGGTCCTTGCGCGGGTGGTCCAGCTCGGGTTCCGCGCCGAGTGCGGAGCGCACGGCGTCGAGGACGCGCCGCATCGTTGCGGCATCGAGCTCGGACGGGAGCCAGACGCGGGTGCGCGTGCGGACTTCGAGGAGGTCCTGAATGGGGCCGCTTGCCTGGACCTTTCCGTTATAGAGGATCATGACGCGGTCGCACACGTCTTCGACATCTGCGAGGAGGTGCGAGGAGAGGAGAATTGTTTTGCCGCGTTTCGCGAGTGTGACGATGAGGTCCTTCATCTGACGGCACCCGATGGGGTCGAGTCCAGAGGTGGGTTCATCGAGAATGATCAGGTCGGGATCGTTGATGAGCGCCTGCGCCAATCCGATCCGGCGCATCATTCCTTTGGAGAACTCGCCGACGGTGCGGCGTCGCGCGTGCGAGAGGCCGATCATTTCGAGGAGTTGCGCGATGCGGGTCCGGCGCTCTGCGGGCGCGATGTCGAAGAGTTTGCCGTAGAACTCGAGCGTCTCTTCGGCAGTGAGATAGGGATAGAGATAGGATTCTTCGGGGAGATAGCCCACGCGTGATTTTGCGCGTACATCGCGCGGGTCGCGGCCAAGTACGCGCAGAGTGCCGCGGGTGGGGTGCAGGAGGCCGAGCAGCATCTTGATGGTGGTGCTTTTGCCGGAGCCATTTGGGCCGAGCAGGCCGAAGACCTCACCGCGTTTCACCTCAAACGAAACCTCTTGAACCGCGGCGACTTTCGGGCGTCGCCAGAAATCGCGGAAGTGTTTCGTCAGTCCGTCGGCCTGGATGATCGCTTCTTCACTCATACGTCAAAGATAGGTGGCTTCCGGTGTCCGTTCAATCGTTGGGATAGTCGTAGACTGCTGGTCATGGTCTCGCATTCAGCGCAGTTCCATTTGGCGGAATGCGATGATTCCGGCGGTGAGTAGGGCGAGCAGGTAGCAGGCGGTGTAGGCTGCTACACGCGCGACGTAGGTCCAGGGAATGCCGTCGCCCGCGAGGGCATCCACGGCCCAGAAGTGCTGGAAGTTCGGCACGATTCCGTCGAGCGCAGAGAGTGCGCGGTTGTGCGGGGTGATCCGCCCGAAGATGTAATCCGCCATTAAACCCAACATGAAGATTACGCTGCTGACGACGAGTGCGGGAACCGTGTCGAGCCGCGTTGCCAGCGCGAGGGCAAAGCCGGTGAGCAGGAGAATCGCCAGCGCGATGAGAATGCTGGCAGGCAGGATTTCGAGGGGGAGCCCCGCGCCCCATTTTGCGATGTGGTCGTGCTCGTCGAAAAGACCCGACAACGCGGTGGCGGCTGGAACGAGAACGAGCAGCGCGCCAAATGTGCGGGACGCGAACGGGCGGTTGGCGCGGAAGTTTTGGAGTCCGCCGAATGCGAATGCGAGGACAAGGGCGGCGAGTAGAGGACCGGAACCCCACCAGTCGTAGAAAAACGGGATTCGCGCCGTGCGCGTGGCGAGGATTGTGGCGCCCGCCATCAGTGCTGAAAACGCGAGTGTCACCGCTGCGAGCCCCGCGAATTTGCCGAGGAAGAAGAGCGGGCGAGGCACGGGCTTGCTCAATACGGCGGCGGCGGTGCCGTTGCGCAACTCCGCGCGGAGCGCGGTGCAGGCGGTCAGAACGCCGAGAATGAGGCCGGTCACGAAATGGAGCGCGAGTGCGCTATCGCGCACGAGACGGGCGGACTCGTCGAGCGTGTGGGTGAAGAGGATCGGCATCAGCGCCGTGAACGCGAGGGCAGCGGCGGTGAGGAGGATGACGATGGGTTGGCGCACCGCCTCGAGGGCGGTCAGGCCCGCTAACGTATAGGTTTGTCGAATCGCGAGTTGCATGAGGAAACGATACCCCCGAGGGCCCGGATCCACAAGGAAACGCTGTGCGCACAGAATTCACTGTCCGCTGTGCCTTGACTCGCTGCGGCACAGAATGGCAGCATCGCCGTTCGGTTGAGGTCGTGTGCCTCCCCGATGGACCGTAGGATTTCATGGCATCGCGATCATTATTAGAGCGTTTTGAGAGACAGCTCCTCAACGTGATTGAAGACCGCTACCACAGCGTGGGCGCGACGATGCTGCGTGGCTTTTTGCGGTTTTTGTCGTGGATATTCCGCGGGCTGGTACAACTGCGCCTCGCCTTGTTCGGTTCCGGTATTTTCCGCCCCCACGCGTTGGGGTGCCAAGTGATCAGCATCGGCAACTTGACCGTCGGCGGTACAGGCAAGACCCCGATTGTGGAGGTGTTTGCGCGAACGCTGCAGCAGAGCGGGCGTAAAGTGGCGATCTTGAGCCGCGGCTATCGCAAAAAGGAGGATCCGTGGCTGGTCCGCGTATGGCGCAGAATCACCGGTACCGCGAAGGAAATGCCCCCGCGCGTGGTGTCTGACGGAAAGAGCCTGCTCCTCGATTCCTCACACGGTGGCGATGAACCGTTCATGTTGGCAAAGAACCTGCCGGACGTCGCTGTGATCGTGGACGGAAACCGCGTGAAATCAGGCAAACACGCCGTTCAGAAACTCGGTTGCGACACGTTGATTCTCGACGACGGGTTTCAGTATCTGCACTTGAAACACCGTCTGGATATTGTGCTGGTGGACCGGACGAATCCGTTTGGCAACGGGCGCTTGTTGCCGCGCGGAATCTTGCGCGAGCCGATTCGGAACCTGAAACGGGCGAGTTTCATTTTCATCACGAAGTCGAACGGCGACGGCGCGGTGGAATTGAAGCAGATTCTGCGGAAATACAACCCGACCGCCGAGATTTCGGAATGTCGCCACTCGGCGAAATATCTGCAAGACGTGTACACGAAAGAGCGCGCGCCGCTCGAGTTCATTAAAGGACTGCCGGTCGCAGCGATTTCGGGCATCGCGTCCCCCAAAGGGTTTGAAGACGAGCTGGTGCGTTTAGGGGCGAAAGTGGTGTACCATAAGCGGAACCCCGACCACTATCGCTACACCCAACAGGAGATCATAGACATCATTAACAAGGGGATAAGCCGCGGCGCGAAAATTATTGTGACGACGGAAAAGGACGCAGTTCGCTTCCCGATGCTGGAACGGCGCGATTTGCCCGTATTTTTCCTGCGCGTCGAAATTGAAATGTTGTCCGGAGCCGAGGAATTCCGTGCCTGGATCAATCGCATCTGCTTCAAGTCCTGATCACCTTCTCGTCGTCGGCGTGAATTGGATCGGCGACGCGTTGATGAGTATGCCCGCCCTGCAGGCGTGGCGTCGCGCCCATCCCGACGCCCATTTGACGCTTTTGGTGAAAAAAGCGCTCGTCCCGCTGTGGCGAATGCACGCGGTGCCGGACGCCGTGGTGGTCTATGAGGAAACGCTGCCCGCCATGCGGGAGGCGGCGCGCGCAATCCAGCACGCGGCACCGGAGGGCGCGGTTATTTTCCCGAACTCGTTTCGATCCGCGTTCGTTCCGTTTCTGGCCCGCGTTCCGCAGCGCGTCGCGCGTCGCGGAAAATGGCGTAGCGCCTTGTTGACCCGGATCGTTCCGCCGCTCGATGCGCCGGTGCATCAATCGTTGGAATATTACGACTTGCTTGAGCTGCCTCGTCCCGCAAACGGCGCGGAATATCCGGACATCAAAATCTCTGTTGAAGCGGTGAAACGCGCGACAGAGCTTGTTCATTCTCTGCCACGCCCGCTCTTGGGCGTGATGCCTGGCGCAGCGCGCGGTCCGGCGAAGCGCTGGCCGATTGAGCATTATGCCGATGTGGCGCGACGCTGGGTTCAGGAGTCGCGCGGCAGTGTCATTGCGATGGGGGCAAGCGGCGACTCGCTCGCGGCTGATACAATTGTTGCAGCCGCCGGGCGCGGCTTGAATCTGGCGGGAAAGACCTCGCTGGCGGAATGGGCGGCCTGTCTCGCGGCGTGCGATGCGGTGGTGTGCAACGATAGCGGCGGAATGCACCTCGCTGCGGCGTTGCGGCGGCCGGTTGTAGCGGTGTTCGGCGCCACTGATCCGCGTGTGACCGGGCCGCTGGGACCGCGTGTTGCGATTGTGCAGGATGACGGGCCACACTCGCGGGAAATATCGCGCGATGACGAAGGCGCTGCAAAAAGACTCGCCGCGATTTCCCCGGACCGCGTATATGAAGGGTTGATCCGAATTTCTACACCATGAAGCCGTGCCCCAAAATTTCTGCCTGCATCACGACTTTCAACGAAGAACTCAATATCCGTCGCTGTCTGGAAAGCCTGCGCTGGTGCGATGAAATTGTGGTAGTGGACAGTTTCAGCTCCGATCGAACGGTCGAGATTTGCCGGGAATACACCGAACGTGTCTACCAGCACAAATGGCTGGGATACATCGGCCAGAAGAATCTGATCCGCGAGATGGCGGTGAACGATTGGATCCTCTTTGTGGATGCAGACGAAGAGGTTTCACCTGCGCTGCGCGAAGAAATCAAAAGCGAGTTGGCGGCGAATAGCGGTTCGATCGCCGGATACCAATTTCCGCGCATGGTCAATTATTTGGGGCGCTGGATTCGGCACGGCGAATGGTATCCCGACATCAAACTCCGCCTCTTCCTTAAGCAGAAAGGGCACAGCGGCGGTACGGAGCCGCACGATCAGGTGATTGTGGATGGTGGCGTGAAAACACTGCGCGGCAAACTGTATCACTATACCTACGCCGATGTTCATGACCACGTCGAGACGATGAACCGTTTTTCCAGCATCACGGCGCAGGAGAAGTTTCGCGCGAAGTCGCGTTTTCGATGGGTAGATTTCATGATTCGCCCGCCCTTTCGTTTTTTGAAGGCATACGTGCTTCGCGGTGGATTTCTGGATGGTCGCCGCGGGTTTTTAATTGCGCTGGTGAGTGCGTTCGGCGTTTGCATGAAATATGCGAAGCTGTGGGAATTAGAGAACGCGCAGGATATGAAGCAAGTCGAGAAGGCTGACTGATGCGCGCATGAATGGCATGGCCTCCACTGTACTTTTTTTGGAAAAGGTATTTTTGCGACCACCGGCGCTTCCATTGCGCGGGGTCGAGCTTTTCAATTTCCAGTTGATCCAGGATTTTATCTCGCTTGGCTACAGCGTTGTTCTGCCTGCGCACACGGCGTGGCGCAGCGAAATCGAGGCGCGCGCTTTCGGTGCGAATTTGCAGCCGGTGTGGACCGCAGCAGGCGAGTTGGGTGGCGCGTGGAGTATTGCACGCCGGATGTCGCGCGGTGGGGTGGATACTTTATTTCTCGCCAATGTCGGGAACGGCCTGATTCCGCTGTTGCATCTTCTGCGACTTCGCCGCGCCGTCGCCAGGTTGGTGCTGCTCGCGCATCGCGAAGCGTCGCCGCGTTTTGTTCGCGCGCTGAAAAAATGGAATTCTGCCGTTGTCTGTGTAAATGAGCAGATCGCGCGCCCGTTTCGCGTAGCGGGGTATCCGCGCGTTGCGGTGGATTATGGAATCATGAATGCAGAGCGTTTCTTCCCTGCCGGGTCGCCCGCATCGGATCGCATCCGCTTTGTGGTGTTGGGCGCGCTTGAAAATGCGTGGAAGGGCGCCGATACAGCGATGGAGGCATTCCGTCAGCTGTCTGCAGATGTTGCGGTGCGTTGCGAGCTGCATCTGGCCTCCTATCTGAACCCGCCTCGCGACTTGCCGACGGGCGTGACTGCGCATCCCTGGATGCCGATTGATGCGATTCCCGGGTTTTTGCGCGGGATGGATGTGATGATTTGCCCGTCGCGTGATGAAGAGGTGATGCGCGAGACATTTTCGCAGGCGATTGTGCAGGGGATGTTGACGGGACTTCCGATCCTTGCAAGTGGACTCCCAATTTTCGTCGAGAAGTTGGATGCGGGCGGCGGGCGGATTTTTAAGAATTCTGCTGAGCTTGCGACGCAGATGGCAGAGTTGGCGGGCGACGCTGAACTGCGCGTGCGCCTCGGTGCGGAAGCGCGCGCAACGGCCCTCTCGCGCTATTGCTGGGACACTGCGCGCTTTGTGCAGCGCTACTTTGGATGTGCCGCATCGTGAAGACATCGTCATTTCATCGCGGGGGATATGGCGGAGAAGTTGCCCGTGCTGTTGAAACACCCGCCTTTCTCAACTGGCTTAGCGCGATTGCAGAACACGCAGCAAAGGCGGATGGTTCACGGGGGCAGGGCGGCACGCGCATTTACGCGCTCGATGCGCCCGGGCCGGACGGCATATTGCCGCTGCTGGTGAAGGCGCAGGCTGGGCTGTCGTTCTTGAAGAATCTTGATGCGCGTCGGCGAGGGACCGCGCAGGCGCGCGCATGGCGTACGGCTTTGCATCTTGCGTCGCACGGCGTGGAAACGCCCGATCCAATCGCATGGATTGAGCGGTGGGACGGCGGGCGATGTCAGGAGAGCTATTTTATTACGCGACGCCTGGAGCCGGTGACGAATTTTCGTGACGAGTTGCGAAATCTGCTCTGGCATGATCCGGATACGGATCGGGTTCTGGAGCTGCTCGCCGCGATTGCGCCTGCAGTGCGCGCGCTGCACGACGCGGGTGTGCAGCACAACGATTTGGGCAATCAGAATATCCTTTTGCAACGCGATGTGGAGGGGCGCTGGGGCGGGGTGTATTTCATTGATTTGAATCGCGCGCGTATTTGCAGTGGCCCGCTTTCGGAAAAGGCGCGAGGCGAAGACCTCGCGCGGTTGTATCTCCCGACAGATCTATTGCGCGTATTTTGCGAGATGTATTTCGGAGCGCGGATGCCGCGCTCATTTGCCGATGCGCTGCGCGCGGCACGGCGACGATTCCGGTTTCACGCGTGGTCGCGCCGGGTTCGCCATCCGATCCGTCAGGCGCGTGTGCGACGCGATCCGGAGCGGCGGCAGGTATATCCGCCTCCGCACGAAATCTGGCTGTGGGATGAAAAATCGGTGCAGCCGATCAATGCGTGGGCGCGGCGCGAGCGGAAACGCCTGTATCCGCTCGGCAATCATTTTCAGATTGCGTGCGCGACGATTGCGGCGGCGCCGAAACTGATTCGAGAATATCGCGAGTTGAAGGCAGCGTGTTTCTCGGAATCACTTTCGATGGCACAGCGCTGGGGGATGAGTGTGGAGCCGCGCGCGGCGTCGCGGGATCGCGAGCGCGAATGGTTGGCGGGGCGAGTGCAGGTGCCGCTCTTGATTCGTCTCTATCGCCACAAAGGGCCGGAGCAGTGGGATTTCGCGCTACAGGCAGGACGCGCGCTTTCGGCGAGCGGGCATTCTGTGGGTTTCGCGTTATGCCAAGACCGGCGCGCGGTGGCGGAGCCTGCCTCGTGGCGCGCGATGTGCGAGCGCGTGATCCCGGAGCTTTCAGGCTTCGCGGACTGGGTGGAAGTCGGCCACGCGATCAATCGGGTGAAGTGGGGACTATGGAATTTACGCGATTACCGGAAATTACTCGATCCGGTTTTAGTGCTGAAGGCGGCCTATCCGGGGTTGAAGTGGATGGGCCCGGCGGGAATTGACTTTGAATATCTGCACGCGCTGGGCGCGCTGGCGAGTGTACCGCGCGATTTTTCATTTGATGCGCTGTCGCATCATCTCTATGTGGACCGGCGCGGCGCTCCGGAAAACCGACAGGGCCGCTTCGCCTCTGTCGAAAAGTTTGCGCTTGCGCGCGCGATGGCTCGCGCAAGCGGAGTGTGCGCAGATCGCCTGATCGTGTCGGAGGTCAACTGGCCACTATCGGATACGGGCGTCTATTCGCCGGTGTGCTCGCCATATCTCTATCCGGGTCAGATCGTCGGCGCGCCCAATGTGGATGAGCACGATTACGCGCGCTTCATGGTTCGATATCTTCTTCAGGCCGCGTGCAGCGGAATGGTGGAGCGCGTGTATTGGTGGCGATTGGTGGCACACGGGTTCGGTCTGGTGGACGAGCGTGCAGAGCCCTGGCGCGCGCGACCTGCGTATCATGCGTGGCTGCGGTTGATTGATGTTTTGGGTGATGCGACGTTTCTTCGCAATCTTCCGGTTGGCGATGCTGCGTATTTGCATCTCTTTCGCCGTGCTGATGGCGAGGCGGTGGGCGTTGGTTATTCGTGGGCAGATGCGTCGCGAGCGGAAGTTTCTATTGCGTGCGAACGTGCGGAGGCGATGGATGGGAGTGTGCTGGAGTCCGTTCCGCGCCAGCTTTCGAGCGAACCGGTCTATTTCCGCGGCGTCGCGGTTTGAGCATCGTCCGGTTGGGTGCGCCAGCGTTTGTGCAGCCACGTCCACTGTTCCGGATACTCGCGAATAATCTCTTCGAGGACACGCGTATATTCCTGTGTGGCGTTGCGGATGGTTTCATCGTCTCGATCCGGCGGGGGCGCGATGGGTGTGCGGACGTGCAGTTCATGGCGACCGTTGGGTTTCCGGATCATGAAGACGGGGAAGACCGGCGTTTTTGATGCGGCAGAGAGAAAGGCGAGGCCGGGGGTGGTGCACGCGGGTTTGCCGAAGAAATCCACAAAAATGCCGCGGTGCCTCCGCATATTCTGATCGAGGATCAGGGCGACGGCTTCTTTTCGCTTCAACGCTTTGAGGCAGTCGCGCATCGCGTCGTCGCGCGGGAGCAGGCGGAGGCCCATTTGTTCGCGCGAGGTGCGCCAGTAGGTGTTGACCGCTTCATTGCGGATCGGCTTCACGACGACGCTAATCGGCTGCCAGAGCGACGCGGCGGCGAGTCCCATCAGTTCCCAGTTTCCAATGTGGCCCATGAGCGCGAGTACGCCGGTACCTTGCGTGCGCGCAGATTCGAGGTGCGCGGCGCCCACGATATCAACGTACTGCGTAAATTCCGTCGCGCGACGCCCCGCAAAATATAGACATTCAAGCGCGAGTGTGGCGAGGTGGCGATACATCCCGTCTGCAATTCGCACGCGCTCGGTCGGGGTGCGTTCGGGGAGGCAGCGCTCGAGTGCTTCAAGAACTAGCGCACGGCGATGTCGAATAATCCGGCCAAGGATCCAGCCCGAGGCCGTGCCGAGTCGGCGGATTGCGCCGTAGGGCAGGAGTCCGAGCAGCGCGCTGAAGAATCGAATGAAGAAAAGTGACACGCCACCATGCTGTTGCGAGAGATGGGCTACGTCAAATGTGTTTATCCAATGTATCGCGATTTTAGGCGATCGGGGCGGGGCGACTTCTTTTTCGCGCACGGAGAGGAAAGCGGTTGCGGATCGGTGTTTGGGCGTTAGGCTGGAGAGATGCGTGTTTTGGCGTTGGTAGGAAAGAGCGATTTGCCGGAGGCCCACTTGATTGCGGGTTTGGCACAGCGCGGGTTGGCAATACGCGTGCTGGCGGATCCCGCATCGCCGCATCTCGCTGTCTGGCGCGATGTCGGTTTGCAAGTGGATCCGCTGGTGATTGATTCCCGAAAGAGCCCGACTGCGCGGTCTACGATTCGGGCCGCACTTCGCGATTTTGATCCCGATCTTGTGCATGCGTTCAATAATCAGACGTTGGCGTGCGTGCTTCCCGAGATGGAGGGGAATCGCGCGCGCCTGGTGGCGTATCGCGGGACGACGGGGCATTTGGGTTTTTGGGATTTTTCGACGCGCCGCAGTTTTTTGAGTAAGCGAGTGGATGCGATTTCGTGCGTGGCTGATGCGGTGCGCCTTTATTTGTTGGAGCGGGGCGTGCCCGCTGAAAAATTGGCGACCATTCCGAAGGGACATGATCCTGCCTGGTATGCGTCGGGGGCTCCATCGCGCAGTGAATTGGGGTTGGATACGGATGCCGTTGTGATTGGCTGTGTGGCGAATATGCGGCGCGTAAAAGGTGTGCCGCTATTGTTGAAGGCCGTTGCGGGACTTCAGACGGATGTGCGGTTTCAGGTGGCGCTCGTCGGAGAAGTGCGTGATCGCGAGGTGCGTGCGTGGCGGGATCGCGCGGATTTGCGCGGACGCCTTGTCTTCACCGGCTATCGGGCGGCAGCGCATCGCCTATGTCGCGCGTTCGATCTTTTTGTGATGCCGTCGCTCGACCGCGAAGGGCTCCCGAAAGCTGTTGTGGAAGCGATGATTCAGGGCGTGCCCGCAGTGGTGAGCGATGCGGGCGGGTTGCCGGAGATCGTCGAGAACGATGTGAGCGGTTTGGTTGTTCCGGCGGGGAGCGTTGAGCCCTTGCGTCTGGCGCTGAAGCGGATGGTGGAGGACGCGGAATTGCGCAAGCGTTTGGCTGAAGGCGCCCGCGCGCGGATCGCATCAAAGTTCAGTGTGGCGAATACAGTCGAGCTGACACTTCAACTGTACGAGCGGTGTGTGGCACGGTAGGGCAGGGCGCGGCTTTTACTTGGGCGCGCGATAAAGATTGCGCGGCAGGTTGCCGTCGTTGAACTGGCGTACAAACACCCAACCGGCTTCGCGTATGCGCTTGTCCAGCCGTTCGTGTTGCGCCGCCATGAGGAACGTTCCGCGTTCGGGAGTGCCATCATCCCAATGCGGGATGATGCGTTGCGAGTAGAGCAGCATGGCGGGCGCGGGCCATTCTTTGGAGTCGGGCAATTCCGGTGTTGTGGCGTAGAAGAGGGCGTTTGTGCCGATGCCGCGCGAGACGGATTCTACGTCGGCGCGGTGCGGATAGAGGCTGCGTGGATTTCGCGCGTAGTCGTAGAGCGCGGGCGTTGCTGCGATGCTCATCCACACGGCCGTGAGCCAGGTGGCCGCTTCAAGGTTCGCCCTGCGAATGATCTGCGAGATGATGAGGAGGGGAAGTGCTACAGCGGGGAACGCCCAGGCGGGAAGGCGTACGACTTCAGGTTGGTTCAGAAGGCCATAGGAGACCAGCCACGGTTGCGCGGGGCCCCAAAGCGCAATGAGGAGGGAGGCGATGGTGAGGAATCCGCCATGGAGGCGGGCGAGTCCGGCTGGCCATCGCAACTTGTTGCGTGCTGCAAGTTGTAGCCATGCGGTGGCAATGATGAGTCCGACTGCGGGCAGAATCGGAATGATATAGCGCTGCTGTTTCGCCGCAGGGATGGACATGACGATGAAAATTGTGAGGAACCAGAGCATCGGTGCGCGGATGGCTGGCTGTCGAACGTCGTATTGGCGGCGGATCTCGGCGATCCAGTATGCGGGGAGCCAGAATAGCCAGGGGAACACAAGTGGAATGAGGCAGAGATAGTACCACGGATCCTGAAATTCGCTGCGTGCGGCGTGAAACTCGGTGCTCATGATCTGATCCGCTGCAACGACACTGCCGAGGACGTAGATGTACCACGGCAGGACGAGAGCGGCGGCGAACAGAGATGCCCCGAATAGGCCGCCGATTGAGGCGCCTTTGCGCGGCCCCGTCAGGGCGATCAGCGCGAGCGGCAGAACCGTCATTACCAGCGCGATGGGCCCTTTTGTCAAAAATGCCGCTGCCATCGCGAGCGCGCAGAGCGACCAGCAGAATAACGTGACTGGGCGCTTCGGCTGTTTTGCGCGCAGTTGCATGGCGCCAATTCCGGCCGCCATTGCGAGCGTGCAAAATGTGAGTAGATAGGTGTCGTAGGACGCCATACGCGCGTTACGCAGAAAAAGAAGAGAGGTGCCCGTGATTGCCGCGGCGAGAAATCCGAAGCGGGCGCTATGTAGCGATGCCCCGAGAGCGCAGAGTGCGAGTAGTGCGACCAGACTCAGTCCGGCGGCTATCAGGCGCGCGCGATACACGAGTGTGTCCACAGAAGTCGTGGCGGGGTCGAGTCCACTCCAGCCGAGCATATTGATCCAAACTGTGAGCGGCGGTTTATTGACCCGCGGTGCTCCGTTCCAACTGGGGATCATCCACGCAGATGGGTCGTGTTGCTGGCGAAGCCACGTTTCCTGCGACGCTGCGATGGTGCGCACCTCCATGTGGAATTCGCAGTCCGGGTCGCCGAGTGCGATAAAGAGCGGAGGAATGATGACGGCCAGCAGCAGGAGAAAACGCCACACGGAGTTCTTTGGAGAATCTGTCACGAAGAGAAAGGGTACAGAGTTGAGCGTAGAACGGAAAGTTGGGAACTGCGGATATTTGCGGCTATAACCCGCATTTCTTTGTTTCCTTCATTTCTGGCTGTGCCACATTTCCAGCCGTGGAAAAGAATCGTGTCATTCGTTCGGCCTTCAAGGTTGGCAGCTTCACCTCGCTGAGTCGCGTGCTGGGTTTGGTGCGCGACACGTTGACCGCGAGTTTATTCGGTACGAGCGCGGTGATGTCCGACTTCGTTGTCGCGTTTCGCCTGCCGAATCTTTTTCGCGCTCTCTTCGGTGAAGGGGCGTTGTCGTCGGCGTTTGTCCCCGTCTTCATGGCAACGCGCAATGAGGAGGGGGACGCTGCAGCGTGGCAGATGGCACGCAAGACGGTGACGGTTGTTGCGGCCGGGTTGCTGCTGCTGGTGCTGCTTCTCATCGGTGCGACGTTTGTATTGGAATGGCTCAAGCCTGATTTGGTGGCGCGCGCACCGCATCTCCTGCCGTTGATGCGCTGGATGCTGCCGTATGTGCTGTTTATCTGTCTGGCAGGACTTTTTATGGCAATGCTGAATGCGTGTCATCGCTTCTCATTGCCGGCGTTCACGCCGAGCCTGCTCAACATCGTTTGGATCATTTTTGTTTTGTGGGTGTGCCCGCGATTTGGCTCGGCGCCTGAACAGCAGATTTATGGGATTGCGGCGGCCGTCTTTGTCGCTGGAATTGTGCAAATGGGGGTTCAAATCCCGGCGCTGGTCCGGTTGGGATTCCGGCCCGGCTTCACGTGGGGCCTGGGCGACGTGCGCGTGCGCCGTGTTTTTGCGCTGATGGGGCCGACGGCGCTAGGACAGTCGGTCACGCAAGTGAACGTGATGGTGAACGCGCTTCTGGCTCGCTGGGCAGCGCCGTGGGCACCGGCATCCCTCTTCTACGCGGAGCGGCTGCTATATTTTCCACAGGGGCTGCTCGCCACTGCGATGAGCACAGTGTTGCTGCCTGTATTTTCCGGGCATGCCGCGCGCGGTGATCATGCGGAGATGAGGAATACGCTCAATCATTCCCTACGCACCTTGCTGTTTGTGATGATCCCGGCATCTATTGGATTGCTCGTCCTTGCGGAGCCGATTGTGCGGATGATTTTCGGGTGGGGGCGATTTGACGACACCGCAGTCCGGCATACCGCAATCGCGCTGCAATTTTATGCGCCGGGCTTGATGGTGTTTTGCCTCGCCAAGGTTTTTGTGCCAGCGTTTTATGCGCTGCAGGATACGCGGACACCTTTCTTGATCGGGCTTCGTGCGGTTGCGCTGAACTTCGTGTTGAACGTGGTGTTTGTTCTCACGTGGCCGCTGGACTACAAACACGCAGGACTGGCGTTTGCCACCGTGATTTCGGAAACGATGAACGGACTGACGTTGGCCGTACTGCTCCAGCGCCGTCTCGGTTCGCCGGGGTGGGCGAGCGTGATACGCGCCGCGGCGCGGGCGTTGGTCTGCGCCGCCGTGATGGCGCTTGTAATACTCTCTGTGAAACCGCTCCTGAGTTCAGCCTTTGGCCATGTGCCGTTGCCGGTCAAATTGCGGGAGATTGCAGTTGTGCTGGGCTCGATTGGGCTGGGGATCGGCGCCTACTTCGGGAGTGCGGTGCTGCTGCGCGCCCCCGAGTTGGGATTTGCGATTGATGCAATCCGGCGGCGCCGTGGTAGGGCGTAGCAGGACTATCCCCGGTTTTGAGGTAGGAATTGGCGTAAGTCATTGAGATTGAGAGCGGAGTGGCTCGTAACAAGTGAAATGGCCTCGATGGGCCACGATGCAACTGGCATAGTGGAGGTGATGAAACCCACCCAAGGAGGCCGACATGAACCGTACCCTAATCGCCCATCGAGTGCGAGAGCAGCTTGAACAATTTTCGGGGATAGTCTCTCCCCGGTTTTCCAAACCTCGCGCCAAATTCGTGACCCAGATGCTCTATGGGCTGCAGGCCAAGCAGGATGTGAAACTCAGTTCCATCGCCCGAGCGCTGGGTGAAGACATTCAACCGAAGAAGACCGAGGAGCGGTTGAGCCATCACTTGGCAGTTCCCGGTCTGGCACAAACGATCAACGAGCAGATTGTGAAGCACGCCGCCGCGCGAGTGAAACAAGACACCCTCATCGTCGTAGACCCCACCGATGTGCGCAAAACCCACGCCCGACACATGCCATACCTGGCCACCGTGCGGGATGGCAGCACGGGCGAGTTCGTGCCAGGCTACTGGGCGTGTGTCGCGGTGGCGTGCGAGGTGGGGCGACGACGGATGACTCCGCTGCAGATGCGACTGTGGAGCGCCGAGGCACCGGACTTCCAGAGCGAGAACACCCAACTGTTGCAGATCATCGATACCATTCGCACCGCGACGGGTAACCGCGGGGTGTATGTGATGGACCGGGGCGCAGACCGCATGAAGCTGTTTTCGCCTTTATTGGCGCGGGGATTACGCTTCATCGTGCGGTTGGTGGGTGACCGGCATCTGCAGTATCGCAACCGCCTGGTGAGTGCAGCGCAGATCGCAGCTGACTGTCCGACGATCTACACCGAGTCACTCATCCGGCAGGACGCGCAAGGCGAGCACCGGTTGCTGCTCCACTACGGTTTCCGTCCGGTCCACCTGCCGGGGCATACCGAACCGCTGTATCTGGTAGTAGTGCGCGGGTTGGGGCAAGCTCCGATGATGCTGTTGACCAATGTGGCGTTGCACCGGTCTCGCAAAAGTCTGTGGTTCGTAGTGCAGGGATATCTGAGCCGATGGCTGGTGGAGGAAGCGATCCGATTCATCAAGCAGAGTTACCATCTGGAGGATCTGCGCGTGCTGAACTATGAACGGTTGCGCAATCTGGTAGCGCTGGTGCTTGCGGCGGCTTACTTTGCGGCGGTGTGGATGGGCGAATCGCTGAAGCTGGCGGTGCTGACCACACGCATTACGCAGGTGGCCAAGCGTCTATTCGGCGTACCGGACTTCCATTACTACGCGCTCGCCGATGGGCTAGCCACTTTGCTCAGTAGGCTCGGTCGCTGTCGCCCGCGTTCGGCCTCTCCACCACACTCAAGCGACTGCCAGTTGGCACTCTCTTTCGCAGATCTCTGAAAAACCGGGGATAGTCCTGGTAGGGCGTAGCGCTTGTTTTGTTCGGGTTTGCGCCTTGCGGCTTTCCAATGTACGCGAATTTGTTTACGTTCGCCGCCGGTTGGATAGGGCGAAATAAGGAGGCTTTCGTTGCTCGCAAAAGTCAATTCGGGTGCTGTCTATGGAGTAGATGCGTTCCTCGTTGAAATCGAGGTGAACGCAGGGCGTGGCGACCCCAAGGTTGTGGTCGTCGGCTTGCCGGATGCCGCAGTGAAAGAGAGTTCGGATCGCGTATGGACTGCGCTGATCAACTCTGGCTTTGCTCCACCGCTGGGCCGCACCACGGTGAATCTTGCACCCGCTGATGTAAAGAAAGAAGGCCCCAGCTTTGACCTGCCCATTGCACTTGGAATGCTGGCTGCGACTGATGCCATCCCGTCCGCTCCGCTGGAGAAGTTTGTTGTTGTAGGAGAGCTCGCATTGAGCGGCGAAGTGCGGCGTGTTCGCGGGATTCTGCCGATTGCCCTGATGGCGCGTGATGAAGGATACAGTGCAATCCTCGTACCGCCCGATAACGTCGAAGAGGCTGCTGTTGTGGAGGGTTTGGCCGTTCATCCTGTTCGCTCTCTGCGCGAAGCAGCAGATTTTATTGCGGGCGACATTGAAGTTCCTCCAGTGCGTGTGGACGCTAAGAGCGAGTTTTCTACTCACACTGCGTATGAAGAAGATTATGCCGATGTAAAAGGCCAAGAGTTCGCCAAACGCGCAGTGGAAATTGCCATCGCCGGCGGGCACAACTTGCTTCTGATTGGCCCGCCGGGAACCGGGAAGTCCATGCTCGCAAAGCGCGTGCCGAGCATCCTCCCTCCGCTCACGCTGGATGAAGCCCTGGAAACGACAAAGATTCACAGCATTGCCGGTATTCTGGCGCCGCATCAGGCGTTGGTTTCGCGCCGTCCCTTTCGCTCCCCGCATCATACTATCTCCGACGCAGGCCTGCTAGGTGGCGGGTCACACCCGCTCCCCGGCGAAGTGAGTTTGGCGCACAATGGGGTGCTGTTTCTGGACGAGTTGCCCGAATTTCATCGGAGTGTGCTGGAGGTTATGCGCCAGCCGTTGGAAGACGGGCGAGTCACGATCTCGCGCGCCGCCGCAACGCTGACATTTCCGTGTCGCTTCATGCTCGTCGCTGCGATGAATCCGTGCCCGTGCGGGTATTACGGCGACAGCAAGCGAAACTGCCAATGCACACAGATTCAAATACAGCGCTATCGTGCGAAGATTTCGGGTCCTCTATTGGATCGTATTGATATTCACGTCGAAGTGCCGTCCGTGACCTACCACGATTTGGCATCCGAGGCAAAGGGAGAGCCATCAGTAGCGATTCGCGATCGCGTGATCCGCGCGCGCGAGCTTCAGCAGCGCCGCTATCAAGGGAGCCAGAAGGTCACCTGCAATGCGGCGATGCGTCCGCGCGATATGCAAAAATATGCGCGCCTGAGCGAAGCGGGGCAGGAACTTCTGAAAAACGCGCTTCACGCCCTCAACTTCAGCGCCCGCGCCTACGACCGGATTCTGAAAGTGGCGCGCACCATCGCTGATCTCGCAGAATCCGAAAGTATCGAAAGCACCCACATCTCCGAAGCCCTACAGTACCGCTCCCTAGATCGGCAGAGACAATAGCGCTATAGCTGCGAATCGAGGGGCTATTTCGGCTCGGCGAGCCAGACTTCCGAGCGGCCTTCGCGCTCGATGGTCCAGATAATTCGGCGACCTGCGGTTCGGGGGTCGCGATCTTCTTCGTCGTTGTCAGTTAACTGGACAGGTTCGCCGCTGCCTTCCCACGCATAGATTTCAGCGTCCCAGTTCCCTTTATAGCCCATCCACGTAATCATGCCGTCGCGGATGTCCGGGTTCGTGTCATCGAAATCGTTCTTTGTGAGCTTGATTGCCTTGCTGCCATCGTAAAGGTAAATCTCGAAATCGTCGCCGTCGAAAGCCTGCCAGACGACCTGTCCGTTCCAGATGCGCGGATTGATGTCGTCTTCAATATTATCGCTTATCTTGGTCGTTTCGCCGTTGCGATAGAGGAATATATCCGCCTCCACCGCCGGATAGCCTTCCCATGCGATTTGACCATCCCAGATAACCGGGCTCACGTCATCGTAGCGATTGCTGGTGATTTGCGTAATGGAATCCTTATCTGCATCGTAGAGAAAAACCTCAAAATCGTAGCCGTCCCACCCGTACCACACAACCTGCCGACCATGAACTTTAGGTCCCATGTCGTAATAGAAGTTGGTGGTGAGCTGTTTGGTGACTCCATCGTCCCATACCATTAACTCCCACCCGAATGGGAATCCCTTTGATTTCTGCCAGGCAATGAGGCGGCCGGAAAAGCTCGGGGCGAAATCGTTGCGCTCATCGGTAGTAACGCGCACCACTTCGCCCGATCCGGGCCAGAAGTTGATTTCAGCCTTTCCACTGGGATGTCGCCGTATCTGCTCCTCGGTGCTAGCGGCCGCGTGGAAATTTGTGACCACCTCTCCCTTGTCGTTTGTCGCGATTTCGACGCTTCCGGTATCTGCCATGTTGAAAAAAACTTGCTCGCCTGCCTCATCTACTTTGGCTTGGTAGAGCGCGGGAGTCTCAGTCGTGCCTTCATCGCGAGTCGGAACTTCGTGTAGTGTCCATGAAAAAGGTTCCGGGAAGAGGTGATAGTTTGCTATCCAGACGATCGAATCACCCTCAACAGTTGGCTTTGTGTTGCCGTAAAACATGGCGCTGGTTTCTTGAGTGAGATTGGTGCGGCCACCTCTATTTTTTTCGTAAATGATGTCGGTAATTGAAATTGTCGTGTCATTGGTGTCGTATTGAATCCACACAGCCATTCCTGATTCGCTGATGATCGCTTCGCGATTGAAGTAGCGATCATCCGCCAACTGCCGGAGATTGAATTCGAGAGCATTCGCTGCATGCGCAACTATCAGCAGGATGCACACGCTGACGAGGCGAAATATCGCCGTTCGCGCGATTAGTTTCTTTGCTCTATGTTCACAAAAACGGAATGACATATCCCACCACGACCGCTTCATCAACCTGAAGCTGTCCTCCGATGTCCTTCAAACTGAGTCATATACTATGTCGGATCGATTGATTAACGCAACACAGGAACGTATTGGAAGCGCAAATCGTCTGCATGCGGGTACGCAAATCGCCGCGCCCATTTCTATTCCGCAGGCGAGACGGCGGGTATTTCAGACATCCTGCGGCCGTCGATCTCTCCGACCACCGCATTGGTGTTCGGTGGCGCAATGGGCCAGTCCGGACCCCATCGGTGCTCGTTGCTCCAGTAGTGAAGAGGCTTCCGTGTGGTCATGCCTGCGTCAACAAGACGCGGATCCAGCTTTTCTTCCATGCTGCCGCGCGTCTGCAGCATATCGCGACCCATACGTTCGATTGATTTCAGCGTGGCATTAACCATTACGCGCTCGAAGTCGAGGTGCATTCGAACGATGTTCTGCTGCTTCTCCATTGTTGTGCGCTGAAGGTTGTTGAACATTTCGTGCGCCCACCAAACGGGAATGTGATCGCCCCACGCCTCTTTAAGAACAACACCCTGAAAACGCCCCTGAAGCGCGAGCTGCGAAGCCAGTTTCATGTCGTATAGCATGGACAGGGTGTAGCTGGCCGCCTCCGGGTTGGGTGTCAAAATTGTGATGTCATATGCCCCACCGGAAGTAGATAGGTTTCCCTTGAAAATGATCGCCTGGACGTGTGGGCGCAATTGCGGCGGTACTGCGCGCCGCGGATCCGGCAATACGAGGGTGAAGTGGATCGGGCGGTCTTTGAGCATGTCCACCAGCGGCATGATATTGCCCGACAGAATTGATTCGAGCACGTCTTGTTGCGCGTTCGCGATGGCTTCGTCGGCAAAGAGGACAATGTCTCGGCCCAGAAATGCCAGCGCACTATTTCCGGAGTCCCATAGATTTTTGTCGATTTGGCCGCGGAAAAACCCATCGCGGTGAAACCCCGGCTTGCGGCGTCCCAGGGGGAAGCCGCCTATGATATGCGCGACAACATCTTCGGAGTGTCCATCCGCATTGGCGCGGTAGGTGACGAGCATCGCGGCAACTTCGCCAAGATTCAGTGTAGGATCTTCCGCAAGCCCCTTGCTGATGATTCCTCGGAGTTTGCCGAGCAATTCAGGATCGCCGCCGAAAACGGCCTGTAGATAGCCGGTCTCGAACGCCTCTGCCGCCGGAACCTCACCGATCGTGCCTCCACTTTCGATTAAGTAGCGCAACTCTTTGCGCCAGTCATTTGCCGTATGGAAGAGGCGTTTCCCGCGCATTGCCACAACTGCGGCAAGCGTTGCCCCCATCACCAAAACCAGCAAAATTGAAAAACGAACCCAATTGCGTTTCATGGCCACCACACTCACTCCCCATATACATACCCCGAATTCGAGATTTGCGGCAAGGTCGTAATGCGGTATTTTTGGAGCGTCGGTTTGAGAATTTGAATCACTGCTCGATTTGCTCTTGCCGTCCGTCATCGTTTTGTCAATGATGCGTGCAGTTTGGGGCACTAGAAAAGTTTGAAAGGAGCCGCAGCGTGAAGGTCGCATTCAAAATATTCCTTTCGGTAATCATTATTGCCGGGCTGGCAGGGTGTGGGACGCCCGCCCGCAAGATCAAAAAATTGCGTTTGGGCATGACGCCGGACGAAGTGGACGATGAATTGGGCAAGCCCAACACGATTCGCGCCGCCAAAGTTTACGAAGACGGGCAGACCCAGCAGATATGGGAGTATCTGTCCGGGATTTCGTTGCGTCCGAAAGATTACTGGGTGTTCTTCGAAAATGACCGCGTTGTTCAGTGGGGCGAGCCCGGCGACTTCACGGGCAAGAGTGGCAAGGCCATTCCGGTCGAAGAATACAAAGCCGTCAAACAAACGCGATAGTTCGGGATGAGCGCTCCCAGCGCGTCGTCACGGTCGTGCTGGGAGTATGAGGGCGGCAATGAGTGAATCAGACGTGAGGCGCATTTCTGCGTGAATCGGCGTACACAAGAGTGGCGGTATAGACGATCCATTCGTTTAATCAGCTTGATCCTGGCCCTCCTGATGGGGGTGGGGAATGTCAGCGTCTTCGCGCAGGTGCTTCGCGTCGGCCCCTTCGATTTGGATGCGCGCGCCACCCTAGATGCTGTTTATACGACGAACGTGGAGCGCGAACGCAAATCTCAAGCGCGCGCTGAGCGTAAAGATTATTACTTGGCGTTCGGTTTGGACTTGAACGGGGATGCTCCGATGTCCCCTTCCACGGTATTGAGCCTTAATACGGGACTTGCCATAGAAAAGCATTTTGTTCGCGACGACTTGGACAACTCGCAGCGTCCATTTGGTAGAATTCGACTAAACTCTGCGACAGAGTTGCAAAGATTATCCATTCTCGGCACGGCGGGATGGGAGCGGAAATCGGAATCTCAAGAGGGGGTTGTTATTCCGGGCGGGAAAAGCAACAAAACCCGAAATCCTGGTGAGAAGACGGACTATGGCGTCAAGGCAGAATGGGATAATGACGTGCTGCAGTTGGGTGCCGGCTATGCATACACTCGCGAGAGATACGAAAAGGAGGAGTTCAAATTCGGCGATAAAGACGAAAGTGAAATTACTTGGCTCGCCGGCCTCAAGCTAATGGATAATTTAGGGCTACGCTATTCTGGAAGTCGAAAAGAAACCGAAATGCCGAATGCCGTCGGAGGAGCGACGACTACAGTTGACACAAAACAGAACATTGATCTGATTTGGACCTATCTCCTCTCCGAGCGTATTCAGCTCAGTTACGCCTTTGGCTACGAAAAACAAGACACGGACGATGACAAGGGTGATTGGAAATACACCCACACATTTGGAGCTCGAGATCATATAGACCTGAATTCACGGTTGACCCTGAATTACGGCGCCAGTTATCAGATCAAAGAGGAAGAGCGCGAAGACGATGTCAAATTGACGTACGACGCTTCGTTAGCCCACGAGTACTCGAGCACCTTCCGGCACGAAGCCTTCGCCTCGCGAGAGCCACGGACAACATTCGGTTCGACGCAGGCCAGCGATAAAACTACGTTGGGCTACTCGTTCGGGAAAACCGACTTCATCATTCCTGACTTGAGCCTGCGGTTCCGCTATGCTTATGAAATTACAAAGACTCCGAGGTTGCCCGAGGAGAAAAAGACGACGATTGATTTTGGGATTGATCATCTTGCGGAGCTGACTCGACATTTGAGCCGTCGGTTAGCCTATGAGTATACTTATGAAAAGACAAATTTAGACCCGGAGATTCTGGACGAACACCGGGTCACATGGTCCTATGTATACAATTTCTAGCCGTTCAGTTCGTGAACGGGCCGCCTTGCCTGCTTTGGTCCTTTCCTGTGTGCTGATGCTTTTGGGCGCTGGCAACGCAATGGCCGCCACCGTCGAAACCAAGGCCCGCCCGATTATGGGAGGGGATCGCTTGCGCATCACTGTGGTCGAGGATGGCTCGTTGTCCAAGACCTATTCTGTGGCGGGAGACGGCACGATTGACTTTGGGTTTATTGGGCGAACGTCTGTTGACAACGAAACTCCGGATGCGATCGCGGAGCGTCTGAAAAAGCTGCTTGAGCAGTCATACTATAAAAAAGCGACTGTGAGCGTAAATGTTGAAGAATTCGTCGAGGGTTCAGTTCTGATGACGGGCGCATTGAAGAATCCGGGTCCGCTGGACTTCAAGGGTGATCAGATTTTAACATTGATGGAAGCTATTGCGATGTCGGGGGGGATGCTGCCCCAGGCTGACGCCAAGAACGTACGCATCCTCCGATGGCGCCCGGGTGGCGGTCTAGAGCGCCAGATCATTACGATTGATGTAAAGTCTATGGTGGAGACGTTGGATTTCGGTGCGGACCAATACTTGCGACCACGTGACATGGTGTTTATTCCCGCGATGGGGGCGGGAGAGAGTGCTGCAGAAATACTAGCGTTGGGCGAGTTCGGCTCGCCAGGCTTTCATTCCTTTCAACCGAATATGGATATGATTCGCGCCGTGGCAAAAGCCGGGGGTCTCACGCGCGAGGCGCGGATGGATGCGGTTCGCCTACTTCGCCCAACGGGTCCTGGAGGTGAGTATCAAGCGATTCCGATCGATCTCTCTCGCTTGTTTGGATCTGCTGATATGCAGATGAATATACCTGTCCAACCGGGCGATATCCTATTTGCCCCCACGGTTGGGCAGGCGTCCGGGGGACGCGTATATTTGCTTGGCGAAGTTGCGAATCCTGGGATTTATCCACTGCCCCTTCAGGGCGAAGCGACTCTTGCCCGCATGCTGTTGACCAACGGGGGTCTTGGCAAATTTGCCAATCCATCCCGCGTCAAGATTCAACGTGCAGCCCCGAATGGCCGGCGCGAGAGTATGGAGATTGATGTCGGGCGCATCCTGAAAACCGGATCATTTGAGGACGATGTTCCGTTGCGCGATGAAGATGTAATTATTGTTCCGGAGCGGGGTCTTTTCTAATCGCGCCATGAGAAAGATTATTGAACCTCCTTCGCTTCCGAAACCCGCAGTCGAGCCGGAGTCTGCGTCTCCGTCGCCTCGAGTGGGCGTGTCTGCTCAGTCGTTTGCCAATGCTCCTCAAACGCCAAAATCGTTTGACGTCGTTGATATCAAGCAGTACTTCCACATTATCATCAAACGCATCTGGCTGGTCGCGCTGTGTTTTGTCATTTCGCTCTCCGTAACCGTGGTCAATCTCGTCAAGCAAGTGCCGGTGTATCGGGCAAGTGCAACGGTCCTCCTGAGCCGCGATTTGAACATGCCGGATCGCTTGCGCCAGCGCGAATTTGAGAATGCGATTGGAGATGTGGTGGATACCCAGATGCGTATATTGCAATCGGGGTTGATCATTGGCCGCGCCCGCGAAAAACTAAATCGCCCCGCATCGGAGATTGCTGAAAAGCTGCAGCGGATTTCCGTTTATCCCTTGGGTAAGGCCGCCGTCCTCGTCATTTCCGTGGATGCGCTGGAGCAGCGGTTTGCGGCCGATTTTGCCAACGCGATGGTAGATGCTTTCTTGGAGTATAAGGCGGAAGAGCGCATGGAGACTTCACAGTCTACAGTGATCAGCCTTACGCAGCAGGCGAATCGCCTGCGGGATGAATTGAAGAAGGCGGAAGATCGTCTGATGCAGTTCAAGAAGGAAAATAGTGTAGTGGCGATCGGGGAACGCGGCAATGTGGCGGCCAGTATGTTGGCCTCCCTGTCCGCGCAGAGTGCGGGGCTACGCGCGCAGCGCATGATTTTACAAGCTCAGCAACCACTATTGAATCAGGCTTCGGATGATGTGATTCTACAGGCCCTCAGCGCACCGGTTCCCGTCATCCAGCAGATGCCGATCGCTATGGTTGGGGGGACAAACAATGTGCAACCGATAGTGGTTTCGAGTGGCCCTGAAGGCTTGATTGAGCGCGGTGTGATTCAGCGCCCGCGTTGGGAGGATTATCGTCGGGAGCGAGCACTGCTAGAGAGCCGTCTGACCACCGCGCGCGAAAAGTATAAGGACGCCCATCCGGAGGTGCAGCGCCTTCAAACGCAGATTAAGGATGTGCAGCGCTTGCTAGACCAAGAGGTGCAGTTTGCTCAGCAGCAGTATTATGCTGAACTGGAGGCCATGCGGGTCAAAGAGCGGGCCGTTACGCGCGCAGAGGCTGAGTGGGAGTCGGAGGCGCTTGAGGTTTCCAGAAAGGCCGATGAATTTGCGGCGCTGACCCGCGATGTCACACGGTTGCGCAGCCTATATGACCTGATTTTTAACCGCCTCAAAGAGATCGATATTTCAATTGGGATCGAGCCGGAAACCGTGAGGCGTTTGGAACGGGCCACTCCGCCCGGCGCACCTATCACTCCGCGCCGGATGCAGAGCATCTTCATGGCCGCGCTCATTGGACTGGGTATCGGTATCGGTCTCGTGTTCGGCTTGGAGTTCATTGATGACTCCATCCGATACCCGGAAGAGGTCACAAGAACGCTCGGTCTGGAATTTCTCGGAGTTATTCCGTCTGCAAACTGGGACCCCCATGATCTGCGGACGCATTTGATCTCAAATATTGACCAAAAGAGCGGCTTAGCGGAGGCCTATCGAAACGTGCGATCGGCGCTCATGACGGCTGCCAAAGATCGGTCGCTCCGTACGCTAGTTGTCACATCTGCCGTTCCAAAAGAGGGGAAAACAACGACTTCACTCAATCTGTCGGTCAGCTTTGCGCAGGCGGGGTTGCGTGTTTTGCTTGTAGATGCCGATATGCGCCGCGGTGAGCTGCATAAATTCTTTGGATTGGAAGGCGGACGCGGCCTGTCTGATGTGCTGATGGGCCAATCCAAGCCGGAGTCGGTGATTCAGCGCACGGGGCTAAACAATCTTGATCTGATCGCAACCGGTGCGTTCCCGACAAACCCTGCCGAATTGCTGCTGAGGTCTGAGTTCAACACCTTTGTTGAGTACGCCAAGCGGACCTATGATCGCATTATTTTTGATGCGCCTCCGATGATGGCTGTGTCGGAGTCCGCAATTCTCACCGCCCTTGCGGACGGAGTGGTGATGGTCGTCTGGGCCGGACAGACATCGCGGAGACTGGCTCAAATGTCCCTGCAGATTATTCGTCAGCGTGGTGGACACCTTCTTGGCTGTATCCTCAATAATCTGGAATTCGGGCGCGTAGGGTATTACTATTACTCCACGTATTACGGCTACTACGATTACGACTATCGGTATGACCGTCCCGAAGCCCAGCCCTCTAAGAGCTGACCCCGGGCAGATAGGTCAACGGAACGGGTTATGATTTTTTATAGGGGACAAAATATTTCGCTGCGTCGCGTCGTCCTGCTTTCGGGCGATATCGTAGCGATTGGTCTTTCCATTATCCTCTCAGCGTTTGTTCGTTTGGGCCTAGAGGATGGGTGGGCCTACTGCTTGCACCATTTGCCGTCGCTGCTGGGATCGGCTGCATTGCTTCTTGTCGTCTTTTATGCCTCCGGTTTGTATGAGCGCCAGGCGCTGACACGGCGGCACGGCTCCTATCTGTTGCCGCTTATCGCAACGAGTGTCGGCTTGATTCTAATTATCGTTGTCTTTTATGCGCGCGATCAGGTGCATATCGGGCGCGGCATTTTGCTGCTGGCCGGATTCTTTATTTTTCTTTCTTCATGGGCGCTCCGCGGAATCTACCGCATGATTGTGCGCAGCGGACTGTTGTCTAAGAGTACACTGATTATCGGGGAGGGGCGCGAAGCCAACGAAGTGGCCCAGCTCCTACTCGCTAATCCGGATGCCGGATGGAAGCTGCGCGGCGTAATTTCGAGCCGGAGAATACAGGCAGGAACCCTGATAGCAGGCATTCCGGTCGTGGGTTCAGTGGATCGGCTGCGCGAGCTTGCAGAAGCATTTTCGGCGGAAACGCTGGTCATTGCCACATCGCTCTCCCGCGAGCCGGCTATTCTGCGTTTGCTGCGACCGCTCCGGTGTACGGGAACGGAGATTCTGGACTACGTATCCCTGCACGAGGCGCTTTCGCAAGAAATTCCGCTCGATTATATCAATGATGAGTGGCTGATGAACGCTGCGTTGAACAGTTCGGTGATCCATGTGCGAAAAATTAAGCGGATTCTGGATTTTGTTACCGCCAGCCTGGGGCTCATTCTGGGTGCGCCGATCATGCTGATTACCGCATTGGCGATCCGTCTTGATTCGCGCGGGCCGGTACTCTATCGCCAGCGGCGCAGTGGATTGGATGGACGACACGTCATGGTGCTCAAGTTTCGGTCCATGCGCCAAGATGCGGAGGTCGGTTCCGGCGCTGTTTGGGCGGGTGCGGCCGACAGCCGTGTTACGCGGGTGGGGCGTCTTATCCGGAAGTGGCGAATAGATGAAATGCCGCAGCTCATCAATGTCCTGCGCGGTGAGATGAGCTTGGTCGGCCCACGCCCCGAGCGACCGGAATTCGTCGAAACACTTTCTTCGGCCATCCCGTTCTATCGCGAGCGCCTGATGGTGCCGCCGGGCATCACCGGATGGGCGCAAGTCAAATATCCGTATGCCGCAAGCATTGACGCCGCTCGGCGAAAACTTCAGTACGATCTCTACTATATCAAGCACATGAGCTTCTCGCTGGACGCCACCATCTTGCTTCGGACGGTTAAGACGATTCTAATCGGCGTGCGTCACAGTGAAGCGGAAGCAAAGGCATCCGGAGAGCCTGGCGGGAAACTAACCGTGTTGCCTCCACCCGACGAAAAAGAAGCTATCAAGCTTGCCTGATCAATGCCCTCGCGACCAGAGGATCACGACGAGTTGAGGGTGTACGCCGAGCCGATGCGATGGGTTGTTGTACATACCCGCCCGCGATGTGAGAAGAAGCTCGCCGAATCAGCCCGACGAGAGCGAATCCCCGTCTATGTGCCGCTGCAGTCGCGAACCCATACCTACGGATCACGAAAACGCACCTTTGAATCGCCTCTCTTCACTGGCTATGCGTTCTGCTGTGCGGATCCGGCACAACGAGACTGGATCCGCCAAAATCAATTCACGGCCAATGTGCTCGCTGTGCCGAATCAGGAACAACTGGTCGAACAACTGCGACAGCTCCACGCGGCCCTGGAGGCCGGCCTGCTGATTGAAGTGATGCCGTATCTTGAGGCTGGCCATCGCGTGCGCGTGACATCGGGTCCCCTGCGCGGATTTGAAGGAACTGTATTGCGAATCCAGGGGCGGACGCGTGTGTTGTTGTCCATTGAAATGATTCGGCAGGCCGCTGCAGTGGAAATAGACAGCAGCCTCCTCGCTCCGCTATAACGCACGATTTTCAGAGTATGAAGTAACGATGCTTGCAGGCATGAAACATTTGATCGCGCGCACGCTCCCGCCTTCACTTCGGCAGCAACTCCGCCGGTGGTATCACCCCCGCGTTGTTGCGAGGTTTACAGAGGGCCGTTGGCCCCCGGCTCCGGGTGTAAAACAGCTTATTCGTGAAGGCGATGTCGTCGTAGATGCAGGCGCAAATGTCGGCTATGTCACCGCTCTTCTGGCGGGATGGGTCGGGCCGTCCGGTCGAGTACACAGCTTTGAGCCTGTCCCCATAACTGCCGACCTCCTGAAGCGTTCCGTGTCGAAGCTCCATCTGAATCAGGTGCGAGTCCACGCGTGCGGCGTGTCGGATCAAGAGGGCGCTGCGCAGATGGGAATTCCGCAGTACGCGGACGGCGGCGAGAATTTGTACGAATCCAGAGTGCTCACCAGTGGCGAACAAGCCGGCAACCTCAAAAAGTTATCTGTGCCATTGTGCCGTTTTGACGATGTTCTCAGCGCTGATATTGATCGTCTGACGTTTATGAAAATTGATGTCGAGGGGCACGAAGAGGCTGCGCTTCGCGGCGGCCTGAATGTATTGAGGCTGGCTCGCCCCGCATTGCTGATTGAAATTATGGGGAATCTGGACGACGCGCAATCATCTGCCGGGCGTGTACTCGCCTTACTTGCCGAATTTGGATATGCGCCGTTTCTATGGGAAAACGGCTGGCGTGCGCGTCGCCCCGGTGAATCTGCCGTAGATTATTTTTTCTTGATGCCGCATCATCTGGAGAGAGCGACATGAAAAAAGAAAATTTTAAAACTCTATCCATCGTCATCCCCGTTTACAATGAAGCGAATACCATCGGCTCCATCATAGACGCTGTCGAGCGAGTGGAAGTGGGGCTGAAGAAGGAGATCATCCTCGTCAACGACTGTTCGAAAGATCAGACCGGCGCCACCCTCGATGCGTTGGCTGCCAAGGACCCAGCCCTTGTTGTTGTACACCACGAAGTGAATAAGGGTAAAGGCGCTGCGCTGCGGACCGGTTTCGCCAAAGCGACTGGCGATATAGTCCTGATTCAGGATGCTGACTTGGAATACGACCCGAACGAGTACCCGCAGCTTCTTGCACCTATTTTGAACGGACACGCGGATGTCGTGTACGGATCGCGCTTCGCGGGCGGCGGCGCACATCGCGTTCTCTATTTTTGGCACATGGTTGGAAACAAGTTTTTGACGCTGTTGTCCAACATGATGACCAATCTGAACCTCACCGATATGGAGGTTTGCTACAAACTCTTTAAGCGTGAGATCATCCAGAGTATTCCGCTCAAAGAAAATCGCTTTGGGTTTGAGGTCGAAATTACGGCAAAAGTTGCCCGTAAACGTTGCCGGATCTACGAAGTTCCCATCAGCTATCACGGCCGAACCTACGAAGAAGGTAAAAAAATCGGTTGGCGCGACGGCTTCCGCGCGATCTGGTGCATTATTCGGTATCGCTTGGGCGATTAACTTTACTTCCCATTTGCAGGAGCGCGATTGTTCTCATTTGCGTGCGTGATAGGCTCAAACGATCCGCTTTTCCAATTATCAACAGGATGGAAGCGAAGTATTTGACGATTCGGAAACGCTTCGATTAAACACTCAAGCGACTGATCGCGGCTGCGTGCATAAATAATGTCTTTGCGAAGCCACGGATCGTTAAAAACGAATCCCGAGGAGTATCGAAAGTCATCCGGAGGTTCGCTGGGTACGAGAACCAGTGCGTTATGGAGCTTCATCGCCCGGGCTGTGCGCTCTAGAACTGGAGACACCTGTTCATAATCCTGACTGTATTTCGGCCATAGATATGTTGGTACATAAACGAATGCGCCATGCAGGTAGAATGCTGCGAGAAGTGCCGATATCCCGCTACGGAGTTTGTTGCCGGAGCGTAGGGTATAAATTCCGCGCGCAGAGAGATAGGCAATGAAGGGTAGTGCCGGTGTGTAGTACCGCGCTTCATATTCGAATCCCTGATATGGAAAGAGCGCGTATAGGGCAATTACCAAGGCTATGGACGTGAGAGCTGCGGTGCCCCATGATTTCCGGTCGGCGAGGAGCGCGAATGGGATGAATAGAAAAGAGAGCGGCCAACCCAGTGCGGCCTGATTGAAGCGCCAAAGGGTTTGCAGGGTGAATAGGAGGGCTCTCTTGGGTGTGTGTATCGCGGTGAATCCGATCGAATCCCGAATAATCGGTGTGAGTGAGTGATTCGTGTTGAAATTATAGCCACCGCTGAACCAGTCGCCATAGAGTGTATGATTCCAGAGGAGGAGGCAGACAAGCACGGGAGCCGCGCCCAGTAGGAGCCAGGGTAGAGAACGGCGAAGGAGGTGGAGGAGTTGCGGCGGACGAAGCGCCAGTAGAAGCAGGCCCGGCCCCAGAAAAATAACCATGTCTTGCGGTCTGGTGAGTAAAGCGAAGCCTCCGTATAGCCCTGCCATTCCCCACGAAAGCGCCGGACGCGTGACATTCTTGATCCCCGCCAAGAGCCGCTCGCCTGCGAGAAGTGCGAACATCAAAAACGTTGTGTGAGACATGTAGGAACCTGCGAGAAGCAGGCCCATGGGGGAAAGAGCAAATAGGCTGCCCGCTAATAGCGCGATGCTTTCATCGTGCAAGCGGACCAAAATTGTGATGAATGCCCATGTCGCGATGGCCCATCCGAGCGGCATCATGAGCCCACCAAAACGGAGTGCAAATCCCGGTGCGAGCCAGAGCGCTTGCCCGGGGAAGTATTTAGTGTGCCACATCCCGACAGAGCTCATCACCACGTTGTGCTGATAGAATGCATCGTAGCAAGGGGGTAGCGGGGCTGTGAGATGCCCTCCCGCAAAAATACGAGCTTGAAAAACATGACTCGTCGCATCGGAAACGTGAGGGAGATCGTCAAATATCGAGAACTGGACGACTGCAGAGAGAAGTGCCGCACCTGCAATGAGCATCCATTTTGTCAAACAGCGGCGCGATGATATCCAGGCTATGCCGCGGGATATCCAGGGGTAAGTCAATGCGCAAGCTATTGCGATTATGGCAAATACGAGTTGAGAATGAGCGAGGTACTCGCTGTAAGTGGGAGAAATAGCACATTTCTCAGAAAACTGAGCGGCCAAGAATGCGATTGGAATGAAACCGAACCAGTGGCAGGTAACGAGTGCAAGTCCTAGTGCACCCAGCAAAAAGCGTGGCGATTGGATTAAAAGAGCCGAATTATTGCGGACCATAAATTGAAGAGTATCAGTCTAGCAGACCCTCGCCAAATTGCCCATTTAAGTTGACTTCAGCAAGGCGCCCGAGTATTTAGTTAATTCTAAACGATCGCAATAATCATGAACGCGCCGATGTGGGAGATGATAGAGGCTGGCGGGCGAACAGCTCAGTCGTTTGGGCTTTCGCGCCTCTTCGGACAGGTGTTCATGTTGTTGTATTTAAGCGTTAAACCGCTATCGTTGGACGAAATTGCTGAACAATTGGGCGTCAGTAAAGCGAGTGTAAGTATAGCTGCGCGGAAACTCGAGGCGTGGTCTTCGGTGAAAAAGGTGTGGATTCGCGGTGACCGGCGTGATTTTTACGAAGCGGAAACGGATTTTAAAATGATCCTAAACGGCGGTTTGCTGAATTCGTTAAGTAAAAAACTTGATTCAGCCAGAATTCAGATTGAACGAAGTTTGGTGCTCTTGGATCAGCAGACAGAAGACGAAGAGCGAACAAAGTTTATTCGCGAGCGGCTGGAATACGCAGAAAAGCGGCGAAAACGCATTGCGGCGCTGCTGGATAATCCTTTGGTGCGCAGCTTGTTGTGAGGGAATGTGGCTGGAAGGCCGCGACAAATTATCAACGGCGGGTTGGTTCAGCGGGAACTGACCGGGACGAAGTCCGCTTATAGACCGTAGACCATAGACTGCAGACAGAAGACTTTTTGTCCCGTCCTGGTATAGGTTGACACTCCGAAAGGGAGTAGTCATGAGGTACGCAGGAGCAGTTTGGTATAGTGAGGCCTTCAAACGGAAGGTGATTCGAGAGCTTGAATCAGGTAGGTTTCGGAGCATGAGCGCGGCGCGT
>JBDHQM010000020.1:0-45767 GCA_039807095.1 Kiritimatiellia bacterium
TTCTCGCGCCCAGCTTTCCCGATTGCGTCAGCGGATAATTCTCGGCAAGGTGAACGGATATTTTCAGGGAGAAGTTTGGATGCGCTGGATCGTTTCTATTTTTGGAGTGGGTGTGATGTTGGGTGCGCTGGGCAGCAGCGGTTGTACATCGGCGAAGCCCGCAGCGGGACAAGCCTCTGCCGCGATTGCGCCTGCGACTCCGGCCGAGACGGTTGCGTCGGCGGATGCGCTGGGGCTGAGATTGTCCGAGGCACGGCTGGAGCAGCAGCGTTTGGATCGCGAGCTTGCGCAGACGCGCGAGGACCTCTATCGCACGGCCGTGGCGCTGAAGGAAATCAAGACTCGGCTCGAAGAAGTGACGGTGTATGCGGTATCAAACGCGGCGCGCATGGTCGCGGTTGAACGCGAGCTTCGCGATGTGCGGCGCGCGGCAAACGAAGGTGGCGGCGAGCAGGTGAAGACCTTGCGAGCCGTGTTGGAAAATGAGCGACAGGCGCAGCAGCGCTTGCAGGCGATTGTTGCCGAACGCGATCGCGAAGTGCGCGATTTGCGCGAAGCGGTGCGTGCGAACGAGTCTGCGCTGACTCAGCGTCCGGCCGCATCCCCCGCTTCCACGGCTCCGGCTGTGCCCGCGGCACCCGCTGCGAAACCTGCGGCGCCCGCAGCGCCCGGCGCTCCCGCAGTGCGTAGCGCGACTCCGCCTGCTGCAAGCGCGACGACGGTTTCGGTGTATCGCCTGGTGGCGGAGGGGAATCGCGCGTTGAAGACAGGCAATGTGGAGCGAGCCAAGGCGATGTTTGAACGCGCACGCGCGCGCGAGCCGAATTTGGCGGGCGCGTTGGTCGGTTTGGCGGCGATCGCCTACCAGGTGGACGATTTGGCGGAAGGGCGCCAGTTGCTTGAAAGCGTGTTGAGCGCGGATGCGCGGAATGCGCAGGCGCTGGGATTGCGTGGAATGATTCAATGGCGCGACGGCGCGGTGAAAGATGCGGTGCGCGATTGCGCGCGCGCGGTGGAACTGGATCCGAACGATCCGTTGTTGCGCAAGTTTTATGGAATCACCCTGCATGCGCGCGGACAGAATCGCGAGGCGATTCGCGAGATGCGCAAGGCGGTGGAAATTGACGGATCGGATGCGGAAGCCAAGCTGAACCTCGCCATTCTGCTGGCGACAGATTCGAAGCCCGATTTGGATGAGGCGCGCGCGCTGTATGAGCAGGCGTTGGCGTTGGGCATGGCGCGCGATGCGTCGCTCGATGCGCGCCTCGGACTCACCCCGTAGTTTGTGGTCTTGATTCGATCGCGAAAACGACCGAAACTCGGTCCCATTGCGTCATGTCACTACGCGTCTCCATTTTAGCCAGCGGCAGCTCCGGGAATTGCACCTATATCGCGTCGGAGCAGGCCGCGCTGTTGATTGATGCGGGCCTCAGCGCGCGCGAGGTCGGCCGCCGCCTCGAAATGGTGGGTGCGTCTGTTTCCTCCATTCGCGGAATCTGCGTGAGCCACGAGCACGGCGATCACACACAGGGGCTGCGCGTGCTGAACCGGCGCGCCGGCATTCCGTTGTATGCAAACGCCGGGACGGTTGAGGCGCTGACCCGCGATCCGGAGCTGAGCGAACTGCCTTGGCAGATTTTCACCACCGGCGCGCCTTTCCAGATTGGCGACTTGCGGGTGGAGCCGTTTGCCGTTCCACACGATGCGTTTGAGCCGGTGGGCTTTGTGGTGTCGTGCGGCGACTTGCGGGTTGGTGTTGTGACCGACATGGGGATGCCTACGACGCTGATCCGCGAGCGGCTGCGCCACTGCCGGATGCTTGTGCTGGAGTCCAATCACGACGAACAGATGCTGCAAGATGCGGACCGCCCGTGGCACCTCAAACAGCGTATTCGCGGGCGTCAGGGCCACTTGTCCAATCAGAGTGCGGCGGCGATGCTGGCCGAGATTGCGGGGCCCCAGTTGTCGCACGTCTATCTCGCCCATCTCAGTGCCGACTGCAATCGCCCCGATCTGGCGCGGCGCACTGCGCTGGAACACCTCGCGCAGGCGGGGCACACGCACGTCAACGTGGAGTTGACCTATTCGGACCAGCCCACTGCGCTCTGGGTCGGCTGAGTCTTCCCCGCGCGGGATTCTCTATTTTCTGCTCGTGCCGCCGCGTTGCGCATTGATTTGGCGGGCGGCGAATGCTATCACCGGAACGCTCTCGTCGAATGTGATCGCGCGTTTGCGATCCGGGGCGCTGTGTCCGCGACGAGGAACGCTGGAGACAAACAATGGCCAAAGTCGTATTGGAAAATGTGTGGAAGATTTATCCGGGCAACGTAACCGCAGTGCACGACGCGAATTTGGTCATTGAGGACCAGGAATTTGTCGTGCTGGTCGGTCCGTCCGGCTGCGGAAAATCCACGACGCTCCGCATGGTGGCGGGGTTGGAAGAAATTTCGAAAGGCAGCATCTATATTGACGGAAAGAAGGTCAATGACGTGCCGCCGAAGAATCGCGACATCGCGATGGTCTTTCAGAACTACGCGCTCTATCCGCACATGAGCGTGTACAAAAATATGGCGTTCGGCTTGAAGCTGCGCCGTTACCCCAAAACAGAAATTGATGCCCGCGTGCGCGAGGCCGCCGATATTCTCGGCATTCAGCAACTGCTCGAGCGCAAGCCGAAAGAGCTTTCCGGCGGTCAGCGCCAGCGCGTCGCCGTCGGCCGCGCCATTGTGCGCAAGCCGAAGGCGTTTCTCTTCGATGAGCCGCTCTCGAACCTCGATGCGAAAATGCGCGTTCAGATGCGCACCGAAATCAGCAAGCTGCACACGCGTCTCTCCTCGACGATGATCTACGTCACGCACGATCAGATGGAAGCCATGACGATGGGCGACCGCATTGTGGTGATGAAAGACGGATTCATTCAGCAGGTCGCGCCGCCGCTGGAGCTGTATAATCAGCCGGCCAACCAGTTTGTCGCCGGCTTCATCGGCAGTCCGCCGATGAACTTCTTCAAGGGCTCGATTGAGCAGCGCGGCGGCGGGCTCTGGTTTAACGAAGGCGGGTCCTCGCTTCGGCTCGAAGATTTTCAAGCGAAGAAGCTCACGTCACACATTGGCAAAGAAATTGTGTTCGGCATTCGTCCGGAAGACGTCGCGCTGTCGCAGAACGCGCCAGGCGCAAGCCCGGAGCACCAGATGAAAGCGCGGGTGGAAGTCGTGGAGCCGATCGGTGCGGAAACCTATCTGTATATGACGACCGGCCGCGCGTCGTTCATCGCCCGTGTCACGGGCGGCGAGCGGGCGGACGTCAATCAAGAGCTGCAGCTCGCGTTCACCATGAACAAGAGTCACTTCTTCGATGCGCAATCGGGAGTGACACTGGTCTGACCGGTGCTGCTCTGCTGCATAGGGAGTTGCGATGCTTGAATGGCTGACCATCCTCGGCCAGGCCCTGCTGGCGGCAGCGGTGAGTTTTGCCGTGCTCGCGCTCCTGGTGAGCCATTTGCGCTTTCAGGCAATGACGAGTCGCGCGCAGGTTGCCAAAGTGCCCGGCCCGGCGGCGCAGTCGGCTTTTGAATTGCAGATCACCCGGCAGTTGGCCACGGCCCATCGCAATCCTGCGCCGTTCTTCGTCGCGCGCATAGCGCCTGCCCATTGGGCGCAACTGCGCGACCTGCACGGGGCGCAGGCGCTTGCGGAGTTGATGCAGCGGATTGAGAGTCGCTTGAAGGAGAGTATTCGTGCGACGGATGTTCTGCTCCGCCTCGCGGATGATGAGGCGGGGCTGTTGATTCACGCCAGTCGTGCGATAGGCGAGACAGTGATCAAGCGCGTGCTGGACACACTCTCTGCCACGCCCATCGCGCTCGCCTCTGGCCTCTCCATTCGCGTGGATGCCGTGGCTGGGCTCGCGTCCTATCCGGAAGACGGGGATCGCGCGTCTGTGTTGTGCGAACGGGCGGGGGCTGCATTGCAGAAGGCACGGGCAACTGCGCGCGGTTGGGTTTGGGCCGATGGTGCGGGCGCGGCGCCTGCGTCCCCGCCAAAGCCAGTCGCTGGCGATGCCGAGGGCGACCGGACTGCGCTGCTTGATGAGTTGACCGGAGTGTTGCATGCGGATCGCGTTGAGACCGCGCTGCAGAAGTTTGTCGCCGCGCGCCGTCGCGACGATCTACCGGTTGCTGTGCTGGTGTTCGATATTGATTCCTTGCGCCGGTATAACCAGCAGTACGGGCGCGGGACGGGCGATGTACTGCTGCGCGGCGTTGCGCAGTTTTTGCAGAGCAACTCGCGACAGCCCGATTTGATTGCGCGGCTGGGAGAGGATCAATTTTTGCTCGTGCTGGACTGCGGGGCGGATGCGGCGTTTGCCGTGGCCCAGCGCTTGTGGGCTGCCGTTCGCAAGGTTTCATTCGGGCCGGCTGCACTGCGCATCACCATCACAATCGGTGTCGCCGCATGGCCGGAGCATAGCGGCCACGCGCGCGGGCTGTTGGATGATGCGCAACTGGCGCTTCGCGTCGGAAAAGAAAAGGGGCGCAACCAGTGCGTATTGTTTGATGTCTCCATGCGCAGGCTGAAAGCCGCGGCCGCGCCGACAGAATCGTTTTGAAAGGGAATGCGATGAAGCTCGGAGTGAACATTGATCACGTCGCCACGGTGCGCCAGGCGCGCGGGACGGTGTATCCCGATCCGTTCGATGCCGGCGGCATCTGCGCCGAAGCGGGCGCGCACGGCATCACGGTGCATTTGCGCGAAGACCGGCGGCATATTCAGGATCGCGACGTGGAACGGCTTGTCGCCGCACGCCCGCTTCCGATCAACTTGGAGATGGCGAATGCGCCGGAAATTGTCGCGATTGCGCTCCGCTTGCGCCCTGATGAAGTCTGCCTCGTTCCCGAGCGTCGCCAGGAGTTGACGACTGAAGGCGGACTGGACGCGGTGGGGCAGGAAGCGGCGCTGCGTCCGACGGTTGCCGCGCTGCGCGATGCCGGGATTGCGGTGAGCCTCTTCATTGCTCCCGATCCGCATCAGATCGAAATGGCGGTGGCACTGGGCGCGCCGTATATCGAGCTGCACACCGGCACATTTTGTGACGCAACCGGCGCGGCGGCGGAGGCCGAATTGCAGCGGTTGATCGAAGGCGCGCGGCTGGCGCACCGCCTGGGGCTGAAGGTCAACGCCGGACACGGCATCAACCTCGACAATCTGCACGGCATTTTGCGGATTCCGCATCTCGACACACTGAACATCGGTCACAGCATCATTGCGCGCGCGGTGTTTGTCGGATTGCGCGAAGCAGTTGCCGAAATGCTGCGCGGCATGGCGGCATATCGCGGCGGCGAGGCTTGAGAAAACTCTTTTGCCGAAGTACAGTAGTCCGTGCTCGAAAGGAGCCAGCCATGAAAAAGAAAAAAGAAATTATCCGGGCGTTGAAGGATGCGTATTGGAAAGAGTTGGAGACCGTTCAGAACTATCTCGCCAACTCGATCAACCTCGACGGCGTTCGCGCAGAAGAGATTAAGGCGGCGCTCGCGGCCGATGTGACGGAAGAGTTGGGTCACGCACAGCAGCTCGCAAAGCGAATCAAGGTATTGGGCGGCACGGTGCCCGGTTCGTTTGATTTCAAGGCGCGCCAGGATGAAATGCAGCCGCCGGAAGACACGACGGATGTCGTTGCCGTGATTCGCGGCGTGATCGCGGCGGAGGAAGATGCGATTGCGGGCTACAACAAACTCATCAAGCTCTGCGACGGCGAAGATTACGTCACGCAGGATCTTGCCATTACGCTGCTGGCGGATGAGGAGTCGCATGCCGTTCAGTTTCGCGGATTCCTGAAAGAATATGAGCGAAAATAGCGGCGATAGCACAGCGCTGCGCTCTGCTGTTCTGCTGGTCAGTTGCCCAGACCGTTCGGGCATTGTCGCCGCTGTGACCACCTTCATGGCGGAGCGCGGGGGAAACATCCTCGATCTCGAACAGCATGCGGAGGAGTCTTCGCAGACCTTCTTCATGCGGTTGGAGTGGGATTTGCGCGGCTTCGTGTATTCGTTGAGCGATGTCGCGCGCGCATTCGAGCCGATTGCCCGTCGCTTTGGAATGACGTGGGAATTGCGCCGCCGCGACCAGCGCGCGCGCGTCGCGATTTTTGTCACGAAGGCGTCGCACTGCCTCGTGGAGCTGCTCGCGCGGCATCAGGCGGGCGAATGGGCTGCGGATATTCCGCTCATTGTGAGCAATCGCGAAGATTTGCGCGGAGTTGCCGAGCGCTTTCGCGTTCCGTTCCATCATCTGCCGGTTGTTGCGGGAAATAAACCTGCGCAGGAAGAAGCGGCGCGCGCGTTGATGCAAGAGCACCAGATTGATCTGATCGTGTTCGCGCGCTACATGCAGATTGTCACCGGCGGCTTTATCCGCCACTTCCCGAATCGCATCATCAATATTCACCACTCATTTTTGCCTGCATTCCCCGGCGCGCGGCCGTATCACCAGGCGCACGAGCGCGGGGTGAAGGTTATCGGCGCGACGTCGCACTATGTGACGGAGGACCTCGATGCGGGACCGATCATCGTGCAGGACGTCGCGCGCATTTCTCATCGCGATTCGGTGGACGACTTGATCCGGAAGGGTCGCGACATTGAGAAGATCGTCCTCGCGCGCGCGGTGACGGCCCATCTCGAACACCGCGTCCTCGTCCACGGCAACCGGACGATTGTTTTTCAGTAGCGCACGATTCCCGCCGCGCCTTATTGCGGCGCGGGCAGGACGGCGCGAATGAAGCGGATGTTATTGGTTCCCGTGATGAGGTCGCCGAGATAGGCACCCGCGTTGTCCGTTGTGCCGGTTCCGATGACAGTCCATTCGTCGGCGGTGAGATCCGCTTTTCCTTCAATGAGGTACGTCTGACTCGCGACGCCGCTGATGCCGATGTCGTTTGAGTCCTCGTCGGCTTCACTGATGGTGAGGAACGTCGGCGGTGCGCTGGAGAGATAGCGGGTTATGCCGTTGGTGAAGTCGGACAATGCGGTGGAGGAGGGGCCGGTTTCAGACCATACGCTGATCGTGCCGTTGACGATGTTGGACGGAATGAGCGTCACGAAGATTCCGTAGCCATCGAGCGCGGTCAGCGTTTCGGGTCCGCTGCCGCCAAAGGTCGGATTGCGGGGAACGCCTTGCTTGCGCAGTCGGATGGGTGCGTTGGTTGCGCCGACGATGAGAGCGGGATAGCCGATCGAGTCGGGCGTGAGGTTGATGTAGAGCAGGGCGTCGAATCCTGCGTAGTGATCGCTGAACCCTGATGGGCCGAGGTGAACGCGGTGAAGTGCCGCAATTGCATTGGTCGGCGCGTTGTTGAAGACGGATGAGAGTTCCGTCTGGACCACATCGGATGTGGCGCTCAAACCTGTGACGCCGTAGATCTCGGGGCCGTCCACGAGATCGGGAATGAAGGGCGTTTCGGCCATGGTGTGCACGAATGGATTTGCAGCGCGCGGGCCTTCAAATGTTTCGCGGTTTGCGCCGCTTGCGGCGACGTTGGTTACACCCGCGTTCAAGCCGAGGAGAAAGCGTCCGTTGCCGCCCGGAACGGCGCTGGCCCCGCCGGATGTGTTCACGGAAAGCGAAATGGGTTGGAACACAGACGCGAAGAGTTTGATCGTTCCGCCCGCGCCGCCTGCGCCGTGTCCGCCATCGCCGCCGGGCCCGCCTGTGCCGCCGTGTCCGGATTCTCCCGGAAAACCGCCCAAGCCGGAATTTCCGGACGCACCGCCCATTCCACCGTCTCCGCCGCTTCCGCCGGAACCATCGAAGCCAGACAGCCCTGAATTTCCGGGGATGCCGGAAGGTCCAAATAAACCCGCGCTACCGTATGCGCCGGAACCACCCGGCATATCGCCTTGCCCGCCGTTTCCGCCTGAACCGCCCATGCCACCCATGCCGCCCGCGCCTTCACCGCCACCCATGCCGCCCGGCCCGCCGCTGCCGTTGCTTCCGAAATTTCCGGCGGAACCCTGGGACCCTCCGTTGCCGAAGTTGCCAAATATCCCGAATGCGCCTGCCATGCCCAAATTGCCATTCGTTCCAGCCGAAGCAAATGCCGAATCGCCCGCGCCACCGCGCGCGGCAAAGTTGCCGCCTGCGTTCATGCGACCGAGCACAATGATTTCAAGCGCGCCGCCGCCTGCGCCACCCGCGCCGCCGCCGAAGCCGCCGTAACCGCCATTCCCACCATCGCCGCTCGGCGCTGCGCGGCCCCCCATGCCGCCTGCACCGCCGTCGCCACCGTCGCCCGGCAACCCGGCGCCGCCCCCGTGTCCACCCTCACCGCCCGCACCGCCGAAACCGCCGAAACCGCCGTCGCCGCCGGCACCGCCGTCACCACCCGTGCCACCCGCGAAGTCATCTGCATCGGAGCCGGGCGAGCCGTCGCTACCCGGGTATCCGTCGTCGCCATTCGTGCCATACTGGCCGCTGTATCCACCGTCGCCTCCGCCGCCACCGCCGCCACTGCCGCCTGCGGCACCACCACTGCCGCCACCGCCGCCACCACCACCTGCGCCTCCGCCGCCACCACCACCGCCACCGCCAGCACCGCCCGAGCCTGCACCGCCGGCCCCCCCGCCGCTGATCATCGGGCCGGTGGCCGCGTTCTGACCCGGAGATCCGTTGCTGCCGTCGTGACCCGCGACCCCGTTTTCGCCGGTCACTGCATCTCCACCCGCGCCGCCATCGCTACCGCTGTTGCCATCGCCACCCGCGCTGCCGTTCTGGCCCGAAAAACCGTAGCCATCCGGTCCGCCGCCGCTGCCACCGCCGCTTGGACCACTGCTGGACCCGCCGTCGCCGCCAGCCCCTGCTATGCCACCCGCGCCGCCGCTTCCTCCATCGCCGCCCGCACCACCCGAAACGGCGGCGCCGCCTGTTCCGCCCATGCCACCGTTGATTCCGTTTTGCCCAGAAACGCCGTCGCTACTGGCGTAACCAGCCTCGCCGCTAAGGCCCGAAGTGCCTGCTGCGCCGTCTGTTCCCGCAGAGCCTGCTGTTCCATCACCTCCGGCTGTTCCGTCGAACCCCGACGCGCCCGAATCACCGCTGCTTCCGGGCGATCCCGGATATCCACTCGATCCGCCGGTGCCGGGGTTACCCCAGGTGCCGCCGCCAAATGGAACGTCGCCGCCGTCACCGCCGTTGCCGCCGTCGCCACCGTCGCCACCGTTCCCGCCGGCGCCACCATCACCGCCGGCGCCTCCACTCCCGCCATCGCCACCGGAGCCGCCAGAACCACCGTCACCGCCGTTCCCGCCGGCGCCGCCGGTTCCGCTGTCACCCCCCGTTCCGCCCGTACCGCCATCGCCCCCGACGCCGCCGTCACCGGCCGCGCCGCCGCCGGGGCCGGGGTTCTTGCCTGCCGCCGACACATCCACATTCACAGTCGGCGCGATGTTTGCGTTGCCTGCGACGAGAAGCGAAATGCCGTTTGCGCCAACGGCGACCACCGTATCCGTCCCCATCAGCGCGAGATCGCCATGCACGAGCCAGCGCGAGATCGAGTTCGTCGTTCCAGCAAATGAAACAGAGACGCCGTGAATTTCGTTTGTCGGCGCGCCATCCACATTGAGCGCGCCCGTGTCGGTGTTGAATTGAAATTGCTCCGCGCGAAGCGAGAGTGCGAGAGAACAGAGGACAGTGAGGGACAGTGCAGTAGTGCGCATGGGGACCTCCAAGAGTGGCGGGTGATTGAAGAGATATTCGTGTTCGCCGGAATACGTGCTTTAGTCAGCCGGTGCGGACAAATCGAATGAAACGCTGTAGAACAGCCACTCCTTGAAGAGGGACTCTATCGTCTACGCGCGAACCGCTCAAGAAAAATAAAATAATAATGTCCGAAATGCGGCGAACTCTGCTCCGGCGTCGCGCCGTGCGCGAGGACGTGCGGGTCAGTCGGGATGAACGAGAAAAAAGATGCGGCCTTCGAACGGCGCGCCCAGCGGTTCGATGCGATACTGTTCCGCATTCGCGATCTCGACGATGTTCGACCAGTTTCGCTCTTTCGTGATCCACATCCGCTCTTCCGGCTCGTGCAGTTCCGATGCGAAGTCGCCGTCCCACGGCGCGGAAAGCGCCGGTTTGGGTTCCGGGTTCAGCGAAACTTTTTCCACTTCCACATCCAGATAGAGATTTAAGCCGTAGCGCGGCATGTCCTCGACGAAGCAAATCTCTTCGATGGATTTGTCACCTGACCGCGCCGCAATTTCAGCCGCCCACCGGCGCGAGTCGCTGCGCGTTGTCCAGTGCGCTGTGCCGAAACGCACCGCGAGCAGAATCGCGACCCAGACCCCAATAAAGCGCCAGTTAATGGAGGCATGTCCCCGTTCGCTTCTCGACCGTGCGATCAGCAGCGCAATCGGCAGAAAGAGCGGCAGGATGTAGAGCGGCAACCGCGATCGCGCGATGCAAAATAGAAGCAGCGGCAACACGATCCACGCGACAATCGCCAGCAGCCCGGCGTCGCGACGACGCGCCTCTGCGCTGCGCCACTCGCGTACGCGAGTGGTCAGACTGCGTACCGCCCGCCCCAAATCGAGCGTCCACGGCAGCGTCCCCGCCGTCAGCGTGATCCCATAGACCAGCAGCCAGCCGTACCATTGCGGATGGCGATTCAACGAGGCGCCCGCCACGCGATCGGCAATCTCCGTGCCCAGATAATAGCCGAGCAAACCCGGGTGTCGCTGAATGACGGCAACGAACCACGGCAACGCAATCGCGGCAAAGAGGAGGGCGCTCAACACGCCGTACGCGTTGCGCCTAGGAGCTAGCGCGGGTGCAAGCCATTTGAGCGCGAAGACCGCGAGCAGTGGAATCAATGCGGGCGGACCCTTGATCAGAAATGCCGCAGCAAACGCCGCGCCCATCAGCAGCAGCCAGCGCGGCGCTGTGCTTCGCAAATTGAAGCGCGATTCGATCCACGCCGCCATCGCGAGCCCTTGAAACGCTGCCAGCAAATAGTCCGTCGTGATTACATTTGCCGCGCCGAAAGGGAGCGCCATCGTGGCATAGATCAGGGCGGATGCGGCTTCAGTTCCGGGCTGCACGCGGCGCGCAATCCACGCACACAGCGCGATGCTGATCAGATACGACAGCGCAACCGGCAGACGCACAGCGGCTGTGTTGCGACCGAAAACCGACACGCTACCCGCCAGCGCCCAGTACGTCCCCGGCGGTTTCGTCCAATGCCCTGTTTCGTGGTGGCGCGAGAGGTCCAGAAAGTCGCCGCTCCGCAGCATTTGCAACGCGACGTTTGTGTAGCGGCCCTCATCCGGCTCCCACAGGCCGCGACTGCCCATGAACGCAAATGCGAGGAGCACCGAAATCAGGGCAACTCGAATGGCGTATGAGCGAAACACGACGCTCTATCCCTCGCGCGCGTAAATATCCGGACCCATTTTTCGAAGCTCCATTCCGGTGCCGTCGCAAACCCGGATAACCAGCGCCAATGCGCAGCTATTTCAGGCTGGCGAGCTTGCTCAAATCAATGGCCGCCGCCGCAGCTTGCAGGTCCTTCGCCGCGCCGCCGTTGAGGCCAATTTCGACCATGAAGCGGTTGCCGACAAGAATCTGGAGTTCGCCCGATTTGTCGGAGCTGTCATATTTTTCCAGCGCCTTGTGCCCGCTGACCGACGTAGTGCGCTCATAGCCGGAATCCGATTCGCGATCAATTTCGTGAGAGGCCCATGCGCCCATCATCGCCGCGAGCACGGTGCCGCTGTAATCCACGATTTTAATCGTCATCGTCGCATCCCCGGCGGCATAGGTGCCCTCGGCCTGAGAAATGGAGATGCCCATCATGCTATTCTTTTCGCCACTCGCATTCGTGCGCTTGTAGGACGCGACCGCCGTCGGAAGCAGCGCCTTGAGTTCGCGAAAATCCACAACAGTTGCCGTTCCGGTGGATTGATTTGCAGCCGCGCCAAATAGTCCCATCAGCGCTGAGATGTCGGGATCCTGGGCACGTGCGGCGGTTGCTGAAACGATTAGGCAGGCTCCGATAACGAAAACGGATTTAATTTTCATAAAAAAGACACTCCTCAATTGCCAGACATTCTGAACACGGGTACACTACAGATAGAGTGTTGGAACTTCAACGAGAAATGCCGCTTCTCGACCAGGCTGAAGAAAGGGCAGCGTCTGAAAAAGACGCGAGCGTTGGGATTTCGCTGAACGAAACTGCGCCGGTCCTGTCAGAACACGATATGGAAGCGGGAGTACAGCCGATTGATGCGTTGATGCACGAACGGAGCTGGTCGAATCACGACGTTGTCGCTGCGGGAATCGGCAGCGGACTCACGCACAAACAAGTCGCCAAAGCACGCCGCGGACGCCGCCTCACGCTCCACCTGCAGAATAAAATTGTCGCCGCATTGAATCAACTTGTAGCCAACCCTGGATCCATTCGACGGGAGGATTGTTTCAACTACCGAGGACACTGATTTCTGCGCATCGAACTGGTGCGCAGGTGTACGAAAAAGCAGAAAACGCAAGAGAAAGGAATCGAGATTATGAGCATGAGCATTTTGGTTCACGCAGAGGGGTTCCGATTGAGAGACGATCTGAAGGAAAAGACGATCGCCAAAGTGGAGCGCCTTGAACCCCATGCGACTCGTGCATTGCGTGCGAGAGTGACATTGCGCCGGGCCAGCATGCGCCCGTCAGATCGCCAGTTCGAAGCGTCCATTCTGATTGAGGTGCCCGGCAACGACATCAGCGCGATGCAGAAAGCTGCCGAGCCGCTCGATGCAGTGGACAAACTCGTTGAAAAGGCCGCTCAGTTGCTGCGGAAGCAGAAGACCGCAAAGCTTTCGCGTCGGACCACCGCAAAGCCCTCGGAACTGGTGTTGGCCGAAGCGTAGCCATAAGGAGAGCAATCCAGCATTGATTCAAAAAATCTGACACACTGAAAAATAGAGAAGGGGCCCCATGTGCGCCGCGCCAACAAACCGCAGCGCGCACGGGGCCCCACTCGTTTCGACGACGCACCTCGTCGGCAAAAGTAGCTGTCAGAAATTGGGCTTTTGTGATCCAGCGATAAGTACAAAACCAGCGATAGCGATATCGAATCTCCGAACTGGCAATCCATTCAAGGCGGAGCAGTTTTGGTGGAAGGGCGGAGGTTTGCTCGCAGACGAATGGTGCCCGAGTCAGCATGTGGCAATCATCCGCAATTCCGGAAAGTCAGACTTTAATCGGTGATGTATTGTAGAAAGAAAGGGAATTTCGCGCGCGAGTGGCTGCGACATATAGGAGAGAGCGATTTTGTTGATCTTGCTCGTCGCCCGGAATGTCGTTCTGCGCAAAATGCTCTGAAGCGATAATAACAACGTGATCGAACTCCAGTCCTTTCACTCGATGAATGGTAGCAAGACGCAGCCCGGGTTTTGTTCTGTCGTCCGCCTGTCCTGTATCAATTCGATGCACGCCTGCGATCGTCGGGGTCAGATATTCCTGGCACACATCCAAATCTTTATGTGAACGCGCAACCAGGCAGATCGCTTCAGGCGCAGCGCCATCACGTATCAGTTCTCCGATATGCTGAGCTGCAGCTTCGGCGGCAGCGACAAGGCTCGATTTATCTTCGATGGTGGGCGGCGGACCGCGCATTAGGGAGCAGACGCCTGCTTCGTCATCAAGGCCTGCGTCGAGGTCGTCGAACGGGATGCCTTTGAGTAGTCCTGATGCCCAGTTCTTCAACTCTTCCGTTGTGCGATAGTTGATGCGCAACTTTCGGCCGCGTCCCCGGATATCTACACCGCAACGTGATAGAACAACACGCTGACCATATATTCGTTGATGGGCATCGCCGACGATAAAAAGATCGTTTGCTCCACTCGGAACCATTGCGCGCAGCAACCGAAATGCTTCGTTCCCGAAGTCCTGTGCTTCGTCCACAACGATGTGACGATAGCGAGATTGCGTACTCTGGCTTTCCAAAAGCTGGCGCGCGACGCGAAATGCATCTGCCGGTTCAATAATGCCTCGTTCGGTCAATAGTGCGCGGTATTCCGCGAAAACAGGCCAGAGCCTGGCCCGTTCGCTCCTTCCGAGCCTGCGTGTTCGTCCCGAGCGGGTGGTCCTGAAATAACCCTGCACGTCTTCTATCCCGTACGCCTGAATGACATTATCCCACTCTTCCCGTATGAAGACGGATGTAAATTCTGCTATCGCTGGCACTGAAGCCAGAGCTTTGTCCCAAAGCTCTTTTCTCAACGCATCTTCATAGGTGATGGCGAGCGGATAGCCTTGTTTGTCGAGAAAGCGTCTCGTCCATGCGTCCAGGTTGATGACCTCGATTCGTTCCCACTCCTCACGCGAGCAGAGCGTCTTGAGGTTGGCGGCTATATCTGCGGCAAGGTTGCGCGAAAATGTCGTCACCAGGATTTTGTCGTCGGCGCTGCAATTCCTTGCCAACCACACCGCACGATGCATGGCGACAACGGTTTTGCCTGTTCCCGCCGTTCCCAACACCCGAACAGGGCCTGAAGCGCTGCGCTCCACAAGTCGCCGTTGCGAGGGATGTAGAAAGACCCGCCATTGTTCAAGCGGGGCGGCCAGAATCTGCTCCATCTCGTGCGCCGTTGTCACCACGACAAAATGGCGCCGCGATGTATCTCGCTCTAGTGCGCCACTGAAGTCCGTTGGATCAATAGCAGCGGGCCGTGTGATCGCGAGCTCTTCCTTCACCTCGTTTAGCCCGTATCCAGCGGCCAATAAAAACACGGCTTCAAATGCGTCTTTAGGCAGCACGGTTTGCAAGTGGTCTATTTCTGCATCGCTTGTCGCGCGAAGGACGAGCGCGAGATGCTGTTCTGGAACGCCCAGTGAAAGGAGGTCGTCTTTCGTAAAGTTCGCCAGAATGGGTGTAGGCTGTGGTGCTTGGGAGGCAACGGGTTGTTCCGCGGGTGAAGGCGGCGGTTCGACCGCTTTTTCCTCGGTTAGCACAACCTGGAGGGAACCCGTCTGCGGATGAACCTGACATACCCGGCGCGTTGCCCAATTGTATGCGTCATCGTGAGCGGCGACCCACAGCATGACATAAAGGTTTCCCTCATCCGGCTTTAGAAGGATGCCTCGATAATTTCCGTCAATACGGACTGAGCGAAGGCGTGGGTCCTGCGCGCCGTGAATCTTTTCGTAGTTGTGCGTGGATGCATCCGGATGTTCGGTGAACTTCTCGAGAAATGCGCGCACCTTTTTTTGCTGCGCTTGTGGAAGCCTGCTGAATGAAACCAGGAAGTCGGCGCCAATGGCCAGTTTGGGTTTTGTTGAAAGTGCAGCCATGGTTATTTCCTCAGGAAGCTAAGGAGCGAGGCGACCTCCTGATCTTCAATGCCCGACTCGTTGAACTGTATAACACGCCATCCATTGCGCTGAAATGCAGCAATATCCTCGTTGTTTTCTGCGTATAGGAGGGCACATTGAGCGCCCGGCCACGCGGCCTCGGCCGTCGCGACAATTCGGTCGTGCTCCATGAGTTCGAAGGCGATTTCCGGATTCGGTAGGTTCGCCTCCTTTACTTTCTGTAGCGCATCAGCAATCGCCGGATCTGTCCACTCGTCTTTGGATGCTTCGATCCTCGAGGGAGCCGGTGCAGCGATTCTTCCGCCGGAGCAAAAAAAGCGGTAGTCATCTACGCCGCGTCCGAAGGCGCCCTGTTTGCACCCGCGCGTGGTGATAATGTGGCAGGCGGGCAGAAATTGCAGGCGATTCATCAGGCGCAGAAATCCTCGCCAGTCGTTCGCAAAATTGGCCTCTCCCGTGCCTTCGTCATCATCGAATCGCAGACGCACGAACGTTTCGGCCGGATCCCGCGAGCTTATGCCGCGCTTTGTCGCCACGCATAGAGCGACGAGGCGATTGCCCTGCTTCGCGTAGACGCCACCATACCCATCGGGTGGTTCCGCTCGCGTGAGCATGGGAATATCAGACGGTGCCGAGGCCAAACTTGCGATTGCCGCTTCGGTAGATTCGAGCGAAAGTGGCAAAAGCTGTGCGGGAAGGCTGAGCGCGTAGATGTACGAAAGATTTTCCCAGCGCGTTATGTCCGGCGTCCCGAGCAGCTCCAGGAACAAATTCCAATTCGACAATGTTCCCGCAGAGCGCGCCCACGCAAGTTCCGGGGGAGCGAAGACCTGCGGTGCGAGCACTTCATTCCGCCGCGCCGAATTTTCTTCACCCCAACGCGTCTGCTGAATTTTATCGGGATTGTTTCTGCAGTTGATGTCATCCCATGAAAAGCTCCAGACCCAGTACTGCCCCGAATGGAGGAGCGCCTGCCTTTGCTGGACATCGTGGCTAATCCGGTTATGGCCGGAGTTTTCATCCGCGTGAAAGGCGAAGCCGTCCAAAAAGACTGCGATGGGGCGTGATGCAGTAGGCCGTACTGGATAAAAAACAAAATCCGGCACCGATGCTACGGACACGCCGTTGCCGGTGGAAACGGCCACCTGCGGCCCGATTTGCCAGGCAGAATCACCGCATCGCCAGACATAGCCGGGGCGCCCCTTAACAATTCTGGCCTGAAGTTGAGCGCCGGGTACGGCCCGCAAACTTTCGATGAAAAGGCGCTCCAGCTCGCTCTTGATCAGCGGGTGGATATCAATGTCTGACACACGCGACACCTGCTCAAGCTTCGGCACCGCCTCGAGGATTTTGCTGAGGAGATGAATCGCCACTGTGCGGGAAAGGTTTTCGTTGTTGCCGCGATACCGCGATCGGAGGATACAGCGGTGGCATCCATCCGTTGTGTGATCTTCGTTGCTTGCGCACGAACAGGCCAGCAGATGATTTAGCGCTTTGTGCAACACGTCCAAAAACGTTTCCGGTGACTGCGACAACTGTTTCAGATACCCCGTGCCGCCTGGCACCTGGTCGTACAGCACGAGGTATTTGCGGCGCATACTTGTTCCGGGTACCGGGCGCTCGTCTATACAGCTATGGAGGTGGTCAATATTGCCGCGGAAATGCAGGCGCATCCCCAAGTGCAATGCGGCAACAAAAGATGTCAGAGCCACGTCTTCGTTTGCACTGCTCGACGGCAAAAGAATCTGAATGGCCTCTGATTGAAGTTCGCGATACAGAAAGACCGCCTTGAGCGGTGCCGCATCGGCATTGTTGCGATAGCGGCAGGCAATGTCGTGCTTCAGCTCGCGGCTTCCATCTTCCAGCTTGCGATACTGAACCTTGCCGCACTCTGGACAGAGCGTGAATCCGGCCGCATTCACGTCGCGTCCGCCAATCCGGAACGGCGGAGTCGAGCCGTCGCTCTGGCCCAGGTTGATTACGCGAAGTGTACATTTTGTGAGGAACTCAAAGCCGAACGGAATTTCAGCATCGCGCAGTTGGAAGGCCCGCCGCTCTGCATCATCCGGAATTACAACTGATTCGTAAGGATTGTAGAATACCGGATCCCGTTGATCCTTTTCGTCGTGACTTCTGGAGTTGCGGTCCAGGCATGTAGACACCACCTGACGCAGGCGAACAAGGTCTCGTTTCAGCGAAGCATCCACCCATCGTGCGCTCTTGCACGCGGGGCACGCGTCGTGCGAATTGCCCGCCCCGGTGAGGCGCTCCATGTATCCGCAGTCACTGCAGAAATGCCAGGATTCGATCGAACCGCTAAGCCCCAGACCAACCTGATCAATTTTTAGTTTCCGGCCTTCGGCATAAAACACGTTGCCGGGTGCCAGCTCAGTAATGCCTGAAGAAGCAGGCCGCATATACTCGAACGAAAGCGCATCGAATTTTCGCCCTCCGTTCTCCTGCGATTTGCGCGTCTTGAGAATAATGCTCCGCAGTTCGACGCCCTCTTCGGGAAATGCGTAATTGGGAAGCAGGCCCTCGTCCGTGAAAAAATTGAGCGTCAGCTTGTCGTTGATCTGCTTCATCATCCCGTAGATGCCGTCCCGGTATTGTTGGAGATCCGACAACTCTTTCTTCGTGGCATCGTCTTGCGGCACGGCGGCGCGATTCTTGCGGATGGCTTCGCCAACTTTTTGCATCCGCCGTCGAAGATCGTCCCGCTCTTCCGCAATGCGGGTGAGGCGGTGAAGGATTTTTTCGCAAAGCCCGCCGCTGGAACCTCCTTCGCCTTCTGCGAAGCGTCGCAGCTCCTCGCGCGATGAGGAGGGCAGGTCCTGCTCGGCGAACAGGTCGAAAAAGGCAGTTTGTAGTGCCTTGTTGTTCTGCTCGACGAAGGCAAAGAAATCGTAGGGAAACGCTTCGTCGCCCTTCGGATTCTTTACTGCGTCCAATACCGCCTCGAGTCGCGGGGGCAAGTTCGGTTTGGGATTGGCCTGCTCACTCCAGCAATCCATGCAAAAGGCGGTGAGTTGGCGTTCCAAGACAGCGGGCGCATCCAGGTATGTGCCCGGCGGGCGGATTTCGCCCGCGATCATGTCTTCGGGCAGTTCGAAGTAGTAGAGGTCGTGCGCCTGCGCGGAAGCGATTGTCAGACTCACTGCCGCGCCGTGCCGGCGCCCGGCGCGTCCAATGCGCTGCACATAGTTTGCTGTTTCCGGCGGTACCGTGCAGAGAATTACCGACGACAAATCGCCGATATTCACTCCCATCTCGAGTGTAGGTGTGCATGAAAGCAGGTTCGGGTCTGTTATGCGGCGCTCCGGATCCACCGCCATGAAACGGTTTTCCACCCACTCGCGCGTCTCGCGGTCCAACAGCCCGGTGTGCTCGGCAGTTTGAATCCGGATCACATCGCCGGACCGGTACAGATCACCGAAGTAATCGCCCGCCACCGGTCGCGCATGATACTTGCCGCCCCGACAGGCGATTCGCAGACACGGCGCGGATTCCCATGCGGAGAGTTCCGCGGGCGCGCACGAAAGATTGTGGCCGCAGGTGTCGCACGCCAGAAGTTTGACATCCGGCGAAATGAGTATGCGATCCTGTGGAATTCCCCAAATTCGATGGCCTCTGGGATTCTCTTCGCGCAGAACACCTTCGGAGGTCAGAAGATTTACGGCCTCTTCAATAACGATCGCTGCAGATTCGGCGGTTAGATTCGGAATGGACGTGAGGCATTTAATCGCCCAGCGTTGGCTCCAGCTCAAATTTGTGCCGCCCGCAACCAGACGCTCGAAGCGCTGAATGCGACTCTGACTCTGGTAGAAAAAGCAGGGAGCGCTGCCCGCTCTGCCGAAAGACGGCATGTGGTTTTCCCGGCTCAACAGGAATAAATTGCCCGGGTCATTCAGATAGGGTTGCAATTCGCGGTGATAGATGCCTCCACCAATCCGCAGGCGATGCAGCAGGCCGTACACCAGCGTATTCAATTCGCCGATAGATGCGCGGCCAAAGCCTCCGGCGCGCTCTCGCAATGAGGACGAAAGCCGCGCCACAGCCATTCGAATTCCTTCCGGTACCGGATAGGCGATAGCCGCCCCGCTTTTTTCCAGCGTGCGCCCGATCCGGCTATTGAATCCGAATTGACTCGTAATTTCCCATGCCGTTCGCCGCTCAACAAGGCGGGGCAGGCTTGATCCGGCCGGAATTCGACCTTCTTTTTTCAAAAGCTCCAGGTCTTCCAGCCATTCCATATTGGGCGCGGCGAAGAGACCCACGAAATCCTGCTCCCCGAGTTTTTCTTTCCAAAACTGAAGGAAGTTTTTTTCGAGTTCGTCCAGCGTCATATCGTGACGCGTAGTGCCGATCACCCGACGAATCGCGGTTCGCAGGTTTGTGAGATACGTTCTCGCAGCGAAAAAACCTGCGCGATGCGAGGCATCCTGCACATTGTCCGAAAATGCCAACGCACGCTTGTCCTGGTTAAAGGGTGAGGTATAGAGCTGACTCAGAGCCACGCTTGTCAGACTGGCCGAGCGCGAACCCATAATCGTCAGCCCGGAACTGCTTTCGCAGTAGGGACACGTGACATCTGCCTTCGTGACATCATCACGCCGTTTTGTGCGGTCGAATCGTACGCGCACCAGTTGATCCTTGGAACCGCACGCCGCACACGCGGCGGCATCGGTTCCATTCACGGTCAGACAATGCCCGCAAAGTTGATGCGTAAACTCGCCCTGTTGCGGGCCCTCATCAGAATGCACCGGGAAAAAGAAACGCACGATCGGCATGCGGTTGAAGAATGCGCTATAAAACTCCTTCAGGTTGGGCGAAACCTTTTCGTCGTTCGCGCGCATCGTTCCGCCCCAACCCATGGCGCCACACTCGCGGCAATGCAGCACGGGCAGGTGATTGCGCGCGGCATCGCCTTTGAGATCGTCGGAAAAAGCCATGCGCGGGGCGTCCGCAACCGACGCCACAAGGCGCGCCAGTTCGCGCGTCCAGAGGTGCACGTGCGTTCGCACCAGCGGCACCGCGTATTGGCTGTCGGGGCTCCGATAAAGCGCATGGGCGCAGAGTGCGAGGAAGCTGTCTATAACCGGCTGCGCTTTTTCGGTTTGCGCGAGCGAGGGCTCGATTCGGGCCAGTTCATGCGCGATCGCATTTTCCGAAATTATTTTGCGCGCGGATTTTTCCACCAGTGAAAGCAGCAGTCTAAAAAGCCGATGCTCAAGCAGGCGTTCACCCAATATCAGGCGACCCCTTTCTTTATCAAAATCGGCAGGCAGATTTTCATCGAACCACAAGCGATACTGCGTTGCCAGATAGCGCGCCGGGTTTGCCGCCGCTTCGGAAGGCTTCAGCAACGGCGTGTCGGGATCCGGCAGACCCGCAAAGCGCACATCGCGCCCCGCGCATACGTCGTCCAGCGTGAGCAGGTCTTCGCCGATAATGGCCTCTTCGCTGAACGATTCTGCGAAGACCGTCGTCGCATAGCCTAGCAGCGGTGCGCGCGCGCTATTGGACCCCAGCGTGGCCGACGTGCCAACACAACACAGATGACCCGCCGGGGCGCGCAGACGCGCCTTGAGGCGGCGAATGAGACACGCGAGGTCTGTGGACTGTGCTCCGTCGAAGGTGTGGAGCTCGTCCACCACCAGGAAGCGGAGTGTTTCCGGCTTGTTGTACCGCCACAGCGATTGCTCCTTCGGGCGGAGGAGCAGGTAATCGAGCATTTTATAGTTCGTGAGAAGAATATCCGGCGGGTGTTCGCGCAGATGATTCCGATCCGTAATGATGGACTCCGGCGTCATTTCAATCGTTTGCGTGCCTTCCCCGCCGATGAACAATCCCGCCGTGACCTTTCCGCGCAGTGCCTTGTCTGCATACACGGCTTGTGCCAATCGCTTGGCCTGATCCGTCGCCAGCGCATTCATCGGATAGATGAGAATTGCCTTGATGCCCGGCTCACCGGCGTGCGCCGCGCACGCGTCGAGAATCGGGAAGAGAAAACACTCCGTCTTGCCCGATCCCGTTCCCGTTGCCACCAGCGTGGACTTCGGCTGATCGCCGCACAGCCGCTCGAACGCGCGCGCCTGATGCAGGTGTGGCGGCAGGAAAGGAAACGTTACTTTTTCAAACGGAAGAGGGCCGGGCGGCGCTGCGCGAAAAGGAAGGCGCAGGGTAAAGTACGGGCCCTTGAAGACGCGCCCCGGCTCATTGAGAAACGTCTCCAGTGTATCCTCGAAGGTCTGATTTGACGGCGGAAATGTCGTGTGGAGAAAGGCCTTGATGCCCTCTTCCATCTCGCGACTGAGCACCGTCGGCAGCATCAGGCAGACCCTCCGGTCAGCGAGAAATAGGTTTGGAATGTTGCGCGCAGATCGCGTGTGAGCATTGCGATGCCCGCGCTCTTCAGGGCATTATGAATGGCAGACCACTCCGGCGATGTTTCCGGAAAGGCAGCGAGGAAACGCCGGAGATCCTCGGCAATCCTGTCGGGTGCCTGAATGCTTTCCCCCGCGGGGAGGATGGATGTCAGGCGAAATATATCCGACCGATGCTTGTTCACGTCCTGCTCTTTCACGCTCGAAGGGTTTTCCGCGCGGCGCCGGGACAAGTCTAGCCAAGCCCTCGCCTTCAACGCAATGAGTCCGGCAGGTTTTATCAACGGTAATTCATCGTGGACCTCGCGCTGCTCCATAATGAAGTCGTAGTACTCGCGGTCCATTAGAATCGCGGAAAGGCTTGAAACGTCCTCCCCTGCGCGAATCGGCACAATCGCTTGCGATACATTCGCCTCCACGCCCAGCGATGCCCCGGCAAATAGCTCCAGCATTGCCGGATAGTCCGTGGCGCTCGGCTTCTGAAAGCGATACAACGTTTTCTTTCCATCCATCCGTTGCGCCGTTTTATAGCCCCCGGCGCGGACGAATTCCCAGAATACGGGACCGAACGTTGAGACGGATGCCTCGAGCACCAGAACAATATCCACGTCCTTCGTGCTGCGGAAAGACACCTGCGTCTGCGCAAACCATTCCGCGCACGCGGCTCCGCCAATAACGACGAACGCATCCTTCACCCCAGCAAAGTGGCGACGAAACGTCTCGAGGCCGGTTACCATTCCACCCGCTCCAATAGCTCGTCCGCCGCCAGGCGGACACGATCATCGCTCATGTTTTTGAGGCTCAAAAAAAGCGAGAGAGGATCCGCAACACCGTTCCTTGCCAGCAGTGCCGGATCATAGCGCCACGGCTCCACGTGCGCCTCCGCCTCATCCGGAGACTCCACCACGCGGACCGCCCGCGCCGCAAGCCATTCGCGCCACTCCGACTCCCGGCAGGCAAACGTCGGCACAGGGTCGTCCTGCAGAAGGGACACACCCGCCAGCGCGGACAGTCCTGCTGCAATCAGTCCGCGCGGACGCGCGGCAAATCGCACGCCATACTGCCTGCGCGCGGGAGAGCGCAGCACCGGCCATGCCGCATCCCAAAGCTGCCGGCCCTCGAACAAGAAATTTAACCCGCGCGGCTTCGCGCCGGGTTCCCGCTCGCACAACCCAGCCGCCACGAGTTCATCGCGCACCTTCGTCAGCGTCATCGCCGAATAGTTCAACCATTCCGCCCACTGTCTCAGCGGGGCCCCCGCCAGCGGTTTGCGCAATAGTTGATAGAGCACCGTCAACTGCGCCGCCGCCGAAAGAGTTTTCGCCTTGGCCACGCGCTGGAACTGTTCGGTCAAACTCATAAACGGCGGAATGAAAAGCTGAAGCCCCGGCACCATAAACGGAACGCCCAATTCCATGAGGCGCTTTCGTTGATGCGATGCCAGTGCGGGAAAAACAAACGCCACGGGCCGACGAAAATGCTCCACAAGCAGTTCCGCGCGCGCCTTGAGTTCCCGTGCATTGAGTTCTGGCATTTCTCCGCGATGCTTCGCGAACACGACGCCGCACCCCATGAATTCCCACTCAAAAAACAGCCCGTCCATCGCCATAAATGCCGGCAGCCCGCGCAGCTCGTCCGCGCGAACCGGGCGCAGCCTCTGCGCCTCTCCCGCAATCTGCTTCACGTAATTGGCGATATCTTCCCGCTCGTTCATGGCATAAATAAACCAACGATTAGAATATAAAGTAAAGAAGTTTATTATTCTGTGTATGGTTTATTTATGGCATGGGGGTCAGGTCAAGGTGTCGAGGGTGTGCCAGATGGTTTCGTAGTCGCGTTCGCGGTCGGAGCGGGTGAAGGGGGCGTGCCAGGTGATTTCGCGTTCAATGGGGCCGGTGGGGAGGGTGTTGTCGGTGATGGTGCGGGTGACGGTGCCGGTGGTGAGGTCTTTCACTTCGTTCCATTCGGGGCGGGTGAGGCCGACGCCGGGGAGGCCTTTGCTGTTTGTGAAGATGATGCGGCCTTTTTGGTCGTACCACGTGTCCGCTTCGTATTGGCGCAGGACGGGGAATTGAATGCGGTAGATGGTCTTCAGCTCTTCCAGCGTGAGTTTCAATTCGCGCGCGACGAGCACATCCAGTTCGACAAGCGCCCAGCGCCGCATGAAGTCTGTGCGCAATGCACAGTTCCGCTGCCACTTCGGGGTCAGGTTTTTCCAAAAATCGGGATCCAGCCGCGGGTCGTCCCCGAACCAAACGCCCTTCCGAAAATCATTTTGCCAGCACTCTCCCCACAAGTCGGCATAGTAGGATGTGAGGGAATTTAAGAATAATGTTCTCGCCAGCATCTGCGGGCTAAATGTGAGCATCGGAAGTTGGCCTAGTGCGGTGGAGTTTGCGTGGCCTGCTCCCGTCGTTTTGATCCAGAAGTCAATTGGGAGCGAAATTCCTCCTCCGACGAGTGATAGCAAATGTTTTGAATCGCGAAACGCGATGGAAATGCACGTATGGATATGGCCCACACCTGGAGGAATAATTACTGGGATGAGCGTTCGCTCCCCCGATTGGCTCAGCATCTCGCGACTAACGTAGCGATAAAAATCGGTGACTGGTTTGTGTTCGTCCCACGGGACGATGGGTGTGCGGCGGAGGTATTCGGCGGCGTCGCAGGCGGGGACGTAGTTGGTGCGCGGGAGATAGTCGTCGGGCAGGAATTCGAGGTCTAGGCAGTCGTAGTCTGAGTTGAGCGCGCAGATTTCTCGCGGTGTTTTGTTGAGCGGGTTTCCAACAAAAAAGTGAGGGCCGGAAAGAATCAGTTCGCGCGGCTCGTGAACGAAGCGCGTTTCGCGCCGCATTGTGCCGTCCTGTTGCTGTAACACTTCGTTCCAGTGTTGCGTAGCAAAATAGTCTGCGCCGAGGTCAACCAAGCGTGTGGGGTAGGTCGAAAACTTGCGCAAGACTTCGACGAGGGGGCGCGCGTGGAGGGCGGGGAGTCGGGCTTCGAGTGCGGGGGTTCCGGCGGCGTCGTAGAGTTGGGCGAACAGGGCCAGTGTCGCTTCGTTGACGCGGATGATGCGGTCGCGATGGCCGTTTGTGGCCCACTTGTTTTCGTCGTCTTTGATTCCGGTGATGAGGCCCTGCCCGCTGTGCTCCATGCAGGCATCCACGGTTGTGGGGACGAAGAGGTTGGCGAGGTGGTCGAAGTCCGGATCGCGCTGCGTTTCGTGGTAGATGTTGATGCTGAATTTTGTGTTGTGGTGAACCTCGGAAAAAAGGAGGAGTTGATTTTCAAATTGGAAGTGTGAGCGCAGGCGGGGATAGAGTTTGCGCCGCAAAACCCCGCCGTTCGGGTCGTCATAGACGCCTTCGGGGTGGAGGAAGCCTGTTGTGCCTGCGTTGTTGCCCAGCTCCCATGCGCGGGTGATGAAGCATTTGTAGAGGTTGGCTTTTTGCCCCGCAAGCAAGGGGTAGTTCTGGGCGGCGTTGAGGAAGTTTTGGGTGCCTTCGAAGTCTTCGTATTCGGCGAGGTAGTCGGCGAGGATGGCGGGGCGTTGGAATTGTTCATCGCGGAGGTTGGCGATGGCGCTGGCGGAGAGTTTGCGGATGGCGAAGGCGGGGTTGTGTTCGGAGAGGAGGCCGCCTTCGTTCCATTCCACTTTGATCCAGGGCGGGTTTCCGGCGATGAGGTCGAAGCCGCCGCGACGGGCGAAGAGGTCCACATATTCGAGTTCCCAGTGGAAGAATTTGCGGCGGTCGGCGATGTGCTGGACGAGGGCGAGGCGGGGCAGTTTCCGGCAGAGGGTTTCGACGTTGACGACGCCGGAGGGGTCGTCGAGGTCGAGGTCGGGCTGGACGGCTTGCGGGATGCCGCCGATTTCGACGAGGAGTTCGGAGAATTCGCCTTGTTTGAGGGTTTCGGAAGCGGGCGGGGTTGCGCCGAGGATGATGGACATTTCCATGAGGAATTCGTCGCGGTTGGGGAGGTTGCCGGCGTGTTCGATGGGCCAGAACCAGAGGGCGCACCAGTAGTCCATGGCGAGTTTGAGGCGGCGATAGGGGGAGAAGGGGTGCAGGATGTGTTTGGCCCAGGCTTCGTCTTTCCATTGGGTGGAGGTGGGCGCTTTTTTTGATTCGGGTTCGGGCCAGACGGGGAGCGGGTCGGTGGTGTCGGCGCGCAGTTTTGTGCTGGCGTTGAGGTGGCGGGTCCAGAGTTTGTCGGCGGCGTCGGAGAGGGTTTTGAGGGTGTTGAGGTCGGAGCTGCTGAAGGCTTTGCAGAAGTTCCGGCGCCAGATGTTGATGGCGATGATTTCGTCGGATTTGAGTTGTTTGACGACCTTGTCGCTATACACGGACATGGCGGGGTCGGGCACGAGCCAGTGGTAGACGGAGTTGCGGGGGCGCGGGGGGAGTGTGTCGGGGTCGGTGTCGCCATCGGGTGTGGGGGACCAGGGGACGCGGTCGGGTACGGTTTCGGGCCAGCGGGGTTTGTCGCCGCCGCGGCCGGGTCGTTCTGCGAGCAGGTCGGCGGAGAAGGTTTGGCGGCGCGCTCCGATGAGGGAGTTGCCGTTGGCGAGTTGGAGGCCGAACCAGGGGATGTGGGGGGTGCCGTCGTCGCGTGTGAAGATGGTGTTGAGCCAGAGTGAGATTTCGGCGAGTTCGACGGCGGTGGGGTTGAGGTCCACGCCGAAAACGTTGTTGTCGGCGAGTCGCATTTTGACGCGCTGTTTTTCGCGGGCGTAGGCGTCGTGGGGGATGGTTTGGCCGGTTTCTTTTTGTTTGAGGCGCAGGTAGGTTTCGGCGAGCTGGTTGACGGCTTCGTTCAGGAAGGCGGCGGAGCCGACGGCCATTTCGCAGACGGTGAGGCGGAGGATGTCGTCGGCGGTTTTATTTTTGAGGAGTTCTTTGAGCGCGTATTTGACGAGGCATTGGGTGAGGCTTTCGGGGGTGTAGTAGGAGGCGGTTTTTTCGCGGGCGCGTCCGGCGAGGCGGTAGACGAATTCGCCTTTGGCGTATTTTTTGAGGCGGCGGTGCGATTCGGGGTCGTTGGGGTCTTTGGGGAGATAGACGCGTTCGGCGTCGAGTTCGCTGCGGGTGTCGTTTGCTTCTTTGTATTGTTCGAGTTCGGTTTCGGTGACGAAGTAGGCGTGGATGAGGGGGGTGTATTCTTCGCCTGCGGGTTTGACTTCGTAGAGGTCGGTTTTGGCGAAGAAGCCGGAATAGGAGAGGAGGTTTTCGTATACGCTGCCGAGCTGGTTGATGCCGAGTTGGGCGTAGGAGATGCGGCCGGTGCGGGCGTTGCGGCCGGTGCCTTGTTTTCCGACGGAGAGGCGTTGGATGACTTGCTGGAGGATGTGGTTCCGGAATTTGACGGCGTCGAAATAGACTTTGCCGGTGAGGGGGACGTTTTTGGGGTCGAAGAGGTGGCTTTTGAGGGGGGTGATGCGGAAGTCGTCGCGGATGGAGGGGGCGGTGCCGAGGGCCATTTGTTCCTCGTCTTTGCGGCCTTCGAAGATGAGGCGGAAGAGGATGCGGATGGAGGTGTCGAAATAGTAGCCGTTTCGGTCGCGATCGGTTTCGAGGGCGGCCATTTCGAGGTCGCGAAGGGCTTCGAGGGAGTAGCCTTTGAGGTATTCGTCGCTTTTGATCGGGAGGTAGCCGAGTTCGGGGCGGGCTTCGAGGTAGAAGATGAAGAGGAGGCGGTAGAGGTAGCGCAGGCAGCCGCGGGTGAGGCGGTCTTCGAGTTGCTGGTCGGGTGTGGAGAATATGGCGTCTTTGCTGACGTTTCGCAGGTAGTGGATGGCTTCGTTTCCGAGGAGCTCGACGCATTCGCGGATGGCGTGTTTGAGGTCTTCGGAGACGGAGAAGGCGTGGCGGTGGGAGTTGTCGTCGAGGGTGTCGAGCAGGGCGAAACCTTCTGCGGGGCAGATGCTTTCCCGGTGGAGGAGCGCGGCGGTGGTGAGTAGGGTTCCGGCGTCTTTGCGGCTGAGGATTTCTTTCAGGTCGAAGGCGAGATAGCGGCGGTCGGGCCATTTGGTGCGGTCTATGAGATAGATGTGCCCGAAGGAGGCCAGCAGGACCCAACGCGGCGGTTCGTCTTGCGTGAAGATGTTGCGGGTGATGATGTGTTCCCAGGGGACGTCCTGTTCGGGGCGCGTGGCGTGGGACTGCGGGTTGTCTTTCTCCGGGTCGCCTTCGTATTGGGCGGGGTCCACGGGGAGTGTGAGGGGATCATCCTCGAGTTCTTCCTGCGGCGGAAGGGCCTGCAGGATCCAGAGCAGCGGGGCACCGTTGGGTTTGGCGACTTCGGCGAGGAGCGGGATTCGGAGATTTCCGTTGGGCAGTGTGCGCCATTCGCGGGCGGGGGTGTATCCGAGGGCGGTGAAGAAGTTGCTCAACCAGCGCGATTGCTCTTCGAGTCGCGCGGCGGGTTCTTTCAGGCGGTTGGTCCGGTCGAGGGCGCGAAAATAGGGCGTGGCCAGGGCGATGAGGCGTTGCGGCGTGGTGCGGTGTGTTTCGGAGCCGGGGTGTTCCTGGGCGCGCTGGTTCCACTGGGACGCCAGCGCCTTGAGGTCGCCTTCAAGGAGGGCCAGGAGGTAGTGTTGGGAATAGTAATCGTTTTGATTACTGATGCCGGTGAGGTCGAGCGCCATGGTCAGCCGTTGCCCTTTCCGGTGAAGATGGCGGCGATCCGGATGGAGGGATGGTCCTCCGTTTCCAGCGTGTCGCGGATCCATTTCTGGTATTTGCTGTAGAGGCTTTCGACCTTGCGTTTTTCGCCGGCGCGCCTGCCAGCCTGTGACGGTTCTTTGAAGTCCAGTTCGATTTGCTCCATACGTCCGCGGTGGAAGGCGTTCAATTTTTCGAGTTGGCGGTCGAGTTCGGGGCGGATTGCCTCGTTGAATGCGGTGCGCGCTTTCCGGAGTTCGTCGCGCATGGCGTCCACGGCGAGGGGGATGATGTTCTCGATGTGCCCGCTCTGCGGGGGGGTGGCGGGGTTCGGGATTTCGTCTATGCCGAATCGGGTCTTTTGCATGACGTCCTGAATATCCAATCTGGCTTCAAGCTGGCCGTTTCGGAACGTAAATCCCGCCCAGCGCTGAATGAGTGAGTGGCCTTTCCGGTTCGGCAGAATGCCGGTTGCGAGGACGACGATTTCGCCAGGCGCGAGTGCGGGGGTCTGGACCACGGGGGCATCCTGCCGGCCGAAGGCAAACAGCACTTTGTCGTGGAGCCATTCCATGGCGGGGTGGAGTTGCCAGAGCAGTTGTACCTGAGGCCAGCGCTGGTCTTCTTTGCGGCACGCTGTCATTTCGTCCATGACGGCGTCGCGATGGGTTGTGAGGACCCAGTGGTGTCCGTCCGTTTGGATTTCGGGCGGCATCCGTTCGAGGCGTTGTTTCAGGTCCTCGGGGAAGTAGAGGTGGATTTCCTGTTTGGCGTCGAGGCATTCGACCTGGAAGGTGCGGTCGGTGCGGCTTCGCGTGAATTCGATGGCCGCTTTTGCCCAGGCGTAATCATCGGGATAGAAGGAGGGCTGTGCCGAGATGTGCTGCTCGATGGTGGTTGAGTGGTTCGATGCGGATGGCAGTTCTCCGAGGAGTGCGGCGAGGAAGGGGTCGTCGGTTGTCGGTGCGCCTCCGAAGGATTGGCTGAACGCTTCGGGGCCTTCGCCTTTTTCTATGGCGGTGCCGATGGCGAGTTCTTCTTCGGCGGCGGAATGCAGGCCGGTGAATTCGGAGGGGTCGCCGATATTTTCCTGCACCTGCTCATCTTTCTGGATCAGGATTTCCAGAATGCGTTGATCGCCCTTGATTTTCGGGTGCGCGCTTTCGGTGAGGAGGTAATACAGGTTGGGTTGCTGTTGTTGGCCGTAGCGGTCAATGCGTCCGTTCCGCTGTTGGAAGGTCAGGAGTGACCACGGGATGTCAAAGTGGATCATCCGGTGGCAGAGGAAGTGGAGATTGATGCCTTCCGATGCGACGTCCGAGGCGAGCAGGAGGCGGAGCGGAGATTTCTCATTGCCGAACGCTTCGACAATGGCCTGTTGATCCACATCGCTCATGCCGCCATCGAGTGCGGCGACCTGGTGGGGTTGGAGCCCGAGGGCTGCGGGGAGGTTCTTTTCGAGCCAGCGCAGGGTGGCGATTCGCTCGGTGAAGATTACGAGGCGATCATCCGGCTTGCGCGCGTTCCAGCCGATGCTTTGCGGGGAATCGGGCTGGAGCAGGCTCAATAGATTCTGGTATTTCGAGAATGTTTCGGGGCGGATTTGCTCGAGGAGGCGGGTCAATTCTTCGAGGGCGTGAATGTCCGCTTCGTATTCGGCGGCGTTCGGGCGCTCGCGCAGGCGTTTGATCCGGTTCTGGATGGTTTCTATGCAGGCGGTGGGGCTGGAGAAGAGCGCTTTTTCCAAAAGGGTTTTGAAGAGGAGTTCGCCGGTGCGCACTTCGCGGTCGAGTTTCCGGAATTTCAGGTTGGCGAGGCAGGCGTACGCAGCCTCCTCCGCATCGCTGGCTTTTTGATGGCGCTTGTGGACCGTGCGCTCGGGGAAGTTGCCGCGGATTTGATCTTTGATGTCTTTTTTGAAGCGGCGGATAAAGAGTCCTTCAATATCTCCCGGACCGTAATTCTCTTCGTCTTTGATCGCGGTGGGGTTCAGCATATTCATGATGCTGGCGAACGACTTGCGTTTGCCGTCGTGTGGAGTGGCAGAAAGAAGGATCAGAGAATCTGAGCGCGATGCGAGCAGCTCGGCCACCCGTGCACGCAAAGAGTTGGTTCCGCGCTGTGCCACGTTGTGGGCCTCATCAATCACAATCACGTCCCACCACGCGCCTTCCAGATGGTTGCGGTATTCCCCGTCCTGTTTGATGGTGTCTATCGAGATGATGCTTTTGTCGAAGTAGTGAAACGGGTTGTGATTGGTGGGAATGCGGCTGCGCACCCGTTGAAGGCCGGTTGAATCCAGGCGGACGAGAGGGATGGAAAAGCGCGCCCAGAGCTCCTTTTGGAACTGGGTCATCATGGATTTCACGGTCAGCACCAGAATTCGGCGGGCGCGTCCGCGGCGGATGAGTTCGGAAAGCAGGATTCCGCACTCGATGGTTTTCCCGAGACCGACCGCGTCCGCAATGAGGATACGCTGGCGCGGCTGTTGGAGCGCGAGGCGCGCGGGGTCCAGTTGGAACGGGAGCACATCCATCGCGCCCTGATGCCCGATGGTCAGGCGCTCGTCGGGGGGTACGGTTTGACGGATCAGGGCCTCGAGGAAGAGGCGTGTATCGCGGTAATACGGGGAGGTATCGGCTACCGGTTTGGTTTCTTTGGGGTCTACGACGCGAATTTCCTGATCAAACTCGCGCTCGATTGCCTCAATAAATTTGGCCTCGCGATTGCGAACGAGTGAGGATAGCCCGGTCACGGTGAGGAGGCGCTCTCCCGTCGGCGTGACATCCAGTGACCGGACGAGCCATTCCTCGTTCCGGACGATCACGCGGCTTCCCACCGCTATGGTTGGTGCAGTGCTCAAGTTATCGCATCGCCTACGCCGACCCGAAGCGGTTGTTTGGGCGACGCTTGCTTCATTCATACATACTCATTTAGCGGGCGAAACGCCAGAAATGTCGCGTGTGTTCGCGCTATATTTTGAAGATGAGGGCGAATCATGTGCCATTATTTTCCTACGCAGTCAGGCGTAGCTATCGGCGTCCTTGTTGAAGGCGATTCTCTCGCCAAGCCGCAAAGAACGCGGAGAGAAGCGGGCGCGAGTTCGTTTCGCGGGAGAGGTCGCCCTACCTTTGCATGATGTCACGGGCCTGTGGCCGGCCTCGCTTTGCTCTCGCCAAGTCGCAAAGATATCGGAAGAGGGCTACGGTCCATGATCGAGAGCGCGCGGGGCGCTCAACGGCGAACTGTGCGGCGGGGGGGCGGGGGGTTGGGGGCGGGGGGGGGGGGGGGTGCCGTGGCCGGGGATGTAGGTTTGGCGGGTGCGGGGGTTGTAGTAGGCAGGGACCCATCCGCGCGGTGGCGCGGAGGCGGGCGGGCGGTAGTAGTGGTTTGGGGTGTAGCGCGGGGGGTAGTAGTAGGCGTTGGGGAAGCTGTAGGTCTGGACGGTGTTGCCGTAGGTGTAGCGGATGGTGGTGACGGGGGCGGGGTAGCAGGCGAGGGGGGCGGGTGCCGGTGCGGTCGCGCGATAGGCGTGTTGGGGACCGAAGCTGAAGGAGATGTGCTGGGCGCGGGCGGCGGGGGCGAGCGCGGTAGTCGCTGCGGCGAGTGCGATGAGAAGTGTGGTTGTTTTCATGGCGGGCCTCGAGTCTCTGGAGTTACAACGTACGACGGAGCTTGCGCATTGTTTATTCAATCCCAGATACTGGGGACATGAACTCGAATTCGATTATTCCCGATTTGCAGTCGGCGGTGCTGTGCGACGATGTGAGGCAGGAGCGGAACGGAAAGTTCATCCTGATCGGTTTGTTCGATGCGATCTGGGTGCAGAATTTGCCGTCGCGGTATCCGCGGTTGTTTATGGTGACGCGCTGGTGCAGCGGGGCGGGTGAGTTTAATCAGCGGTCGCGAATTTTGAAGCCGGACGGGACGTCGGTGGAGGGTCAGAATATCCCGGTGCAGTTGGCGTCAACGGAGGCGACGGCGACGAATGTGGAAATTTTCCTGAATATCGAATTGCAGGCGGAGGGGACGCATTGGGTGGAGGTGCTGCTGGATGGCGACATCAAGATTCGCTATCCGCTGCGTGTGGGAATCGCGAAGGGGCAGCAGGGTCAGCCGCCTCCTCCGTTTTGAGCGTGGGCTGCGTGTTGAACGCGCGCGCAGTGCGCGGCGCGCGTTAGCTGTCCTGTTCGACGAGGCGGATGGTGCGAGGCTTGGCGGCTTCGCGAAGCAGGGCATCCGATTTGTCGAGATGGGTGCGGAGGGCGACGAGGGTCGCTTTGAATTCTTCCGCGCTGGAGACGGCTTTGATGGAGCCATCCACGGCTTGCTGGATGTGAAGAATGTTCTGAATCTCTTTTTCGAGCTGCATGATTTTGTCCAGCTGTCCGGCGATGGCGGAGGAGGATTGGCTGAGGCTGGAGGCATGTTGGTCGAGAATGGATTTGAGCTGGTCGCGGTTGGCGCTGGCGACTTTGTCCATCTGCTGCGTATGCGCGGCGAGCGCTTCGTTCAATTTGGCCGTGGCGGCGTCGAGTGCGCGCGCGACGGTGTCGAATCCCTGCGCAGCGGTTTTTTCCGAGGTGGCCCAACTTTCGACAGCTTTGCTTTGTGCGGCGAGCATATTTTTGTGTAGCGCCTCTACGCCGTCGCCGGATTTCTTCGTGGCCTGCTCGATTGCGCTCTGAATGGTGGCGGCGAATTTGTCGGGGTTGGGGACGTGGGTGTGGAAGGCTTCGCTGATGGCGTTGGCGAGCTCGGGGCCGAGGTCTTCAGCGGTGACGCCGTGGGATTGGGCGGGCTGTTGATTGGCGAGGTTGCCGAGTTTGCCCAGTACGAGAATGAGGATGACGGCGCTGACCAGACTGGCGACGGCTGTGATGATGGGAAGGATTGTTTCCATAAAGGTACCTCAGACGGTTTACGTTCTATGCACTCGCATCGTTCCTCTGACATTAGTAGAAAAGTGGGTGTTGTGTCAAAACGTTCTCTTTTGATTTCGAGTTTTCTGGCGGTGGCGCTTTTTTGCGCGGGCGAACTTCCAACGCTTGGAAGTCAGGTGCCTGCGGACTTCCAAGGGTTGGAAGTGTCGCTGGGCAAACCGCCGAAGACGCGGGCGATTCCGGATTTGCCGGGGTGGGTGACAGTGCGTGGCGGGCGCGCGGTGGTCGGGAGTCGGGAGGAGGGGGCGCCGGAGCCGCGCGAGGTGGAGGTGCGGTCGTTTTGGATGGCGCGGACGGAGATTACGACGGCGCAGTTTGCGCAGTTTTTGAATGATTCTGGGATGCCGTTCGAGTCACCTCAGTTTAGGGGCGAGGCGGGGCGGCGGATTCCGCTGGAACCGCTGGAGCCGGTGGCGTTTGTGTCGTTTGAATTGGCGGAGGCGTATGCGCGGTGGCTGAGCGGGTGGCTGGCGGTTGAGGTGGCGCTGCCGACGGAGGTGGAGTGGGAGTATGCGGCGCGGGGCGGGTTGTTCGCGGCACCGTATCCGTGGGGGTGGGAGTCGCCGGTGGGGCGCGCGGCATTTGCGGCGGAACGGGCGAGCGCGGTGGGGTTGTTTCCGCCGAACGGATTCGGGCTTTTCGACATGGCGGGGAATGTGGCGGAGTGGTGCAGGCCGGAGCCGGGTGCTGAGCGCGCGGTGGTGCGGGGCGGGGGCTGGAGCGAACGGGCGGAGCAGTTGCTGCGGGTTTGGTATCGGGTGGAGGCGGCGTTTGAGTATCGCGATGCGGATGTGGGGTTTCGGGTGATTGCGCGGCCTTCGGCAGACGTTCAAAAATAAAAAACGATTAAGTCTAAAATAAATGTGCCCCGCTGTGCGTTGTCTCTCAATTGCGGGTAGTGTAACGTTCTATAAAATAGCTTGTGGAGGAAACGGTCATGGGACGATGGATACGTGCGAGTTTGGCGGTGCTGGTGTTGATTCCGTGGTTTGGGGCATCGGCTGAGAATCCTCCCCTTCAAACAATTGTTGTGACACAGAATCAGAGCGTTGCGAACGGCAGCGCTCTTTTTATTGCGGTGGATCGCGATGAATTGAACTCGCTGACGACCACCGGCGCGGTGCGGATGTACAACGCAGGCGGGAACAACTGGATCGCGCGTTTCGCCGTGCCCCGCTCCACGACGAAGACCAACATCGCGTACAAACTCTTCACGCGCTCGATGGCGAGCGGGCAGTGGTGCAATACGGGGAACGGAACACTGCCGGGCACGTCGCAAAACGCATCCTCCGCGCTATGGAGTCCGGGATATTCCGGCAAGACGGTGTACTACCTCACGGCGTGGACGAACGTGACGATTTACTACAAGAAGAGCGACGGCACGTGGACGCATTCGCCGGTGATGGCGGTGGATGGCGCCGGGCGCGGCGGGAGTGAGAAGCGGTATAAAGTTTCGGGCATCGGCGAGCCCGGTCAGCCGCTCGTATTTGTGGGGCACGGCTACGAAAGCGGTGTTGAGAAGTGGGACAATCCGAGTGTGGGTGGAATTGATAACAACTATGTGACCTCGCTGGACACGCTGTGGGTTCAGGACGGCAACGTTTTCAACTATGAGCCGCCGGCGACAGTCTCGGCGCCGCAGGTGATTTCGGTCGGCAGCTGGACATCGAGCTATACGGGCAATGGGATTCCGACTCGTGGCGGGCGAATCTATCTGCCGCGCGGCTACACGCAGAATACGACGAAGAAATACCCGGTGCTGTATCTGCACGACGGACAGAACGTGTTTGATCCGGGAGGCGCCTTTGGTTCGTGGTCGGCGGACAAGGCGGCGACGGCGGAAATAGCGGGCGGACGCATGCGCGAGACCATCATTGTGGCGGTGGACAATACGGGCAGCCGCATGAGCGAATATGGAACGCCGCAGGACGGCTACACGGGCAATTATTACCTGATGTATCTGGCGAAGAACGTGAAGCCGACGATTGACAGCGGCTATCGCACGCTGACGAACCGGATGAATACGGGCAATATGGGGTCGTCGTTGGGCGGGTTGATCTCGTCCTACATCGGACTGAGCTCTAACGTGTTCGGGTTGATCGGCGCGGTGTCGCCTTCATACTGGTATGGACCGAACTATGTGACCTGGCTGAAGGGTCAGAACACAAAGGGCGCGCGTATTTGGATGGATATGGGCACGGCGGAGAGCGACAGTTCGATGTGGAATCCGTTCTGGCCCGTCTATGAGGCGCATCTCGATGACGGCTATGTGTATGGCGACGACTTGAAAATCGCAATCGGCTGTGGCGAGGGACATAACGAACCTGCATGGTCGCGTCGTGTCGGCCCTGCGATGCGGTATCTCTACAACGTATGGGACGAGCCGAATCTGTTGGAAACGAACGCGCCGCCTGTGTCTCCGGGCACGCTTCAGCTCACCAGCGGGACGTACTCCGTTGCTGAGAACGGCGGAGCGGTGACCATTCGCGTGAGTCGCGTGGGCGGAACGTCGGGCGCCGCGAGTGTTGCGTATGCGACATCGAACGGCACTGCCGTTGCGGGGGTGAACTACACGGCGGCGAGCGGTACGCTGAATTGGACCAATGGCGATGCGGCGACCAAGTCCTTCTCGGTCGCGATTGCGAACAATGGCGTTTATGAAGGCGACAAGACCTTCTTCGTGAAGCTGAGCAGTGCGTCGGGCGCCGATTTGGGTTCACCTGCAAACGCGACAGTGACAATTTTGGAGGACGATCCGGTTCCTCCCGATGTGGTGATTACAAATCCCGCAGCGCCTATCGCAGTCGGCGAGGGTGTGGCGTCGTATGATGTGAAGGGCACTGCGTATGCAGCGAATTGGACCGGCATGCGCTGGACAAATAGCTTGACCGGCGGCTCCGGCACGCAAGCCATTGCGGCGGCGTGGACAATCGCGGGTGTTCCGCTCGCGCACGGCACCAACGTGATCACAGTGAGCGTTACGAAGCCGGATGCTGCCGCTGTCACCAACGCGGAGGACAATGCGGGCAATGCGGTCTACACCAACGGCTGGGACTCGGCCGACAACGGCGGCACGGGCTTTGCTCCGTGGACGCTGAACGCGTTTGGCGCGGCGGGCCACTTCGTAAATGAAGGCAAGTGGGGCATGTGGTCGCACGAAACAACGAACATGGCTGAGGCCATTCGTCCGTTTTCCTCTCCGCTGGCCGTCGGACAGACCTTCGAGGTCTTCATGCAGAACGGCTGGATTTGGGAGGGTGGCGGCTCGATCGGTGTCGCGCTGCGCGATGCCTCGCAGAACACGCTCTGGGAGCTCTACTTCAATGGAGGCGACGCCTTCTACAATACACCGGATGGTGTGACGGATATCAACTGGACTGACCAGGGCCTGGACGTCGCATTCACCGTCACATCGGCCGGCAACTATTCTGTGAAAGTTACGCCGTCGGGTGGCGCGGCGCGCACTTACACCGGCTCGTTTAGCGGCTCTGTTGCAGAGCTGCGCGCCTGGTCGTACAGCAACGGGACGAGCGATACGAACAACCCGAAGCGCGACTTTTATCTGAATAACCTGAAGATTGTGGACACTGTCCCGTCGGGTGAGATCAGTGCGAGCGCGACGACGGCTATCACTCGCGCGAGCGCGGCGATGCACGACGGGATCCCGCTCTCGTGGTGGAATCAGTACGGGCTCGGCACGAACAGCACGGCCGCTGCGGATATTGATGGCGACGGCACGTCGAACTGGGAGGAGTATATTTTCGACACGAACCCGACGAATTCGGGATCGCTCTATCCCAACCGGATCATCAACGCGACGGGCGAAAATGTCCTCCAGTTGCAGGCGGGTCCGCCGACGACGAACAGCCGGATTTACGACGTGTGGTACACCCCGGATATCATGGCCGGGACGTGGACACCGTTGAACCTGGATGTCCCCGGCGAGAATAACGGCGGAGCGCTGTTGCTGTCCGTAACCAACGCCGCGAGCGAAGGGTTCTATCGGACCGGCGTGAAGCTGATCCAATAGCGCAGAGTGTTGGAGGATGGGGCTTAAATTTCGAATGTCGGATTTCGAATTTAGGCTCCTTCCTCACAGCTGCGAAACTCCGCGACTGGCACAGCTCCACACACCTGTAGCCGCAGGTCGCTGACCGCGGATGAATGACCGCCCTCCTCGGCGATGGCGGCTGAAGCGGAGCTACAGCACATCGTTTCGCTCTCTGTAGTTCCGCCTGCCCGCAATGCTGCGCATAGCGCTACAGGCGGGCTTGCCCGCCGTAGGCCATGCGAAGGCGGGCCACTCTGCTGACGAAATGCTTTACCAATCAACCTCCGGAGGGGCAGGCTCCGTCCTGCCCGCCTCCGGCAGGTCCTGCACGTGCAAACGTCACCGGGCAACACGGAGTTTGCCCCTCCAGATCATTACCCTCCGGCAACAGAGCGTCCCGCGCAATGCGGCGGTCGGAGCCGCAGTTGCGCGATCCCGATGCGTCCACGGCTTGTCACGGCGAAGTCGAATGAAATGAGACCAAGCCGGAAGTGGCCGCGCCACCTCTGCTTGGTGGGCGTGGTGGCACGGGCACTCCGTGCACGTGCACAAATTTGCGCGCACTCACGGCTTGTCACGGGGTAGCCGGAACCGATCACGCCACCTATGTGCGATTTGGAAATTACAAACCATCGGCGTGACCCTGAATGGGGTAGTTCGGCGCTCGACGACTCATGAAAAATAAAGCCGCTTGACAATTATTTTGAGGTATCAGATAAATAGGCCGTCGGTGTAGATTTGGTCAGCGGAGGTGTAGTATGCGAGTCGTTCCGTTTCTTGCGGTTTGCGCGGTGTTTGCGATGGCGAATGTCGCGTCGGCATTCTATGCAAACATCGTGATTGATGGAGATTTCAGCGATTGGGACAACGTCCCGGTTGCGATCACGGATGATCCGGGTGACAACGGGAATGGACCGGATTTGGCGTCGCTTCAGATTGCGAACGATGAGAGCAATCTCTACCTGCGTATCGTCTATCATTCGTCCGTGAATCCAAATCAAGCCGGGCAGCCAGTCACGCATCTGGCGGTGGACAATGATTCGGATGTGAATACAGGGTTCGACGTCTTTTCGCTGGGGCTCATTGGTTCCGAGGCGGGTTGGCAGAATGATTTCCCGTTTCAGCAGGCGCCCGGTGTTTTCAACTCGGGAAGTATTAGCGGCGGCGCTGCGGCTATTGCGCCGTACAATACCGCGACCACGAGTCAGGAGTACGCGATTCCGTTGGACGCGACGTTTAGCGCCGGCGGGGATGTTTTTCCTAACGATACGTTTCGCCTGTTAGTCTATACCGATCCCTCGACTACAAACGACATCATGGGTCCTGTCTCCTATAAGCTTTCGCATAAGATTGATCCGGCAGAATTCGCGCAGGTGTTTCTGACGAACGTGATGGCATTCCGTGTCACCAATTCAGTTCCGCAGATCACCTATAGTCTGGAATCGGCTGGCACGCCGGGGCCGACGAATTGGGTGCCGACCGGATTCCGCACGAGCGGAAATGGCGCGGATCTTTTGTTGTTTGATCCAACAGGTTTTTCCACAACGAAGATTTATCGGGTGATGGCAGAGGAGTAGGTGAAGCGCGGATGCCGCCAGCGTGCGCTTGTGTTTCTTTCGTCGGGCGCGCACAATGACCCGGTGTTTTGGGTGTGAGTAATCAGGGAGAATAGCGATGAAAACGGGGAAATGGCTTTTGGCGATCCTGATCGGTTTCGCAGGTGCAGTGCACGCGGATTTGATCGGCACATATAAGACGATCACGCTGGATGGTACACTTTCGGGCTGGACGGCGTCCGATATCATGTACAGCGACGCAGATATTACCGATGGCGCGCCGGATAACTCGACGTACGCAAATATCTACGTCGCGAATGACTCGACCTATCTCTATCTGGCGCTGGAAACGAAGGGTTCGGGGGGCGCTGATATCAACAACTCCTATACGCGCAATCTCTACATTGATGCGGATATGGACAGCGGGACGGGGTTCAACGGGGGTTGGATGACGGGCGGCTACGACAATTTGGTTGAATATGGCCAGAGCGGAGGAAGCTATTCCGTCTTTTCACATGGCAGCGTAGATCAGTCGGCGTGGAGCTGGAGTTGGCAGTCGCTGATCACATATTCGTACGACGACAATGTGATTGAACTGGCGGTTCCGCTGGCCGCGCTTGGTTTGTCGCCCGGCGATTCAGCCCGCCTGGAATTTCACGTTACGGGAGTAGGCGTGACCGCGGAGACGTGGGCGAATCAGTCAGAATCCAGCGTTGCGACGTATCAGCTCGGCGTGGTGCCCGAGCCGGGTACAGCGACGCTGCTGGGCGGTGCGCTCGCGCTGCTGGCCCTGTATCGCCGTCGTCGCGCATGAGCGGGTGAATGTCCGTGCGGCGCGAGAATGTGTTTTGAAAATACGTATTACACTTTGTCGTGCCGCAGTTGCGGCAGTCCTTTTTGTATCTGCCGCTGCGCGGGCAGATGAATCGGGCCTAGTACCTTTTCGAACTTCGGGCGGGCAGCTCGGCTTTCTTGTTCTCGGCATGGCGTCGCCTGCCGGTTTGCGCGTCTTCATTGATGCCGACGGCGCCGCGCACGGGTTTTCTGTCGAAGGTTTCGACTTCATGTCGGAGGGCCTCTCGACCTTTCGCTATCCGGCAGGTGCGCGCGACTGGCAGTGGAACAACGAAGGCGCGGTCACCTTTGCCGTGCGTGGCGACGAGATGGCGATGGTACTGCCGAATGTGGAGGCGACGGGCACGCTCCGTTGGCGCGCGGAGTGGTACAACGACCAGTGGCAGGTGACGCGCCGCGTTCCCGCACAGGGATTGAAGACGAGTGAGGCGGCGGCACTTCCCGATGCGCCCGTGTGGCTCGATCCGAAAGCGCCGCCGATTTCCGAACTGACCGCCTATTCGCCCGTGACGCTTTCTTCGCGCGCCGCTCGCGATTATCTCGATGGCGAATGGAGGGAAATCGAAGGAGATGTGCCGCTTCCGCACATTCAGCTTCCGGTTTCGGACGAAGTCGCGCCGCTCGCGCTGCGGTGGACGGATGCGCGGACGGGAAAACAGACGACGCTTCAGCCAAGTCAGGCACAACGCGATGGCCAGCGCACGCGCTGGAGCGGAACGGCGCCCGACGGTTCGACGTGGTGGCTGATTGTTGGGGAATCCGGTGCGGATGTGCTGGACGCGGTGGTCATTGTCCGCTCCGATGAAGAGAACTGCTTCCGCCTGTCGCTCGGCGCGCGATATCCGGCGGGCGAATGGACGTGGTTTGACGACGTTCAATTCTCGGCGCCGCTCCAGAAAAACGTGCGCGTTCGATTCGATGGTACTTCGCCATATGGCCTGACGCAGCGCCGTTCGTATTATCCGTTTGGTGTGATTGCCTCGACTTCTATTGTTCTCGTCGCGGAAACGGACGGACGCGAGCCGCGCCATTTTCAAATTGAGGCGGACAGCAGTGAGTCCACGCTTTGGATTCACTACGACCTCGCGACGTCTCCGGGGACGGAGCATTTTCCGAATCTCGCGACGGTTCGCGCGCAATTTCGCGCCGCGCCGCGCACGGAGGATCACCCGTTCCGCGCCGAACTGCGTTCATGGTTTGAGCGCGATGATGCGTGGACCCGTGCGCGCGTTCCCGTGCAGGGTTTGTGGATGCCGTTCACGGATATCGGGAGTGTCGCGAATCCGGCGGATTTCCATTTCGCTTTTTTCGAGAAGGTCGGGCCGTTCGGAGCGGATGTGGATGCCGCGCGCGCGAACGGAGCGCTGACGCTGGTCTATACGGAGCCATGGCTGTACTGGTTGCCGTTGCCGGATTCGGCCGATTGGAATCGCGAGGCGGCGGTGCGCCGGATGGAAGTTCTCGCGAAAACGGCAGTCGGCAAAGATCGCGAATTCGCGTCGGCGGGTCTGCTCGGCGCGACGCGAGACGCGGAGTTGCAGCCGCGCATGCAGTTCATGGTCACGCCGTGGAGCACGGGTGGGCGGATGGAAGTCAGCACCGATCCTGAGTTGCCCGTGACATCGAACGCGCCGGTGAACCGCGCAATGGCGGAGTGGCGCTTCATCCGCGAATCACTGGACGATCCGCGTGTGGACGGCATCTATCTCGACTCAATGTCCGCGATGGAGATGATTGACTACAATCCGGCGGCAATCGCCGTCGCCGACTATCCGCTGACATTCGTTCAAGCCGATTTGAAGCCCGGCGTTGCGATGCCGGTTTCCGCGGTTGAATTTACGTCCGCGCTCGCGGGCTATCTGCACGCGCACGGCAAATATCTGATGGGCAATTTCCCGCTGTGGAAGTTTCCGTTTTTCATGCCCTACATTGACATCCCGGGCGAGGAAACGACGTGGTACAGCGGGAAGCGATACGCGCCGCTGAGCGAGCGCGAGCGGAATTATCGCCGCGCCATGTCGGGCGCGAAGCCGTTCGGATTTCTGCAGGCGACGCATTTCGCGGATCTGACCGCGGCGGATATAGAGAAATATTTCCGCGACTGTCTCGCGCAGGGATTTCTGCCGAGCTTCTTCAGTCACGATGGCGCGAATGACCCGTATTGGGTTGATGCCTCGCTGTACGAGCGGGACCGTCCGTTATTCCACCGGTACATGCCGTTGATTCTGCGGCTGTCGTATGCCGGATGGCAGCCCGTTCCCGGTGCAACGGTGTCGGATGCGCGCGTGATAGTGGAGCAGTTCGGCTCCGCGACGAACGACGCGGTCTGGTTGACGGTTCGCAATACGAGCGATCAACCAGTTGTGAACGCGTTGACGTTGCGCGAGGGATTGATGGGGCGCGTGTTGTACGATGTGAATGCGGGGCGGGTTTATCCTGCCGGTGCACAGCGGATAATGAATGAGCTTTCGGCGCATGATGTGTCGCTGTTGCTGGCGCTGGCACCGGAGGCAGTTGAACGTGAAGCGGAATGGTTCCGCAGTCTCACTCAGCATCATCCGCTCTATGGAGCGGGCGCCGCCAATCTTTCGTCCTATCTACGCGAGAATGCGGCCGGATTTCGCACATTGCTGACTGAAGATGAAGTGGCGCCGAACGATGGGACGTCGTTTGCTCTAAAGATTCTGGCGGCGAAGGAAGGGATTCAATTTATCGGGTGGGGCGAGGATGTGCCCGTTGGCGAAGCGCCGACGGAATGTGTGCCGGGCACGCCGCTCTCTGTTCGCGTTCCAGCGTTTCTTGTGCGGGCGGGGGAGTGGAGTTCTATTTCGTGGCGGATGAGTATTGATGGCGAGGTTCAGAAATTTGGGCGCATGATTTATTTCCCGAAGCGTGAGGACCTCGCGCTGAGCGGGCCGCCTGCGCGTGTGATTGCATCGAACGGAGTCGCGACGCTGGCGTTTAGCGCGAGCAATCGAGCGCCGGATACCATCGCGTTTGTGTTGCAGTTGACGGACGGCATGGTGACCAATGCGCGCACCATCGAGCTCGCGCCGGGCGAGGCGACGCAGAAGAAAGTTTCGGTTGAAGCGAAGGGTGCGACTTCGCGTCGCATTGCAGCGCAATGGATTCGCAAGGGGAGTGTGGAGGCGGAATACGAGACATTTGCCATTTTTGCGCCGCCGTTGAAACATCTCGGAATGAAGCCGGGCGTGCGCGTGACATCTGACAGCGCATTTTCGGGATATACCACGGTGCCGCTGAACGACGGCGAGACGGAGTCGGCGGGGTTGATGTGGAATGAAGGTGCATTCGCGAGCGCTGATGCGCCGGGGCCGCACTGGGTCCGGTATCAATTCCCCGCGCCGGAGACGGTGTCCGCCGTCACGGCGTATTGGAACAATGAAGGCGGCGTGCTGTATGCGTCGAAGCGCGGCGAGGTGTGGGGGCAGTCGGCCGAGGGCGACTGGCAGAAACTCGGCGAGTATGCCGGCGACGGTACGAGCGCGGTTGCGCGTGTGGAATTTGATGCGACGCCCGTCACCGCTATCGAGTGGAGGCAGCCCGCCTCGTCCGGCGCCGCGGCGCGGCCGGATATTCTCTGGCTTGTGGAGGTGGCGATCGAATGAAGTTTGCACTGCTCGATTGGTTAATGCTGTTGGTTCCGCTTGCGGGAGTGATTGCCATCGGCATGGTCGCCCGCCGCTACATGCGCAGTGTTGCAGACTTCATGGCGGGCGGGCGCGTGGCGGGACGCTATCTCGTGGCCGTGTCGGATGGAATGGCCGCGATGGGACTCATCACCGTCGTCGCACAGTTTGAGTTCTATTACAAATCGGGTTTTGCCGTTGGGCACTGGTTCAACCTCGCGGTGCCGGTGTGGTTGTTCATCAATCTGACGGGCTACATTGTCTATCGCTTCCGCGAGACACGCGCGCTGACGATGGCGCAGTTTTTCGAAATCCGGTACAGCCGCCGATTCCGCATCTTTACGGGCATTCTTGCCTACGTTTCCGGCATTGTGAACTACGGCATCTTTCCCGCCGTCGGCGCGCACTTCTTTATTTATTACTGCGGTCTGCCGGAAACGTTCGCGATTGGCGGCGTGACGGTCTCTACATTCGCCGCGCTGATGGCGCTGTTTCTCGCCATCGCGCTCGTGATTGTGCTGGGTGGCGGCCATCTCACGAGCATGGTGACGGACTGCGTGCAGGCGCTGTTCGGCTATGCGATCTATATCGTGATCGCCGTGACGATTCTCTTTATTTTCCGGTGGGAACAGATTGCGACCGCACTGTTGGATCGCCCGGTCGGCGAGTCGCTCCTCAATCCGTTCGATACAGGTAAGCTGCAGGATTTCAATCTTGGTTACGTGCTAATCAGCATCATCGGCAGCGTCTATGCCTACATGGCGTGGCAGGGCAATCAGGGATTCAACGCCGCCGCGGCGAGCCCGCACGAGGCGAAGATGGGGCGCATCCTCGGGACGTGGCGCGCGGGCGCGCTTTTCGTGATGCTCGCGCTGATTGCGGCGGCGGCGTACACGTTCATGCATCATCCCGACTTTGCTGCGGGCGCGGCGGATGCGACGGCGGAGCTTGCGAAGATCGGCGACGAAACGTTGCGTACGCAGGTGGCCGTGCCTGTCGCCGTGTCGCATTTTCTGCCTGTGGGCATTCTCGGCGCATTTGCCGCCATCATGCTGTTTCTGATGGTTTCGACGGATACGACGTATCTGCACTCGTGGGGGAGTATTTTGATTCAAGACGTCGTGTTGCCGCTGCGCAAAAAACCGTTCACGCCGGAGCAGCACATTTTCTGGCTGCGTATTTCGATTCTCGGCGTAGCGGTCTTCGCGTTTCTGTTCAGCCTGCTGTTCCGCCAGAACGACTACATCCTGATGTTCTTCAGTATCACCGGCGCGATTTATCTCGGCGGCGCGGGCTCGGTGATTGTCGGCGGACTGTACTGGAAGCGCGGCACGACGGCGGGCGCGTGGACGGCGATGTTCACCGGTGCGATTCTAGGCGGCGGCGGGTTGCTGCTCCAGCAGGTGTGGAAGGACGTTGTCGCCTCCGCGCTGCGCCATTTCCCCGACAACGCGTGGCTGCTCGCGCATCAGGACAAATTCCCGATTAACGGGCAATGGATGTGGTTCTACGCCTTCACGTCCGCGATTGTGGCGTACGTCATTGTCTCGCTGATTACGTGCCGGAAGCCGTTCAACATGGACCGGATGCTGCATCGCGGCGAGTATGCGCGCATTGAAGATCAGCCCGCCGCGCCGTCGAATATCAAAAAGCGCAACTGGCTCGATCGTTATTTGGGAATTGACGAAGCCTTCACGCGCGGCGACCGCGCGCTGTCGTACAGTGTCTTCGGGTGGACTGTCATCACGTTCGGCATCTGGCTCGTCGCGACCGTGCTGAACCTCGTTCCGGCAACGAAATGGACCGGCCACGGATGGGCGCTTTATTTCAAGATTAACGGCATCTGGATCCCGCTTGCGGTCAGTATTGTGACGAGTGTGTGGTTTTCGTGGGGCGGCATCCGGGACCTGCGCCGCCTCTTCCGCCGTCTCGCGAGCATGGACCGCAACGCGCTCGACGACGGCCGCGTTATCGGCCACCAAAACGCCGATGATGTCGGAATATCGGGCGGGGGCTGAGCCAGCTCGCTGAAGGCGGATATTGTCCTCGCTAAAACTCCGGCGACTCGATCGGTTTGTCGCGCTGTAATTCGCCATGCTGTAGTTCCGCTTGCCCGCCGTACTGCGCGTAGCGCTGTAGGCGGGCCACTCCGCTGGCGGAATGATGAGCCAATCAACCTCCGGCAGCGGAGTGCCGGATCTACAGCGTTGTGCGCAACACGCCTTGTCGCGCCGTAGCCCAAGTTCGACAGTTGGGGGATAAAACGAACTATTTTTGGGGGTATTGAAGAAGAAAGTGCCCGAATAGCAGGGCT
>JBDHQM010000021.1:0-45335 GCA_039807095.1 Kiritimatiellia bacterium
GCCCGCGCTGCAACAGCCTGTCCTTTCACCGCCACACGCAGTGACGCGCATCACCCGCGCCAGCCGCCGATGAAGCGACCGAACGTCTGGCGCTGGTGCAGAGCGTGAACGTCGTCGGCAAGAGCGCCGTACTCCTTCCGGAGCGCAGCAGGGGTGCCGAACAATTTACCGCGAACCCAGCGCATCCCTTCTTTCAGTGCAATGAGTCGGCGCAACAGAGGATTGCGCGCTTTCCAATCATAGAGCTGTCGCAATGCCGCCTGGCCGCGGCCGATGCCCTCGTAAAGGCGCAGGAGATACTCCCGTGTCGTGCGCGATGCGGGAATACGATGCGAGAGAACAAGCGACGGCTCATACCGCACCTCGTAACCCTGTTGATGCGCACGTACAACGATTGCCGTGTCGTCGCTTCCGCCCAGCTTCGCGCCCACTCGCCCGATCATCTGCTCTGCGATGGCAGCTTCTTCGAAAATCGCTTCCATCAGGCTGCGACGGACGATCATTCCGGCGCCAGCCGGACCGCCGGTGACACCATCGTTGTACGCAAAAGGCGCGTCGCCGCGGTCGCAAATCGCCAGCGAGAAGGAGGCAACAGCTTTTCCTAATTCCGTTGGTTCCCCCACCCAATCAGCCCAGACGCGCCCGCCCAAGACACCGACGCTCGGATGTCGCTGTAATATGCTCAGCAGGCGCTCCACATAATCCGTGGCGGGCACGTTGTCATCATCCAGAAATGCGATGAAGTCGCCACGCGCTTCGCGAGAGGCCGTCCGACGCGCGTGCATCAAGCCTGCGCGATCCTCCCGCACGCAGCGCCCGCGATTCGGTAAATACTGCGCAATCGCATTTGCAACGACCGTAGGCGTTTCGTCGCGGCTCGCATTGTCCACCACGATGACTTCCCAATCGCCTGATTGTGCGGTCTGCCGACCCAGCGCTTCGAGTACTAACCCGATTCGCTCCGCTCCATTGAAGGTGCAGATGCAGACAGAAACAGCGATTTTCTGATCAGCCATTTGCTTTCGCCAGCCCCATCTTTCGAAGCGTGCGCTGAATCATCTGCCCGACTTCAGCACGATCGCTGCGCTCCAATCCCACTATCCACGCGCTCCCCGCATACACCACTCCGCATAGCGCAAATTGCACAAACACTTCCAAAAGGTTGCGCGGACTCCACACCTTCTGCAAGCCCATCGCCGCTGCGACGAGTGGAACGCTCGCAAGAACGGGGCGCGCACACCCACGCGCAAACCATGCGCGGGCGGGAAGTTTCATCAATCGAAGTGCATACACTATGCTGTATCCTGAAATCAGCAAGAGGGCGACCACGCTGCCCAACGCGATGCCCAGGAGGCCCATCCCACCCCAACGCACAAAGAGAATGCTCAAGATCACGTTCAGGATTCCGCATCCCAGCGCCACGAACACAGGACCTTTCATCCGCGCGAAAGCGATGTTCACGTTGTAGGCCATGCGTTCCGGGATACAGAGCGCAAACTGGATGAGAATGAGCTGCATCACCGGCGCGCTGATTTGAACAAACTCTTCGCCGACCCAATGCAACAGAAACGTCCGCGCATACACGACAAGGAGCAGCGCAGGCGCGAGCCCGATCAGAAGCGAATATCGCGTTCCGCGCAAAAACGTCGCCTGCAGATTCCCCGTCTCATGGCGAGAAACTTGCGCGGTCATCAGCGGGAGCAACACCCCGACAAACGCCATCACCAACACGCGAATTTGAGGATCCCAACGCTGTGCGACGTTGTAATGGACAATCATCCCCGGCCCCAATTCGGGGAGATTAGAGATAATGATGGAATCACACGTGTAGTAGAGCAGGAAGCCGACGCCGCCGACAAAGTTGAGGCCGCCAAACGCCATCATATCGCGAATCTGGCGGGACGATTGAATGTGCGACCAGCCGATACGAAAAGATGGAAGCATCCGGTACGCCAGCGGGATCATCACCACCACACGCCACAACACCAACGTGCCATTGCTGACCAGCACCCAGAAGATGATGGAGGGTCGCACGTATTCAAAGAAAACAACGACCGCCACGGCCGCCAGAATCGTGCAGACCATGAAACCAAGGTCCAACCAATAGAACCGCTCCGTCACAAACGCTGGCGTTTCCCACACACCCGTCAAAATCAGAAAGGCGGTGGAAAGACCGATCAGGAGAAAAACCCATCGCGCGACCGGCAGAATATCGGCGCTCAATCCGAACAACGGTCCCGCATAAATTGCCAGCACAACACTGCCGATTGCAAAGAGAAGTCCCGAAATCGCTGACACGAGAAATCCGGCGGATAAGCTGCTGTTCACGCCTTCCAAATCGCCACGCGCATAGTTCAGTTTCGCGTAGCGTTCATAGCTGATTCCCATCGCGGTATGGGCGAGTCCGACAAACTGGAGGGCTTGATACGCGAGGGTTTTGAGGCCGAGCAGCGTCACACCCAGCATCCGGATCAAATAGGGTGTCAAAAAAAACGCGACGAGGTTCGAGACAATCAGCGCGGTATATTTTACCGCCGAATTGATGGCGATCAGTCGCTTCGAGTCAATCGCCGGATGTTCAGCGTTCGGCTTGTTCGCCACTGCCGTACTGTTCCCGATAGTTGTAGTGCGTATCGCGATAGCTGTAGTTGCTCAGGAACGAGCCCTTCGAGAAATCCACATCGTTGACGACGGCGCCGAGGATGTTGGCGCCCGCTTCGGCAAGACGTTTGATGGCGTGGTGAATGGCGCGCTTCCGGCTCTTGTTCGGCCGACAGACCAACACCATGCAGCCGGTAAGGCCCGCAAGGGATACCGCATCGCTAACGACACCGTATGGCGGCGAATCCACAATGACGCGGTCATAGCGTGTTTCCGCCCACTCCATAAAATCCTTCAAAATGCGCGAACCCATGATCTCCGCCGCGCTGATGTCCTGCGTCGGCCGACTTGAAACCACCTGCAAGTTTTCGCATTCCGTATCCTGCGGCAGAGAATCGAAGAGGGCCGGGTCGTGATTGGCCAATGCGTGGATCAGGCTCCCCGCCTGCGGATTGAGGCGGAACATGCGCCCGACGCGCGGGCGACGGAGGTCAAAATCCACCAGCAGAGTTTTCAATCCACGCTTCGCCGTCATGATCGCGAGGTTACACGACGTAATTGTCTTCCCCTCGGCGGCGGTTGTGCTGACAACCAAGACGCTGCGACCCAGCTTGGGGCCTGCCAGAGAGTCAATCAAACTCCGGATGCCCGCGAATGCTTCGGCAACCTGGCTGAACCGGTCAGTTAGGCTCGCCAGCGCCAGTTCTTCGCGCGCGGCTACCTCCATGTGGGGCACCAGGCCGAGCACCTTCAATCCCAATTCGCCTTCGAGATCGCGCGTGTTCGTGACGAAGTCTTCGAGATTGTCGGTGAACAGCGCCAATCCGATGCCGCCGAGTGCGCCTAGGATGAACGCAACCATCAGGATGCGCATTTTGCGAGGCTTGATCGGGTGTGCGGGGGGCGTGGCCTTCTTCACCGTCTTTATGGAGGCCGTGTTTTCATCTGCAGACAGACGCGCCTCTTCGATGCGGTTGAGAACGCCGCGATAACTCAAATCGCTCGCGTCGCGCTCGCGCTCGAGGGAGGTCAAGGTGGCGTGCCCCTTCACAATCTCCATTTCGAGGTCGTTCAACTCTTTGCGACGCGCAGCGCTCTCGTCTTTGAGGCTCTGCATCTGGTTGTCCACGAGCGTCAGTTCGGACTGCACCGTGTCGCGCGATCGCTGGATGGCATTGTTCAACTGATCGCGTAGGATGGAAATGGTTTCTTCCTGCGACAAGACGTCGGGGTGCTTGGAGGTCAACCGCGTCAAAAGGGCATCGCGTTGAGCCACCGCTTCCATCCACGAGCGAAGCGATGCTGTGATTTCCTCTTGGCGCGGAACGGACAACGGAATGCGCCCTGCCCCTGCGGGATCGCGGCTGATATCGCTGAGCGTACCGAGCAGTTGCTTCGTCAGGAGCTGCTGGTTTTCCAGTTTGATGAGCGTGGTGTTGAACTCTTCGAGCGAGGCCTTGAGGGTTTTCTGGCGAAATTCAAGCGCATCGAGTTGATTCTTCGCGCGAAAATCCACAAGCGCCTGCTCTGCGTTTTCCAGCGCCTTGCGTTGCGACGCAACCTGAGTTTGCAGCCACGCCACAGCGCTATCCGAGATCAGGCGGTTCTCTTCGAACGCGATGGCCTCCGTCGCTGCCGCAAACGCATTGGCGAGATTGGCCGCCATTTCGCGATCGCGCGAATCCACGGTGATCCGGAGCAGGCGAGTGCGCGGTACCAGCCGGAAATCAACCGCCATGGGTGGCGGCAGCAGCGCATCCATCTCTTCGTGCGTTGCTTCAGGGCGTTTCAGAATATCGCGCAATTTGTCTGCCGCCACACGGCGCGTTTCGTCGCCTTTGAATTTTTCCAGACGTGTATTGAAAACCTCTTCCGCACCCCACGAAGAGTTGGCATCGTCAATAATGGCGCCCTGACCGGCAGTGATGCGCGGACGGCGCGTACTCATTTCGATCAGCGCATCGGCGCGATAGACCCGATGGGCAAAAAGCAGATAGACGGCGGTTACCAACAGCGCAAACACAACCACCAGTCCGACCGTCACCCACTTGCGCGCAGCCACACGCAGGAGGCGATCCACCGTGACTTTTCCCAGCAGGCCGGTATCGCCGGACAGGCCGGGCTGCTCGCCGTAGTACGGATCCGTATACGAAACCCGCGAGCTATACACAGGTCGCACCGGAGCAGATCGCACTTCGCTAGTTTGTTCGAACGATCGTTTTTCGCTATTAGGCTGATTACTCACAAATGTTCCTACCGTTGATTCACAATAAACTTCGGCATGGGCACATTCAACTGATTTGCGCGGATTCGTTTCGAACTGCGCTCATTCGCCCCAACCCGATCAGAATGGCCAGCCAGAGATACAGTACAGCGGGCGACCGGAAGGGAAGATCAATCAGACTCTGCAACGCAACCAGCGCAATTCCCATCGCAGGAAGAATCCAAAACGACGGAAAGGTTCGCCGACGGCGAAACACAGCATGCGCGAGTGCAAACACAATGCCGCACATCGCAATACCGCCCACCGCACCAAATTCCGCGAGAAATTGGAGAGGATCATTATGTACATTCGCCTTCCCCTCGGTCACGCGATGCCACTGATCCGGCGGCAAATAGTGCGCCATCAAATAGCGATAGCCCCACCCCCCGACTCCGTACCACGGGTGGTCCTGCCACATACGAAATGCAGTCTGCATCTGAAAGACTCGGAAATCCGTCTCGCGCGTGAAGAAAGTTTTTTGGTCGTCTTCTGGCTTGAACTCCGTCCGAATCGCATCGCGCCCCAGGCCCACGGTAAGCACTACTGCGAGCGAGAGAATGGCGACCGATGCCGCTATCATATTCACGCGTTGTGCGGGTTGAAAGCGGCTCCACAAAATGCGGACGAGCTTGAATAAAATGAAAAGCAGAAGAGCCCAGCTCAATATGATCGAAGCGCGGCTCAGGGCAAAATTTGCGCCGAGCAGGCCGATAAAAACACCCGCGCTCAACAGGACGATTCGTCCCGCTCTCAATCGGGCGCTGCCGTTTCCGAGTTCATAGACAAGTAAGCCCGCGGCCAGACTCTCTATCATCAAGAAGTAGGACCCAGCGTGATTCGGATAGCCGAACGATGCGAAGAAATGCGGACGCATCGGGATCAGCCAATACATATCCGTTGTGCCCGTGGCGAACTGAATAAGACCGAAAATCGCGATCAGACACGCGTTCACCACCACAATTCGCCAGAGCGCACGAATGCTGCGCGAGCTCATTGCGGGTGCGCGCAACACGGCGAGGATCACCCACGCCGGCACAAACCAATCCAGCATTTGGCGCGCTTCGCGCGTAGTAATTGCCGACGGCAATGCCGGGTGCCGCGGCGCGCTATACTCCCACGCCCGTGCAGCAGAATCGTAGTAGAGTGCGCGCCCCGCATTCCACCACTGCACAAGCAAAAGCGCGACAAAGAGGAGCCCCAGCCACAGCGTGGGATCGCGCCAGGGAATCAATGCGCGACGCGGCTCTGTCTTCGATCGGCCAAAAACAGCAATCCACAACACCCATCCGCCTACGGCAATCCATGGCAACGGCCACGTCCACGCAGCATGCGTGCCTGCCCGCAGCCACGCGGGATATGCCATCAAGACAGAAACGAGGGCGATTCCCCACTGCTCCACGCGCGGCAGGGGCGGATTCGAGCGGAAACGCCCGAAGCGGGATAGCAATCGGGCCGTCATACGGCGGCTATCCTGCCACTCGATTGACGGCCCGAGGTCAAGGCTTTGAAATCGCCAAGCGGTTTATTGATTCACATACCGCCGCGCGACAGGCGGTGTGCTCGACGGCTGCCCGCCACCCTGGTTTTCAACCACAATCGGCGGAACCAGTCCCATCGGCGCAGTCGCCGGCGGCGGAATCACGGGTGCAGCGACGCCACGAAGCTCAATGATCAACTGCTGAATCATCATTGTCAGCTCTGGCCCCAACGCAGCAGAAGGATCGCTCGCGGCGCTCGAGACCTGTCCGCCCTCGGAACCTGCCGCGCCGGAAAGCGCGGTAAATACCGGACCTTCGCTATTGCCCACCGCAATCGCGGTTGAGGCAGCAAAGATGGGCAGAAGCCCCTTGTCCACCTGCTCGGCCAACGCCTGCACAAACTGCGGTGCATTTTCGCCCGACATCAGCAAAGCGCGGGTATAAATCAACGCCGCAGTCTGCTCTTTGCTAGAGGCCGGGATGGTCGAGGCTTCAAGCTCGCTCAACGTGCGGACCACCGTCTCCGCCGCTTGCGCAGGGGAGGCGCCGCTCAGCACCTCATTCAATACACTGTGATTGGCCAAAATGCTTTCTATCTGCGCATCCGTCGGCGCTTCATACGCAAACGTGGATGCCGCCAGCCCTGCGGTAAGCATGGCTGCCAAAACGAGTGATACTTTTTTCATGTGATTACCTCCACCACTGCTGATTGTTTAACTATGGGATAGTATACCCCAAATACAAGGCTAAATCTCAATGCGAATGCCAATTGTCAGCCGCAACTGATCGTAATCCTCGTCGGGAAGCGTCGTGTCGCGATTTTCGTAACGAGCTTCTGCGTAAACGTTTATATGACCATCCGGCGGCAGGTAGTCCAAGCGCAACTGACCGCCCCAGATCGTGTCTTCCTGATCCACATATACGCCGCGATCAACCTGAACCGGATCCTCGTAATCATCGTTTCGATAGGAAACTGTTCCCGCTAGGCGGAAGCGCTCCCACAGGCGGTGCGAAATGCCGACAGATGCCACCGTCACCAGTTTCGGATTGTCCGCATATTGCGCGGCGGGTTGAACCGCATTGCGCCCGATGAACTGCAGCTTGGTGCGCTGACTCAGGTCGTAGTCGCCCGCAACGTCAAAGCTGAAATAATCAATGGTGTCGTCGCGATCCTCTTCAGCGGCCCGCTCAGCATCCTTCGCACGCAAGTCGGCGCGGGCGCGAAAGCGGTCATATCGTCCCATACCGACACCGCCTTTGAAGGTCAGCTTGTCCGTCGCGCGATTGAGAATACCGCCGCGCAACACGATATAATCCGGATCATTTTCGAGCGCATCGCTATTTTGAATGCCATACTGACCAGTCAGCAGAGCTGAAGTCTTTTCGGTCAACTGGTAGTCAAACTCGGCCTGCCCCTTGATGTCCGACCAGTCGTAGAGAAGTTCCGTGTCATACTCGATCGAACCATAGGCCACGGAAAAGTCCGCGTTGAGCTTGTCCGTGACGCGCCAGGTGAGAATACCCGCGAGATCAAGGAGCTGGCGGCTCACACGCTCCGTGCGGTCTTCGGTGAGGAAGAGGTGTTCTGTATCAGGATTCGAGAAGTCGTCCGCGTAGGCGGCGCCTTCGTAGTCGAACACTTCGCGATAGGCCTCACGCACGGAGATCGTGAAGCGGTCATAGCGGCGTTCGCCCAATCGCGCCTGAAACTCCTGCAGAAACGCCTCGTTGTCCAAGTCGCTGAAGTCGTTGTAACGGCGGATACTTTCCTGCAAGGTCAACGACGCCAAAAAGCGATCAGTTTCACGGAAGAGCCGGCCACCGAGCGTCAAATCAAAGAAGATATCGTCTTCCTTCTTGGAGACGCCGCCGACTTTTTCATCCTGGAAAATCTGGCGATCCTGAATTTCACCGGACGGAACTACGATCTTCGCATTGGAGTCGTAGGTCCCGCTCAATTCACCCCAGAGATTGAGGCGAGCGATGTCCGCCAGGTTAATTCCCTCATCAAAGGCAATTGCAACCGAGAGTGAAACGGCAAAGGCCCCGCATGCGAGGAGTATTTTCTTCATTATTTTCCCACTTCTATCTTATGTACTGTAAACCACGTTACGATCTAACAGCGCTGCCCCCATTTGCGAACGTTGTCAGAAAATCTTTTCCGGAACGAAGATGGTATCGCCGGGTCTCAAAAGCAAATCATTTCCGGTCTCACCGTGCTGGCCGATTGCGTTGAAGTCAATCGTGATGCGCTCGGTCTTGCCGTCTTCTTTCTTTCGCGTCAGCTTGATCGCAGTTGCGCGGGCGCTGGTATCCAAACCGCCCGCCTGTTGAATCGCACCGCTAAGCGTGAGGTCCTGTGTCGGCGGTATGTTCACCCGCCCCGGCGTACGCACCCGCCCGAGCACCACAACCTGGCCCCACGGCGAAATGGCATCGGGCCGGTCTTCCATGACGAATTCGGCCACGACCTGCGGATTAATAAAGAACTCCGAGTAGCGGTCCTGCAACATGTTGCTGAGTTTCAACAAGGACACGCCTTCAACCGGAATCGTGCCGATCAGCGGCAAATCCAACATATTATTTGCTGAGACGCGCTTCACCTCGCCATCCACCTCGCGCTTGCCCGAGACAAGCACTGAAACGCGGATAAGAAAACCCGGACGCAGAATCGGTGAACGGTCCTCTGCCGCCAGCTCCCCAGCAACGTCCGCACCTGCGGACGCAGAAGTGACTGCGGGCGATTCAGAACTCGCTGCTCTCTTCTCCGTGCCTCCGGCTGATGGCGCCACAGGCGCTGCAGGCGCAACCGACACCGGTGCCGGAGTTTCAATAGCAGCATCTACTCCACCTGCAGCACTCTCGCGGTCGTCCGGCGGCAAGACCAAAACAGGGTCGCTGTTTTTAATTTGGAACGAATCAAACGCGTGGACGGTCCGGTAGCCCGATGGTGTGGAACCGAATAATCCCGCCCTGCCCGATTTCGGCCCGGAATCAAGCCCCTCCCAGATCAAGGCGCCGTTAAGGTAGAACTGGAGAAGGTTGTTGCGCACAAGCGCACCGATGCGATTTGTCTGCGAGGCGAAGGCCGTGACATTCGTCCACGGCAACACGGTCCTCGTGACTCCACCCTCTTGCCGGATGATTACCGCCTGCCAGCTTGTACCTTCAGATCCAATGCCGAAAAGGTATCCCGATCCCGATTCCCACGCTTTGAAGTCCGGCGACGCGCGGAGGACGAGTCCGCCCGCGCCTACCGAATTGGCTTCGCGAATATAGTCCACCTCAGCAAAGGAGTTGGTCGCAAGCGACGAGGAGAGAAGCGCGGCTGTGGCCATGTCGTCGCTCGACAGCGCAACATATCGCCCGTCTATCACTTGCCAGGCCGCCGCCTCATCATTCGTCCAACCAGTTGCATCGGCGGTGTCAAACGAATCCGCCAGAACGGCAGGCTGTTCCGAAAACGTCGGCAGAATATTGCCGATCCGTGCCCCACCCAATCCGGAACAACCCGCAAACACCATTCCCAGAACGGCGGCGACGCCCGCCTTGGCAACTGACCACTTCATCATTCTGTCCACACGCACACTCCGTGTTCGAACTAGCGTTTTGACACAATGCGCAACGGCACGCGCGCGACTGAAGAACCGCCATCCGCCAAATCGGAAACCTTCACCTGCAACTCGTAGTCTCCCGCATCAAGCTGCTCCGGCAGCCGGAGAACCTGCACGAGGAAGAAATCGCGACGCGGGTTCCGCACGGCATCCAACACCTGCACCGGCTGTTCCGTCCAAACCGGGTTGCGATCGCGGCCACCGGCCTTGTAGAGGCTCAGCTCCTGCACCAACTTGACCACATATTGGCCGTCGCCCTCCTGAACCGACTTGAAATGATCCAACTCCGTGTACACGAGAATCCGCGGCTGTTCGTCGAGGCGGAATTCGTTCTTTCCGAACACATCATACACACCAAAACCGCTCACCTTCGGCGAAAGCGCAAGCTGCGAAATCATAACTTTGCGCTGCGCGTTGAGCGACGCGGTTAGCACCTGCGACGACGCGATCAGGGCATCGCGCTCGGCCTTGCGATCCGCTCCGCCCAACTGACGGCCCAGCGACTCGAACAGCGCCTGATACTCCTCCACCACAGCGCGGTCTTCCGGCGACAAGGTCGCGAGATCTTCGGATGTCAGGCGGCAATCCGAATCAACGAGGCACAGACTCGCCTTCGCCAGGAACGGCTTCAAACCGCTGCGGCGCCCGGAAATTTCGGCACTCATCAATTCATCCAGACGCTTGAGCATCGCGTCGGTCGTCATCGGCTTCTCAACAATCTTTTCGACGATTTTTTCAACCGGCTTTTCCACAATCTTTTCAACCGGTTTCTCGACAATCTTCTCCACCGGCTTTTCGACGATTTTTTCGACGATCACCTCTACCGGCTTCTCAACAATTTTCTCCACCGGCTTCTCGACGATGCGCTCCACCACTTCCTGTCGCGCGGTCACAGCCGCTGACATTTGCTGGACTGCCTTCATCAAATCCCGAACCTCGCCGGAAAGCGCAGAAATCTCTGACTCCGCCTGGAACGGCTGCGTGTTGGCAAACAATACAGGGGGCGGCATCGCATTCGCCGTCAACACCGGCAACGACTCCGGCGCCACATCTTTGGCCGTTTCTTTGGCCGCTTCCTTGGCCGCTTCCTTGGCGGTTTCCTTTGCTGCAACCGCTTTTCCGGCCGCAGCAGATTTTTCATCCGCCGCTCCCTTCTTTACATCCACTGGAACCGGAGCGGGTTCAGCCGGGGTATCCTTGGCCACGTCCGGCGCGGGCGCGCTGTTCGCGACAACTTGCGGAACCGGGCTCTTTGCCACGCCCGAATCCAAATCTCCCGACGTGGACGCACACCCCACGGCGCCCATCACCAATGCCATTGCCATGGAAACCGCGAGAAACGGACCGAATTTTCGTATCGTCATAACTTTGATTAACCCCTGCAAAAAACAAACTTCTACACGTCAGACCATAAACCCCACACACCACATTTATGTGCGGGGCATATTACAACGCTTCTTCAAATTAACAAACAAGGGAAATCGCCATGCATTTTCGTTCCGACGGCGTTCGAGCACGCAAGTAGATGCTTGAGTATCATCACCACCTGAGCGACGATGTGCGCGATTGAGTATTCGCAGGAGATATTTCGGATGAAAACAATTCGCACACTCACAGCACTGATCGCAGCAACAGCAACCCTTCTCACGATCGGCTGCGCCACCGTTAGCACGCGCCACGCGTACTCCGGCCCGGAAAAGGACACCGCCGAACTCGCTCTCGTTCTGGGAACGACACAGGCAACATACAAAGTCCTCTCCCCCGCCCGCGAGCGAATCTCCATCGCCGAGGTGGATGACGATAGCACCGTTCCGTGGTACTCGCCGACAGCCTACCCCACCGCTGTCTACGTACTGCCCGGTCGCCACAAACTCGACGTGCAATACGAATATATCCACGGCGTCGCGCGCGGCACGATCTGGGTGGATGCCGTCTCAAACCGCACGTATCAGGTTAAGGTATTCAACCCCGAAGGGCGCACCGCACAGGTTTTCTTCCTCGTCGAAGACGTGACCGCTCAGACACTCGTCGGCGGCGAAGAAGGCGCAGCCTCCAGCGCCGCACCGGCACCGGCGCCGGCAGCGGTCCCTGAAGCGGCTCCAGCGCAATAAGAGAAACGACCTTCACGCGCGCCGGGATTTACGGGTGGGTTAACCCGGCACGACGGATTCAGTGTTTCGCTTAGCGCGATGCAACCGCGCGGGCAGGCGCTTTCGCGATGTAGTTCGCAACTTCGGTCTCGTTGAGCTTCATCACCCAGAGCTGCTTGTCTTTCACCGAGAGCATACGCGCAACGCGGTGACGAACATCGTCCTCCGACTTCACTTCTTCGTATTCGCCGTTGCTGGAGAACCAGGTCTTGCCATTCCAAGTGCCCACGAGCACCGCGTGTCCCTCTCCGCCGGTCGCCGGGAAGTACAGGTGCACTTTCGTCTCGATCCCGTTGAGCGCGCAGAGTTCCTGAATCATGATCGCGAAGTCTTCGCAGTCGCCGCGACCCGCCGCCCAGGTCTCCTCGCCCCGGCTCCAGATGTCCACCGACTCCTTCTTATAGCGAATGTTCTTCTCAACCAGCTTGCAAACCTCGCGCGGCGTGGCAAAGGTCTGCCCCGCAACCTCCGCCCATTCCATCCGGCCAAATGTGCGCTTTGTCCACGAGGTGGACTCCGGCTTCGTCGCAGCCGCGACCGACTGACCCGCCGCAGGCGCCACAAACACAAAGCTCGCCAGCGCAATCGCGATCACTCCGACCTTCGCTGCGATCTCTTTTCCCCACCCGTTTTTCGTTGCTTTCATTGGCCTGTCTCCAGTTGCGCTTCTTCGCGCTCGACAGGCTCTTCTGCAAAACCCGTGCCAACGGATGAGATTTTATGTAATTAGCTATTCATCAATTAGTTGCATAATATGATCAAGTCTCACCAGTCTCACTGTGAGACCGATTCAGTCTCACACTGCTGAGATTATAGTCTCATTGTGAGACTGGCGGAGTAGATTTCGGCCGTTTGCAGCGGTTAATAAGGATTACGCACCCCGAGCAGGCGCAACGGACTCAGTCTTCTCTTTTCTTAACTGATGAGAGTCGGCGGTACAGGGTGGCGCGGGAGATGCCCAGCGCCTCAGCGGCCTTTCGGGCATCACCGCCGAATCGGTCCATTGCCTCACGAATGCGAGTCAGCTCGATTTCTGCAAGATTGAGCGATGGCGCAGGTGCAGGTGCAGGTGCGGGTGCAGGTGCGGACGTAGTACCTGGTTGTCCGGCGACTGGCTGTTGCACGCCGCGAGGGCCAATCGGACCCGCCTGCTGGACATTCGCAAGGCAGAGCCGCGATGGATTCTGAACAAGCGCGCGCTCAATCACGTTTCGCAACTCGCGCACATTCCCGCGCCAGGGGAGGCTCGCGAGATACTCGTACACGCCGGGTTCAATCTCGACCTTTCGCGGGGCGAGAAAATTCAGGAGACTTTGCACAAGGCCCGGAATGTTCTCCGGCACTTCGCGCAGCGGCGGAATCGTGATCGGAAAAACATTAATCCGGAAAAACAGATCGCGCCGGAAACGCCCCTCCTCAACGCGCTGTTCCAACGGTTGATTTGTCGCGCAGATCAACCGGAACTCACTGGTACGCATCCGAACCTCGCCCAACCGGCGATAGCGCCGCTCCTCAATGACCTTCAAAAACTGCGCCTGCACACCGATATCCATGTCGCCGATTTCATCGAGAAAGAGCGTGCCGCCATCCGCCACTTCGATCAGGCCCTGCCGATCTTCCACTGCGGACGTGAACGCGCCGCGCGCGTGGCCAAACAACTCGCTCGCGAGCAACTCGCCGCGCAGTGTCGAGCAATTCACCTCGACGAACGGCGCATGTGCGCGATCCGATTGCTCGTGAATCCATCGCGCCAGCACACCCTTCCCCACCCCAGTCTCACCATAAATCACCACAGTGCTGTCGCTCTTCGTCGCATTCGACGCCTGACTGAACACCTCGCGCGAAGCCGGTGCATCGCCGAAGTACGGCACCAGCATCTTCACCATGCGCCGCCGCGTCATCTGATTGCGCCGCATCGCGCCCACCTCAATCCCTTTTCCAAGAAAGAGCTTCAGCGCCTCCATATCCACCGGCTTCGCAAGGAAGTTATCCGCGCCGCGCCGCATCGCCTCCACGGCCATCGGAATATCTCCGTGCCCCGTGACCACCACGATCGCCGCAGAAGGATTCGCCGCGCGGATGTCGGCAACAAAATCCAGGCCGCTACCATCCGGCAACTCCAAATCCAGCAGCACCGCATCATACCGCTTGGCTTCAATCGCCTCGCGCGCAGCGGCAAGCGTCGCAACCGTCTGCACGTCATAGCCCGCAATTACAAGATGACGCCGAAAGAGCGTCAAAATCGTCTCGTTGTCGTCAATAACCAGAACAGAGGCTTTCATTCGTTCCCTTTTTGTACCACGCCTTCACCCGGAGAGGAAAGCGCGGCCTTGCCGAATCGTGAGCGTGCGGCGAATCACCGGCGGGATCGCGTCCGCGCGGTGCGAGGTATAAATCACCGTCGCCCGACCGCGAACAATCAACTCCTGCACCGCCTCAATCAACACGCGCCGATGCTCAGCGTCTAGGCCCTGACACGGCTCATCCAACAGAAGAAGCGGCGGCTTTTTCACCAGCGCACGCGCCAACAGCACCATCCGCTGATCGCCCGCCGAAAGCGAGCCCATCGGCTCCTGTGCAACGCGAAGCAAACCGAACCGGCGCAGCCACGCCTCTGCCGCGCGCCGACGCGTGGAGGAAGGGCGCGTAAGCAAAACCGTCGTATCTGAAAAGCCGGTCAACACCGCATCCAACACGGTCTGGCGCACATCAAAATGTAAATGCAGTTCGGGCGACACTTCCCCCAACTGACGCCGAACCCACGCGCGCGATTCCCCCGTGCCGCGCTTTCTGCCAAACAATGCGAATTCGCGCGCATCAGTCGGATTCAAATTCGCCGCGATCAACGATAACAACGCACTCTTGCCTGCGCCATTCCGCCCCACCACTGCCCAGCTCTCGCCCTCGCGAACGATCCACTCCACATCGCGCAGCACCACGCGCGAGCCAAACGCCACGCAAACGCCGCACATCCTAACTAACTCGCGTCCGGCAGAAACCTGTTTTGCTTTACGCGGCGCGCGCACGCGAGGCGATTCTGCCAACACGCGTATCCGGGGATCGCGCTTCATCGCGCTCACACGCCCCTGCGCCACAATCCTGCATTTCTCGACCAACGCAACGTGTGTAATCGCGCGGGGCAACTCGTCCACGCGCACCGTCATCACCAGCAATCGCAGATCGCGCCGCTGCGCCAGTCGCTCAATCAACCTTTGAAAATGCGCGCGGTATTGCGAGTCCAACCCCGACATCGGATTATCCAGAATCAACAGACGCGGCTGTTTCAACAGCGCCCGCGCAATCAACAGCTTCCGCATCTCGCCATTCGAGAGCTGCACCAACCGACGCTCCAACAGTGGAGCAATCTCCAGATCGCGCACCACGCGAGCGAATTGCCGCATAAATAGGGGTAGCTCGCGCCCATGATCCTCAACAGCAAACGGGTTTATCTCTTTCACCGACTTGAACGAAAGCAGGTCCCGGACCGTTGCGCTCTCCTCCTGCTCCAGACTAAACCAGCGCGTCGCCGCCAAGCTCTCTCCCGCAAGCCCGCGCTGCTGCTCGAACGATACACACGCCACGCGCTGCTCCGGACTCTCCTCCGACCTCACGTCAAAATGATACTCCACCTCGCCTTCCACCACCGGCAAAATCCCCTGCAACGCGGCGGCAAAGAGACTTTTCCCGCTCCCATTCCGCCCGACAATCGCCCACTGCTCGTTGCGACGAAAACTCCAATCTGTCCGCCGGAACACCACGCGCTCGCCCAACCGAAATGAAGCACCTGTCAACCGTATAAAAAGAGGAGAATTCATCTTTCCGAATCACCTCAGATTCTCCCCCTCCCCTCACATCTTCGCAAGACCGATCACTCGCAACAGGACAACTCAAACAACGGGTCTGATTTTTCCGAGATCAATGAGCGCGAAAAAAGCGCCCCCAGCGAAGGCAGCTACAAATTTCCCTCGGCTCGCTTGGCTTGTCACGGCGTAGTCGAGTCTTCGAGGACGAAGCCGGAAGAGCTTTCGCCTGAGGTGGGCTGGCAGCCCTGCCTTTCGGGGAGCGCACGCGCCCCCGCGTGCCGGGCGCGGCGCCCTCGCCGCGCATCTGCGGGCGCCGCGTTGCCCGCGAGAAAGAATGCGCTCCAACGAGGGCGGTTACGAATTTCACTCGGCTCGCTTGGCTTGTCACGGCGTAGTCGAGTCTTCGAGGGCGAAGCCGGAAGAACTTCCGCCTGAGGCAGACAGGCAGCCTACCTTTCGGGGAGCGCACGCGCCCCCGCGTGCCGGGCGCGGCGCCCTCGCCGCGCATCTGCGGGCGCCGCGTTGCCCGCGAGAAAGAATGCGCTCCAACGAGGGCGGTTACAAATCTCTCTCGGCTCGCTTGGAAAGCTCGCCCTACCAACTTGCGGGTGGTGAGGCAACCTCTTTCGGCTTCGTGTTAAAGCGCCATGCGCCTGAGTCGAGGAACACTTGCCCCGTCTTTTGGTGGAGAGCCGTCCGGCTTCGTCCTCGCGGACTCGAACTTCGCCGTGACAGGCTTCGTCCTCCGCTACGCTGCGGACGAAGCCTGGTGGAGCGGAAGGGACTCGAACCCTCTACCTCCTCGTTGCGAACGAGGCGCTCTACCAGATGAGCTACCGCCCCAAATCAAGACTTCGGCTTTGCACCGAAGTCCGAGAACCTAACAGGGTGTTCCGGAATGGGCAAGTTCTTTGAATCGGGATCGCGATACCGATATAATTTCCCGGCGTGATTCCGCAAAACCAGGTCTTCTCCCTGCTTCCCCACGATGTAAGACGGGGTCAGGGGCACTTTCCCGCCACCGCCCGGAGCGTCCACCATGTAAGTCGGAACCGCGTAGCCGGATGTGAATCCGTGCAGGGCGCGGATGATCTCCATCCCGCGCGCAATCGAGGTGCGGAACTGCATGGACCCTGAAATCGCGTCGCATTGGTGCAGATAATACGGTTTCACGCGCATCCGCAACTGCCCGGTGCACAGCGCGCGCATCGTGGGGACGTCGTCGTTGACGCCTTTGAGCAATACCATCTGACCGCCGAGCGGAATACCGGCATCGGCAAGGCGATTGCACGCGCGCGCGGTTTCGGGTGTCAGTTCGTCGGGGTGAACAAAGTGCAGGCTCATGAAGAGCGGGTGATATTTCTTCAACATCCGGCACAGCGCGGGTGTCACGCGCTGAGGAAGCACGGCAGGCATCTTCGTGCCGATGCGCAGCATTTCCACGTGTGGAATCGCGCGGATTCGCGACAACAACCATTCGATCCGGTCGTCCGACATAATTAGCGGATCGCCGCCGGAGATAAGGACATCGCGCACTTCGGTGTGCTGGCGAATGTACTCGATCGCCTCTTCCCACATCGCGAGATTCGGCACGTACGTCCCCTGCCCGACCAGTCGCGCGCGCATGCAATAACGGCAAAATGTCGCGCAAAAATCGGTCGCAAGAAACAGCACTTTGTCGGGATAGGTATGAACAAGGCTCGATGTCACGCGGTGCGATTCCTCGCCTAGCGGATCTTCGTATTCGCCTGGCGAGTGCGTGAATTCTGCCGTCGAAGGAATCTTTGTGAGGCGCAGGGGCTGGGCCGGATTATCGAGGTCCAGCAAACTCGCATAATACGGCGTGATGCCAAGCGGCAGGCGATTGAGTTGTTCAACTGCGGAACGCTCGTCGGCAGAGAGCGCAAAGATGCGTTCCAATCCGGCGAGGTCGGTGATGCGATGGCGCAACTGCCAGCGCCAATCGTCCCATTCACGCGCGGTCACGCCCGGATAGAAGCGGCGCCGAAACGCATTTCTGGTGAGGACACTCATCGCGTGTTTATTCCAAATGCTTCAACGCCATCTCCGCAACGGTGCTGCCGATGCTGAGCGAAGAAGTCGCCGCAGGCGATGGCGCATTTAGCACGTGTACCATACGCTCGGCTTCGACGATGCGAAAGTCGTCTATCAATTTTCCGTCCGGTCCGACCGCTTGCGCGCGGACGCCCGCGCCCGCCGGAACCAAATGCTCCGCGCGAATGGCGGGCATCAATCGCTGAAGCGCCGTCACAAATGAAGATTTGCTGAACGAGCGATGAAATTCGCCCGCGCCGGTTCGCCAGTATCGCGAAGCCATCCGCCAGAAGCCCGAATACGTCGCCATCTCCACGCTATCGCGCAGCGAAAAGTCCAGGCGATGATAGCCCTCGCGCCGGAACGCGAGCACCGCATTCGGGCCCGCTTCAACACCGCCGTTTATCATGCGCGTGAAGTGTACGCCCAGGAACGGAAACCGCGCGTCGGGCACCGGATAAATCAAGTTACGGACGAGTCCCCGCTGCTCGGGCACTAGTTCGTAGTACTCGCCGCGAAACGGGACGATCTGCACGCCCGGATCCACCCCGCACATCCGCGCGATGCGATCCGACTGCAAACCTCCGCAGTTGATCAACAAATCAGCGCGCACTGCGCCTGCGCTGGTTTCCACGACCAGTCCGTTGCCGTCCCGCCGCACGTTCGTCGCGCGACAGCTTGTTCGTACTTCGCCCTGCGCCTCGAGAATCAACTGACGATACGCGCGTGAGACGTCCGTGAAATTAACAATCCCCGTCTGCGGCACCACAAGCGCCGCAACGCCCGTCGCCTGCGGCTCCAGTTCCTTCAGTTCTTCCGGGCCGACTCGACGCATGCCTTCAAGTCCGTTCGCGCGGCCGCGCCGCTCCAACTCGTCGAGCGCGGGAATCTCGCTCTCCGCCACTGCCACCACCACCTTGCCGCATCGCTCGTGTGGAACACCGTGTTCAGCGCAAAAGCGATACATCGCCTCGCGCCCGACCGCGCAATTCTGCGCCTTCAGCGAGCCGGGTTTGTAGTACAAGCCCGAGTGGATCACGCCGCTGTTGTGTCCCGTCTGGTGCGCCGCCACGTCCGGCTCCGCCTCCAGCACGATCACCCGGAACTCCGGCCGCTTGCTCAGGGCAAGCGCGGAGGCCAGTCCAACGATTCCGCCGCCGATAACGACTATATTCTTCACTGCAATCCACTCATTTCGCCAATGTTGCGCCAAAATAATGCTCGCCGCTCGCGCCTCCGGTGTTGCCAACCATCCCGCGCAGCGTACACTCCCGCGCATGGACAACCCAGCGCCCATGGACGGAACCACGCTCACGGCAAGGACAGCGCACGACGCTGCGCCTCAGGCAGAGCTGGAAACCACCGAACCACTTTCCCAGCCCGCTGGCAAGGGAATGCCGCAACTTGTCGCAAATTACCGCGCCATTGTTCAAGCGCGCGCGATCTACTACCCCGTCGCCTATCGCTTCACCAAGGAACTGGGCCGTGGCCGCCAGGGCATCGTCTATCTCGGCCTCCGCCAGGGCGCGCGGGGCTGCGTCACCCGACACGCGATCAAAGTCTTCGACCCCGGCATTTATCCGAGCGCGAAGAAATACTGGACCGACATGGGGCGTATCGCCGCACAAACGTCCAAACTGCAAACGCTCAAAAACCCCAGCCTCGTCGCACCCGATATCTACGAAGAGTATAACGGCATCGGCTACGTCCAGATGGAGCGCATTGACGGCGTCGGCCTCCGCTATCTTCTCGACGGCCAACACCTCGCGCGCGTCCACCCTAAAAGCCCCACCCGCTCGTGGGATGGCTATTCCGACGCCCTCTTTCGGATCGAAAACAACCGGTTCGCCATCCAGCCCGGCGTCGCCATCTACATCATGCGGCGCGCCCTTCGCGCCCTCGAATCTCTGCACGACCTCGGCTTTGTCCACTGCGACGTCAAGCCGTCCAACATCATGATTGACCGGCTCGGCTACATCAAACTCATTGACTACGGCCGCGCCAACACCGTCAACGAGAAGCTCTCCTTCCTACTCGGCACCCCGCTCTTCATGGCGCCGGAAATGCACCGCCGCGAGACCGCCCTGCCGCAGTCCGACATCTATGCCGTCGGCCTCGTTGGCCTCGAAATGCTCCGCGGCGAACAGCTCATGACCGGCAGCGGAATCAGCGAGACCGATCTGCTCAACTACAAGCTCACCCTCTGCGAGCGGCTGCCCCAGCTCCTCCCCGAGCACGTCCGCCGCAACACCGAATTTGTCGAAGTCATGCGCCGGTTCCTCAACCCCGACCCTGCAAAACGTTTTGCAAGCGCCCAGGAAGCCGAGTCCGGATCCAACGGTCTACTTCTTGTGCATAAGCAGCTTGCGTTACTGGGGCAAGATACGGAATATGGGCGGGAACTGGAGGACTATCTGACCAAATTGGTCGATCCCCGCACCGGTCAGGTAGAAACCGATCTCACGCTGGCTGATCCGGTTGAATAAAATAGGTTAACACGTGGTGACAGAAGGAAATTGAATGAACGTATTGCATGTAATCGCAAATCCGCGGCCGATCGAAGAATCCGTCTCCAAGCAACTGGCAGCCGCCTTTTTCGCCAGACTGCTGGAGAAGAACCCCGACGTGGCGGTCAATAATATTGACCTCTATCAAGAGGCGCCTCCCTACCTCTCGCTCGACGCATACCGCCGCATCTACAACGCTGTCGGCAACTCCGAGTACACCCCCACCCGCGCGGAAGAGAACGCCATCAACTACGCCAAAGCCCAAGCCGAAGGCGTGCGCCAGGCCGACATCCTCGTGCTGACCATGCCGATGTGGGCAGGCGGTCCGCCGGCCATCATGAAGGCATGGATGGATCAGGTGTTCCAGCCCGGCCTCATGTTCAACCTCGAGGGCGGTATTGTAGTTCCCCTTCACCAGCTCCGCAAAGTCATCCTTCTCGTCTCCTCCGGCGACGTCTATAAGGAAGGCGACGAGCGCGATGGCATCATGCCCATCATCCACAACATCTTCAACCGCATCGGCGTCACCGACATTGACGTTGCGTGGGCCGACGGACAGGACCCCGACCTTCACAGCGACGGCGACGAGCGCAAGCAAACCGCCATCGAAATGACGGAAGAACTCGCAGACGAAGTCTCCGAAGGTCCCTGATCCAAGATCAATCAGCGAGACAGCGTTCAGGCAGCAGCGCAAGCCGCCACCTGAACGCTGTTTCTTTTTTCACCACCACCTGACCTCCAACGGCTGGGCGGCCGGTTTTTGTCTGGGATCAACGCAGCGATAGACACGCGACGAGGGCGCCGCGCGCTCCCCTGCGGCGCAGCGTAGCCGGAGCGCGTCGTTGCTCCTGCTATAGTTCCGCCCGCTCCCGATCGCGATCGCAAAGAATATCTATCAGTAAAATTCGCCACACTCGAAGGTTGCGCTTTTCATCCCATCAACTCTTGCAGTATCCTATCGCAAGGCAGAACTGATAGTGCGGTATTCATGCTGTATTTAGTTTTAGCGGCATATATTTCGTTGGCATCGCTGTGGACAATTGCAGCAGGTTTGACGAATACGTCAGGACTGTCGCCTATCCGGATGCCGATGTCTCCGCTGACGACGCTTCTGGTGGTTGCGTTGTCGCTGTCAGCCCTCGTGCTATACGCATCTAAGCGGCGTATCTCACGCGCACTGATAAAGACAGTTATACCCATTGTCGCGCTGGTTGGCGCACTGGCCGGCGCGCTGACAATCCTGCGTGCGGCAGCAGGCTGGAATATACCTCTGGAGCAATGGCTCTCTCGCATTCCGCTGTTTGCCAGCGATACTCCGCTGCGACCGATGCCGGTTGCGACGGGGGTGGGTTGCACTCTTGCTGCAGTGGCGCTTTCTCTAATCGCATTATCCTCTCTCGGCGCCCGCCCGCGTAAAGTCGCCCAATTCTTGAGCTGCACGTTGTGCGCCTGGGCTGCGCTTTGCGGAGTCGCCATGTTGGCAGGCCGGCCCCATTGGTTTTTGAACTATACCCCGATGGCGCCGTCAACGATCCTGGCGCTCCTTCTACTCGGGGCGGGACTGTGGGCTGTCGCCTCTACACGCTATCAAAAAAAGGAGGGCGAACCGCTCTCTCCGTGGCTCGCGTTCCTGGTGGCATCAATCGCGTTGGGTGCCATCACGGCGCAGCATATCCGCTCGCACAAGCAGGACGTCCTTCAATCAACCCGCACACTGCTGACGGCCGTGAGTGATCTCAAAGTAGAACAAGTCGCAAACTGGCGAAAAGAACGGATCAGCGACGCGCGCATCCTCGGGTCCACGCGCGCCACAGCGGAAGTGATTTCTTCATTCCTGAACGCACAAACTCCCGCCACGCGCGCAGCTGCGGCTGAGCTTTTTACAGCCGCAACGGCAACCGACGTGTATGAGTCCGTCACAATCTTCGACGCAAACTTGAATCCGATGTTCGCGCTGGGAGAGGATGGCCTAACCACGGCCTCGCCTGACCGCGACGCAATCGCCATCGCTCGCACCACACACAGTACGCAAATGGGCGACATCTATTGGAATCAACTGGCCAATGCTCCGCGGATCAACGTTGTCACGCCAATCTTTTCGCTCGACGATAGCAATAGCTTTCGCGGTGTGCTTCAGTTGAGCATTGATCCGAGAGAAACACTCTTCCCGCTACTTGCGGGATGGCCCGTGCCCACCACCACAGCCGACACCCTGCTTTGGCTATGCGAAGAAGACAATATCACTCTGCTCTACTCATCGCATACGAACGCCTCACTTCAACACCCGTTTCGCCTCGCGATAGAAGAATCTCCCGGCTCGCCCATCGTGCGGGCCATTCGCGATGGGAGTAGTGTTGCAGTGCGGCGCGATTTTCGCGGTATACCCGTGTTCGCCGGCGCGCGACCTGTCCCCGGCACAAGTTGGTTTCTTGTGGCAAAAATTGACGCGGAGGAAGTGTTCACGCCGCTCCTCATGCACGCCAGCATGGCCGCCTGGTTCACGGCGCTCCTCTCACTCGTCACTGGCCTCGGAACCCGCTTGTTTCAAACGCGGCGCGAACTCCTCACGCGCAAGGCGCTGGCTTCAGAAGTTACCCGCCGCCACCTGCTGGCCAATACGTCGCGCGATGGCATCGTCATCATGAATACCCGCGGCGCGGTCGTTGAAGCAAACGAGTCGTTTGCCCGGATGCTGGGCTATTCCATGAAGCAGCTTTCCACCATGCACGTGTGGGATTGGGACGCCCAGATGGATCGCGCACAGCTTGAGCGCGATGTTGCAAACTCGTCCAAGGATGGCGAGGTATTCGAAACCCGCCATCGTCGTGCAGACGGGTCCGTCATGGATGTTCAAATTTCGGCCAGTGGGGCAACCATCGAAGGTGAACGCCTGATTCTGGCTATTTGCCGGGACATCACAGCGCACAAAAAAGCGGAGGCCGAGCTAATCAAGCGCGAACACCGGTTCCGCACGCTATTCAATCTGGCGCCGTTTGGAATCCTCGTGACGGATATGGACGGCGTCATCCTCAACGTGAACGAGGCGTTCTGCGCCATTCACGGAGTCACGCGCGACCAAATTCTCCATCAGAATACAAAGATGTTTATCCCCAAGGAGTTTCACGCGCGGCGCCCCGACGATCTCGCCGCGCTGCGCAACGGCCAACTCCTGCATCACCAATCCACATACGTGCGAGCGGACGGCACGACGATTTCCCTGCTCGTGGAGGAAATCGCCATAGACCTCGCCGATGGGACAAGCGGAATCCTCACGTTTGTGGATGATATCACGATCCGCAAACAAGCCGAAGAACAACTGCGCGAGAGCGAGGAGCGTTTCCGCTCCACACTCGATCTGATGGCAGACGGCAGCGTCATTGTCGGATTCGATGAACGGGTGCTCTACGCAAATGAAGCCATCGCACGGCAAGTCGGCATGACGAAAGATGCGCTCATCGGAAAACAAATGGGCGATGTCGTACCCGAACTTGAGGGCACGCCGCTATTCAAGCTATTCCGCGATTGCTTGCAGAATCGCACATCTGCGCGCATCGAAAACAAACACGCGACGCCGGAGGGCAAACCGCGCTGGTATTCGATGACCATTCAACCCGTGCCGGAAGGTTTCTTCATGCTCTCCGTGGACATCACAGACCAGCGGGCCGCTGAAGAACACATGCGCCTGCAAAGCACGGCCCTCAACGCGGCGGCAAACGCTTTCGTGATCACAGATCGCCGGGGCGTGATAGAATGGGCGAACAATGCATTTTGTCGCGCGTCCGGATTCGGTCTTGAGGAAGCGCGCGGAAAGAATCCGAGAGAATTGATCAAGTCCGGCACGCAAGACAAAGAATTCTACCGCACCATGTGGGGAACCATTCTCAGCGGAAATGTCTGGCGCGGAGAAATCGTTAACCGGCGCAAGGACGGCACCATCTACACCGAAGACATGACGATCACTCCCGTCAAAGACGGCGACGGCCAGATTCAGCACTTCATCGCGATCAAGCAGGACATTACGGCGCAGAAGCAGTTGGAAGAGCAGCTCCTGCGCACCCAGCGCCTCGAAAGTGTCGGCCGCCTTGCAAGCGGCATTGCGCACGACCTCAACAACACCCTGTCCCCCATTCTCCTGAGCCCCGCCCTCTTGCGCGAAGGCATCACAGATCCAACCCTCCTCGAAGTCGTTGACTCCATAGAGACGAGTGCCACACGCGGTGCATCCATCATTCGCCAACTGCTCGCATTCAGTCGCGGCCTTGAACCCAAGCGCATACCCATACAACTCGGCCCGATTATTCACGATGTCGAAAAACTGGTCGCGCCAATTTTCCCAAAAACGATTTCTATCAAACTGAATATTCCCACGGAGCCGCTGTGGGTGACGGGCGATGCCACGCAGTTGCATCAAGCCATCACGAACCTCTGCATCAACGGCCGCGATGCCATGCCGAAGGGCGGCACCCTCACCATTTCACTCTCATCCAGCAATGTGGATCAAGCCCGTGCGAAGCAATACGAGGGCGTCAAACCCGGCATATTTGCCACACTCTCGGTTCGGGACACCGGCACCGGCATCCATCCGGACCACCTCAAAACCATTTTTGATCCCTTCTTCACAACAAAGGGCGTCGGCGAAGGCACGGGTCTGGGGCTCTCCACCGTACTCGGGATAGCCAGAGGCCACAATGGCTTCATCGAAGTCACCTCGGCTGTCGAGCAAGGCAGCGAGTTTCGCGTTTATATTCCGCTCTATCTGGAAAGAACCAACGATATTCCCAAAAATATTTCCGTAGAATCCTCCCTGCGCGGGAACGGAGAAACTGTGCTCGTTGTGGACGACGAAGAAAGCATCCGGAAACTCGCGTGCAGGATTTTGGAAAAGAACGGGTATCGCACTCTCGAAGCCGAGCATGGCCAGGCAGCACTTGCGGTATTGAAGAGCGAGACAACACCCGTATCCGTGCTACTCACCGATATGCTCATGCCGGTGATGGATGGCATCACACTGATTCGCACGCTACGCGAAAGCGGATCTAAAATAAAAATGATCGCGATGAGCGGCTATCTCTCCGACCTATCCGCTATAATGTCCGGCAAGTTTGCGCCCGATGCCTTCATCCCCAAACCCTTCACCCCTAAAATCCTCACGCAAACACTGCGCACTGCCCTCGCGGGACAGACCCAGGACACTAAACAGTAGCCGCGAAAACAAAGTTTCCTCCACCCTCATTGAGGGCGGCCTTCTTTCCGAGGAGCGCACGCGCCATCGCGCACCGTTCTTCCTGAGTTCAACGACGGGACACCCTGAGCACTGAGGGATCAAAAAGAACCACTTAACCTCAATAATAAGCATATCCGTTCCGCGTGGGCGGGTGTTGCAAAAGTGGTGACGACCGCTTGCACGAACAGACGCCACAGAAATGTCCGGGGAGCGCACGCGCCATCGCGTGCGGCGGTGCGCGCCCCCGCGCACCGTTCTTCAGAGATCGCAACCGGCCAGGACCCGCCTGCAACGCCTATGCGTAGACAGGCTTCGTCCTGCCCGCCTCTGGCGGGTTCTGCCCGATCTCACGTCCGCACCTGTTTCGGGCACGACGGAGCGTGCCCCTCCAGATCAGCAATCTCCGGCAACTGAGTACTCCGCCTACAGTGCTACGCGCAGTCCTGCGGGCAGACAGATTAGAGCGACCAGTTGGGGTCAATATCGGCATTGAGCGGGGTCGGTGACGCGCCGTGCGCGAGGAGCGCGGCGCCGAGTGCGGCGATCATGGCGGCGTTGTCGGTGCAGAATTCCGGGCGCGCTGCGAGAAATGGAATCGCATGGGCATCGGCGATGGACTGTAACCGTTCGCGCAGACGCGTGTTTCGCGCGACGCCGCCTGCACAGCCGAGCGATTGAAAGGTTCCGCGATCGAGCGCGCGTTCCACTTGTCGTGAAAGAGTATCCACAACGGCTTCCTGATAGCTGGCGGCGACATCGGCAAAGGCATCTGATCCCCGCTCAACCGGATGCGCTTTCAGATGATAGAGGAGCGCAGTTTTCAACCCACTGAAACTGAAACACAAATCGGGATGGGCGACACGAATATCGTGCCGCGCGTTGCGCACATCGCCGCGCGGAAACGCAATGGCGCGCGAATTGCCGCGCGTCGCCGCTGCTTCAAGTTGCGGCCCGCCGGGGTAGCCCAATCCCAGCAGCTTTGCGCCCTTGTCCAGCGCCTCACCCGCAGCATCATCCACTGTGCGCGCCCACATGGCGTGTCGCCCCGCGCCTTCGAATCGGGCCAGGGCGGTGTGTCCGCCGGAGACCAGAAGAATTAGCGAGGGCGCGATGTCTTGAATCCGGACGGGATCCGCGCCCAGAAGCACAGAGAACAGATGAGCCTCCAAGTGGTTCACACCCAGCAGGGGGACTCCGAGGCGGAGCGAAAGCGCTTTGGCAGCCTGCAAACCGATGGTGAGCGATGTGGCCAGTCCGGGACCGCGCGTGGCAGCCACAGCATTGATCTGGTCCCACGTCGCGCCCGCGTCGGCAACGGCTCTTTCGATTAAATCCGGCAGTACTTCGACGTGTGCGCGCGCGGCAATTTCAGGAACAATTCCACCGAACGGATTATGCCGCGCGACTTGCGAATAAATCGCATTTGAGAGGATGCGCCCGTCGTCCTGCGCAAGCGCGACGGCGGTTTCATCGCAGGAAGTTTCGATGCCGAGAACGATCATGGAGCGGCACCGGGCTCAGTTCGCGCTGCGCGCGGCCAGATGATCATCGGGCGCGCTCTTGGTGAATTTCAGGATACCTTTGAGGACATCCACCGCGCGCTGCAACTGGATGTCTTCCACGTCGGCGGGCGTTTCGCCTTTGGTGGCGCTGGCATCGCTATCGGCAGGCGCGTGCGGAAGCATTTGGCTTCTCCGCAGACGGCGAAGGTCTTCCGTCTGCATGGGGACGACGATGTCCGGCTCAATTCCGCGCTCGTGAATGACGCGCTGGGAAGGCGTGTAATATTTTGCAGTGGTGAGGCGGATGGCGGTCCCCTCCTCCATCGGCAGCACACTCTGCACTGAGCCTTTGCCGAATGTTTTCTCGCCAACCAGGACTGCGCGCCGGTTATCCTGAAGCGCACCGGCGACAATTTCCGACGCACTTGCACTGCCGCCATTCACGAGGATGACGATGGGCAGTCCCGGGTAGCGGGGGTTTCCTTTTGCGCGATAGATCCGGCTTTGGTTCGGATGGCGTCCCTGTGTGGAAACGATGACCTGATTGCGGCCGAGAAATTTTTCAGATACGGCAATTGCGGAACTCAACAGTCCACCGGGATTGTTCCGCAAATCCAACACCAACGCGCGCAATCCACCGGCTTGCAGGCGGTCGAGTTCTTTTTGCAGGGCATCTGCGGTTGGGTCGCTAAACTGGGTCACGCGGATATACCCGATGCCGTCATCGAGGAGACGCGCATCTTTCACCGAAGCCACTTCAATGTTTGCGCGCTCAATTTCAACTGAAAACGGCTCATCCAAACTCTCGCGCGCGATGGTGAGCGTCACCTTCGTTCCCGGCGCGCCGCGCAGTAGTTTCACTGCATCGGAAAGGTCCATTTCCAGTGTGGACTGGCCGTCAATGGCTGTGATCTGATCGCCTGCTTGCAGGCCGGCACGATAGCCGGGTGTATCCTCCATGGGCGACACAATGGTGAGGGCGTCGTCTTTCATACTGATGACGATTCCGAGTCCGCCGAATTGACCCGCCGTGTCGTCTTTCATGTCCTTGAACATATCCGCATCAAGGAATTGGCTATGCGGATCGAGCGACTGAAGCATGCCGCGCAGCGCGCCATAGACCAGCTCCTGATACGCGACTTTGTTGGTCTCTACATAATTTTCGCGAATCTGTTCGATGATGTGCGTGAAGAGCGCTACCTGCTCGTAGGGATCATCCGCACGATTGGCTGCCGGCTCTTTGGCGTAGAGCCTTGCGCCGACCACCCAATTGGCAGCGAGCAGGCAGAATACAACGCCCCATGCGGCATTTCGGGCTGAACGTTTGATCGGCATATAAAATCCCCAGTGCTGGTGTCTTGAGTCGCTCTTAATGTTACTCCGCCATCCCTTTTGTTGCAACCCCCCTCCGCGCCTGCGTTGGCGCCCTCCCATCCGGCAGTTTGGTTCCGCGAGTGCGCATTTGCGCGTTGCGGGGGCATCCCGTATAGTCGCAGGTCAATGGCACACAAAACAGCCAGCTCATCCGGGGCCCCGGGACCAGCGCGATCGCTCTATCACAAAGAGCGACCCGTTGCGCGTTCCCGCATGCAGGGCCTCGCTTCCGGCGCGCAGAGCCGCACGCCGCCACTTTCCGCTCAACCGGAGAAGCGGCCGGGGCGAAGCCTGCTGTTTCGCCATTTGCGCACCCTCGCGATTGCTGTGGGGGGGATGACGGCGCTGATGCTGTTGAGCATTGCAGCACTGCGCGGGATATGGGCGGCGCGCGACCGCGAATTGCGCGCATCATCGAACCCGGTGCCTCCGCCGGCGGCCGCCACAAGCGGTGCGGCCCGTACGTCGGGTGCTTCCGGCGAGGCGGAATCAAGCACGAGTGAGGTGGGCGTTGCGTCGGCCCCGGCGTCACTTTCACTGGACACTGAGCGCATTCGCCGCGCGGTCTTCCTGGCGAAGCACGCGGAGACACTGGAAGAGAGCGGATCGCTGGCGGAAGCCATCGCGCGCTATCAGGAGGCACTCGATGTGTGGCCGAGTCTGAACACTGCGTGGGGTCAACTGGGGCGGGCCTATCTGAAGGCTCGCGATTTTGCGCAGGCGCAGGCGGCGCTGGAAAAGGCGCTGCAAGCGAGTCCGAATTCAGCGGATTTGATGAATGATTTGGGAGCCGCGCTACTGTATCAGGGACAGACCGCACGAGCCTTGCGACTTTTTGAAGCGGCGGCGGAGATTGATCCCGACTATGCGCTGAGCCACTTCAATATGGCGCTTTGCCAGTTGGCCAGCAACGATCGCGTGGCGGCACGCGCCAGCCTTGAGCGGTTCCTCCGCATGAAGCCAAGCGACGCGCGTGCGCTGCGGGAGATGGCCTACATTGATGCTGTCGAGTCGCATTATGACGCGGCAATGGCGTCTCTCCAGAAGGCAATGGTCGAGGCGCCGAACTGGGCACTTCTCTATTTTGATTCGGCAGCGGTGGCCGCGCTGATGGGGCGCATGGAAGAGGCGATTGATTTTCTGCGAAAGGCGGAACCACTGGCTTCACCTCGCGCGGTCTATCAGATTTATCGCGAGGCTGCGTTTCGTGAAATTCATCTCACAGCGCTCGGCAAGGAGTTCGAACATGAACTTGCGGAGCGCGCGCGCAAACTGATGTCGCAGGAGCTACCCCAATCGGAACTGCATCCTGTGAGTGAACCGCTCTTTTCTGAGACGCCTGCGCCGCCTGCGGAATAATCGCGCGTCAATCCAAATCAAGCGGTGCTTTCGGCAAAACGGCGGCGAAGCCGCGCCGGGCTTCGGCGCGAAGAATCGCAGTTTCATCGAAATAGAGACGAACCAAACCGGGCTGCATATCCAGCTCGTCATCGAACCGGAAGCGACCGCCTGCACCGACAGGGCGCAGCACCGTATCCGGACGAAACGCAAACTGCCATTCCGGACTCGCCGGCGCACGATCGTGCGCCGCAGACAGCTCAACCGCCGCCTGTCCGCCATAATCCTGCGGACTCGCGAGCAGAGCGTTCTCAAGACGGGAATCGCGACGCGGAAAGACAATGGCAGCAGATGCCCAGCGGCTTATGCGAAAAACCAATCCGCCCGCAGCGGAATCGGGATACGAGCGGGTACGATCAGGGCTCAGTATCTCAAACGCAGCGCCACTCAATTCCGTGCGTTCGCCACGACTGCGCCGCAACACGGGCACGCCCCCGGCTTCAAGTGTCGCGATCATCTCCGCGAACGTACTGGAGCGCACCCGGCTGTCGGGAATCCACACCTCCCCCACAGGGAGGCGGCTCACTAAGGCAGGCAGCGCGCCCGCTGCCTCCATACTCGCGCGCGTCACAATGATGCCGCGCAACCGGTTGACACCGCATTCATTCAAGAAGGATTGCAGTCGCCGTTCTGTGAACTGCGGACCCGTATCAATCAGCCAATCGCCGGCGCCGGGGATGTGCAGAACAGCGACAGAGACCGGGCCGATATTTCGCACTGCCATCTCCATCGGCCGACCGGGCCCCATGCGCCAGAAGAGCACCGTCAGCAACACCAGCAGAATAATAATCGCACCGCGACGGACCAGGCGATGCCCGATGATCACCGCCCCGATCAGCAGGGTCACCAGTGCGACGAGCCACGGAGACGGCGTCGGCACATATACCGCAGCGCCGGGGATGCGATCGCAAGCGTCTATGATTCCCAACAGGCATGAGGTGAAGAAGCGTCCAGCTTCGTTAAACGATTCCAACAGCACCGGATGGAGGAACCCCAGTGAAAGGGCGAGGCACGCGGAGAAGAGAATCAGGAATGCGAGTGGAACCACCGCGAGGTTCGCCAGCAACGCAACCGGCGAGACGAGATTAAAGAACAGGGCGATCAACGGAGTGGAAACAAGCCAGGCGACCAGCGTGACGCCGAAGAGATCAAGCAGCATCCGGCGCGTCGGCACCACGAGGTGTCGCTGCACCCATTTCAAGGGTGGATCGAGCGGAATGAAGCTGCGGTGCAGCGCATCGCGCACCGGCGGAAACAGCACAATGAGGCCCGCGACGACGACGTATGAAAGGAGAAAACCCGGTCGCGCCAACTGACCAGGTGACACCCCGAGAATCAACAGGGCAGAGAGAGCCAACGCCGAAAGTGCGTCGGGCTGTCGCCAGCTTGCATAGGCAAAAAAGAAACAAATCGCCATCAAACACGCGCGAATGGCGGAGGGCGCCATGCCCGTGCTGAGCGCATACACAATGAGCAGAGGCGCCATGATCCAGGGCCAACGCGGCTGCGACACGCCCGTCGCGCGCACCACGGCAAGCAACAGCAGCGCGATCATGCCCACGTGTGCACCGGAGATAGCGACAATGTGCATGGTGCCGGTGCGCGAAAACGCCTGCACCGTGCGCGCGGGCAATCCCTGCCGGTATCCCATCATCAGCGCGCGCGCAAATCCTATCGCCGTGGGGTCCTGCTCAATACCCGCAGCCAATCGCTCTGCAGCAGCGCGTCGCCCCGTCAAGCACCAGCGCCGCAGCCACCATCCTTTGTTGCCATTCAGGCGAAAGGCCGACTTTTCATTTGCCGCGAGGATCAGCATCGGCTGGGATGCGAAGCGCGCCGGCATTTTGCGCACCGTGCCTTCAAAGCGCCACACCTCGCCATAGCGGGCGCCCGCGGCATCCTCCGGTAGTTCCAACCGAACCTCGATCCGTCCACGCGCCCGTTGCCAGCTTGTCTCCCGCTGCACGCGCTCGATTTCGAGCGGAAATTTCCACAGCGCAATGCCGGGCAGTCGCCCCTCCTCTCGAACCGGATCGTCCACAATCACGCCCGCCAGTTTGAGATGCTCGACGGGACGCTGCATCCGATTGACCAAATGGTCTGGCGCCACTGGATAGCGGTGCCCTACGGCCTGAGCGCCTGCCAAGAGGAAGAACAGTCCATAGAGCAACGCCGTTCGCAGCGGGCGCATACGCGGAATCAGGGCAAACACAAACACAGCCCACGCCGCGCCCAGCCACCAATCCGCACGCAGGGAAAGCAACTCCGAGGCCATCAACCCCAAAAGCGCTGAAAGCAAAATCCCAATCAACGGACGGCGAGCCTGAAGCGGACCGCTGGTCAATTCATGCCGCAAGTGTTCACTATGTGGCGTTGCGTGAGGCATTCTCAAGGGGGCGCAGAAATTGGCGGGAAACAAGACACGGCATACCGCCAACAGCTCCCGCTCCTCCACGCACGAAAAATCCGCTCAACAGGGCGGAAATGCGCAGGTTGCGGCGAAAGGAAGGCGCACACATGCCCGTATGGTAGAAAGCGCACCCGAGCGCCCGCAAGGAGAAACGGGCACCCGGGTAAGAGCGAAATGCAGAGTCCTGTCAGGGCCGATGAATCGCCTCAACGGCAAAATAATCTGTCGCTGTTGCAGGCGACGCAGATGTGTAGATATTCATCGGCGGCGTCGCCGGCAAATCGCTCGCGATACGCGACCACGGCGCCAGCAGGTTCGTGCTCATCCACAAGTCGTAGGTGCGGCCCGCGGCGCTCGGCCAATGCAGCACCGCCCCCGACACGCCCGGCGTGACCATGGTGACAATCTGGAAGAGGGATCCCACCTCGTTCGGATCCGTGCCCGCAATGGATTCGTCGCCGTCAGAGACGCCATCGCCATCGCTGTCGCGCAACGCCGGATTTGTGATGTGGCCGTTGGGATTCAGCGGCGTCAGTGGATTATCCACGCCTGTTTCCTCCTCGCGATCCGACAAGCCATCGCCGTCGGTATCCGCAACGGGCGTAAAATTGAGCGTCACCGTATCGGTGACATCAAAGCGCGAGTCCGACACCTTCAACTCCAACACGACATTCGTCGCGCTGGCAATTGCGTTCGTGAGTCGGAACGAGGGCGACAGGGTATTCCCGCCAACAATCTCTCCCGCCGGTCCACTGCGCTGGCTCCACGAGTGGCTTCCGGAAAGTGCGCTGCGGATTTGCACCGATGCACCGGTAACGCTGAGCCACATCCCCGCCTCTTCACTCGCCGCATTCGCGCCACCTGCATCCACCAGCGGCGCGTCGAGCGCAATGGAAAGCGTGCTCAGGCCGAGAAACTCGCTCGCCTCAATGTCACCGTTTCCATTGCCGGCGGGCACCTGCGCACCCGCATACATCGCATCGCCGTCCAGCGTCCCAAAGGGCGCTACGGCGAACCAAAGCTGCGTCGGAAAGCTCCCGAGCTGCATGGGCAAATGGAGGGTACCTTCCAACACGCCATTGCTATAGATGCCGTTGTTGTTCAGGCCGGGCGTAATAGCGCGGGCAACGGCAAAATTGGTGATCATCGTGCTATTCGCATCAAACCAGCTCGTGAAGCCGGGCAACGTCGTCGTTGTGGAGTCGCCATTTTCGTCCGCCAGATAGGCGCTCCATTGCATGATCTGCCCCGACTTCGCCCAGTTTGCCGCGCGCATGTCGCCCAGTTTATCCGCAACGTAAATGAAATGATCGCTCCCCTCGCCCGCGTCCTGTGTGGCGACATATAGATAGTTGTCGCGAATGGCGGCATACAGCGCCATGCCGTTTTCAGCGCGCTTCCAGCTAGCATCGTCCAAAATGCCATCCATCTTGAACGGATGCGCGAGTTCGAGATCGTAGTGGTCGAGCTGATTTCCATTCTGATCAATGCAGCGCAGCGTCAGGTGCGAGCCCTCGATGTCCACCACCAGAAAATCGTACTGGTGTTTCATGTTCGCGAGATACTCGCGCTTCGGATCCGAGCTGTCGTACTGATGAATACTAAAACCGCCGCTGCCGACGGTCCAGTAATACACGCCATTGACCGGGTTGATCCGCTCATAGAAGTGATTGTGTCCCTGGAAGGCAATGTTCACACCATATCGCTCGAAGATCGGCGCAAGCTCATCGCGCAGCGCAGCGGTTTCGGGATGGTGCCCGCCCGCCGTCGTGTAGGCGGGCTGGTGATAGGCAACAAACTTCCACATCTGAGTCGTGTGATGCAGATCGTTCGTCAGCCACGAGATGATCGCTGCGCGCTGCACCGGCATATCGGTATACGTTGTCTCCCACGTCGCTTCGAACGCATTCCCGTCAATCATCACAAAGTGCGCGTTGCCATAATCGAATGCAAAGTTGCGCGGCGCGAGACCTGCCGGAGCATTCGTCGGGAACGAAAGCGCGGCGGAATAGTCCGCGCCCTGCTTCAATCGGATATCGTGATTCCCGATCGTCGGCATCATCGGCACTTTCGAAATCAACGGATGCAGCGGGTCAAACCAGTGACTGTCAAACAAACCGACCGGCGCCATCCCCTGCTGCACATTGTCGCCCGCGGTGATCAACAGATCGGGGCCCAGCCCGGCCGCGAGATCAACAATTTGCGCGGTCGCTGACGACGGACTTCCGTAATCGCTCAGCACCACCATGCGGAATTTTTGATCCGGCGACTTCGGTGACACGAACCGGCTCTCCAGCAGCACTTCACCACCGCTGCGCACCCGATAGTAAACCGTCGTTCCCGGCGGGAATGCCGGAAGCTCGACGATGTGATCGCGCGTCGCAGCGCCATTGCTCACGGAGCCGCCGCTGTAACTGAGGTCGTAGCCGTACTCCACCACGCTGTCCGCCAACCCGGCGGTACGCCAGTGTACCGTGATCTGGCCCGGCGTCGGCATCTGCAAGAACGGCTTCCGGACGAGCGATACGTTCGGATATAGCTCAACCATCAGCGCGAAATCGGAGCTGCTCAAACTGACGTTGTGGCCCGACACTGCAATGACGTTGGTGCCGTTCACCAGCAGGCTCTGATCCACCTGGATAAATTCTTTTTCTTCCGGAACCCAATTCGTATCGCTGTAGCTGTTGATGCCCTTCCGCGACGAATCCCGCCACACCAGCGCAGTGGTAGTGTTGCTGACCGGACCCGCGGGCATATTGCGTCGCGCAATTTCTGTGCCGTTCAGATACGCAACAAATCCATCGTCATAATCTACCGCCAGTGTCAGTTGCGAAATCTCCGACACATTCGTCACGAGAAAAGGCTTCCGGATATACACGGAAAGATAATTCGTCATATCGGAAAACGTCGTCCGCTCCGCGCTCGGCCCATAGCCGAATCCGGATGGTGCGGGGCCACCCCACCCTGCAGAATCGTCAAACGCAATCGTATTCCACTCGTTGCTCGGCATCGAGCGCCCCTTGAAATAGCGCCACGTCGCACCTTCCTTGATAGGCAGACCAGGCAGGGGCGGGAGCGGAACATAGTTCGGTGACGACACAACCACGTTGTCGAGAAACACATCCTGTCCGGTACCCGTCGGACCGCGCATCAAAAACGACACGGAGCCGAGCGGATCTCCGATAAGCCCCGTCGTCCACGTCCCGGAATAGCTGAACGAAGCACCGGAGGTACGGTTACTCGCGACGAACGAATACGCGCGATTGGTCGGATTTAGCTGAACCTCCACGTCATATACGTTGTGCAAGACGAACGGCAGCGAGGTCGTGGAGCGATCGGTTCCGTCATACCACCAGAAGTTCGTGCTACCCGCCTTGTAATAGAACGAAATTCGCTGGTTCCCGAAGTGGCTCGCATCATTGCCTGTGCGGATCGTGAACGCCATACGGCGCAAATTGTTCGGAGCACCGTCAGCTTTCGTGATATTGACACCCGAGCGCATGCTCCAGGAGATCGTCAGCTCATTGGTACATGCCGGGAATGGGCGGCTCGCGGAGGTCCCGGAAGTCCCGGCATTGCCATACAACCCAAGCGATTTGACACCACTGACCCTACTGCTAGTGTCTAAAAATCCGCCGCCGTCCTTCTGGCTGTTCCATCCCCAGTCCGCCGTCCAGTCGCCCGATCCGCCCGGCCCGGACAACGGACTCCCGGTATAGCTCTCGAAGTCATCCGTCGCGGAAAATTGAGCATTCGCCTGTAGCGCGCCAAGGCAGAATACAATTGCAAAGAATCCAATCCATCGTGCGTTCATACGGCTGATCCCCTATTTCACGGATAGAACGGTAGCCGCACGCCGCTCGCGCGTACATGGCATTTTTTGATATTGATATGGCGAATCAGGAAGCGGTTCGCTGCGCTGCGCGAAAGGGTTCCGGCGAAATTCCGACGGCACGGCGGAAGGCGCGCGAGAACAGAGACGCATCTTCATAGCCCAAACGAAACGCGATCTCGCGCACGGGCAAATCCGTATTCTGAAGCAACCCGCACGCGCGGCGCATCAACAGCGTCTGTGCATACTGCTTTGGGGTGGCTCCGAATGTCGCGCGAAACGCGCGGATAAAGTGCGCCTCCGAATAGCCTGCGGCCCGCGCCAGTCGCTTCACATTGCCTGGATCATAAATCACGTGACTTTCAATCTGTGTCCGCGCATTCAGGAGCGCAGCCTCCGGACTCGCCTGCGGCGGCAGAATATGCTGCCCGGTTGCCAGATTCTGCTCGCGGATGCTCCGCGAAAGCAGCGCAATCAGGCGCAGCATCGCGGCGAGCATTTCGGAACCCACGCCATACTGCGTCTGAATCAGATGCGGGCGAACACCCCGAATGATCTCCCGCGCCTTTACCCAATCCGCAGGGCGCAACCGCAAAAGAGGCTGCCGCCGCACAACAAACCACTCAAAGAAAGGAGTGAATGCGGGGTCCACCAACTCGCCCGACTCAAACGGGACCTGCTCCGCGCCGATTGCCAGATCAAAATCGGCGACAAACAGCGACCACGGCGAGCGAGCGCGATGCCAACTCGTCGAGTGCGGGGTCCGTGGAAGCAGGAGAAGCGCGCAACCCGGCTGCAGATCAAAGCGCTCACCATCCGCGCGCTCGACAACGCCGTTCCCCACCTCGCTCAACATAAGTTCCATGTGCGGATGCTGGTGCAGCGGATACGATCCCGCGCCCTCGTGTTCATGGAAGGCCACATACCGCAAGTGAAAGTCCGCCCCGCCCACCCGCATGTGCAGCGGGCCCCGCCACCGGTTGCGAATGTAACGCACTGTATTAGACGGCCACGGTTGCACCACCCGCCCCACCGGCAGGCGATCCACAATCCGGCGGTTCAGCGGCGGCTCAGGGACGGTGCTCACGCCCGCCATAATGCCCGGAACTCTCCGCTGGCACAAGTGCACGGGAATTTTCGCCTCGCCGGTGTTTGCGTTTGACACCACTTCGCCCGCATCGCTAATCTCACAGCATAGACCAGAGAGAGTCTGCACAAGTTCAGGAGTCCTTATGGCAAAAGCCCTCAAAATATTTATTGTTCTCCTCCTGCTGTTGAGCGCGGGCGCGCTGTTCCTCGCCACCTCGCTGTTTGGCAAGCGCGAGATCATCAAGAGCCGCACACAGAAACTTGAGAACGCTTCTGCCGAACTCGCAACCATCCTCAGCCGTGCCGATGAACCCTACATCAGCGACCTCGGCGTGAATCTCGACCGCAACAGACTGATGGCGCCGGAAAGCATGGACGCCGAACTGGGCAAACTCAAAACCCTCGCTGGCGAGCGCTATCGTGAACTCGGCACCACCTACGCCGACCTCAAAAAGACAAACGACGAACTCGCGGAGCGCCGTATCGAGCTCGCCCAGCTTCGCCAGGACCTCGAGCGCGCGCGCCAGCAGGTTGTTCAACTCAACGAAACCATCTCGCAGCGCAATGCAGACATCGCTGCACAGCGCGAGCAGATTGAAGCTCTCGATCGCGACAAGGCCAACCTTCAGATTCAAATTGACGACCTGAACAACCAGATCGCCAAGAACGAAGACGATCTTCAGGATCAGCGCGACAAAATCCTCACTCTCGAACAGACCGTCGGCGACCTCGAGGCGCAGCTCGGCGGCCCTGACGTGGTTCGCATCCTTCCCAAAGGTCTCCACGGACGCGTAGTCGTCGTCAACAAACAGTGGAACTTCGTCATCCTCGACATCGGCAGCAAAGCGGGCCTCGTCCCCAACGCCGAAATGCTCGTCCACCGTGGCGATAAACTCGTTGGCAAAGTCTTCATCAATGGTGTCACGCGCGATCTCGCGATTGCCGACATTCGCAGCGACTGGGCACAGATGCAGATTCGGGAGGGTGACTTCGTTGCTGTCCAATAAGATCCAATCGGTACTGGCCCTCGTTGCGATGATCGTGCTCGCCGCGATCATCGTTGTGCAGGTGCTTGAGTTGTCATACTACAGCGCCGCCCCATCCATCTGGCCGCTGTAGAGAGCGTGGCCGTGATGAAACGCGCAATGTTGCTTCTCCTCGCGCTGCTGGTCATTGCAACCGGCCTCATTGGTTGCGCCAGCACGGACCCGTTTGCCGAATCCTCCATGCCCTGGAATACCCCGCAATCCTGGGAAGGGACACCCGGTATCCCCGGACTTGAGGGACGCTGACGCTCGCAAATCAGAGCGCCGGCATTGACGCGACACATCCTCCCTGATAGCTTCTCACGAACTGTTTTCAAACGTCGGGCCGTGGCTCAGCCTGGTAGAGCGCTTGCTTGGGGTGCAAGAGGTCACGAGTTCAAATCTCGTCGGCCCGACCATTTCACTCAATACGAGTTCCCCGCCAAAAACAAATTCGACCTCAGACTGCCCCCCCCTACGCAACCTTGCGATCGTAAGCAGTACGCCTTTGTTCGGGGATTATCTTTTCCCTTTCCGGGAATTGCACGAGCGGCACATCAGAGCTGCATTCGAAAGGCTTGATCTCCCGCCGAGCGCATGGGGCTTGATGTGGTCAATCGTAAAGTTATTCCACGTCAGCGGGCTGCGGCACTTCGGGCATCGCTTCTTCTCGTCCGAGTGCCAGAGTAGTCGTCGCTGCTCAATCGTGAATCCACGCTGAGCATCTTTCTTTTCGAACAGCCCGCCGAAGACCTTTTTCAGAATCTCCGCACGTCTTTGTCGAGTAGCCAAGCTATCCGTATCGCCCTGAACAGTCAGTAAGTAATCGGCAAACAATCTCTGATCTGGACTCGCCCCCTCAGCTTTCCGTTGTTGTTGGCGGACGGCGCCGACGCCGTTCGAGAGCCATACAAGCAGGCGTTGTGCCTGGCGATTCCGCTTCCTGTCGGACAAGATGCACCCATCCCGATCCAACTCCCCGAGAATGACAAAAAGGGAATAGAAATCTACCGAGTTCGCGAAGCGAGTCGTCTTAATGTCGGGAAAGACTTTCGTCACTAGATTCAGAACACGAGTCGTCTCTTGAATAACCCGACGAAGAGAACGATGGTCAATTGCCTGTCCACCAATGATTCCGTCAAGGGCCTTCTTCTTATTGATGATCCCCCTGGATTGGAGAGACGCCATCAACTCGCACACAAGTTCAATGTGCTTCATGCGGCTGATCTGGCCCGGCGACAGGATGCGGTTTTCGAGAAAAAACCGCCGTTTACTCTCTGCCAGCCGTCCGGCTTGTTTCAGGAAGTCACTTCGGAAGAACCGGGCATGTCGCTTTTCCGCCCCGGTGAGTCTCTTGCCAGTGGAGTTAATTCGAACGAATAGATCAATAATGTCGGCGAGATCGCCTGTGATCTCAACTGTCTGAAACTTGTATCCCATCAACCGGTGCTCGTGGCCGCGTTGCCGTATTCTCTTCCAGTCCCATTCTTCAACGCCTTCGTCAGACCCAAGCCGTACCTTCGCAGTAAATCGCAGGCGGCGAAAAGACCCTGCCCCTTGGAACATCAGGACGGTTTCCAGACGCTGCTTGCCATCAATGACATCGTATCGCAGTTTGCCGTTATCATTTCTGCGGTAGAGAAAAATTGAAGGTATGGGGTAGTTCTGCAGTAAGGACTCGATGAGCTTTTTCCTATCCGACAGCGTCCAAACAGAGTCCCGCTGGAAACCTGGTTCCAGATTCAACTGTCCATTGTTAAAGAGAAGCACGAACTCTTGAATGGTCTTGTCCCCATAGTCAAAGTCTAGCGAGTGCGTCGTCATTACGTCTCCTTCACGATCCTATGCTCTTCATTTTGAGGCGCTCTCTCTCAGCTGTCATCTATTTTCCGCCGTCGCGTCAGCTTCTGCTCCAAGCAGACTTCGTCCAGTCCCGAATATTCCCAATAGTGGGTCGGTTCGTAGTACGGCCTGCAAATCACCGGGCTCTCGACCGGCTAGATTAGGACGGATCACTCATTCGAGCCACCATAAGACAAATATCAGTCAACTAATCAGTCAACTCTCCGTCTGTTCTTCCGGCCATAAGATGCCGGGCGCTCGCGGACTGTGTCGGGTCGGCATCGAGCGATCGGCTTCTCTGTCCTGACCACAATCGGCACGCCCACACGCCGGTGGTCAGCTATAGCGTCTCGGACGGCCTCACGCAGCGCGGCCAGAGCCTTCTTTCCGTGTACAGACAGCTCAGGTTTCTGCTTCATGGCTGCTCTCCAAAATTGTTGCCCAGTATTCAGGTTGAAAAACGCGCGTGCGCCCTCCAGTACGCTCCATAATAGGAGCCGGTTCTATCCTTGAGTTGTCCACCACGCTGACGTAATCGGCAAGCGGAAGATAGACGGAAACCAAGTTATTCAGACTCTTTCGGAAGCGCCGATGAATGATTCGTATCGGCACATTATGTCCACCCTTTTCGACACGCATCGCCACGCGACGAGCGGAAAAATCGGCGGAAGGAATCCAAAGATAGTAGAGCTCGATCCGATAACCTGAGCGCTTGAGTTTCTGGAGAAAAACGGCGTGTGCCCGTCCCGACAAGGTGGTCTCGAATGCAAACGTTGCCCGGCTCGCGGCCAGATCGCGCAATCGCGCAATCAGTATTCGGCCCGCCTCGATCAATGCTCGCTCCATCCGCAAGGGCGATAATCCCTGCGCGATCAAATCTGCATTCACGAACTCCATGCACTTCGCCACGCTTGGCAGATACTTGAGCGCATACGTCGTCTTACCGGCTCCGTTAGGTCCGGCAATAACATAGCAAATCGGCTTCTTCTTCAACTTGATCACCGTACGGCCACCCAACCGATGCACCTTCAAAACCTCTTTCTCCCGCGAGTCAATCACCTTGATGGCAATCCGCTTGTGCTCACCGCCGAGCAGCAACACCGTGAGGATAAACAGCTATCCGCCGTCTTGAAAGAGCGATCTATAGCAAATGTCGGGAGCAAATGCTCGGCTCGCTTTGAAGGTCCCTGAACCGAGCCTCCGTATTCACAAAACCTCGCTCCCGTGCGAGACCTCGCTACTCTGCGGGGGCTGCGGGAGGGATTGAGTCGGTCGGTGTGGCGTCGGTAGGAATATCCGCAACTGGCGGCTCAGCAGCAGGCGCCGCGTCGGTAGCGGCTTCTTCTGCCGACGGTTTCGCGTGGGCCTTGCGCGGCTGGGCGTCGCGCGGGGCGGAGTAGGTGCCGTTGAAAAACTCGATTACATGGCCTTTGTCCACGAGCCAGCGAAGTGGTTGAAGAAGCTCTGTCGCTTCTTCCGATTCAATCGCGAGACCGGGTTTCAAATGCTCAAGCAGTTGCGCGCGGCTCCAGCCCGGATGCTCGCGGATGAGGTCCAGCATCGAGCGAATGTTTTCTACCGCAAATTCCGCATGCAGCGGCTTGGGCACAATGGCGGTGACAAATGCCCCGCCCTTCCCGCTCTTGAAGAGGTGCAGCCCCATGTGCTTGAAGGCGGGACTCAGAGCAAGTGTCATGGTGAAGGGATGGCGACTCTCGCGCATCCACGCTTCTTCCAACTGGCGGCGCAGCGGGCTATCGGGCAGCTCGCGCGCGACTGCGGCGGGCATGATAAAGCGACGGCCGGATTGAATCATGCCGGGCAGGTGCTTCTGTGCAAACTGCTGTACAGCCTCCTCGCGGCTGATCGGTGCAGCTTCAGGATTGGCCTTCGGGCGATATACGCGACGCGTACGCGCCTGTTCTTTCCACTGCTCAATCGCCGCCGGGTCGCGCACAATTTCGACCCGCGCACGATAGTCATCCAACTTCATGTGCGGAAAACGCGTGCGCTGCAAATCGAGAAGTCGCTCCTGATAGCCGTGGTAATTCGGAGGTCCAAGCCATTCGCCGGTGAGCGTACAGCGGCCAACGCAATTGAAGTTGCCGGCAGGCGGTTCGCCCTCCTCTATGGATTCATCAAATATCTCGCCGATATGCAGCCGGATCGCGTGCGCACGGAGCGATTCGGGATCGAGAAAAACTGCGCCGTCCGGCTTGAACTGCCACAACTGCAAGTCGCCGCGCGCCTCTATCTTGATCAGATGAAATTCCGGCTTATCCAGCAGAAGCTGCGCTACCAGATTCAGCGGATATGCCTTCTGCGCGCCCTGCAACTGGCGAACCAGGGCGCTCAATTGCTGGCGCTCGGGCAGGAAGGAAATCGTAAGAGGCAAACGAACGGGAGCGCGCACTGCTCCACGCATGCCGCGATCCCGCGGCCCGTGCTCGCGCTTCCCGCGGTCATCCCGATCGCGGCGGCGCGGACGTTCGTCACGCACCTGCCCCTGTCGTCCGCCGGAACGGGCCCGATCTGGAAAGCCCCGCTTCCGCTCGCGATCATCGCGCGTGCGAATCTCCGGCGCATTTGCATACGGATTCGCCGCAGGCTGACGTGCCCACGTGGGAACAAAGTCCAAATTCAGGATTTGATCAGCGACCCCGGGCGAACTCGTTTCAGACGGAAAAGATGAATCAGACGACATAGGGGCACAGCGTAGGCAAGGTGCCGCCGCTTTTCAATGCAGCATTATCGCTCATTCGCGGGCCGCTGACCGCCCCTCCCCTTCTCTTTTTTTGAAAGGATGGTGGCACTTCGTCCGACCTATCGTACTATAAACCTTATGACATCTCCCGCCACATCCATCGCCCCGCCTCTCATCCCGCCAGAAATCGAGGAAAAATACTCCGCCGCTGCGTCCCTCTCGGATATGGAGATTTTCATTTTTCCCGAACTTCTTTTCGCACTGGTTCTGGCCAACATCATGTCGCCCCGCGTATGGCGCTGGCGCGAAGACCCCTGGTTCGCCAACATCGGCAAGTTGACTCCCTATCGGCGAGTCTTGCGCCTCAAACAATTCATCATTGATAATTACGAATTCAATCTGGACCTCGATACATGGGGCCTCACGACGAAAGAGCGCGAAATCGCGCGCTTCGCCCCGTGGATTGATGAGGCCACGCTGAGCCAGAGCAACGCGCTTTTCGGCTACGAAGGCGACAAATACTACTTCGACATAGATATCCGCCGCCACTTCGGCCTCGATAAATATAAAGGCAACGTCATTCCCTACTGGAAAACAGAAACCGTAGAGGCGATGGATGCCTTTCGGTTCAAGCCGCAATACAACCGCGGCGCGGGCGAATGCGTCTCGCTCTCCACTCTCTATGCAGCCGCGCTGTTTGTCATCTGCGGTATACCGCTGAGCAAAATCTTTCTTCTCGCAACCCCGCTGCACTCGCAGAACTTCGTTGACCTGAACGACGGCGTGCTGACGAACAATCGCCGCCTCGTCACAAAGAATATGTGGTTCAACGGAACCGAACAGACCGCAAAAGCGCAACGCGCACTGCGCAACGAACAGGTCACCATCGTCGCGAATAACAGCGGCTTTGTGCATTGCGTCTATCCGGATGCCACCATGAATCCAGCCGATTACGAGCACTTCAGCAAAGCGCTCCGCGGCTATCTTTCCACGAACATCACAATGGAAATCATGGCAAACTTTCTGCGCGACGAAAGCGGGATGCAGAAGTGCTTCCAAATCCGCTACGACTCGCGCGGCAAATCCCGCTACATCGCCGCCGAACGCGTGTATGCCTATGAGCACAACGCGCCGTTCAAAGTCAGCGACGCGACACGCGAAAAGCTTTTGGCCGAAATTGACGAAGATGAATTCTTCTCCGAGCCGCTGCCCGACCGCCTCGAACTCAACAAGTTCGATGACTTCTTCAAGAAGGGCCAAGTGAGCATCACCAGCCGCCAGGATATCGAACGCCTCGCGGTCGAGCTCGACTGCAAATGTAGTAAAACGCGCGGCATGCTGGATCGCCTCGTGCAGTTCGCACGCCTAGAACCGCGTCTGCCGCTCCAGCAAGGCAAAACGCAGTTCAAGCCGGGCCCGACGGTGGACCTCAAGCCCGAGATGAGCCGTGACGAAATCATTGCCTATCTCGAATCCATCCGCGCGACGCAGCCCTCGGCGGACCTCGCGTTCTATGCCGCACGTGACTTCAATCGCATTGACTGGAACCCCGTCATTCGCGCAGCGATGGAGCGCAACCCCGTTAGTATTCACGGCAACGAAGACGCTTCCGATGCGGACGTCATCGCGCGCCTTGCCGCCCTGCCCGACGAATCTATTTATGACGAAGCGCGTGTCGCACAACCCGACGAAGTGTGGAACTACCAGCGCGGCGATGGATTTGAGCGTCTGCTCTGCCTCGCGAACATCTGGAAAGCGCGCCACCCCGATGCGGTTTTGACGCTGGAAGCCGCAGGCGATCACGCAACACTACGCGGGACCGGCACTGACATCACTTGGCCCTCCGCCAAAAACCTCACCGGCCAAACCCGCATCTAATCCCAGCCCACACGCAACTGTAGCCGCCCCTCGTTGAGGGCGGCACTCCCCTCGGGGAGCACACGCGCCCCGCGTGTCGCGGTGCGCGCCACCGCGCGCCGCTCTTCATAAACTGCACGATCGGAATATCCCTCCGGCGGCAGAGCGCCGGAGCTACAGCACGCTGTTCCGCCCGCTGTAGTTCCGCCACTTCCGGGGAACGCACGCGCCCTCGCGTGCCGCAGTGCGCGCCCCCGCGCACTGCTCCTCAAAATTCACAACTGGCCACGATCCGCCGGAGGCAGACAGGCTCTGCGTGGCCCTCCAGAGCTAAAATTTCCTCCGGCAACAGAGTGCCCCGACTCAGCGCCACAAGGTAGGGCTGCCTGTCCGCCTCTGGCGGAACCTCTCCGAGGGAGCCGCAAGCGGCCCATCGGGACGATAAGCCCTACCTCACTCGCTCCCTCACGATTACGCGGTAATGGCGACGCGTCCACAAAACGGCCACGATGAAACGTGGCCCTCCAGAGGGGGCCTCGGGGTCAGCCCTTGAAAAACAATTCTAGCTTCGCTCGCCACTTCTGCAGCGCAGTGTCTTCCAGACCCG
>JBDHQM010000063.1:0-9253 GCA_039807095.1 Kiritimatiellia bacterium
CGGCTACGAAAATGTCGACGCTTTTATAAATGACAAATTAGGAGTTATTATGGGCACTTCTTGACAAACCACATACCCGTCCATTCGTGGTGGAAACTTAACCGCGAATTGACACGAATAGAAGAAGAGGAAAAGAGAAACCCGAAAAAGCGGAAACCTGAAGGACAAGAAAATTTCGAACTACTCGATAACGTCGCTCTACTCGCTCTACTCGAACAATGGTTTTCCCTTATTATTTCCCGTCCCCATCCTCGTACCCGTTCACGTTCACGTTTACGTCCACGACTTCGCCCCTTCAGGGGGTGAAGCCGTGTAGCTTCCCAAAGCGATTGCGTAAAATCTCCCGCTTCTTGCAGCCTCGTGTACGGAAAACGAGCACCGCTTCGCTGAGAACGTGTACCGCAAACGTCAGACGCAAGGCCTATACTCAATTGCTTTGCCAGTTTGCTCCCCATCCTCATCCTCGTACACGTCCCCGTTCACGTACACGTTCACGACTTCATCCCCGTCAGGGGGTGAAGCCGTGTAGCTTCCCGAAGCGATGCGCAAAATCTCCCACTCCGCTGGGAGCGTGTCCCGCTCGTCAAATTTTGTCTGGAGCCGCCCTCGTTGAGGGCGGTTTTACGCGATGATTTCTCGCGGAAAAATCAGAAGCGACGAGTGAGGCCGATATTGATGAAGGTGTCGTCTACGTGGGCGAGTTCGGCATAGAGCGAGAAGGCGTTGCCGAGTCGCACGTTGAGGCCGACTGCAGCGGCGGGATCGGTTTCGTCTTTCGTATGTTTCGATCCGTCGTGTTTGACTTCGCGCGTGCTGAGGTTCAGTCCGAGGAACACATACGGGCTGATGATGTCTATGTCGCGGCTAATTATTGCGCCGAGATTGAAGCTGTTCTCGCTGACGTCCCCGCTGTTTGAGTCATACGCATGACGTCCCCATGCGCTGCGTATAGCGACATCCACCGCACTCTCGGTGAGGGGAAGGGCGAACTGGAATCCACCCTGTGCGGCATAGCCGAGGTCGCCGTGGTCGGGATCCAAAACGCCGAGTTGTCCAAACAGGGAGAGGCGTTGAAAGGGTGCGAATGAAAGTGCGCCGCCGTAGATGTTGAAGTCGTCGTTGAGCGCGACGCCGCCCGAAAGCGTCGTTGCTCCGGCAGCAGGTGCGGTTGCCGGTGTTGCAATCGGAAGGCCGCGCGTTTGAGCGAATGCGGACGTGGAAAGTAGAACAGCGACCAAGCCCAACAGTAGTTTTTTCATGTGCGTCCTTTGTGCGACCCAGCGCGTAGCGCGCTCAAGCGTCGGCTTTTTATAGAGTGACCTTTGCCTGCTTGCAAGCGGCGTCCTGTGACGATATTCAACCCCTTGCCGATCCGCGCAGAAACAACGTCGAGTGATCAGCGACTTCTCTGCGCGAGGCCGCGAATCATGTTTTGCCGTTTGTGCGCAACACGATTATCGTGGTGCTGTGATTTACGCGGATAATAATGCGACGACGCCGTTGGATCCGGCAGCGTGGGATGCGATGCGCCCGTTTTTGACGGAGAAGTTTTTCAACCCTTCGTCGCCGTACACCCCTGCGCGTTCCATTGCGCTTGCCATCGCGACCGCGCGTGAGCGGGTTGCCGCGCTGCTCGGCGCGGAGGAGGGGGACGTGGTGTTCACCTCGGGCGGAACGGAGGGCAATTCCACTGCTATTCATCTCGCCCGCGAGTGGCATCCGGAGCGGCGGCACTGGATTTGTAGTGCGGTGGAGCATTCCGCCGTGCTGGAACCGCTCGCTGCACTGGAGACCGCCGGGCACCGGGTGACGCGAATTTCGGTGGATCGCGACGGACGGTTCGATATCGCCCAGTTCCGCGCGGCGCTTACGGATGATACTGCGCTGGTCAGCGTGATGGCGGCGAATAACGAGACGGGTGTGCTGTTTCCCATTGCGGAAATCGCGGCACTTGCCGCGGAGCGCGGTGTTCCTGTGCATACGGATGCGGCGCAAATGGTGGGGCGTCTACCGCTTTCGTTTCGCGATCTTGGGGTGACGTTTCTGTCGTGTTCTGCGCACAAGTTGCATGGTCCCAAAGGGGTCGGGGCATTGGTGGTGCGCGGCGGCGTTCCGCGGTTGCCACTGCTACTGGGTGGCGGGCAGGAGGGCGGCTGGCGCGCGGGGACGGAAAATGTAGCGGGGATCGTCGCGTTTGGAGTTGCGGCGGAAGCGGCGTTTCGCGAGCGGGAAACGATTAGGGCGCGGATGCGGCGGTTGCGCGATATTGTGGAGAGCGGGGTTCGAGAGGGTGTGCCGGATATTGAGGTGGTGGGTGCGACGGTGGAGCGACTGCCGAATACCACAATGCTGCTGGTGCCGGAAATCAACACGGATGTGATGCTGGCGCAGTTGGATATGGAGGATGTCTGCTGCTCCTCGGGAAGCGCGTGTTCATCCGGTTCTGCGGAGCCGTCGCACGTTCTGCGGGCAATGGGGCGGGTGGACGATGTCGAACGCGCTGCGGTTCGCGTGAGTTGGGGGCGGTTTAGCACGGAGGAACAGGCAAATGAGCTTGTTAGAGTGCTTTGCAATAGTGTAAGGCTCGTGCGCGACCGCGTTCGGTCGAGCGGGAAAGTTTGTTGAACGAGTCCTTTTTATGTTGGATGAACTTCTCAGAAAATTTCGCCTTGCGACGCTGGCGCTCCTGGTCGGCCTGCCCCTCATTTTCCTGGCGATATTTGCCATCTTTCTTTTGCGCGCTCGAATTGCAGCGCATGAGGCGCAGTTCGATGCGTTGGCGGCGTCGCGCGTGAGCCGCTTGGAGCGCGTGCTGCAGATGGAGGCGGCGCGACTGTCCACTGTGGCGCGGCTGCCCACGATTTCGGCCGTGGCATTCGCGGCGCAACGGCGCGATGCGCAGGTGCTGAGCGAGAAGAATCTGGAAGATCGCTGGGCACAAAGCGGGCGCGACGACATGATGGTGCGCGGGGTCGTTGATAACGATGTATCGCTGCAGTTCCGGAACATTCGAGATGCAGATCCGGCAATTCTCGATTTTGTGCTGACGGATACGCAGGGCTACCTGCTTGCTGCGCCGGAAAAGCCTTCACTCTATATTCAGCGCGCCACGCCGTGGTGGCGAGCAGGGCGCGATGCGCTGCCGGGTTCGGTGGCGTCGCCGGGGATTTCGACGGATGGCACGATTGATCTCGCGACGCCGGTGATTCGCGCCGGCCGACAGAGTGTCGTGGACGGCGTCGTATATTCCCGGGTGGACCTCGCCGCGCGTGTGCGCGATGCCGACATGCAGATTCCTGCCGGCGAAGTCATTTTTGTGCTCGGCGGATCGGCGCCCTGGTTGGTTGCGGGTGTGGACAGCGGCGACTCGCGCGCCGCATCGTTCGTGGACAAACTCTATCTGCGCGCCGAGGCGCGCGGGCATGAAAAGGGATATCGCTATGCGACGATTCCGCTCGATGCGGGCGTGGCGTGGACGGGTTCTGTCCGCGCCGTGGTTGGTGTTTCCGAGGCCTCTGTTCCGTTCGGCGTGCTCGCGTTGCCCGGCTTGATTTTCGTTATCGCGATCGCAGCGATTGCAGGCATTGCAATGCTGATTGCGCCCATTGGCGCGCGCTACTTTTTTGAGCCCTTGCGCGAAGCGACTGATGCCGGATATTGGGCGCTGCGCACCGCTTTTGGTCGGGGTGGGGTGGGGGGGCGCTCGACGCCGATCCAAAAGGAGCTGTCGAGCTGGTTCACCAAATTGCAGCAGGAAATGCAGGCACAAAGCAATGCGTTCGCCGCCGACGTCACGCGAGACTTGGAGTTGGCGACGGAATTTCAGCAGGCCTTTTTGTCGCGGCCGCTCCCGCAGATTCCAGAGGTTCACATGCAGGGCCGCTTGCGGCTTGAGTTCTATCATCGCTACCGGCCTGCGATGGCGATGGGCGGCGACTTCTTTGATGTGACTCCTCTGGCCACGGATACTGCGGGCATCTTCATCGGCGACGTGATGGGACACGGCACGCGCAGCGCATTGATCGTTGCAATTTTGCGCACGCTGATCGCCGACCAGTCGCGGCGCGGGCGAAATGCGCCGCATTTCCTGCGCGAATTGAACAACGAGTTTTGCAACACGCTCAAAATGCTGCCTCAGCCCTTCTTCGCGTCTGCCGCCTATTTCGTGGCCGACACGACGTCGCGCGTCGCGACCTATTCGATGGCCGGTCACCCGCCTCCATTCTATCTCCACCGCGCATTGGGCCGCGTTTCGCGCCTTGAGACGCCGAAGCCGCAGGGCGCGGCGCTGGGTCTCGTGCCGAACGAGGAATATGGTGGCAGCACGGTGCGTCTGAACGACGGCGATTCCTTCATATTCTTCACCGATGGCGTGTATGAGGCCGCAAATCTGCAAGGCGAAGAATTCGGCTTTGCGCGCCTCGAAAAAGTCTTGCGCACCAACGTCTATCGCAGTTCACGCGATATTCTGGATGCCGTGATGGACGCCATCACCGCATTCAGCGGATCGCAAGACCTTGCCGACGACGTCTGTCTCTTCGCCGTGGATGTGACGACCACTGCGCGCTGACGGCGACGGCGCTCATCGCAACAAACGAAATTTCCCGCGACCCTTGCGGGTACCGAGAGAAGGCTGTTTGAAAACTGCTCTCAGCGGGCGAGGCGGGGAAAGACGGCGATGCGGAGGCGGGTTGCGCCGTACGGAATTAGTTCAACGGTCTGAAGTGCACGCCCGGCGGCGGCGAGGGTTTTGCGGCTGGGCAAAGACGGGGTGAAAACAAAGGGTCCCTTAACGCGAATTTTCTTTCCCTCGTGCATCCTCTCCAGTGCGGCAACGCGTTCGAGCTTCCAGCCGGGAATGCTGCGGGCGGGAAGAAAAATCCGGTAGGGAGTCTGGTCGGGGTCCCACGGATTGTCGCCAACCGGCGCTTCCAGAAATTCAACCGAAAGGGGTGCTTTGCCGCGCGGCAATACGAGCGCGCGGTTCCAGGCGCGATCCGGGTAGAGGTTCCACGCGGGAAAACGGGTGGACGATTTCTCATCTTTCTCGTCGCGCTTCCATTCCTCCGCAATCCGCGCCGCAAAGACGAGCGCGCCCCATTCGAGGCTGACTCCGTTTTCCGGTCCGTTGACGATCTTCCATTCGCGCGGCAAGTGCAGCTCCAGTCGGTCGCCGTCGCGGAAGACGCGGGAGAGCGACGCGAACGTTCCGGCGTTGAGCGCGAGGCGCAGCGGTCTTCCGTTTAGCGTCGCGCTGGCATTCTTGCACCACGACGGAATCCGGAAATGGAAACGCAGCGGAGTTGTCCGCTTGCCGTGGAATCGGAAGACGATGCGGTCGTCGAACGGGTAGTTTGTCTCCTGCACAATCCGCAATGCGCGCGCGCCGCGCCCCGCAACGACTTCGGAGGGGCCGTAGCAGGCGGCGACGATGCCGCCCTTGCCATCGGACATCCACATGCGCGAGACATAATTTGGCAGCGCGCGATGGATATTGCCGGGGCAGCACTCGGTGCCGGGGTTCGGTCGGTAGGTGATGTGTTTGCCGCCCTTTCCGTGCGGGTGGTGGTTGGAGTTGGGGGTGGCGATGACCTGGTTGGGCCCCGAAAAATATTGCAGCGCTTTGAAGTCGGACGTGGCGGAACCCGGCAGCGCGTTGAAGATTGCGCGCTCGATGCCGTCGGCATATGCGCTGTTGCCGGTGGCGAGCAGCAGATAGCTGAGCGCCCACGGGTAGTCTGAAACGACGCACGTTTCGTGCCCGGCGGTGCTGTATTTGCCGCGCAGGTGCTCGGTCGTGCTGGGAACACCATCCACGAGGACGTGATCGCGCGCGAGTTTCTTCTGCGCATTAATCGAGGCGCCGAGCCAGCGGCGGCGTCCGGTGATGCGGTAAAGCAACGCGCCGAGCTTGAAAAGCTCCATGTAGGTGGGGCCGTGGTCGCCTGCGCGCGTGTCGCTGAGCATATTCTTCACGATTGCGCCGGAGTCGGGATGATTTTTCTGAAACTGCTCGTAGGTCCGCACGGCTTCGTCGCGCATGCGCCGGTCGCCGGTTTGTTCGTAGAGCCACGCCATGATTTCGACGTTGCAGACATTGCGCGTCCGGTCGTGCGGCGCGGTGTTCGAGAGATAGTGGCGAATCAGCTTTTTCAGCGTCGCGCGGTCGGGTCGCGCGGCATAATCCGCCACAATCGCGCGGAAGAATACGGCGTGGGGCCAGCGTTCGGACGCGCGGTGGCCGGAGTCGCTGAGGGTCTTTAGAGAGGCCGGGCCGAGGTAGCCATCGGCATCGGGCCTGTTCAGCACGTGGTCAATCTGACGGCGCGCCTTGCGAAGCAGTTTGGCATCGCCGAGCAGCAGGGCGCAGCGCGCCATGCCGTCCACCCAATATGCGTACTGCTCGAAAGGCCACCACGAGGCGAGGGTGTGCGGGCCGCGCGGGAGGGCGTCGCGTCGCCAGCCTTCGGTATTAAAAGGATAACCCGCAACTTCGAGGTGCCCCGTCAGGCCGTCGCGCTGGCGCTGTAGAGATGAGCGCAACCAGCCGCGTGGGCGAATTTCGGTGATGGGGAGTTCCTGCCAACCGCGGATATTTTTCATGGCAGGCAGTATAGCCGGGGTCGCGCGCGTCTCAACCGCGAAGGGGCGACTTGTATTTTCCCCTTTTCTACGCTTGCGCATAGCGCGTCCCTCCTGCATATTCCGCGGCCTTTATAGCAGTTAAGCCGCGCGGTGTGGTTCTGGTGAACCGGATCGCAGGCCCTTTGAGGTATCGTATGTCAAGAGCAACACCCCTGAAAAACGTTCGCAACATCGGCATCATGGCACACATTGACGCCGGCAAGACCACGACCAGCGAGCGCATTCTCTTTTATTCGGGCAAAGTGCACAAACTCGGCGAAGTGCACGACGGCAAGGCCCAGATGGACTTCATGGTGCAGGAACAGGAGCGCGGTATCACGATCATGTCCGCCGCCACCTCGTTCCAGTGGCGTGGGCATCAGGTCTCCCTGATTGACACCCCCGGCCACGTGGACTTCACGGTGGAAGTGGAGCGTTCGCTCCGCGTGCTCGACGGCGCCGTCGCGCTCTATTGCGCAGTCGGCGGCGTGGAGCCCCAGTCCGAAACGGTGTGGCGTCAGTCCGAAAAATACGGCGTGCCGAAAATCGCGTTCGTCAACAAGATGGACCGCACCGGCGCTGAATTTTTCCGCGTCTTGAAAGAAATGAAGGATTACCTCGGCGCCAATCCGGTTCCGTTGGTCATTCCGATCGGCGCGGAAGACAACTTCAAGGGCGTGGTTGACCTCGTCAAAATGAAGGGGATCACGTTCGACGAATCCAGCCAGGGCCTCAAGGTGATTGAAGGCGAAATCCCGGCGGACCTCGTGGAATCTGCAAATGAATGGCGGCACAACCTTATTGAGAAGGCTGCCGAACAGGACGATACGCTCCTCGAGAAATATCTCGGTGGCGAAGAGCTTTCTACCGAAGAAGTCATGGCGGCCATTCGCAAGGCGACCATCGCGCGCTCCATGGTGCCGGTGCTCTGCGGCTCGTCCTTTAAGAACAAGGGCGTTCAGCTCCTCCTCGACGCGGCCGTGGACTATCTGCCCTCGCCGCTCGATGTTCCGCCCGTCATGGACGCCACGGAAAAAGAGGCGAACATCCGCCGGCCGGACGACAGCGAGCCGTTCTGCGGCATGGCCTTCAAGATCGTCTCCGACAAACATGCCGGCCGCCTCACGTATGTCCGTATCTATTCCGGATCCATCAAGCAGGGCGACGCCGTCTACAACAGCACGCGCGATAAGACGCAGCGCATCGGCCGTCTGCTTCGCATGCACGCGAATAAGCAGGAAGCGCTTGAAGAGGCCTTCACCGGCGAAATCGTCGCCATCGTGGGCTTCGGCGACACGAAGACCGGCGACACCGTTTGTACGGAAGACCATCCGATTCACCTGATGGCCATGACCTTCCCCGCACCGGTCGTCTCGATCAGCATTCAGCCGGAGAACAAGGCCGCCAGCGATAAGCTCGGCGAAGCGCTCCGCCGTCTCGCCGATGAAGACCCGACCTTCACCGTCGGCCTCGACGAAGAGACGAAGGAAACCATCATCTCGGGTATGGGCGAACTTCACCTTGAAATCATCGTGGATCGCTTGAAGCGCGAATTCGGCGTTGTCGCCACCGTGGGCCGCCCTGAAGTGGCCTACCGTGAAACCTGCATCGCTTCCGTCGAGCAGGAAGGCAAATACATCAAGCAGTCCGGCGGTCGCGGTCAATACGGCCATTGCAAGATTCGCCTCGAGCCGAACACCCCCGGCGCCGGCTTTGAGTTCATCAACGAAATCGTTGGCGGTCGCATTCCGCAGAACTACATCCCGTCTGTTGAGAAGGGCGTTGTCAAGGCGATGCAGGCCGGTCCGTTCGCCGGATATCCGGTGGTGGACGTTAAGGTTGCCGTCTATGACGGTTCCTACCACGAAGTGGACTCCAGCGATATCGCCTTCCAGGAGGCGGGCCGCATCGCGTTCAAGGAAGCGTTCCAGCGCGCCAAGCCGCAGCTTCTGGAGCCGATCATGGATGTTGAAGTGGTCTCTCCGGAAGAGTTCATGGGCCCCGTCACGGGCAGTATCGCCCAGCGCCGCGGCCGCATTGAAGGCATGGAGCAGAAGGGCGCCCAGAAGGTGGTTCGGGGCTTCGTTCCGCTCTCGGAAATGTTTGGCTATGCGAACGATCTGCGCACCCTGACCCAGGGTCGCGCGGGCTTCAACATGGAGTTCAAGCAGTACGAAGCTGTGCCCACCGGGCTGGCCCAGGAAATCCGCGAGAAGCGAATCGCGCAGAACAAAGTCCGCTAATCGCAGCGGGGCATATTCTGCCTCACCCAATTGCGAGCCGCCCTCATCCGGGGGCGGCTCGTTTGGTTACGGGGAAGAGGAAGAATTTCGAATTTCGAATGGAAGAAAAAGAGACCGGATAACGGGATTGACCGGATGGACGGGAGGGAGGGGGAGGAATGAGAAAGCTGAAGAAATTCGACCTACTCGATAATGTCGTTCTACGCGACCTGCTCGAACAGTGGTTTGACCTGAATGACCGTAATGACTTTATTGACGGGGGTGGAGGCGCTGTGAGCGGAGGCGCGAGAGGCTGTGAAACAACCGGCTCACTTGGAAAGTTCGCCCTACCAGATTTTGAATGGATTGGTAGGGCTGTCTTTTCCCATCTCCCCTTTCCCCGCTGA
>JBDHQM010000064.1:0-9075 GCA_039807095.1 Kiritimatiellia bacterium
TCTTCCTGCAGGTGTTCTTGATGCTGGCGAAGCGCCTCTTCGTTTTTGCGAACGCGGCGCAGGACGTTGATTTGCGCCAGCAGTTCGTCGGGTTCAAAAGGTTTATAGAGATAGGCGTCGGCGCCCTGTTTGAGGCCGCGGATCCGGTCGGAGGTGTCGCGGTGAACGCCGGACATCATTAGCACCGGGGTGTGGGCGAGGTCGGGGTCCTTTTTCAGTCGTTCGCAGAAGGCCCATCCATCGAGTTTGGGCATCTGCACATCGAGCAGAATGATGTCGGGCGGATTTTCCTTTGCCGCGGCGAAACCCTCTTCGCCGTCTTTGGCGAGCGCGATGCGCGCTGCGGGAAAATGCGATGTGAGGTGCGATCGAATGAACTCACGCACCCCGGGTTCGTCATCCACAACGAGAATGGAAAATCCTTCGGCCATCGGGAGCAGCCTAGCCACCGGTTCGCGTGGAATCAAGAGCCGCGCGTTTTCGATTCCGGCGCGCGCGCTGGGCTATTCAGCAGCGTTGGCGGAGCCGCCCCGTCGCGCTGGGGAATGGCGTGCGGAGAGCCGGTTATTTTGACTTCGGTCTGCGACGCGTGGTCAGGCGCTTTGGCGAAGGACGCGGGTGGGATCAATCACGCGAATGGCGCCGGGTTCGGGCGATTCGACGAGGTCCATCACTGCCTGCACTTTTTCGCGAAGTCCCTGATCAATGCTGCTGAGTTGCGGGCGCGTGTATTGGCAAATGGGCAGGTTGTCGTAGCCCATCACAGCGACATCACCCGGAACGCTTCGACCGAGGCGCGCGAGGCCGTCCACAAGGCCGGCGGCAATGATGTCCGCCGTTGTCACGACACCATCCACCGCCATATCCACCACCTTTTGCGCGGCATAGAGCCCCGCGTCGTACGAAACAGCGGATTCGAGAATCTGCAGAGAGACGCCCGCGAGTTCGCACGCGCGCAGTGCGCCGCGATAGCGTTCGGACGGGACGTTGTCGGAATCAGAGACGGGTTTGGCGCCGATGAAGAGGAGGCGTTCGCGGCCGATATCAATGAGGCGCTCGGCGGATAGATAGCCACCCTTCTGTTCGTTTGTTCGCACCTGGCCGTGCGCAGGAGAGTGGCCATGCGAGTCGAACAGCACACAGCGTATTCCGGGATTGCGCAGCAGTTCCGGCAGATCCCATTCGGAGAAGCCGACGAGCACGGCGGCGTCCATGTTGCGCTGGAGGAGGAACTGTACGTTCTCCTCTTCGCGTCCGGTGTGGAAGCAGATGGCGTAGCCGCGCGAGCGCGCTTCGTGCTCGAGGCGGATTAGAAATTCGCCATAGAACGGGTTGATCGGCGGTTCTGTTCCGCCTGCCTGCGGGTCATAGAGCGTGGGGATGATCACTGCGATCATGCGCGATTTCTGTCCCGTGAGCGCGGCGGCCGCGAGGTTCTTCACATAGCCGAGCTCGCGCACTTTTTCGAGCACACGTTCGGCGGTGGCGGGCGATACCTCTTTGAGGCGTCCGTTGAGGACATAGGAAACCGCTGCGGCGGAAACGCCCGCTGCTTTGGCGACATCCGTGATGGTGGGTTTGCGAGGGCGCTCGCTGCGCTTGCGCCGCTCAGTCGGAAAATTGGTAGGTGTCATAACGGCTGAAATCTACACTCTTAATCGGTTCAGCAAAGAAAAATTTGCTGAAATTTTCAGCTTAATAGATTTGGCGTTCGCGCGGCCGGGGCGGGGGGGGTACCGGGGAGGCGCGCGCAAATTTCGTAGCGATGGGCGCGCGGGGAGGCTACGCTCCGGTGCGAATGGCGGACACAGCGCATCCCAAAATTGATCTGCGAAACCTTGGTTTTCGCGACGACTTCGACGTGGAGGGCGAGGGCGGAAGCGGTGAACCTGCGCGGGTTGTGCGGGATGGCCGCGATTTGTGGCACATTGTGTGTGCGCGCGGCGAGTTTGTGGCGGCGCTGTCGGGAAAATTTCGCAAACAGGCGAGGGGGAAGATTGATCAGCCTGCGGTGGGCGATTGGGTGTTGGCGGAGACGAGGGGCGAGGAGGATCGCGCGCTGATTCATCGCGTGCTGCCGCGTCGGACGGCGATCGTGCGCAAGGTGCCGGGCGATACGGTTGAGACGCAGGTGGTGGCAGCGAATGTGGACATTGTGTTCATTGTTCACGCGCTTGATGGCGGGCGGAATTTTAATCTGCGGCGCATTGAGCGATATCTGGCGTTGGTGCGCGAGAGCGGCGCGGCGCCGGTGCTGGTGTTGAACAAGTGCGATTTGTGTGCGGATCCCGAGGGGTATGCGGCGTCGCTTCGTGCGCTGGCGCCTGCGGTGGATGTTCTTCTGACGAGCGCGGTGTCGGGGCGCGGAATGGATGAAATTCGCGCGCGGCTGAAACCGGGGCTGACGTGCGCGCTGCTGGGGCCGTCGGGTGTGGGTAAATCGGCGATTGTGAATCAACTGCTAGGCGAAGAGCTGAAGGAGACGGGCGAAGTTCGCTCGCGCGACCGGCGCGGGCGACACACGACGACGTATCGCGAATTGCTTCGCCTGTCGTGCGGTGCGTTGGTGATTGATACGCCGGGGTTGCGGGAGATTCAGTTGTGGGGCGGCGAGGAAAATCTCGCGGATGTGTTTCCCGACGTGGATGAGCTCGCGCGCCAGTGCCGTTTCACGGATTGCCGGCACGGGAAGGAGCCTGCGTGTGCCGTGCGCGCAGCGGTTGCGGAGGGGCGACTGCCTGCGCGGCGACTCGATAATTTTCTGCAACTGCGCGGCGAGCTCGAAGAGCTTGCTGAGCGGCAGCAGCGCCATCGGCAGCGGGTGGAGCGGCGCCATCGCCGCGTGTTGCAGCACGGTGTGGACAAGCAGGACGCACCGGGAAGGAGATCGCGGGAATGAGGATTTTGATGGCGCTATTAATCGCCGGTTGCATCGTCGGGAGACCTGTGTTGGTTCGCGGAGACGAGGGTGTGTCGGAGGTTGCGTCGGTGGCGGTGGAGGAGGAGACGAATGCGCCGCCCGCATCGGTGGCGACGACCAATACGCCTGCCCCGGCGCTGGTTGGGATTGTGTTGAGCGTCGGGACGGGGGCGATGATTTTGTCCGGAGTGGATTGGAGCAGTGACGATGCGCCGCGTGCCGAAGCGGCGGGTGCTCCGAAGCCGGTGCGTCCGGCGGATGGCGAGGTTGTATCGGGGACAGCCGTTGCATTTTCATGGAAGCCGGCGGAGAGCGCCGCGACGTATCTGGTGGATATTGATCAGTGTGACGGGGCGGGAGCGTGCAGTGATTTTCGCCTGGAACAGACCGCCGGTTTGACGCTGGTGGTGGAGTGGCCTGCAGGGACCCTTGCGGGGCGCTGGCGCGTGCGCGCGGTGGATGCAGAGCGCTATGCGGGATCGTGGAGCGAGTTTCGCGCGTTCACAGTGAGCGTGCCCACGGAGTAGTGATGTCGGCTCAAATGCCGACGAATTCGGAGACGACGCGCTCCATCGGGAGGAGCCCCACGACGCCCTTGTCGCCGTCTGTGACGAGGACGACCGGTTGCCGCGTCACGCGCATCCGGGGCAGGACGTGGTCTGCGGGGACGGCTTTGTCCACGAGTTGCGGATGGCGCATATAATCCTTCGCCTGCTTGCCCGCCGGATTGGGATCGCACAGAACATCCATCACATAGACGATGCCGGTGAAGTCTTTCTTGGCGCGGTCATAAACCGGGAATTGGTTGAACGGCTTTGCGCGCGCGAAGAGGCGGATGTCTTCAACGCCTGTATCGCTGTGGATGTAGACCACCTGATCGCGCGGAACCATGATCTCTTCGCACGTGATGGTTTGGAGCTCCATCACGCTGGTGATCATGCGCACTTCATCGCCCGTGAGGGCGCCGCTTTTCTGAATTTCCTTGGTGAGGTGAATCAGTTCCTCGCGCGTGATGGCGAACGGCGCCATTTTATTTTCGCCGGGGAGCGGCACGAGCACCTGAATCATCTTCACAAAAATCCGGCTGACCGGGCGCAGCAGTTTGTCCACTGCAGAGAGAACCCGCGCGAACTTCAGGCAGCGCGCTGTGGGGAAACTTTGGAACCACGCCTTCGGAAAATATTCGCAGAAGATGAGGAGCACGAGTGTTGCCAGGATACTGGCGATCCAGGATCCGGTGCTGCCCCACAGGCGCGTGGCGACGCTGACGGCCACAACGGAGACCACCGTGTTCATCACGTTGTTTCCGAAGAGCAGCGTTCCGAGGAGGTGGTCGGGGTGATCCAGGAAATATTGCAGTGTTGATGCGCCTTTGACCTTGCGGCGCACGAAGTGGCGCAAGCGCAGGCGGTTGATCGAGATGAGGCCGGTTTCAATTCCGGCGAAGAACCAGGCGCCCGCGAGACCAACCATCAGGATAATCAGTTCCAGCGCGCTCATCCTTTGGTCTCCTCTGCGCTGTTTTCGGGCAGGATTTCAATCTGAGCCAGCGTCACGCGGAGCCGCTGTGTTTGCAGCACCGTGACGCGAACGCCCTGGGCTTCCACGATATCGTCTTTCTCCGGCATGTGACCGAGGTGGTGGGCGATCCATCCGGCGAGGCGGTCCGCGCCCTCTGCATCCAGTTGAAGGCCGAGTTTTCGGTTCAATTCTTCGAGGCTGAAGTTGGCATCCATCAGCCAGCGCCGCGGACCTGCGGGTTGAAAGAGGGGGCGCGGGCGGTTCAATTCCTGATAAATCTCGCCGGTGATTTCTTCGAGAATATCGCCGCGCGTAATCACGCCCGCGACGCCGCCATATTCATCCACCACAACCGCAATGCGGCGCTGCTCGTTCTGAAACTGCAGAAGCAGTCGGTTGAGCGGCGCGGTTTCGGGGACGAAGAACGCCTCCTCGCGCGCGAGGTCAATGCGGTGCTCCGGATCGAGCAGAAAACGCCGCGTATTGAGGAATCCCTCCACGTTTTCCAGTTCGCCGCGATAGAGCGGGAGAAAATTTCGGCGCGCAGACTGGACCTGTTTCACAAAATCCGCCGGATCCTCGTCGAGATCAATCCCGATGATGTCCACATGCGGCGTCATGACATCGCTCGCGGTCATGTCCTCGAGCTGGATGATGGATTTGATCATCGCCAATTCGTCGGCATTGAGGATGCCCTCCTCGTTGCCGATTTCGAGGACGGTCTTGAATTCGTCTTCACTCAGTCCGTGGCCGCGCGGACGGAACATGGATTCGAATGTTTTGGTGAGTTTCTCCAGGAGGAGACGCAAGGGCTTGAACACCAGCACCAGTGCAGCGAGGAGTCGGGAGTGGCGGGTGGCCAGTCCCTCGGGTTTGCGCAGGCCCAGCCGCTTCGGGCCCGCTTCGCCAAAGAGGACGAGCAAAACCGTGACCACGGGAATTGCGATGGTGGCGCCAAAGTCGGGGACAAGTCGGCGCGCCAGATCGAAGCCCACCGCAGAGATCGCCACGTTCACAATCGTGTTTCCGATCAGAATCGTGGAAAGTAGCCGGGTCGGATTGCTCAATATGTCGTGTACCCGCTTGCCGCCCTGCGGGTTGCGCTGGATCAACCGGCGCACCTGCAGCGGGTTCAACGAAAAGAAACTCGCTTCACTGCTTGAAAAAAATGCCGACGCGAACAGAAGCAGCAGAAAAGAAACGCTCTCAACAATATAAATCATAGTCGAGCGGGGCGGGCAACCTTGCCCGGACTGCCGGACTGTCCTAGCATACGGGCCATGAAGAAGGTGTCTCTAAAAACCGACGCTCGCACACAGTTTAGGGAAATCACGCGCGAGGTGCAAGCCGCGCTCGCCGACCTCAATGTGCGCGAGGGTGCGATCACCGTTTTTGTGCCCCACACCACCGCCGGCGTCTCAATCAATGAACACGCCGATCCGGATGTGATGCGCGATGTCGCACACACGCTGGACCGGCTGATTCCGTGGAGCGACCCGGCCTATCGCCACGCCGAGGGCAACTCCGCTGCGCACGTCAAAGCGATGATGATGGGCAGCTCGGTGCGCGTTCTCGTGGCGGATGGAAAGCTTCAGCTCGGAACCTGGCAGGGCATCTTTTTTTGTGAGTTTGACGGGCCCCGCACCCGCGAAGTTTGGATTGCGACAGGATGACTTGCGGCGGCCGGTTTGCCTGTTTAGCATCGCCCCCAATTCATGAAGCGCGCGTTTTCCATTTTAGCAGGTTTGATAGCAGCCGTATTCCTCTTTGCGGCGAGCTGTTCCAAGCCGCCGGGTCAGGCGGAATATGACCGCGGCCTCTACGAGTTGAAGCGCGACAACGCTGTGCGCGCCCGCGCCATGTTTGAGCGATCCATCGCGCGCCGTCCCGGCAGCGACGGCAATGCGCTGGCCTACAACTACCTCGGTGTCGCCGCGTGGAAGCTGGGCCAATACCGGACCGCGCAGGAAGCCTTTGAAGACAGCCGCCGCCTGAACCCGACCCTGGTTGAGCCGGTGTATAACCTCGCACTGCTCTATCGCCATCAGGGCAACGAGGCGCGCGCGATTCAGTTGCTGCAGGACGCTGCGAAGATTGATGAGCGCGATCCGCGCCCGCTCGAATATCTGGGCCAGCTGTTCATCGAAGGGCAGCAGTGGTCCGCCGCGCGTCGCGCCCTTTACGCCGCGCTCAATCGCGCTCCCGATTCGGCACGAATTCTCACCGCGCTCGCGGTGGTGGACCTGTATCAGAACGGGCCGGAAAAAAGCGTGGAGTCGCACCTGATCGCGCTGGAGAAAGATTCGCGCTATGCCCCCGCGCTCTTCAATGTGGGGTTGATCTATCAAACGCGCCTGCGGGATGCCGAGCGGGCAAAGGCCTACTTCAAGCGCTACCTCGCACAGGAGAAAAGCGGATCGGCTGCCGATTTTGCGCGCGCGGCGTTGGAGCCAAAACACACCGGTTCTGCCCCGACACCGGCCCCGCTCACCGCACCTGCTGAATCCGATTCCGCACGGGTCTCCTCCGTCACGCCCGCCCCGGATGTCGCGGCCCCATCCGCTCCGGCATCCGCCAGCCGCCCTGCGAAACAGACTGCGGCGGCCATCATTAAACAAGCCACTGCCACGGCGGAACGCGGCGACGCGCGAAGCGCGCTGGATCAACTGCTGAGTGCAGCGAAAGAGGCCGGTCGCGATAAGCGAACTGGCGATCAGGAGGAGTTGCTTCGCGCCTCCACACGAATCGCGTTTGAAGAAGTGGATGGCTATCTTGAACTCGGGCATTTCCTGATGGATCGCCAGGACTTCACCTCTGCGCTTCGCATTTACAAACAAGCCGTCGCTCTCGACGCGCGCTCGTTTGACTCCCAGTTTTCCATGGCGCGCGCTGCGCTGAAGTCGGGCGAGGTGGACACCGCACTGGTCGGGCTGACCGCCGCCGTCCGGCTGAATCCGCAGAGCGTGGACGCGCAGTGGGAGTTGGCCCGTGTACTGGATTGGCAGGTGCAGTCGCCCGAGCGCGCCATCCAGGCATACCGCGAATTTGAAAAGCGATTTCCCGGCGATCCGCGCGCGCGCCTCATTCCTGAACGAATCAAAGTCCTCACGCCGCTCGCGCGCGCCGCTGCCCAGGCACCCGCGCCGAAACCTTCAACCGCGCCGCAGATTCCGACGCCTCCGCCCGAGATCGGGCCTGTTCCTCGACCCAAGCCGGTTGATGACGCGCTGTTGCAAACGGTGACATCTGCCAGTGCGCCGCAACCGTCCGCACGTGTTGCGCCCGCATCGTCACCGGCGCCGGAGCCGCGCGCAGCCCCCGCGCCGCGCGTGCCCGAACGTCCATCAAAGCCGCTGCCGGATTTGGGACTTCGCCCCATGCCCGCCCGCAATGCATCCGCTGCAACCGATGCGCACAACCGGGGAACCACTCTTTTGAAGCAACGGCAATACAACGATGCCATCTCCGCATTTCGCCGCGCGCTGGAATACGATAATCGCTCTTCCCTGTCCGCCTACAACCTCGGCGTCGCCTACACGCATGTCGGCAACTACGAAATGGCAAAATCAGCGTATGCCCATGCCCTCGCCGCGCAGCCCGATCTGAACGGCGCGCGCTATAATCTCGCGCTGCTCTATTTCCAGTCAGGCGATCGCGCATCCGCCGCAGCGCTCGCGCAGGAACTCGTGAAGCGGGATCCATCCGGCGCCGCAGGCCACTATCTGCTCGGCCAGATTTATAGCGAGCGCCCGGAAACGCTTCCCGACGCGCGCGCGGCGTATTCGCGCTATCTGGATCTCGCGCCGAACGATCCCGCCGCGGAGGCCGTGCGGAGCTGGCTCACCACACACTGACGGCCACGCGACCTCAATTCACACCATGCACACTCTCGGCGTAATTTTCGATATAGACGGCACCTCTGTGGACAACCACGCGCATCACGAAGAGGCGTGGCTCGTTTGGGGTGAGCGCAATAACAAACCCATCGCGCGCGATTACTATCGCGAGCATCTCTATGCCCGAACCAACGCACAGATTTTTCGCACGCTCTATGGCGACTCCATCACCGACGCGGAAATCGCGCGCGGCGCGGAAGACAAAGAGGCCATCTATCGCGAACTGTATGGCCCCGTCATGGCGCCCATGCCCGGCCTCGTGGAGCTGCTCACCGCGCTCAATGCCGAAGGGATCCCTTGCGCTGCGGCATCGAATGCGAACCGGATCAATGTGGACTTCGTTGTGGATGGATTGAATCTGCGCCGATTCTTCAAGGCGGTCCTCGCGTGCGAAGATGTTGCACACGGAAAACCCGATCCGGAAATTCTACTGCTCGCCGCATCGCAAATGGGTGTTGCGCCCGCGCATTGCAAAATCTTTGAAGATTCCGCCGCCGGATTTGAAGCCGCGCGCCGCGCGGGAATGGCCTGCATCGCAATCACGGGCCACAGTCGCGCTGCCGATTTGCCGCCATACGTCCGCGCGCACTATCAAGACTTTCGCGGCCTCACAGTCGCAGATGTCATCCGCGCATAGCGCGCGAATAAAACTATAGCTGTTCTGATGTGCCGGAGCAACGGTCTTTTCATGAGAATGCGAGGTTGTGAGTTTTCATGATGGCATTGATTTGAATGATG
>JBDHQM010000003.1:0-161831 GCA_039807095.1 Kiritimatiellia bacterium
TTCGCGCGCGCCCCCGAAAACGAAGACGAGAAGACGGGCGGAACGAACCGGGCGGCGTCAGCCGCCTCGACGGTGGCAACCGGCGACGGGCAGCCAGCCTCGCCCCGACGTTCAGGAGGGGCGACCGACGACCGCGCCCACGCGGGCGGCGGAAGCGCAGGCACGCGGCCAGCGTGCCGAGCATCAACCGGCGCGGCCCAGCGCCGTCCTTGCTCCGAGCCGCGTCCAGCGGCGAGGAGTAGAAGCACGGCGCAACGCGCCGTGCGTGGGGGCGAGGAGCGACAGCGACGAGCCGGGGGAAGCAAGAACCGTGACGCCTACGGCGGCGCGGTTCTTGCGGTAGTCCGAGCGGCGCGTCAGCGCCGCGAGGGGGGCGGCCTACGGGTCAAGGGGTGGGATTGATTGCGCTACCGGTCTTCTGGTATCAGTAAAGCTCGAACGTGGTCAAAGACGGACCACCACCTTCACGAATCGAACAAAAGCGCATACGCTTTCAAAAATAGTCGTTTCGGCCGCGAACGACGAAGGGCGGGTTGAGACCGCAGCCGAGCGTTGACGATGGCATCGTCTCTATTATCGCCCCTTATCGTGTTTTGAGGGTCTCTCGCTCTGCGCGTATTCCCCACGATAGATAGAGTTTTGCCAGGCTTTGGTAGGGAACGTCTCTCTTGTTCGCAAGGAGCTTCAATTCGTCGATCATATCTGTCGGCAAACGAATCGAGATAGATTTTAGCGACGGTCGGAGATTGGGAAACGATGCCCGCTTCGCTTTGGCTGTATTAAAATATTCAAGCGGCGAGTGAGTAGTCCAGAATTCTCGCTCTTGGTCTTCCGTCTTGAACGAGGGTTTGTTTTTAGTGGAAGCCTTCATAAAACTGTCGCTCCTTTCTGTTCATGTCTCTCGCCGAGATTACCCGGATCAAAGAGTTTCTCATTGTATAGACGATAACGAGCCTTCGGCCTCCGTCTGTTTGCCCGAAGGCCGCATATCGTTGTTCTGCAAGTGAATGTTTGGGATCGTCCAAAATTACCAACGGTTTATTGAAAAAGAGCTGTTCGCATTCCCATCCATATACGCCGTGCTTCTGATTCTTATCCCGACTGTCACGATCCCAATCAAATCCGGTAAATTCAGGATACTCTGTTGTCACACACCAAATGTATATGTGTCACATATACCTATCAAGTGCGTTGCTTTGCCAGATTTCTTGCAAGGGGCTGGCCCGCTTTGGGAGGGGCTGTTTGATGTGTTTACCCATTTCGCCATCTCGCCGGGAGATCGAGCAGAGGAGTGGTGACGAGGGATTGTTGCGACTTTGCGAGTCGGGGTTTGGGACTGGTGGGTTTTGGGGTGTGGAGTGCGGATGGGAGATCAGTCGAGGTCGCGGTCGGCGAGGTCGTCTTCATCAAGGCCGAGGTAGTGGCCGAGTTCGTGGAGAAGGGTTCGACGCACTTCTTCGCGATAGAAGTGGTCGTCTTCGTTGGCGTACTCCCAGATGTTTTCGAGAAAAAGGATGATTTGGGCGGGGAGGTTGTGGGCGCCTGCATAGGCGTCGGGGAAGGCTTCGCCAATGAAGAGGCCGAGGGTGTCGGGTTCAATTTCTTCGGCGGTTAGCTCTGCGGAGGGGGTGCGTTCATAGAGGACGGGGACTTTGTCTGCTTTTGCACGGAGCGGGGGCGGAAGCGCGGTGAGGACGCGATGGACTTCGCATTCGGCAATGGCGAGGAGGTCGTGGAATTGCGAATCTGGCAGGGGCATGTCGGGGGGAGGATGGCAAAGGGCGGCGCGGGTTCAACAGGAAAATCGCAAACGCGGATTGTGCATTGCTGTACTGAAGCGAGTTCGGATAGACTGGCGCCGAGAATGAAACGGCGATCATGAGTAAAGCGGGATTGGATATTTCGATTGAGGAGGCGGGCGCGATTACGGTTGTGGTGATTCAGGGGCCCGTGGATTCGGCGACGATTGATGTGTTGCGCGAGGCGCTGGATCCGGTTTGTTTGCCGCCGGGGCGACGGGTGGTGCTGGATTGCCGGCGGCTGACGTATTTGAACAGTCGCGCGATCGGGTTGATCATGAAGTATCATCGCGGCTTGATGCTATCGCGCGGTCGTCTGGCGTTGTTTGGTTTGAATGACCGGTTGGTGCGCACGCTGGATTTGTTGCAACTGGGCAAATCACTGGTCGTGTTTCCAACGAGGGAAGAAGCGATTGCGTCGCTGCAATAGCGGCGGTTGAAAAGGCGGCAATTTTATGCGATTTGCCCACAAGATTCTGCTGCACAGCTTCGCGCTGATTCTCGCGGCGAGTCTGGGGATCACAATTGTCACGGCCTATCAGTTCCAGTCGCACCTGTATACGCGCGAGTTCGACAGCGCGTTCACGGCGTATCTGGCGGGTGTGAATTATCTGGCGGGGCACTACAGGGCGAAGGATTCGCAGTTTGTTGAGGCCACGCTTGATTTTGTGTTGAAGGAGAAGTTCCTGCGAATGGAGGGGCCGGATTATCCGCAGGTTTCGCACCAGCCGGAGTCGCTTGCAGTGTATGGCGCGGACGGGCGATTGGTGTATGCCTATATGCGGGATTCGGCGCAACCGCCGCTGGGGCGGATTGCGGAAGCGGATTTGCCGGTGCACTTCCAGCAGTCCTACCGGCGCGATTCGCAGATGATCCGGATGGCGGGGCCGCTATCTACGGACGGGAGCGTTCCGGGGTTTGTTGTAATTTATTTCCCGAGCGGAATTGAGGCCGAGATCCGCGCGCTTTATCGCCAATCGTTCGCCGTCATGGGATTGATTTGTTTGATCGCGATTGTGTTGTCGTACTTCTTTGCGCAGCGAGCGTTGCGCCCGATTGAGGCGTTGACTCGAGCGGCGCGAAAGGTGCACGACGGCGATCTGGATCAGCAGGTTCCGGTGACGACGAACGATGAGATCGGGTTATTGGGCGAGACGTTCAACGAGATGATTTCGTCGCTGGTGCGACGCATTGCGCTGATGCACCGGTTGCAGGAGTGGACGGTCCGGATCAGCAAGCAATTCGAATCGGAAGATTTGTTCGAGGATCTGGTGGAGATGTTCAGCCGGATGACGCAGGCGTCCTTTGTGCGCCTGTATATTTCGCAGCCGCCGGGCAGTCCGCTTCGCCTTGAAGGCGAGCGGGGCACGCGCGAGGGCGGGAAGCGGACGGGGATGGCGCAGCGCGCGCACGAGACGGGGCGGAGCCAGTATCGGATTGCCAGCGGTGCGGTGACAGAGGAGGGGGCGCACGCGCAGGAGATGGCGGTTGCATTGTCCATCGGCGCCAAGCGGTGGGGCGCGATTCACCTGGGGCCGCGCGCAAACGGCGCGTTGTACACGGAGGAAACGATCAGCACGGTTGAGACGCTGGCGCGACACACGGCGATGGCGATTGAGAATACGCAGCTTTATGAGGCGGAGTCTGAGCGCGATCGCGTGCAGGAGGAGATGAAGTGGGCGCGCGACATTCAGCAGTCGCTGTTGCCGCGGATCATGCCGGAGGTGACCGGCTATCAGATTTTTGGCGTGAGCGTTTCTGCGCTCGAGGTGGGCGGGGACTATTTTGACATTGTGCCGATTGGCGATCAGTGGAGCTGCATTATCGGCGACGTGTCGGGCAAGGGCGTTCCGGCGGCCATGATTATGAGCATTGTGCGCTCGCTGATTCACACGTATTCGGAGGTGGCATCGAGCCCGCGCGAGGCGATTTGTCGCGTCAACCGCAAGCTGACGCCGGATCTGGAATCGGAGATGTTTGTGACGCTGGCGGCGTTCACATTTGATCCGGTGAGCCACTCTGCGTCGGTGGTGCGCGCGGGGCACGAGCCGCTGTTTCTCGTTCGCGCTGACGGCTCACTGGAGCGGTTGCAGCCGCCGGGGACTGCGATGGGGCTCACGGATGTGCCGTTGTTTGAAGAGATGCTAGAGGCGACGACAGTTCAATTTAATTCGGGCGATGTCATGGTACTCTTCACCGATGGCATCACAGAGGCGAATAACCGGGAGCACATCGAATTGGGGTATGACCGGTTTGCGGAGATGGTGCGGGAGCACGCTGCACGTCCGGCACCGGAGATGGTCGCGGCGCTAGTGAAGGATGTTCAATCGTTCATCGGCGGCGCAGCGCAGTCCGACGATATTACGGTGTTGGTGATCCGGCGGGAATAGCCGTGGAGCTGTGCGTTACAGTGCCGCGCGCGGGCGCGTACCGGGGTTGGGCAGATTGAGTTTGCGCATTTCTTCGGCGAAGCATTCGGGGCAATAGCTGTGCGAGATGGAGTTGATGTGCCCCGGCTTTACATCCATCCATTTGCCGCAGCGCGCGCATTTGACATACATCAATTCGGCGGGTTCGCCGTCCGAACCGGCGGATCCGTGCGCGTCTATGTTGGATTGTGAATCTGACATGCTGCCCCAAACCCGACCCTATATCCTGAATCCCCCGGGTGTTGCCAGCAAAATTATGCGTGGCGAATGGGTCGAAAATGGACGCGGGTGGGACGGTCGGCTGCCGGGCCGAGGATGCGGCGGCGCTGCTCCTGATAGGCGTCATAGTTGCCTTCGAACCACGTGACTTTGCTGTCGCCTTCGAATGCGAGGATGTGGGTTGCGATGCGGTCGAGGAACCAGCGATCGTGGCTGATGACGACGGCGCAGCCGCCGAAGTTGAGGAGGCCTTCTTCGAGGGAGCGGAGGGTATCCACGTCGAGGTCGTTTGTAGGTTCGTCGAGGAGGAGGAGGTTGCCGCCACCGCGCAGCAGTTTGGCGAGGTGCAGGCGGTTGCGCTCGCCGCCTGAAAGTTTTCCGACCTTCTTTTGCTGATCGCTGCCGCGGAAGTTGAAGCGCGCACAATAGGCGCGGCTGTTCATCGTTTTCCCGCCGAGATCGAGAAACTCCATGCCGCCTGAGATTTCTTCATACACTGTTTTGTCTGAATCCAGCGAATCGCGGAATTGGTCCACATAGGACACGCGCACGGTCGGGCCGACGGTCAGCGTGCCGTTGCTGGGTGTTTCCTGGCCGACGATCATGCGGAAGAGCGTTGTTTTGCCCGCGCCGTTGCCGCCGATCACGCCGACGATTCCGCCGCGCGGCAGGTCGAAGTTCACATTCTCCATCAGCAGGCGATCGCCATAGGCCTTGCTGACGCCGGTGGCGCGGACCACGAGGTCGCCGAGTCGTTCGCCGGAGGGGATTTGAATCTGCAGGCTGTCCTCGCGCGTATCCACTTGCTGGCTGGCGAGTTCCTCATAGCGCTGCAAGCGCGCCTTGTTGCGCGCGCGGCGCGCGCCGGGGTTCATGCGAACCCAGGCGAGCTCCTGTTCGAGCAGTTTTCGGCGGGCCTGTGCGGCCTTTGCATCGCGTTCTTGCAGTGCCTGTTTCTGCTCGAGCCATGCGGCATAGTTGCCCTTGTAGGGATAGGCGCGGCCGCCATCGAGTTCGAGAATCCATTCGGTGACGTTGGAGAGGAAGTAGCGGTCGTGCGTGACGACGACGATGGTGCCGGTGAATTTTTTGAGGAACTCTTCGAGCCAGGCGACGGAATCGGCATCGAGGTGGTTTGTCGGTTCGTCGAGGAGCAATACATCGGGATTTGAGAGGAGGAGTCGGCAGAGCGCCACGCGGCGGCGTTCACCGCCGGATATTTCGGTGACCTTCGCTGTCGGCGGCGGAAGGCGCAGCGCTTCCATTGCCATTTCTACCTGATGATCGAGTTCCCAGAGGTCGTGCGTATCTATGATCGTTTGCAGGCGATCCATTTCATCGCTGAGCTTATCGCGCTCTGCATCGGAGAGGTCGTTGCCGAGCTGGTCGCAGATTTCGTCGTAGCGCTCGAGCACCTTGCGCGCCTCGGCGACACCCTCCTGGACGTTGCCCATCACATCCTTTTCCGGGTCGAGTTGCGGCTCTTGCGCGAGATAGCCGATCTTTGTGTTTTTGGCGACCTGCGCCTCGCCCATGAAATCTTTATCTATTCCCGCCATGATGCGGAGCAGCGTGGATTTGCCCGCGCCGTTTCCGCCGATGACACCGATTTTTGCGCCGAAGAAGAACGCGAGCGTGACATCCTCGAGGATGTTCGTCTTGTTGTATTGCTTCGTCAGCCGCTGCAGATTGAAAACGTATTCACCAGCCATGATCGCACTCCGTTGAGTGCGGCAACCTTACGCGAGCGGGCGGAACGGGCAAGCCGAAAGCAGTCTGCTGCAGATGGCGCCAACCTATTTTCGCTGGAGGAGCAGGTCCTGGATGGAAATCTGCTTTGCCGGGATGTTCCCGCCGGGGCTGACGATGCGAATTTCCCCGATGCGGGTCCAATCGAGCGCGCGGCTTTCGTGGACATGTGTCTCGGCGCCGAGTTCGTGATCTGCGGGATCCAGGTCGAGCACCTCGCCGGCTGTGAACGCGGAGAGCGGTATTTTGATGAGTTGCTGATCAGCGGCGCCACCCGACACGAAATCGGCCAGCGCGACATCTGAATATGCAGGCGGCGCTGATTCCGGTTTATCCACGAGGGCAATGACGAGGTGGCGTGCCATCGTGGCGGGTTGGATGCGAAGAACCAGATTCATCCGGTCTTTGTGCTCCGCGAGATTGATCGGCTTGCGCAGGACGATGCCGGCATAGGCATAGCGGCGCGGCGGAAAACGGATTTTCCAGTTCAGACCTGCCTCGGTCCAAACCAGTGCCTGCTGCGAGATCAGAGGGGGGTAGACGACATCGGTCTGCAACTGGCGCGGCGAGTTGAGGATGGCGATACGCGCGGGTGTGCGGAAATTCGGCAGGGCATCCTTCGATGCCGAAAGCGGGGTGGGCGGGTTTGTTGTGTGGCTCCGGTCGCCCGGATTGAGCCTGCAGCAGCCGGTGAGCGCCAGGATCGCCGCCAGAAAGATAGAAATTGCTGCGGGCATAGTTGCGTTGCGGCAAAATCATACGGCTGGCGGGTCGGCCATCCAACTGAAAACGCAGATAGATTTTCAGTCGTTGTTTTGAGCTGAAGGCGTCTCGGCGGATCGAAATTGGGCAGCAAGAAAAAGTGGATTGCGATATGCGTTGTGGTATCGTACACCTTCGCTTCTTCTTGCGGCGCGGTAGCCAAGTGGTAAGGCGGAGGTCTGCAAAACCTCTATTCGTGGGTTCGATTCCCACCCGCGCCTCCATTTTTTCCTGCAGCCCGCTTCCTCGCTCCGATGTGCCCTGTTGCTATTGATGCGGCGCTAGATTCTGCGCATACTCGACGGCACATGAAGTTTGTGAGCGGCATAGGCGGTTGGGTGGTGCGGCGGGTGGCTTCGCTTTCGCGCTTGATCGCGGTGGCGTGGACGGTGGTGGTGTCGTCTGTGCAGCCGCGCTATTGGCCACCGCCCGTGCGCAACGTGCTGGCGCGTCAGATTCTGTTCACGGGTTTTGAGGCGAGTCGCTTCATTTCGCTGATTTCGCTGATGGTCGGGATTGCGGTGGTGGTGCAGACGCAGGTGGCGCTGGCGAAGGTGGGGCAGAGTGGATTGCTGGGGCCGATTCTGGTGATGGTGATTATCCGCGAGGTGGGGCCGCTGCTGACGAATTTCATTGTCATCGGGCGAAGCGGGACCGCGATGACGACTGAGTTGGCGAACATGAAGGTGAACGGCGAGGTGGCGCTGCTGGACGCGCAGGGGCTGGATCCGTTTCTTTATCTGGTGTTGCCGCGGGTGTTGGGCACGGCGATTTCTATTTTCTGTCTGACGATCATTTTCATCGCGGTGTCGTTCATCAGCGGATTTTTGTTTGGCCTGTTGCTGGGCGCGAACACGGGGAATCCGGGGATGTTTGTCCGGAGCATCTTTGGCGCGTTGACGAAGGCGGATGTGTTCAATCTGTTGATCAAGGCGTTTGTGCCGGGGCTGCTGGTGGGGTCTATTTGCTGTGTGGAGGGACTGAGCGTCGGCGGCGCTGTGACGGAGGTGCCGCAGGCGGCGACGCGGGCGGTGATGCGTTCAACGGCGGCACTGTTCATCACATCGGCGCTGGTTTCACTGGTGACCTATCTATGAGTGCGGTCTTGGAGATGCGGGAAGTTTCCTTCGCGGCGCAGTATCCGTATGAATGCGAGCTGAACGGGTTTTCGCTGGCGCTGGAGCCGGGCGATTTGTGTCTGATCGCGCCGCCGTCGGGGCGGCTGGTGACGCCGATTGCGGATGTAGCGTGCGGTATTGTGGAGCCGGCGCGGGGCGAGGTGCTGCTGCACGGGGCGGGGTGGGCCGCGCGGTCGCCGCAGGATGCGGCGGCGGAGCGGGGCCGGATCGGCCGGGTATTTGAACGGTCGGGCTGGTTGAGCAATTTGGATGTGGACGAGAACATCACGCTCGCACAGCGGTATCACCGTCGGCACGAACCGCAAGAGGTGTTGCGCGCGGCGCAGGCGCTGGCGGCGGAGCTGGAATTGGATGGCATTCCGCAGGGGCGTCCGGCGCATGTGGATCGGTCGTTGTTGTTGAAGGCGCAGTGGGTGCGCGCGCTGCTCGGGGAGCCGAAGTTGTTGTTGCTGGAGCGTCCGACACGCGAGCTATCGCCCGCAGAAGGCGCGCCGTTGGTGAAGGCGATCAACCGTTTGCGCGAGCAGACCGGCGCGGCGGTGATTTGGATTACGGGGCGATCCGAGCGGATGGAAGATTCCGCGTTGCGACCGACTCGAAAATGTGCGATGGAAGGGGGCGCGTTGCGCGATCTCAATCAGCTATGAATAAACCGTTCAAGTTTCGCCACGTGAATGAAATCGTGGGTGTTTTCGTTCTGGTGGTTGTCGCCGCGTTGATTGTGGGAATCATTCTGGCCGGCCGCGCGCAGGAGTGGTTTGAGCCGGTCTATCGGCTGCGCCTCGACTTTCCGGCGGAGGGCACGCTGGGCCTTCAGAAAGGCGCGGAGGTTCAGATTCTCGGCACGCGGGTGGGACGTGTGGAAGGGATTCGCGTGTGGACAAACGGCACGGTGCACGCGCGGTTGAGCATCAAGGGCGACTTCATCCGGTTTGTGCGCGACGATTCGCAGGCCATTGTGAAGAAGAAGTTCGGCGTTGCAGGCGATGCGTATGTCGAGATCACCGAGGGGCATGGCGAAGAGCTGGGCGACCGCGCGGCGCTGCCTGCGATCAAAGATACAGAGATCACCGAGATCGCGCAGAACATCCTCAAGCAGATTCAGGACGCGATTCTTCCGCTGTTGGAGAGCTATACAAAGCTGGCCGACGGTTTGCGCGATCAGGACGGGCCGCTGATGAAGCTGCTGTCGAATCTTGAGGAAGTCTCGCGCGGGCTGGCCGAAGGCGAAGGCAGCGCGGGACAGTTGCTGCGCGACCCGAAAGCGGCAGAGGAGATAGATCGCATCCTCGAACAGGTTCGGGCGATTCTGGCCGATCTCAAAGAAACAACCGCGCGCCTGCCTCCGATGGCGGCGACGGTGGGTCGCGAGGTGGACGCGCTGCCCGGCACAGTGGTGCAGTCGCAGGAGACGCTGCGCGAAGCGGAACGATTGATCGAGGGCGTGCAGCGACATTGGCTGATTCGCAAATATGTTCCCGGCGAACAACTGCCGGATATGATCCCGGCGATTGAGGCGGGTGGGCCATGAACGGGCGCATTGTAACGATGGGGATGTTGGCCTGCGCGATGGCGGCCGTCTTGGCGGTGGGCGTCGGGTGCGGCACTGCGCCCAAGGCGGAGGCGCGTCCGGATGCCGTGTTGGCGCAATATATTTCGTCTGCTCAGAGCGCATTTCATCTGAACAGCTATACGCGCGCGGCGCGGTTTTATGAGTTGGCGCTGCAGCGTGCGCGGGCGATTGACGACTCGGTGGAGGTCGGGAAGCAGGCCTATAATCTGGCGGCTGCGCTTTTGCTTGCGGAGCGTCCATCGGAGGCGCTGCCGTATTTGACGGAAGCCGAGGCGGCCTTTGTGCGGTTGCGTCGCGATCGCGGACCGGTGGTGTTGCTGCGCGCGCGCGCCTTGCGCGCGGCGGGGCAGGCGGATGCGGCGCGCGCCGAGGTGCAGAAGGTCGCGGAGCTGAAGACCAGCGGCGCGGTGCACTGCCAGGCGTGGCTGCTGTATGGACAGATGGCGTTTGATGCGGAGAATCTGGCCGATGCGAAAACTGCGCTATCGCGCGCGCGTTCGACCGTGACGGCGGACCCCGCGTTGCGCGCGGGCGTCGCCGCGCTTGCGGGACGCGTCTCGCTGCTGTCGGGCGATGGCGGCAATGCCGGTTTGGAGTTTGACAAAGAGACGGAGTTTCTGCGGCAGGCCGGTCGGTTCCGCGACATGGCCGACTCCATGGTGCGCGCCGGCGAGGCCTATTCGAAAGCCGGCGATGCGGATGCGGCGGGATATAGATTCTATCGCGCTGCACGGAGTTGGCAGGGATTGGGCGATCCTGTGCGCGCGCTGAAGGCGATGGAAGCCGCGCTCGCCGCAGTCGGACCGGAGGGGGAACCCGCGTGGGGGCCGGAGATGTCGGCATTGTTTGAAGAAATACGGAATACGCCGGTTGCGGGGGCGCCCGCTGAAAAGCTTGAATAAATCCCGGGAACCAGCGTCTCATTCTGCAGGTGGATTAAGAAGAGGAGAGAGTGTCATGAAACGATTGATCTGGAGTGTGTTGCTGGTGGGCCTGCTCGCCGCGCCGGCGATTGCGCGGGATACGCCGATGAATGTGCAGATCCGCTCTGCGCAACTGCGCGCGAACCCGACCTTTCTCGGAACGCTGGTGAGCACGCTCGATTATGGAGCGCAGGTGATCGCGACCGATGCGCGGAACGGCTGGTACTACGTCAAGACAGCGGACGGCAAACACGGGTGGCTGCACCAGAGCGCGCTGACGACGAAGAAGGTTTCGCTGCAGGCTGGCGCGAGCGATGTTGCGACCACCGCCTCGGGCCAGGAGTTGGCGCTGGCGGGCAAGGGGTTCAATTCCAGTGTTGAGGCTGACTTCAAGAAAAAGAATGCGGACATTGACTTCACGTGGATTGACCGCATGGAGAAAATCAAGGTGAGCGCTGGCGAAATGGCCGCGTTCCTTCGCGCAGGACAGGTTCAGGCGTCGCGATAAGGAGGAGGATCAAGATGAATATTTCCCTCACAAAAATTCAGGCGGTGTGCGCAGCGTTGCTGCTGGGCACGGGTGTGTTGATGTCCGGTTGTTCCACCGTGGCGAAGGGCGTGGCGGCCGTCGGCGAAACGGCGGGTGTCATCACGCCGCAGCAAGGCGAGTCCATTCGGAAAGTGGGCGATGCGGTGGAGAAGACCTTTGCCGACATCACGCCGGAGCAGGAATATTATCTGGGCCGCGCAGTCGGCGCGACGATCGTGCACAAGTTCAAGGTGTATGACAACGACGAGGCGACGCGGTATCTCAACCTGTTGGGTCAGACACTGGCGGCTGCGTCATCGCGTCCGGAGACCTTCGGCGGCTGGCATTTTCTGATTCTCGACTCGGATGAGATCAACGCCTTTGCGGCGCCGGGCGGCTTCGTGTTTGTATCGCGCGGGATGCTGCGGTTGTGCAAAAATGAAGACGATCTGGCGGCGGTGCTCGCGCACGAAGTGGGGCACGTCGAGCTGCAGCACGCGCTGCGCGCGATCAAGAGCAGCCGGTTGACCTCGGCGCTCACCACGCTGGCGATGGAGAGCGCGAAGAGTCTCGGCGGCGAGGCGCTCTCGCAGTTGACGGAGGCCTTTGAGGGCAGCATCACCGACATCAGCAGCACGCTGATGAACAGCGGCTATGCGCGCAAACAGGAGAGCCAGGCTGACGACGTCGCCATCCGCATTCTGGGCGATGTGGGATATGATCCGCACTCGCTTTCGCGCGTGTTGACGGAGATGCAGAAGCACTTGAAGCCGGACGGACACGACTTTGCCGCGACGCACCCGCCGCCGATGGAGCGCGTGAAATATCTGAACTCGCTGCTCGGCAAGACGCCTGCCAAGGCGATCCCCGCCGTGCGGACGGAACGCTTTCAAACGGCGCTCGCGGGAATCTGACCGGGCGTTGCACATCATGGATGGCAAACGCATCGTCGTTGCGCACAGGCGCGGCGGAGTGCGTGTAGCGGGCGGCCATGCGAAATAAATTGATCTCAATTCTTCTGCTGGCCGCAGCGGCGACTGCGGTCGGCTGGTTTGCGTGGCAGAAGATCGAGTGGGTGCGCGAATCAGAAAACAATGCGTGGGCGTGGCGCGCGCAGACGTTTTCGAAGGCGTCGCCTTCGACGGATAAAATAAAAATCATCCTTCTCGATCAGGCGAGTCTCGACTGGGGCGCGGCGGAAGAGCGCGGATGGTCATGGCCGTGGCCGCGGCAGGTGTATGCCGCGCTGCTGGACTTCGTGATGCGCGGCCAGCCGAAGGCCATCGCGTTCGATGTGCTGTACACAGAGCCTTCGCAATACGGTGTGGAAGATGACGAAGCGTTCGGTGAGGCGATCGGGAATGCGCCGGGTTTCATTGCCGCCGTATTCACCGGAAATGAGACTCGACAGACGCTTGCGTGGCCCGACTGGTTGAAGCGTCCGCCGCAGCGGATAGATGGCGTGGAGGCGTGGCTCACGCCGGAGCGCGCGGCGCGCGTGGTGATGAGCGGCGCGGCATTTGCGGTTCCGGAAATTGCGGGGCGCGCGTTGCATCTCGGAAACGTCAGCGATCAGCTGGATCCGGACGGGGTGTACCGGCGCGCGGGTTTGTTCACAGTGTTCGATGGCAGCGTGTTGCCCTCACTCGGTTTCGCGGCCTATCTCGCCGGAAATCCGGAAACGGCGGTGCGCATTGGCGATGACGCGTTGTCGCTGGGCAGAGCGAGTGTGCCGCTCGATGAATGGGGCCGCGTTTTGCTGCGTTTCCGCGGGCGATCGGGTACGCATCAGGTGGTGCCTGCCGCAGCGGTGATTCAGTCGGAGCTGCGTTTGCAGGAGGGCGAAAAGCCGCCGCTCGATCCGGAGATGTTTCGCGATGCCTACGTGTTTTTCGGCTTCAGCGCGCCGGGTTTGAAGGATTTGCGGCCGACTCCTGTGGAGGGGAACTATCCGGGGGTGGAGATTCACGCGACGCTGTTGGACAATCTGCTGGAGCGCGATGGATTGGCGGATGCGCCTGCATGGCCGGTGTTGCTGTTCGGTTTTCTTCTCGCGCTGGCGGGCGCGGCAGGGACGATTGCATCGCGCCGCGCATGGCAGAGTGTGGTGGCGTTTGTGGTGTTGATTCCGATTCCGTGGGTCGTCGGCGCCTGGGCGTATCACGCGGGTTGGTGGTGGCCGATCATGACGGGCGAGGTGAGCGTCGCGCTCGCGCTGGTGGGTGGCGTGATTGTGAATTACGCGACGGAGGGACGTCAGAAGCGGTTCATCAAATCCGCGTTCAAACAATACCTCGGCGAAGCGGTGATTGATGAAATCATCGCCGATCCCTCGAAACTTGCGCTCGGCGGTGAGCGCAAGGAATTGACGATGTTCTTTTCCGATCTCGAAAAATTTTCGTCGTTCTCCGAAAAGCTGGAGCCGACCCAGCTCATCGAGCTGCTGAACGAATATCTTTCTGAAATGGGCCGCGTGTTGATGGAGGAAGGCGGCTACGTGGATAAATACATCGGCGACGCGATTGTTGCGTTTTGGAATGCGCCGGTTCCGCAGAGCGATCACGCGGCGCGCGCGATTCGTGCAGCGTTGCGGTGCCAGCAGGCGCTGCGGGATCGCCAGGCGGAGTTGTCCGCGAAGGCGGCGGGGATGCCGGTTCGGATGCGGATCGGGTTGAACACGGGCGACGTGGTGATCGGCAATATGGGGTCGCAGGAGCGGTTCAATTACACGATGCTGGGCGATGCGGCAAATCTGGCGTCGCGGCTGGAGGGCGCGAACAAGGCATTCGGGACCTATCTACTGGTTTCCGAGAGCACCTGGCGGGCGGCGGGCGCGGCGGTATTCGGGCGGGAGCTCGGCGCGATTCGCGTGGTGGGGCGCAAGACGCCGGTGCGCGTGTTTGAGCCGCTGGCGCTGACGCGCGAGGGGTTGCCGGTGTGGCTGCCGGAGTATGAAGCGGGGCTGCGCGCGGTGTCGGAGAAGCGGTGGGCGGATGCGCTCGCGATTTTCGAGAAAATTCCGAACGATGCGCCGTCTGCGACCTATGCGCGGAAGTTGCGCGGGCTGTCGGAGGGGGCGGAGGGGGCGGAGGCGGAGTGGGACGGGATCTGGAATTTGACGGAGAAATAGATTCGCGCAAAAGTTCCAAGGATTGGAAATGGCGCGCGCGGGGAGTTCCAAGGGTTGGAAGTTTTTGCGGCGCGGATGGTGTAGGGCATTTATGAAAGTTGTTATTGGCGGCGTGCGCGGGACGAGTACGGTTGCGCAGGCTTCATTTACGAAATATGGCGGGGAGACGACGTCGCTCTTGATTGAGGGGCGCAGCGGGGAGCGGATTATTCTGGATGCGGGGACGGGGATTCAGCCGCTGGGCGAGCGGTTGGCGGCGGATCCGGGGGATCGCAGTGTGTTGTTGTTGATGACGCACTATCATTTGGATCACGTGGTGGGGCTGCCGTCATTCGGGCTGATTTATGATCCGGCGTGGCGCATCCGGATTGCGGCGCCTGCGCACGAGGAGTTTGGGGTTGAGGAGACGATGAGCCGCTTGATGGATAAGCCGTTCTGGCCGCTGCAGGTGTCGGATTTGCTGGCGCGCATCGGGTTTTCGTCGCTGGAGCGCGGGGTGTCGGGCGCGATGTTGTCGCATGGCGGGTTGGAGGTGCGGTGGTGTCCGGTGCATCATCCGGGCGGGTGCACGGCGTACCGGATTGACGAGCGGGCGACAGGCGCCTCGATTGTGGTGGCGACGGATGTGGAGTGGGGCGAGTCGTCGGAGGAGGAGCGTGCGGCGTTGCGCGCGCTGTGTACGTATCCGGGGCCCGTGGAATTGTTGTTGATGGATGCGCAGTATGGGCCGGATGAGTATGAGGCGCACCGGGGGTGGGGTCACTCGACGTGGCGCGATGTGCTGGCGTTTGCGGAGTCTGTCGGCGCGGCGCAGGTGCGGATGATTCATCACGATCCGAAGAAAAACGATGAGGCGCTGGACCGGTTGAATGCGGAGATTTCGACGTTGCGCCCGACGGCGGCGCTGGCACGGGCGCGGGAGGAGTTCCGGTTGGGCGGGGAGCGGGGGGCGGGAGGGGATCGTTGAGAAAAGGCGGGGTTCGCGCTTGCCAAATGGTTTTGAGGTGATACCTTCCTCGCTTCATGTCGGCTCTGTTTCGGGCCGCTGAGGGATTATTAATGAAAGCTGACATTCATCCAGAGTACGTGGAAGCGAAGATCATTTGCGCGTGTGGCAACGTGCTCAAGACGCGCTCCACTCGTAAAGAAATGCACGTGACGACGTGCTCGGCGTGCCATCCGTTTTATACGGGTTCCGCGAAGCTCCTCGACACCGAGGGCCGCGTGCAGCGCTTCCAGAAGAAGTACGCGAAGGCGGCGAAGTAGTTTCGTCAATTTCGGGCCGGCCGTTGTCCGCTGGGGCGGATGCAGCCGGCCCGTTTTCTGTTCCGGGGGCGGGTTTTCCAATCCTTGGAAGTCGTTTCGATTCATTTTTCCAGACGTTGGAAGTTTTTGTGCATAGTTTTCCAATCCTTGGAAGCGGCGTTGGTCGGGTTTTCCAACCGTTGGAAGTGTTGCGCCGGGTGCGGGTGTCCGCGAGGGGTGGCGTATGAGCGAGAACGGGAGTGTGATTGATCCGGCGTATGTGGAGAAGCTGACGGCGCGTATTTCGGTGATTGAGGCGGAGCTGGGGGATCCGGCGACGTCGGCGAATCAGAAGAAGTATCGGGCGCTGATTGCGGAGCATCAGAATCTGCAGGCGGTGCGGGGGAAGGCGGATGCGTATTTCCGGCTGTTGCGCGAGCGCGAGGAGGCGCAGGCGATGGCGGCGGGGGATGACGCGGAGCTGGCGGAGATGGCGAAGCTCGAGTTGGAGCGGGTGGAGGGGGAGCTGCCCGGCGCGGAGCAGGCGCTGAAGATTTCGCTGTTGCCGCCGGATCCGGATGACAGCCGCAACACGATTGTGGAAGTGCGCGCGGGGACGGGGGGCGATGAGGCGGCGCTGTTTGCGGGCGATTTGTACCGGATGTATTCGAAGTTTGCGGATTCGCGCGGGTGGCGAGTGAGCGTGATTGATGCGAGTCCGTCGGAGATTGGCGGATACAAGGAAATCATTTTCAGCGTTGAGGGAGAGAATGTGTATCGCGTGCTGCGCTATGAAAGTGGCGGGCATCGCGTGCAGCGGGTTCCGGTGACGGAGGCGCAGGGGCGGATTCACACGTCCGCGGCGACGGTGGCGGTGCTGCCGGAGGCGGAGGAGACGGACGAGGTGGTGATCAAGCCGGAGGATATCCGGATTGATTTGTATCGCGCGTCGGGTGCGGGCGGGCAGAAGGTGAACAAGACTGAGTCTGCGGTGCGCATTACGCACTTGCCGACGGGGCTGGTGGTGCAGTGCCAGGACGAGCGGTCGCAACACAAGAACCGGGACCGGGCGATGAAGGTGCTGGCGGCGCGGCTGCTGGACAAGATTCGCACGGACGAGCAGGCGAAGCAGGCGAGCGAGCGCAAGATGCAGGTGGGGTCGGGGGACCGAAGCGAGCGCATCCGCACGTATAATTTTCCGCAGAACCGGGTGACGGATCACCGGATCAATTTGACGCTCTACAATCTCGATCGCGTGATCGAGGGCGAGATGGACGATCTCGTGAATGCGCTCTATCAGCGCGACGTGGAGTTGAAGCTGCAGCATCACCTTGGGATGTGAGTGGAGCTGTCGGGTCAGACGGTCGGCGCGCTGTTGCAGGAGGTTGAGTCCGCATTGACGGCGGCGGGTTGCGATGAAGCGCCGGTGTTGTCGGAATGGCTGTTGGCGGAGGCGGCGGGCATCGGGCGATTGGATGTGCTGGTGCGCGGCGATACGAAACTGGATGCACCGGCCCGCGCGCGATTGGCGGAGTGGACGCGGCGCGTGGGAGCGGGCGAGCCGCTGCAATACGTTTTGGGGCACACGTCATTTTTCGGACGCGATTTTTTGTGCGATACGCGCGCGCTGATTCCGCGGCCGGAGACGGAGGAGTTGTGTGAGCGCGCGCTGGCGGATTCGGGTATTTGGGCGAAGCGCGCGCCGCGCGTCTATGACATCGGGACCGGGACGGGCTGCATCGCGGTCACGCTGGCATTGGAACGGCCGCGGGCGCGAGTGTGCGCGGTGGATATTTCTGCAGATGCGCTGGAGCTGGCGCGCGCGAATGCGCGGCGGTTGGGCGTTGAGGAGCGGATCGAGTGGCGCGTGGGCGATTTGCTCGATGGCGTGCCGGCGGGGAGCGCGGACGCCGTGGTGTCGAATCCGCCGTATGTTTCCGAGACGGAGTTGCCGACGCTGGATGCGACGGTGCGTGAGCATGAGCCGAAGCTGGCGCTGGTGTCCGGGGCGGACGGGTTGGGGATTATCCGCCGGTTGATTGTCCAGGCTGGCATTGTGCTGGTGCCGGGTGGTAGCCTTTGGATGGAGATCGGCAACGAGCAGGGCCCGGCGGTGTGCGAGTTGCTGCGCGATGGCGGATTTGAGGCGGTCGCGCTGCATCGCGATTTGGCGGGGCACGATCGAATTGTCGAGGCGCGACGACTCTGATGCTTCCTTTTGTTCCACAACCCCAGGTACGGCGAAAGAAAAAGGAACCGCCTGCGCACGACCCGCGGCGGACGCTGTATATTCTCGGCATTGTCGCGTTGTGCGGGGTGGCGCTGATCGGGCAGACGTATTGGGTGTCGAAGAATCGCGTGCGGTTTGCGCCGTTTGCGATTGAGCGCATTCGCTGCGACGAGTGCAAGGGGATGGGACTGCTTTCGCAGCGGGATGCGGAGGGCGTCAATCGGTTGGTATTGTGCGAGGCGTGCTTCGGGTTGGGCAGTCGTCAGATCCGGCGCGTGGACGATTTTGATTTGCTGTGCCCTGCGTGTGTGGGGTTCGGCCGTGTGGAGGAGGGCGAAGGCGCGTGGCGCTGGTGTCGCCGCTGTGAGGGGCGCGGGTTGGTTCGCCCGCCCGGTGCGCCTCCGCCGACGTATCAGCCGCCGATGCCGCGCTATCTCAGCACGAACGTCTATGAATCCCTCGGCATCAAGACCGAGGACATTCTGCAGAAGAAGTCGCCGGAGGAAGCGCCCGCTCCCTGACGTCGCCGGACGGGCCTTGATCCATGCAAAGCGGCGCCAAAAAGATTTTTGGGCGGGCTGTTGACATTATTGCATAAAATAGTATTTTTTATGCGAGTTATGCATATGAAGGGTTGTTATGGGTCCGCAACAAAACGACTGGGAACTATCTGCAACTCATGCAGTCGCGAGTAAATTCAAAAAGTACGCAAAAAAGCATCCTGATGAATATGCATCATGCTTTGAAAATCTTGACCGTGTAATTCAGTACCTACGTCGTGGATACAAATGGAAGTCATTCCAATTCGGGTATTTACGACCTGAGGGTGAGTGCCTTTACCGAATAGGCGAAACGGGTGTATCTCACGCCAAAGGGACGCGCCTGTATATCTATGTTCCGGATACTGGCAGCATGATCTATTTGATCTCGATAGGGGATAAAGACACCCAGGAAAACGATATCAAAGAAGCAAAATCAATAATTAGAGCAATTAAGCGGGAGCAACAAAATGAGCAAGAAAATGGGAATGGCAAAGCTGGCGGCTGAACTGGCTGACAATCCCGAGATCGAATCGCGGGTCGATCAGCTCATTGATAAGAGCCAAGTAATTCGTATCCTGACTGAGGGTAGATTGGCCAGGAAAATGACGCAACACGACGTTGCACAACGCATGGGGTGCAACCAAAGCAAGGTGTCCAGAATTGAAGATGGTTACGACGACGATCTGACGTTTGGAGACATGAAGCGGTACCTGAATGCTGTTGACCTAGAATTCACCATGATGTTTCACGATTCGTCTGCGCCAATACAGGAACGAACAAAGCAGCTTGTTTTTGCGATTCATGAAAACTTGGAGCAGTTGGCAGAGATTGCGCGGAGCCAAGATGGAAACGATCAGGCAGTTGAAAAGATAAATGCCTTTTGCGGTGAGGTGCTAATGAACTTTATTGTTCGTTATGCCCAGAGTTTTGGGAAGATTCAACAGGTGCGTCCGCGCGCTTTGACGGAGAATAGCGCACCAAAGCCTCGTCAGGAGAAGCTCACCGGGTCTTGCAAATAATGAATCGGTAAGCTGGCTGCAGAGCATGCCTGGTCGGTCAAGAATGCCGGCCAATTGTGTCGCCGTTGATGGATGGCTTTATCCGCGCTGTGTGTCGCATTGCCGGCATTTCAATCAACACAACTGTAAAGCGGTTGATTGATACTGCCCGCGTGCCGCTCTTCTTGCTTCTTTCAATCGGCTCCTGTTATCGTCCGAGTTTGGTTTAGGCATCTGTATGGCGTTATTCGACAAATTATCCGGCGCATTTCAGAAGGTGTTCCGCGATTTGCGCGGGCTCGGGAAGCTGAGCGAGAAGAATATTCAGGACGCGCTGCGCGAGGTGCGGCTGGCGCTGCTGGAAGCGGATGTGAACTTCACGGTGGTGAAGGATTTCATTGCGCGCGTTCGCGAGAAGGCGCTGGGCGCGGATGTGCTCGAGAGTATTTCGCCGGGCCAGCAATTCATCAAACATGTGAACGATGAGTTGGCTGCGCTGTTGGGCGGCGACACGCGCGAATTTGATCTCTCCGGCAAACCGGCAACGGTGATGATGATTGGTCTGCACGGATCGGGCAAAACCACGACCACCGCGAAGCTCGCCGCGCGCTGGAAGAAGGGCGGGCGCAGTGTACTGCTGGCTGCGTGCGATATCCGCCGCCCCGCCGCGGTGGATCAGTTGCGCATCCTCGCGAATCAGGTGGGCGTGGGGATTTTGACGCCGAACCCCGGCGAGACGGTGCCGCAGATCGGCGCGCGCGCGCTGAAGCATGCGCAGGACAACAAAATTGATGTCGTGATTTTCGACACCGGTGGACGATTCCAGATTGATACGGAGCTGGTCGCGGAGCTGAAGGAGCTCAAGGACGCGGTGCGGCCTGCGAACGTGGTGTTGGTGCTGGATGCGGCGATCGGGCAGGAGTCGGTGAGCGTCGCGGAGACGTTCCACAAGGAAATCGGGATCACGGGCCTGATTTTGACCAAGCTCGACGGCGATGCGCGCGGCGGCGCGGCGCTGTCTGTTCGCCATGTGACCGGCTGTCCGGTGCTGATGGTGGGGTTGGGCGAGCGGCCAGAGGATTTGGAGGTGTTTCATCCGGACCGGATGGCCTCGCGTATCTTGGGGATGGGCGACATTGTCTCGCTGGTGGAGAAGGCGCAATCTGCCATTGATGAGAAATCGGCGATGGAGATGCAGGAGAAGCTCCTGTCCGACGATTTGACGCTCTCGGACTTCCTGGACCAGATGCGGCAGATAAAGAAATTAGGGCCGCTGGAGAATCTGCTTGAAATGATGCCGGGTGCCGCTAACCTGCCCAGCCACGTTCGGGACTCGTTCGGCAAAGACGCCGGGCGGGAAATGAAGCGCACCGAGGCGATCATCCAGAGTATGACGCCGCAGGAGCGTCGTCAGCCCGGCCTGCTGAATGCGAGTCGTCGCCGCCGGATAGCGGCGGGCAGCGGGACGCAGGTTCGAGATGTGAACGAACTGCTGAAGCGGTTCGAGATGGCGCGGGAAATGACCAAAAAGCTGAAAAAGCAGCGAAAAAAGTTGCTCCGGTTCGGCCGTTAGGGTATTACCGCTCGTTTGTTTCGGGAGTACGGAGAGTAAGATGGTCAAAATTCGTTTAGTGCGTATGGGCAGCAACAAGAAGCCCTTTTTCCGCATTGTGGTTTCGGAAGCGAACCGCAAGATCAATGGTCGTTACTTGGAAAACGTGGGTTGGTTTGACCCCAAGCTGACCAAGAACAATTTGAAGGTTGAGCTGGATCGCGTGGATCATTGGATCGCGCGCGGCGCCCAGTTGACCGACTCTGCTGCGGCTCTGGTTCGCAAGCAGCGCCGTGCAAAGCCGGCTGAAGCAGCGGTGGAAGCCGCCGCCGCGACCTGATTGGCGTTTGTCGAGTCATGAAAGATTTCGTGATTGGAACGCTGCGCTCGTTTGTTGAGCATCCTGACGACCTGCGTGTGACGGCCCTTGACGGCGAGAAGACGCTGATCATGGAAGTGCGTTGCCACGCGGACGATGTCGGCAAGGTGATCGGCAAGAACGGCAAGGTCATTCAGTCTCTCCGCACACTGGTTTCGGCATTGGCCGGCAAAGATAATCGCCGCGCAGTGCTCGAGATCGTGGAATAGCGCCTCCTTCTCTCGATGTCGGCCCGCCGCGAAAACCCTCGCGGCGGGCCGATTCCTTTTCTATCCTTGCTGTCAGTTGCGCCGCGTTTCCGTGCGGTGTCCGGCCATGAAGATTGACGTCATAACGATCTTTCCTGAAATGCTCGACGGCTTTTTGCGCGCGAGCATGATGAAGCGCGCGGCGCAGAAAGGCGCCCTCGAATTGCGTGCGATCAATCTTCGCGACTTCACGACGGATAAACACCAGACCACGGATGACCGCCCCTTCGGTGGCGGCCCCGGCATGGTGATGAAGGCCGAGCCGATATTTGCTGCGGTCGAATCCGTGCGCACCCCCGAGAGCCGCGTCGTGCTCATGTGCCCGCAAGGTCGCGTGTTCCGGCAGGCCATTGCGCGCGAACTCTCCACTGCGGAGCACCTCATCTTTATTTGCGGACACTACGAAGGCGTGGACGAGCGCGTGCGCGAGGCGCTTGTGACCGACGAAATTTCGATTGGCGACTACGTGTTGACCAATGGCGTTCTGCCGGCGGCGGTCGTGATTGACGCTGTGGTTCGCCTCATCCCCGGCGTATTGGGCGGGGAGGGGGCAACCGAGCAGGAATCGTTCAGCGAAGCCGCGCTGGAATACCCGCAATATACCCGCCCCTCCGAATTTCGCGGCATGGGAGTTCCGGCTGTATTGCTGAACGGAAATCACGAAGAAATTGCGCGTTGGCGCGCAGAGCAATCCAAAATCCGCACAGAGGCGCGGCGTCCCGATCTGCTTCCGGGCGCCGCTGAAAAAGCGACAAAGCCGAAGCAATCTCCTTGACTCTCCCGCAAGCCCCTTTATTCTCACACCCCTTTGAGCGAGGTATTTTTATGTCCCAATCCATCATCAACACGATTTCTGCTGAGCACCTGAAAGACAACAAGCTGCCCAAGTTTTCGGTCGGCGACAGCGTCAAGGTGTTCGTCCGCATCAAGGAAGGCGACAAAGAGCGCGTGCAGGCATTTGCCGGCACTGTGATTGCGCGCGATGGAAGCGGGCACACGGAAACCTTCACCGTCCGCCGTATCTCGTACGGCGAAGGCGTCGAGCGTATTTTCCCCGTCTGCTCGCGCAGTATTGAAAAGCTCGAGGTTGAGCGCAGCGGTGCGCCGCGCCGGGCCAAGCTCTATTATCTGCGCGGACGCAGCGGCAAGAAGCTCAAGATTCGCGAAGCGCGCGCCAAAGCAGGCGCGAATGCTTCTGCATGAGCAAGCGGCCTGGTTGCAAGGAGCGCTGACGCTCGCAGGCGTGGATGAAGCGGGGCGCGGCCCGCTTGCGGGCCCTGTTGTTGCAGCCGCTGTTTTCATCCCGCGCGACTACCTCGAAGCGGAAGAAGCGCGCCTGTTTTCCGGCATCACCGATTCCAAGAAGCTTTCCGCCAAACGGCGCGAATCGCTGTTTGCGCTGCTTACCACGGATTCGCGCATTGCGCATGGAGTCGGTCTCGCCTCCGCCGCTGAAATTGACGACGTGAATATTCTGCGCGCCACGCATCTGGCCATGAAGCGCGCCGTGCTGGCGCTTGCGCACCCGGTTGATCTTTTGCTTGTGGATGGCCGCCCTGTGCCGGGGCTGCCTGCTGCCTCGCGCGCCATCGTCAAGGGCGATGCGCAGAGCCTGTTGATTGCGGCCGCCAGCATCATCGCAAAAGTCACGCGCGATCATCAGCTCGACGAACTCGACCGCCGTTATCCCGGTTACGGTTTTGCCCAGCACAAAGGCTATGGCACCGCCGCGCACCTCGCCGCACTGCGTACGCTCGGGCCGACACCTGAGCATCGTCGCTCCTTCGCGCCCGTCGCCGCAGCGTTGAATGCTGCCGGGATCCGCGCGCCATGAACTGGAGTCGGCTGTTTCCGTGGCTGAAGAAGGGGCCCGCTCACCTTCGCTCGGGAGAATGGGGCGAGGCGGAAGCCGAGCGCCTGCTGCGAAAGAAGAAATTGAAACTCATCGGGCGACGTGTGCGCGTGCAGCGCGATGAAATTGATCTCATCATGCGGACGAAAAACACCATCGTCTTTGTCGAAGTCAAAACGCGAAAAAGCCAGGATTTCGGGCGCCCGATAGATTCCGTCAATCGAGCCAAACGCAAGCGTCTTTCCCGCGCTGCTGTGCGCTATCTGCGCGAGATGAGGCAACGCCCGGAGTACATTCGTTTCGACGTCGTCGAAGTCATCGGCCAGCCCGACCTCGGCCCGCCCCGCATCGTCCATATTGAGAATGCATTCTCACTCGAAGGCGGCTATCGCCCGCCGGTTTAATTGCGATCGCAGTGCCATCGCTGCTTAGGGCACGGCAGGCCATGCCCGTTCGTGCTGTGGTGCGGGAATCTGCTCGCTCCGATGGCGTATGTTTCGTACAACCTGCGTCATGCGATTTAATACCCTCGCGTCATTTTGTGTCGCTGCCATTGCTGTTTTGGGTTTTGTGCCGGATCTCCGTGCGCAGGAGTTTCAGATAGATTCTCTTTTTCAGCGCGGGCTCGATTTCGCGGATGAACAGCTTGGCGCGCATGGGTATGAACTCGATCGCGAGATGATCGCCTCTATCCCCCGGTTCAGCGATGTGATGCAGTTCCTCAGCGGCGTTGAAGATGCCCTCGAGACCGGCACCATTGAACAGCTTGCGCAAATGAAGCCGACGGTGGAGGCGAGTATCCAGTGGCTCAATCAGTGGCCTGCTGCCGAGCCCTACACGGCATGGCTGCAGCAACAGATGGATTATTTTGCCGTGGCAGAGGAATCAGTCGCCGCGAGCGGCGCTGTGCCTACGGGCTCTGTCGCAACGCCGCGTCCGCTTTCATTGCCGCCTCCGCCCGCTCCTGTGCCCGCTGCAACGCATCGGAAAACAGAACAGGCCGCGCGGTCGGCTGCGGTGTGGAAGAAGCGCATCGCTGATCGTCCGGCGCCATCGGGCGCTGCTGTACTGGTGCCGAAACTGAAACCCATCTTTCGAGAGAATGGAATTCCGGAGGAGCTGGTTTGGCTGGCGGAAGTTGAATCGGGCTTCAAGCCCGACGCACGCAGCCCTGTGGGCGCGCGAGGACTGTTTCAGTTTATGCCGCCGACTGCACGCCGCTTTGGCTTGAGCTCTGAGCGACCCGACGAGCGGTTGGATCCGGAAAAAAGCGCGCGCGCTGCCGCCGCCTACTTGCGCGTGTTGCATCGCCGATTCGGTTCCTGGCCCCTTGCACTGGCGGGCTATAACGCTGGCGAGGGGCGCGTTGGGAGCGCGTTGAAAAAACAGAACGCCACAACTTTTGAAGAAATTGCAGATGTCTTGCCCCTCGAAACACGAATGTATGTGCCCAAGATAGACGCCGTCATTCAGCGCCGTGAGGGGAAAGAACTCACCCGCCTGCCCGCCCCGCACTGATGCGTGCAGACATCGCGCAGCCCTCCAGTAGGACTTTCAGAGTCCTGCTGAAGCCGCCCTCGTTGAGGGCGGGTGTTCTTTTCCGCGATCAACGCGGCCACAGTTGCGTGTGACACTGTATCGAGCCGTTGTCCGGAGGGCCACGTTATACCTGCCCGCAATGCTACGCATAGGCGTTGCAGGCGGGTTGTGGCCGGAAATAATTCAAAATATCTGGAGTGACGCGTCTGCGGCGAAGCGCGGATCGCTCAATGGGTGGTCGGATGGAGAGGATGATATTTGCGTAACAGGCTGTGTTTCATTGGGTTGTGTGTGTGAATTTATGGAGGGCGACGGAGCGGTCGAAGGGGCAAAAAAAGGATTAAAAAACTCGATTAATGCTTTACAAAACTTTGGTGATTTGCGAGCCTCAATCCATGTTTTTGAGCACTCTTAAATAAGGAGGCAGGTAGGAAATGAAAAAAGTATTAGTAATGTTGGTTGCGGCTTCGCTTGTCGCAACGGGAGCGTTCGCGGCGAATCTCGCTTCGGACAATGCTTCGGATGTCGCGTATGCCGGCGGTTGGGCAAATGCGTCGAATGGTGGCTCGGGCTTCACGGCTTGGTCCATCACGTCGGACAATGGCACGGGATTCGCGGGCACGTTTGTCGGTGATCCGGCCAACGGCGGCATCGTGGGTATGAGCGCTTCGTCATGGGGCCAGTATGCGAACCCGGACGGATCGGGTGCGTACGTCAACTCCGACCGTGGTTTCACGGGCGGTGCGTTGTCCGTCGGTCAGACCTTCAGCTTTGACTGGGGTGTGAACTGGGACAGCAACGGCTCAGGCAACAAGGGTTGGAACCTCTATTCCGGTGGCGTCGGTGGCACACAGCTCATCAACGTCAACATGGGCGGCACGGGAACCATCACGATTGATGATGGCAGTGGCGCTGCGACGTTGTTCGCGAACTACGGCACAGCCGTCATGACGATCAATGTCGAGCAGCTCGTTGGCGGTCTTCGCATCTATGCGACGGGTCGCGACGGGATTGAGGCCTATGACAACACCTTCGCGGGTGTGTCGGGCGTTGATTCGTTCCGCTTCTATTCGAGCAACTTGTCCAACGACACGGGTGACAACCGTCAGCAGTACATCAACAATCTGGCCGTTGTGCCGGAGCCGTCCACGATTGTGTTGGGCGTTGTCGGTGTGCTCGGCTTGGCGATTGCCCGCCGTCGCGCGGCAAAATAATTTCGCTGCATAGCGAAAAACGCACAAAGGCCCGGTCTTCCGGGCCTTTGTTGTTTAACGAAATCTGCGGTAAATTTGCACTCCCGGAGGTTGGTTCCTCATTCCGCCAACGGAGTGGCTCGCCTTTGCAGGGCCTCCGGCGGGCAAGCCCGCCTACGCAGGGCCTACGGCGGGCAAGCCCGCCTACGCAAGGCCTACGGCGGGCAAGCGGAACTACAGCGAACGGGTTTGTGGGGAGGAGTCGCGATTCGCGATTGCGATCGGGATTGGGGGAACAATGTGCTGCAGGCCGAAGGTGAGGGCTGGTAGGGCGAGCTTTCCAAGCGAGCCGAAAAAATCTGTGTTCGCTTCGGTGCGCGAGGGCGCGCACCGCAACACGCGAGGGCGCGTGTGCTCCCCGGAGGCTGGTTCCTCATTCCGCCAACGGAGCGGTCCGCCTACGCAAGGCCTACGGCGGGCAAACGGAACTACAGCGGGCGGGTCGGTGGGGAGGAGTCGCGATTCGCGATTGCGATCGATGCGCGCCCACAGAGTGGCCGCGCCACCTCTGTGCAACGCAGCGAGGGTGAGCCGCGCACTCCGCTGCGCGGCCATACACGCTCACGGCTTGTCACGGCGAGGTTCCGACGGCAACGGGCGGAATGATTTGCGTGCGCGGCGCTACTCGACCGTTCCGGATTTCAGGTCTCTTCCGAATTGTGATGCGGCGCGGTGCAGCAATTCGGGAGCAAGGCGGAGGGCTTCGCTCAGCGGATAGCGATCAGGGGTGATGGAGATGGCGCGGGCGATGCCGATCGCGCGGTATTCGGCGGGGGTCAGTTCTATGCGGCCCGCGAGTACGGCGCAGGGGATCCGGTGTTTGCGCGCGAGGGCGGCGATGCCGGATATGGCTTTGCCGTGAAGCGATTGGTGATCGAATGAACCTTCGCCGGTGAGAATCCAGTCCGCTCCGATGAGGGCATCTTCGAGAGCGGTTTCGCAAATTACAGTTTCGATTCCCGACTGCGGTGTGGCCCGCATGAATGCGACAGCACCTGCTGCGAGGCCGCCTGCAGCGCCGCCGCCGGTGAGTGTGAGAATATTGAGTTGGAATTGATCTTGGACGCGTTGGGCGAGATTCCGGAGACCCGCGTCGAGGTGTTCCACTTGAGCGAGTGTTGCGCCTTTTTGCGGGCCGAAAATATGTGCCGCACCGTCCGGACCGCAGAGGGGATTGGTGACATCGGTGAGGGCGAGGATTGGGGGCAACGCAGATGGTCGCTCCGGCGGCACGATGGTAGCGATGGAAGAGAGGCTTGCCCCGCAGGGTGTGAGCTCGTTTCCGTCCGCATCGAGAAATCGCCAGCCGAGCGCATTTGCCGCCCCGGTGCCGCCATCTACGGTGGCGCTGCCGCCGAGTGCGAGGAGGATACGTTCTGCGCCATGATCAACGGCAGCGCGAATGAGTTCGCCGGTGCCGAGGGTGGTGGTTTCGAGCGGATTGCGCTGATCGGGACGGAGCAGGGTGAGGCCGCTGGCGGAGGCGGTCTCGACAATGGCGGTACGAGTGTCGGGGAGCCAACCGAATCCGGCGTCCACAATCATGGATGGGAGCGGGCCGGTTGCGGGATATGAAATCCATTCGCCGCTGTGTACGGTGATGAGAGCATCGGCGGTACCCTCGCCGCCGTCGGCGACGGGTTTTTCGATACAGAGGAGGGCGGGATTGGCTTCGGTAAGGGCCTGTGCGGCAATACGGCAGGCGAGGTGGGCGGGGAGCGAGCCTTTGAAGGAATCGAACGCGAGGACGATTTTCATAGTCGGTCAGTCTTCGCCGATAGCGATGATGCGGTCGTAGGGGGAGGGGGTGCGTACGTGCGAGGTGACTGATCGTGCGAGTGCTACGACGCGGTAGCCGGGGTGTTGTTCGACTGTGTCCGGTGCGAGGTCTGCTTTGTGGAGAATCAGTTCCTTCGGGATCGCGCAATTTTTGCGGAAGGTACGCGGCACGGTGGCGTGAAGTTTTCCGCCGGTGCGCGGCTTGAGTCCGTGAATTTGTTCAGCGGTCTCGTGGGAATAGACGAGTTGCGGGTTGCCGGTTCGATCGCGTGACCAAAGCGACCATACGACGAGCTCGGGCCAATCGGGTTGCGGGATATCAACGAGGCGATAGATGCCGCGCTGTGCCTTTTCCCAGTGTCCCTCGCGCGTGTGATAGATATGGAGGCTATCGGGGTAGCCCGCCTCGCTGGCCTGCGCGGCCGTGAAATAGCCCGCTTGTTGGCGGGCTATGGCGCGAAGTTTTTCCCTCGGCTGCATACGGGCGTATTGAACGATAAACAGGCGGCGAAATAAATGTTATTCGGTTTTAGTGATCGGAGAATTGCTCTGTCGTTAAGTTGGCTGAAACGGGAACACCAGACGATAGAGTGTCTCGCCGGCAGCGCTGTGTGCGCATTGCGGGTGGGTGGAGCCGCAGGACACAAGAAGGGGTGGTTTACGGCGATGGAACAAAGGTTCTTTGACCTTGTGAAAAGCATAGTATACGTTTAGATTACGAAACCAGTAATCCAAATACCTAATATGCAGTCTTTGACTGAAAAATTGTTGAGATTAGCCCCTCCGGGTGGCGTGTGTGACGAGACGGTCGTCTGGAATTTGTTTCCGGACGCTTCCGTTGGAGCACGGCGACTACTGGTGCATCGGGCGGTGAAAGCCGGTGAGTTAATTCGATTGAAACCCGGTTTGTACGTGCTGGCCCCGGAATTCCGGAAAACGGATGCGCACCCGTTTGTCCTGGCCGGGCTGTTACACGGGCCGTCATATATCAGTCTGGAATCTGCCTTGAGCTGGCATGGTCTTATTCCAGAGGCCGTGTATCAGGTGGCCAGTGTGACCTCGGCCCGCAGCAGGACCTTCAAGACCCCTGTGGGCGTGTTTTCTTATCGGCGAGTATCCGCCCGCGATCCGCTGGCGGGCGTGGAGTCGGCGAAGTTGGATGCCCATGCATGGGCGTTTATTGCCACGCCTTTGCGGGCAATTGCGGATATGGTGTATGTGAATCCGCGTATTGAGTGGGATAAGGATGGCGTGGATTATTTGACCGAATCTCTTCGCATTGAGTCCGAAGATTTGGCGCGAGTTTCTTTTGCGACGCTCGATTCGATCCGCCGGAGTGTCCGGAGTCGAAGAGTGCGTGCGTATCTTGATGGATTACATAAGGAATTGAATTGTGGACGCTAATGTTTTTGACGCCCGGTTTCGCAACTATGCCCCGGCTAACGCTGTAGAGCAGGAGTTAGTATTGCAGGAAATGCTGCAGTGCTTTGTACTGTCGTCGCTTTCACGGGCGGGCTTTTTCAAAGACGCACTTTTTCATGGTGGAACCTGCCTGCGCATTATTCATGGCATTGCCCGATTTTCTGAGGACCTGAACTTTATGCTCAAGCGGGTCAACCTCTCTTTCGAGTGGACTCCGTATCTGGATGCCGTACGCAAAGATTGTGAGGCAGGAGGAATTCTCTTTGAAGCAAACGATAGAGTGGCGTCGAAGACTGCGGTGCGCAAAGCGTGGCTCAAGACGGACTCCATCGGCACGTTGCTGGAATTTACTCCTCCCTATCCGCGCGTAATGAAACAGAAAATCAGAATTAAGCTAGAGATTGATACACGGCCTCCGGCGGGGTCCGGCTTCGAGACGCATTATCTTTCATTCCCGACGATGAGCGCGTTAACCGTACAAGATTTACCTTCGTCGTTCGCTACGAAAGCACATGCGTTGTTGTGCCGTAGCTATACCAAGGGTCGCGACTGGTATGATTTTCTCTGGTTCGTTTCACGCCGGGTCCGCCCCCGGTTGGACGTCTTGGCCAACGCTCTTGACCAACAGGGCCCATGGGCGGGGCAAGGGATTGACGTGACGGCAGATTGGTTTGTTGCCCAAATGCGCACGGCGGTTGCCGCTATTGATTGGCCAGCTGCAATACGCGATGTGGAGCGGTTTTTGCCATTAAGGGAGCAAGAATCTTTGGCGCTCTGGAATGCTGGTTTCTTTTTGTATCATGTAGATCGGATGGCTGATTATTTGACGGCAGGGAGTAAGGAGTAATCAGATGGGAACGACGATACGATGATGCGGGTTCCCGAGTGATGAAGGCAGGCTTTTGGAGAATGGGGTCGGGGACGCCGATGTGGGTGCGGGGGGTGCACACGCTGGTTGTTCTGCTTCTGCTTTCGGTCGGGCTCTATTTCGCTTTCGCAGAGATTGCGTATCACTGGAACTGGTCGGGCGTCTGGAGGTACCGCGCCCGCTTCGTGGACGGATGGCTTACGACGCTGGGTATTTCGGCCGCCGCGCTGGCGCTGAGTACGCTCATCGGCCTCGTGGCCGCGCTCGCGCGGCGGTCAAAGTTTCTTCCGTTCCGCCAAGCGGCGCTCGTGTATGTCGAATTGATTCGCGGGACGCCGCTGCTGGTTCAGATTCTGATTTTCTTTTACGTCGTCGCAAACGCATTTGGCCTGCACAGCCGCTTTCTCGCGGGTGTGTTGATTCTCTCGCTGTTCGCGGGGGCCTACATTTCCGAAATCATCCGTAGCGGCATCGAAAGTGTCGGCGCGAGTCAGCTCGAGTCGGCCCGCGCCATCGGGCTGACGCCCGCGCAGACCTATCGCCACGTCATTTTCCCGCAGGCGATCCGCCAGATGCTGCCACCGCTCTCCGGCCAGTTTGTCTCGCTCGTGAAGGATTCGTCGCTTCTGAGCATCATCTCCATCAGCGAGTTCACGCTCAGCGCGCAGCAGGTGAACAGCTACACGTACAGCGCCCTCGAAAGCTATCTTCCGCTTGCGATCGGCTATCTCATCGTCACTCTCCCGATTTCCTGGTTCAGCCGCTCACTCGAAAAACGGTTCCGCTATGAAACTTGAGCTGAGCGACATCCATAAATCGTTTGGCGGACAACCCGTCCTGCGCGACGTCTCGCTCGATGTTGAGGGCCGCGCGATTGTTCTCATCGGCCCGTCTGGCGGCGGGAAGTCCACGCTGCTGCGTATTCTCGCCGGACTCGACCATCCGGACGGCGGTGCTGTGTGTTTCGACGGCGATGCGCTGGAGTTCCGCGAGGAGGCGCTGCGCGCGCATCGCCGCCGCGTCGGCGTTGTGTTCCAAGCCGCGAATCTCTTCCCGCACCTCACCGCGCTCGAAAATATTACGCTGCCGCTCACGAAGGTGCACGGTCAGCCGCCGCGCGAGGCGCGCGCGGCGGCGATGGAGTTGTTGGAGCGGTTTCAACTCGCCGATCACGCGCACAAAAAACCAGCACAGCTCTCCGGCGGACAGCGCCAGCGCGTGGCGATTGTGCGCGCCGTTGCGATTCGCCCGAAATTCCTCCTGTTCGACGAGCCGACCAGTGCGCTGGACCCGGAAATGACGGCCGAGGTGCTCGACATGATTGTCGAGCTCCGCGCCGAGGGCCGCGACCTGATTCTCGTCACGCATCACCTCGCCTTTGCGCGAAAGGTGGCCGACCACATCGCGTTTCTCGCCGACGGTCGGATTCTGGAGCACGCGCCGGGAGTGCAGCTCTTCGACGCGCCGCGCGAGGCGACGGTGATTCGCTTTCTTGAACGCGTTTTGAAATACTGATCGCCATGAACATCCTTCTCCTCGGCTCATCCGGATTCGTCGGACGCGAAATCCGGCGCACCTTTGAAAACGGACACACCGTCATCCCCGTCAGTCGGAGCGGCGGCCGCGACTCGCGCGCGGTGGATATCCGCGATGCCGCCGCGCTGCGTGCGCTAGTGGATGAAGCCGCGCCGGATGCCGTTCTCCTCGTCGCCGCGTATCGCGAGCCCGATTTCTGCGAGGAGCATCCGGAAGAGGCGCGGCGGTTGAACGTCGAGCCCGCGCGCGTCCTTGCCGAACACCTACCTGCTGCTATGCGCTTGCTTTTCGTGAGCACGGACTACGTTTTTGACGGCGAGAATCCGCCGTATGTCGAAACGGACCCCGTGTCGCCCGTCAGTGTGTACGGCGCGACGAAGGCGGAGGCGGAGGCGATTCTCGCGCAGCGCGTGAATACGACGATTCTCCGGATCCCGCTCCAAATCGGCGGCGGAGTGGACCTCGCCGACTGTGGATTCATCGGTCAGATGGTCGAGGCGATTCAATCGCGGAAGCCACAGCAGCTCGACGATGTGCTGCTGCGTTTTCCGACCTGGACGCGCGACGTCGCGGGCGCGATTCGATTCCTCGTTGAGAAGAAGCTCGACGGCATCTACCACTACAGCACGCCGACCGGCGCGACGCGCTACGCACTGACGCTCGAAGTTGCCCAACTCATCGGTCAGCCGCATGACCACCTCGCGCCGTCGAAAGAAATTATTCAGCGCAAGGCGCGACGCCCGTTCAACAGCCAGTTGAGCGACACCAAAATTCGCGCCGCCGACTACACGCGCCACACCGACTTCGCGACTGTCGTGAAGACCGTTCTCAGCGAGTTGTAATTTTCGGGAAACAGCGCGTTTATTCGTAGTGCGTCCACATGCGCAGGACTTTCACCGTTTTGATGTCATCGAGGATCTGATAGACGAGGCGGTGTTGAATGTTGATGCGGCGCGAGCATGCGCCGGTCAGGTCGCCGACAAGTTTTTCAAAAGGCGGCGGCGTCTGGTACGGATTTTTCGCGAGAATTTCCAGGAGGCGTTCGGCGGAAGGCCGCAATCCGCTTCGCGCGAGCTTTTTCGCATCGCGTCGTGCCTGCGAAGTATAGACGACGGTCCAGCTCACCAGCCGGGACTCGTTCGGCATTTGCTGACCGGCGTTTTCAGTCCGCGCTTGATGGATGCCCGCATTCCGGGAATCGCGGAGAGGTAGAGCGTTTCCTGGATCGCGCGCCAGTCGTCTTCGGAAATCAGAACTGCCGATGCGCGTTTGCCGACGATCTGCACCGGCGTTCGCGATTCGGCGACCTGGTCCACGAGGGCATACAGTTTATTTCGTGCGCGCGTGGCTGTCATTGTTGTCATGGCTATTTCCCATTCGTACGCAATAGCGTACGTCTTTTACTGCGCGCCGTCAAACCTGTTTCGCGAATGTGAATGACTGAAATCGCCCGTTGGGGTAATGTCTGGCAGAGAGGATGTGCGGATGGCGTCGAAAAACTTCCAACGCTTGGAAATTCATTCGCGGAAGACTTCCAAGGCTTGGAACTATTTCCTCAAAAACTTCCAAGGGTTGGAACTTTTGCCTCGCGCGGCTTCCAAGGGTTGGAAATTTTTTGTTTTGGCGCTGTTTTTGGCGGTTGCGGCGCGGGGGGCGAGCCCGTGGCGCGAGGTGGTATCGTTTTCGATCACGACAAACATTTCGCACGATAGAAGTGTTTACGTTGTCGGCAATCATCCTGACCTCGGGAACTGGAATCCGACGGCGGCGGTGCAGCTCGCATATTCGGGGGGCGATTCGTGGACGGGGAACGTCGCGGTGCAGGCGGGGACGGTGCTGGAATATCGCTATATTTCACGGCTCGATGCGTCGAATCAGTATTGCGTGGTGACGAATGTAGAGTGGCTCGGCGACGGGAATCTCACGAATGTGATTTCCGCGCAGCCTGACGCGCCGTATGCGGGAAAGACGCTGCTTTATTTGTCGTCGTGGACGAATGCGTTCGTGCGGTATTGGGCGGATGCGACGAATCTCGTTTCGATGGAGATGGAGCGGGTGGGCGAGGGGCGGGTGCTTGGCGAGTATTTGTATCGCGCGGCGGGGTTCGGCGAGGCGGGCGAGGCGGTGCAGTTCGACTGCTTCGGTTTTTTGAGCGAGACGCAGTATTGGGACAAGGCGCCGTATACGGGATTCGGGACGAACGATTATTCCACGCCGCTCGATGTGTTCTATTTGCAGGACGGCGACATCTTCAATTATACGCCGCCCCCCGCGCCGGCTGCATCGTCCGTGACGTCGCTGGTCATCGTGTCGTCCTACACGAATATTCCGGGGCGCAACGTGCGGATTTATCGCCCGCGCGGGTATTCCGACAACACGTGGAAACGGTATCCGGTGATGTACGCGCACGATGGGCAGTACTTTGCCGGAGGGTGGGGCGGCTGGCAGACTTTGGATCGGGAAATCAGTCAGGGGCGGATGCGTGAGGCGATTGTGGTGGCGGTGGATACGCCGGGCGCGGCGTACCGGTGTCGCGAGTTGGTGCCGCCGGGCGATGAGATTGATTTGGTGGACTATTGCGGGTCGCCGAATGTGCAGGGCATTGGCGACCAGTATGCCGACTATTTGATTCACGATGTGAAGGCGTATGTGGACGCGAATTACCGGACGTTGCCGGACAGGGAAAACACGGGCGTAATCGGCTCCTCGCTCGGCGGGTTGATTTCGTGCTGGATGGCGATGCGGACCAACGCGTTCGGGTGGGCGGGGGTGATGTCGGCGGCGTTCTGGACGGCGCCGAACTTCATGGACTGGATTGAGACGAACGATTCGCGCGTCGCGCGGTTGTATTACGACTTCGGCACCAGCGAGGATGACTCGATTTGGAATGTCTTGTGGTTGCTCCGCTATTATCTGCTTGAGGACGGGTACGCGGAGAATGGCGATCTGCTGACCCGCATCGGCTGCGACCACACCCATGCGGAGTGGGCGTGGAAAGCGCGGCTGCCCAGCGCGATGCGATATTTGCTGAACCCGTGGGACGAGCCAAATCTGCTCGCGCAAGCCGAGTATCCACCCGCCCTCACGTGGGAAGGGGGGGGCGGACCGACTTCGCTCGTCCATCGCACGTTGTTCGGCTATCAGTATCGCCTCGAAACCGCGACGAACATGCTGGACGGCGTTTGGGCGACATCCGCGGTGCCCGCGATTGTTGAAGCGCGGCCCTGGTCCGAACTCGTCTGGCCGCTCACCAACGCGTTGCCTCCCGACCCGACCGTCTTTCTCCGCGTGAGCGCCGAGCCCGTGCCCTGAAGCGATGTTTCAGTTGCTTTTGAACTTGGATCGAAAGCCTCGACAGTCTTGCGCGGAAACGGCAGCATTTGGCCATGACTTCGAAGCAATTTTATGACTGGCAGACCGCTGGCGGAACGAACGACGTTATGCGGTTGATAGACTGCTTGGAGCGCGCAGACATCCTCTGGTGTGCCATTGGCGGCATTGCTGTCAACCATTGGGCCGCAGAACCGATGGTTACGCGGGATGTTGATTTGGTTGTTGCGACGGATTCGATTCAACGCGCAGTGGCCGCGCTTGAGGCGGCAGGATTCACCGCCGAGGTTCACGAGTGGTCCATCAATCTCAGAGGGAAATCGAAGGTTTCCATTCAGATTAGTACGGAGGATTTGTACAAGGATTTTCCGGCTCGCTCTGTTCCGGCGGACGTACACGGGATATTGATGCGGGTCGCGAGTCTCGAAGACACCCTGACGGGGAAAATGAGGGCGTGGTCCGATTCGACCCGGCGACAGAGCAAAAGGATTAAAGATTTAGGCGATATCGCCCGCTTGGTTGAAGCACATCCCGAGCTGTGGCCGCGCCTGACAGACGAGTTGCGCAAGCAACTGCAACCGCCACCAGGCGCGTGATTGCGGGTTTCGCCGTTTTTTACGGTTCGGTGGGGGCGGGTTTCTCGATTGTTGCTGCGAGAGTGTCGCGGATGGCGGATGGGAGGTCCGTTTCGTCGGGGTCGATGATGCGGACCAGGCGAGCGGAGTCGTCAATGAGCGCCACGGTGGGGATGTCGCGGACGCCGAAGGTTCTGAAGAATGTGCCGCTGGAGTCGAGGGCGAGGGGGATGGTGACGTTGTAGTTGCTCCGGTAGTCGGCGAGGTCCTGAGCGGTTGCCCAAGGGCCGCCTGATATGCCGAGCCAGTCCACGTCGGGGAGGGAGGTGGCTATTTCCTCAATTGCTTCGCGCACGCGCGTGCAGGCTTTGGAGGTGTCAGGGCGGCTGGTTTCGAGGTACCACTCGCACCAGCTGGAGAAGAATTCAACGGCGAGGAGTCGGCCGGGCTTGGCTTTGAGCGGGGCGAGTTGGCCGTTGTCGAGCGCGATGGAGAGTTCGGGGAGGGTTGCGCCGACTTCCACGCGCTGTTCCATGTTGACGGCGCGCGCTTCGGTTGCGTCGTCCGGTTCTTCGGCGAGCACTTTTGCGAGCGCGGCGTTCAGGTCGTCATTTTCGGCGTGGCCCATGTATTGGAAGCGAACGTCTTTACCGATGATGACGTGCTGCGGGGTGACGTTCACGTGGAAGAGTTTGGTGAGGGTGCCGTCGTCAATCACGATGGGCATGGTGAGCTTGTATTTGTCGCGGAATGCGCGAACGGATTTTTCATCGTCGCTGTACCCGATGTTCACGGCAACGATTTGAATTTTGTCGCCGAGTTCCTTGTAGGTTGCCTCGAAACCGGGCATCTGCTGGCGGCAGGGCACGCACCAGGTGGCCCAGAATTTCAGGTAGACGGGCTTTTTGCCGTAGATCGAGGCGAGGTCAATGCGTTCGCCGTCTATGGTGGTCATTTTTGCGAGCGGGGCGGCCTCGCGTAGGACATTTGATCCGGCTTCTTTCGCGAGTTCCTCGCCTGCGGCGGCATAGTCCGGATCCTCGACCGTGTCGTTGAGGTCAATGTTATCGAGATTGGTCGCCGTTTTTGGGGCGACCGGCGGCGGAGTTTCAGTGGCGGCTTCGTCGGCAAAGAGCGGGGTGGCCGCGAGGCTGAGAAGGAGGACGGCAAGGAGCGTGTTGTTTGTGAGCGCTGACTTCATTGTACTTTCCTTAATGATAGATGGTTCCCTCAGGCCGGCCGCTCCGCGGATTGAAGCAGAGCTGGCGTTTGCCCAGCTTGTTGCAGCACGTCGCACTATACCACAGGTTTCCGGCATTGCGGTGGGAAAAGTTGCTGGTTCGCAGATTGAACTTTGGGAAAGGGCGAATACACTGCGGTCTTTTTGAGGGCAGGCAAGCTGATGCTTCGAGTTTTATTTCAAATCTGGCTGGCGTGGTTCATTTTATCGCGGATTTCGCGACTCTTTTCGTCGTCATCCAGTACGCCGCCCCCGCCCCCGCCACCACGTCCGCCGCATCCGCCACCGGGTGCGGGCAGATCCTCGCGCAGCGGAACCGGCAGTGAGTCCGCATTGCCGCACGGCTTTGCCGATCTCGTGGCGATGCTGGCGAAGCAGGCAAAGTGCGATGGCGCGGTGACGCGGGAGGAGATTCGGGTGGTCGAGGCGTTCTTCACGGACGTGTTGAGCCTGTCGTCGGCCGCCCGCGCGGAAGCAATCCGGATTTTCCAGCGGGCGAAGGACTCGCGGATCAGCTTTGAGTACCATGCGCGACGCTTTTATGAGCAATACGCGGGGAATTGGGGGATGCTCTCCGGCGTTCTGGAGCTGCTGGTGACGATTTCGCTGGCCGATGGCGAGATGAGCGCCGAGGAAGAGCTGCTCATCAATCAGGCGCAGGCGATTTTCGGCGTGCAGAGCGAGGAATATGCGCAGTACCGCTCCCGCCAGCGCACCCGGCCACGCAGCGGGGAGAAGGGCGAGCAGTATTACGCCAAGGTGCTGGGGCTCCGCGGCGAGATGACGCGCGAGGAAGTGAAGAAGGCGTATCGGAAGCTCGTCACACAATATCACCCCGACCGCGTCGCCCATCTCGGCGAGAAAATGCGCCTCTCCGCTGAGGAAGAGATGAAGAAAATCAACGAAGCCTACGAATATTTCCGTCGGAAATATTCACTCTAGCCGCAAATCCATTCCGCCTTTTTGCCTGCCAGAGGCCCGCCATCTGCGGGGAGGGCGGAGGCATGGACTGACCGGAAAACCAGGGCTGAAATTCTGGTCGCGGGGTGTCCGAAAGCGGAAAAAGCCAACTTTTTTTGGGGTCGGGGAGCCCTCCTTAACTCGTTTGTAGCGAGGAAAATAGCCTTTTGACGCCACCGCAAGGGACAAGGAGGTACGAAAAGCGGATTTGACTTAAACGCTTTAGTCCGTACCTTCGCCCGAGTGTTGAGAAATTCTTTGGTTGCCGGCGGAGGTCGCAGGCGGGCTCAACAAGCGGTCGCTGGGCGACCGACATGAAGTTCTAAGGCACGAGGGAGAGCCTTCATGAAGCAGGGTTGGAACAATAAAATTGCGATAGCAGTGGCGACGACCGTGGTTTGCGTGTCGGTCATTGCACTCGCGGAATCACCGGCAGCACGGCAGACGAATACGGCGGCGTCCGCGCTTCCTGTACGCGAGGCAGGTGCAATCGCGCCCGCGCTTCCTGCTGCCGCACCCGCGCGCGTTGCCGAAAAGGCGACTCCCAGTGAGTCGGCCAGCGAGCTGGATCAGCGCTTGATCGCCAAGTTGCTTGTGGAATCCATTGTTCAGATTGAGTCCGCCAGCAACCCGCGCATGGTGGGGTCCAAGGGCGAGCGCGGCTTGATGCAGATCAAGGCGGATACGTGGAGCGAGGTTACGCGGCGTCATTTCGGCACCCGGATCGCCTTTTCGCGCGCTTTCGAGAGTCAGCTGAACCGCGACGTGGGCAGCGCCTACCTTTCCGACCTGCAGTCATTTCTCGCCAAGCATCGCAATTTATGGAAAGCCGATGAGCGCGCTCTTTTGCTGGCGTGCTACAACGCCGGACCCGAGCGCGTGCGCCAGTGCGGGTTTGACATCCGCCGTCTACCCGCCTCGACGCGGGATTACATTACGCGCGGCTCCGCGCTGCACGACGCGCTGTTGGGAGACCACAACATCTCCACGCATCAAGTCCGCCTCGCGATGGACGCCACTCGCCGGTCGGGCGGCGTTTAGTCCGCAGTTGTCTTTTCCGGTTTCGCGTGCTTTAGTTAGGCGCTTTAGGAGATTTATCCATGCAGCCGAACGTTGATATTGCCGAAGCACTGCGCCGTGGGTTTAACCTCTACAAAGAGAACATCACGACACTGATGATCGCCACATTGCTGGCGATGATCATTTCGGTTGTGACGGTGGGAATTCTGGCCGGCCCCATGATGGCGGGTCTGATACTGATCACGCTGCGTCTGGTGGATAAATCCGACCCGAAGCCGGAAATCGGCGACCTCTTCAAAGGGTTTGAGTTCTTTCTGCCATCGCTGGTCTACATTGTTCTGCTTATGGTTGCGCAATTCGTTGGGAAGTTTGTTTTGGGGTGGTTTCCGATCATAGGCATTCTGCTCAGTAGCCTCTTCGGGATGGCGCTCAGCGCATCTGTAATGTTCGCGATGTACTACATTGTGGATCGCAAACAGGACGTAGTCGCGGCCATCCAGCAGAGTTTTGAGCTGGTCAAAAAGAATTTCTGGGTATTTTTGGCGCTGAACCTCGTCGCCGGGCTGCTTTCAGGACTCGGTTTTATTGCCTGCGTTATCGGCATCATTGTGACCGCGCCGTTTTACGTGACGACGATCTCGATCGTCTATCGCGATCTGCATCCGGTGCAATAGACGGTAGGCCGAGGGCTTGTAGACGGAAGCCGCCCTCGCTGAGGGCGGCTTTTTTGCGACCAGCGTCCGCGACTCGGGAGCGGTTATGCCTGCGATTCGAGCGCCATTTTGAGGTGCGCGCCTTCGACGGGGACGGGATAGACGCCGGTGAAGCAGCCGACGCAGAAGTCCTTGGGATTGTCCACGCAGGAGAGCATGCCTTCGAGGCTGACGTAGCCGAGGGAATCCGCGCCGATGAAGGAGCATATCTGCTTCTCGTCGCGTTCCGCAGCGACCAGTTCATCGCGTGAGGGAAAATCAATACCGAAATAGCAGGGGTGTCGCGTCGGCGGGCAGGAAATCCGCACGTGCACTTCCTTTGCGCCCGCTTCGCGAAGGGCAGCGATCCGACGGCGCGATGTCGTGCCGCGGATCAGCGAGTCGTCCACCATCACTACGCGCTTTCCGCGCACTACGCCCGGCACGACTGCCAGCTTGAGATCGGCGCTGCTCGCGCGCTGCGCTGCAGTGGGCATGATGAACGTGCGGCCGACGTAGTGGTTCCGGATGAAGCCGTAATCCATCGGCAGCTTGCTTTCGTGCGCAAACCCCAGCGCGGCTGCCATCCCGCTGTCCGGGACGGGGACGACGATGTCGGCATCCACCGGATGCTCCTCTGCGAGGCGTTTGCCGAGCCGCATCCGGACATCGTGTACGCTCTGGCCGAAGAGGGTGCTGTCGGGGCGCGCGAAATAGACGTGCTCAAAAATGCACTGGCCGAGTGAGCCATTGACCGGCTCGCAAAAGAAGTTGCTGTGGATGCCGCGGCTGTCCACCGTGACCAGTTCGCCCGGCTTCACATCGCGCACAAACTCCGCGCCGATCTGATCCAGGGCGCAAGTTTCGCTCGCGAAGACGTAGCCGCTGCCCAGTTTTCCGATGGAGAGCGGGCGGAATCCGTACGGATCGCGCGCTGCCATCAGCGAATCCTTCGTCATCAGTAGAAACGAGAATGCGCCCTGCAACTCGCCCAACGCGCGTTCGACGCGGCGCGGGCGCGAGCGATACTGCGGGTCCGCGATGAGGTGCAGCAGGATTTCGCTGTCCGTACTCGTCTGAAAAATTGCGCCAGCCTCCTGATAGCCGCGGCGGAGCCGCTTCGCGTTGATCAAATTGCCGTTGTGCGCAATGGCCCAGATTCCGTCCACGCACTCGACGACCAGCGGCTGCACATTCTGCGGGCGCGGCGCGCCGGTCGTGGAATAGCGCACGTGGCCGATGCCCAGATGCCCCTGTAAATCGGAGAGCGGCTGGGTGGGTTTTGTGAACACATCGTTCACCAGCCCCATCCCCTTTATAGAGCGTACCTTCTCGCCGTCGCTCACCACCATCCCCGCGCCTTCCTGGCCGCGATGCTGAAGCGCAAATAAACCCGTAAAAATGGCTTTGGCTGCATCCGGCACGCCGAATACGCCAAAAAGACCGCAATAATGTCTCGGTTTTTCAGCCGAACTGCTCATCAGAACACTCCATCCGTAAAGCGTTTTTCCGCAAGGGATCTCAAAGCCTGATTAGGAACGGAAAGTGCGCGGTGTCGAGAACAAACCGCGAGAAGGACCCCAATTTTAACGGACGGGCGCCCTGATTGAAGGACTGGTGTCTTTTCGGCTGCTGTAGCCTGGCGGGAGAGAAGGGAGCGAAAAAAAGCCCCGCCGCGGGTATGCGGCGGGGCTTTGGTGGGCCGGTGTGTGCCGACTTAGAACGTGTAGCTGAGCTGCAGGCTGCCGACGACGTAGTCGGTCTTGCCGTAGTACAGGTCGCTATCCGCTTTGACCGCGTCCTTTGCGTCATCCAGCAGGAAGGCATAGGTGACAGCGGGGGTGATCGTGAGATTGTCGGAGATGGCAATCGGAAGGCTCGCGCCGACGCTGCCGTCGGTGAGGCCTTTCACGCCATCCACAAAGTAGAAGGTTCCCCACTTATCCGATGCGGCGCCGAGGCTCGCGCTGAGCTCAAGCTCAACCTTCTCCGCGAGGGAAAGGCTGTGGCTGATCTCAATATCGCCGTAAAAGCCGTTGGCCTCCTTGAGGTCATAGTAGAGGTTCAGCGTCGGCGAGAGCAGCACATCGCTGAATGCGTAGTTCAGGAACGCCTCGCGCGTGTCGTTTTCGAGCGCGATGTTGCCGAGTGAGTTCTCTTCCGTGACGTTCGGGAAGTCGTAGCTGACAATACCGAGTTTGACATCCGCGCCGGTGATCGGGCAGGCGAACTCGTATGCCACTTGAATGTCGTGCTCCGAGAATTCGCCCTCGTGGCCGGTTGCTTCATCGGTCAGATTGAGGTTGCCCCACCAGTTCAGAGAGAACCCGTTTTTGCTGATGGTGACTTCCGGCTGCAGTACCGCCTCCTTGTTGATGACCTGGCCGCGCCAGACATAAGCCGAGAGAACCGGCACATCCAGCGTCACCTCAACCGACGATTTCGCAGCTTCATCCGCAGCGGCACCCAATGGGAGCGCCAGCATGGCACCCGCGGCGAAACCCAACCCGATTTTCTTCAGCGTTTCTTTCATTCTTTCCTTTCTTCAACCTGATTGCCGCCCGTATCTGGAGCGACATTTCTATGATCGCTATACTAGGGTCGCGCGCGATGGGTGTGCAAGCCTGCCAGCGGAAAAAGCAAAACTATTTCCCAATGCAAAACCGGATGCAATTCGCACATTTCATTCCGCTTTGACAACGCAAACGCAAAATCGCACAGTGTTGCCGAAAACCGCCGCAGCCCTGAAGAAGGGCGCCGCAAAAAACAAGGAGCGAACACAATGAAAAGTTGGATCGTAGCGTTAGCAGCGGGCGTAATCGTGAGTTGGGGCGTAACCGCGCATGCCGAAGACACCAGTGGACCGCATCGGCTCGGGCTCGGTGCACACTATTGGACGGCGGTGAAGGACATTGACGTCAAGGACGTGGATAAGGACGGCTTCTCCTGGGTCGCCACCTATCAATACAAACCCGGCGCCTTCGGTTTGGGACTTGATGTGGAATGGAAGGAAAAGGGGTTCGCCGGGTCTACGAAGGACGTCTATGAACCGCAGGCCTACCTGATTCTCGGGCGCGCACTGTACGCCGCGGCGGGAGTGGGTGGCTACTACTCCGATAGCGAGTTTGCCAAGGATCCGTTCTATCTGTTCCGTGCAGGATTCGACCTGGAACTGCTTCCCTCGATTCGTCTCGATATCCACGCGATCTACCGCTTTGAGGAGTGGAACGACCTCAAATCCGACGACCGGAACATTGACAGCGACACGATTACCGTCGGGGCCGCGCTTCGCATCGCCTTGTGATTCAGGAAGATGCACGCGCCGAGCTGCCAAAATAGACGATAAGTGCTTGCATAAACTTAAAGCTTTAACCAATCTTTTCTCAGTTCGGCCGTTTTTAGGTCGAACTGGGAAAAGAGGTTAAGTTATGGCGTGGTTTATCAATCGTCGGCGTTTTGTAGTCGGGCTGCTTCTGGGCGCCTTGCTGATTGGCGTAGGGGTATCTTCCTCAGTGGCGCAGGCCGCTTTGGACAATGCCGCTCTGCCGCGGATGAGCACCCCGGTAAAGAACATCTCCATAGTCGTTTTTGACACGGAGACGACCGGGCTGAGTCCGACCAAAGAACGCGTAATTGAGATCGGCGCAGTCAAAATCCTCAACGGCGCGGTTGTGGCGACCACAAACTGGCTGATCAACCCCGGGCGCGAGATTCCGAAGCGCGCCACGGACGTTCACGGCATCACCACCGAAATGGTGAAGGACAAGCCGACATTTGCTGAGGTCTATCCTCAGTTCCTGGAGTTTATCGGCGATTCTCTCTTGATGGCGCACAATGCGCGGTTCGACGTGGACTTTATGCGCGCCGAAATCCTCCGCGCGGAACTTCCGCTCCCGAGTAATGCGACGGTGGACACGCTCAAGCTGTTCCGCACGTGGTATCCCGAGTCCAAGTCGCACCGCATCGGTGCGCTGGTCGAATATATTGGTCTGAACACCGATGAAGATCTGCATCGCGGCGATGTGGATGCAGAGGTGACCGGCCTCATATTCCTGGACGGGCTGAACAGGCATCCGCAGGTCAAGACGTTGCGCAAGCTGCTCGCCGATGCCGGAGGATTGATCGTCTTCTAGTAGCCGCGCGGCTTTTGAAGCAAACCGGAATTGTCGTCCGACTGACGCCATTTCCGGTTTGCCTTTTAACCTCGGACTCTATGCAACACCCGCCTCGCAGGCTCCAAAGCTATTGCGGGGCAGAATACGTTGGAGCGAGAGTGGGTCCAAATTTATGCGTGAGCCGGTTCAGCCTGGAGCTTGATTCCCAATGCGCCAATCACCTTTAGAATCGTGCTGAATTCAGGATTCCGTTCGCCGGATAGCGCCTTATAGAGACTTTCTCTCGAGAGGCCCGCGTCGCGCGCCACTTTCGCCATGCCTTGTGCGCGGGCAATATCTCCCAACGCTTTCGCAATGAAAGCAGCATCTCCATCCGCCTCTTCAATACAGGCTTGGAGATAGGCCGCCATTTCCTTGGGTGTGCGAAGGTGATCGGCCACGTCATATCGAGTTGTTTTTGTTTTGTTCATGAAATTTCCCTCACAGCCTGTGAGCGAGTTCTACAGCAAATTTTATATCAGCCACCTGCGTGCTCTTGTCTCCGCCAGCCAACAAGACAATAACTTCTCGGCCTTGCTTCTTGAAATAGACCCGATAGCCCGGCCCACAATTAATCCGCAATTCGGATACGCCTCCGCCAACCGGTTTTGCGTCACCAGCGAGCCCCATCCTAAGGCGCTCAATTCTGACTAGGATTCTTGCGCGCCCTTCAAGATCACGCAAATCGTCAAGCCATTGTGCAAAGGCCTCTGTCTTTCGGATTTGAATCACGAGCAAACTGTATCCCATAGGATACGACTGTCAAGTGGCTCGATCTCACCTCTTTTTGGGGCCAAGCCGCATTTGAAGTGGATTGAGCCGCGTGTTGACATAATGTACATAATAGTGTACATTCACGCACAGAGAGGTTGTTTATGCTAACAGTCCCATTCACAGAGTTTCGTAAAAATGCGTCTGGTCTGTTGAATCGCGTTGAAAAGGGCGAAGCCTTGTTGCTCGTGCGGCATGGTCGGCCCATCGCGGAAATCCTTCCGGTGGCGACGAGTGACGGGCGTGTACCTTCGTGGAAGCGCCCGGCAATCAAGCTGACGGCCAAGGGCGCGCGGCTCTCTTCAGCGATTATTGAGGAACGGGCGCGTGAAGACGTTTTTTGACTCTTCGGCTTTTGCGAAGCGATACATTGCTGAGCAGGGATCGGGAGAGGTTGATGCCATTTGTCAGAACACGGATGAATTGGCGCTCTGTGTCATTTGTGTTCCCGAGATCATTTCAGCGCTCAATCGCCGCGTTCGGGAGCGGAGTATCACCGCTGCGGAATATGTGTCGGTCAAAGATCAATTGATTCGGGATGTTCGCGATGCCGAAATCATCAACCTGACGGATGAGGTTGTTGCTCATTCCGTGTTGATCCTGGAGCGAAACGCAGTCAGGGCCATGGATTCACTGCATGTTGCGGCGGCATACGCATGGAAAGCGGATCTATTTGTCTCTTCCGATAAGCTCCAAATTCGAGCTGCCGGCAAATGTGGCCTGAAAACAAAACTCGTATAGCGCGCGAACAGCGCCTCCTGCGAAACTTTGAGTTTGCGGCAGCGGGCTGCTAATACTGGCGCATGAATCTTGCCTACTACATCACGGCCCACGGCTACGGACACGGTGCGCGTTCGTGCGACATTCTGCGCGCGCTGCGCGAGCAGGCGCCGGATGCGCCGATCCACGTTGTCACCGATCTGCCGCGCGATTTTCTGACTTCGCGTCTGCCGCCCGGGCCGTGGCATTTTCGAGCAGGTCGCTTTGACGTCGGCATGGTGCAGCTCGATTCAATTCGTGTGGACATTCCTGCCACGCTCCGCAACTGCCGCGCACTCCTCGAACAGGCGGATGCGCTGCGGCAACGCGAAGAGGTGTTTCTCGAGGAACACGAAATCGCTGCAGTCGTCTGCGACATCCCCGCCATCCCGCTGCAGGCGGCGCACGCGCGCGGCGTTCCTGCGCTTGCGGTGGGCAACTTTGCGTGGGATTGGATCTATGAAGACTTCGTCGCTTCCGACTCCGCGTGGCAGCCGGTCATCGCCGCGTTTCGCGCGGGCTATTCACAGTGCGATTTGCTGATGCGCCTTCCGTTCGCTGAACCGATGGCGGCGTTTCCGCGGCGCGTGGACCTCGGCGTCCCCGCGCGGCCCGGACAGAACCGGCGCGCAGAAATTGCCGCGGCGACTGGCGCGGATCCCACGAAGCGGTGGATTCTTCTCTCCTTCACCACACTGGATTGGGACGATGCGGCGCTGGATCGGGTACGCGCGTTGCGCGATTGGGAGTTTTTCACTGTGGAACCGCTCGGCTGGCCGGGCCCGAATTTTCACACTCTCCAACGACGGAACGTTTCGTATGCCGATGCCCTTGCCAGTTGCGATGCGGTCCTCACAAAGCCCGGTTTCGGTGTGCTCGCGGAATGCGCTGTAAATCAGAAACCCATGATCTACGTCGAGCGCACCGACTTCCGCGAATACCCCGTTCTCGAAGCGGCCGTGAAGCGCTATTTCCGCCACGTCCACTTGCCTGCGGAACAACTCTATCGCGGAGAAATTCGCGCGGCGCTGGAGGCGATCGAGTCCGCGCCGCCGCCGCAGGAATCTGTCCGCGCGGGGGGCGATGCGGAAGCAGCTTCGATCATTCTCGACCACGCGCGTCGCGCGCGGTGACGCGGCTCAAAGCGGGATGTGTTCGAGTTGATCTGTCGCCAAATCGAGGATGGCGATGGAGGGCGGGTTGGCGCGCGTGACCGCGCCGGGATTGATGACGCGCGTATGGCCGCTCCGCGAATCTTCCATCCGGTGCGTGTGCCCTGTGAGGACGTAATCGTTCGCGCCGCTCGAAATGGCCTGCAACAGTGCTTGGGCGAGATGGCCGTGGTGTACGGCAATCCGCTTGCCGTCCAGTTCAAGATTTGCCTGGAGGCCCCACATTTTCACAAACGGCCCCGCGCGATAGGCGCGGAGCGTCGGATTGTATTCGTCTACATTTCCCAGCACCGCGTGAAGCGGCACGCGGTGCGCGTCGCAGAGCGTCGCCAGTTCATCGAGCAACTCTTCACTTCCGATGTCACCGCAGTGAATCACCGCGCCGACGTCGCGCGCGAGGAGTAGCTCCAGTGCGCGGATGGCGAGCGGGAGCTTGCCGTGTGTATCCGAAAGAATCCCGATTTTCATGCGCACGCTCCGACGAAAACTCTCCAGCGCGGACAAACTTCCAATCCTTGGAAGTCGTTTCGTGCGCGACTTCCAAGCGTTGGAAGTTCGACAGACGTTCGGGCGGCGGATGTGCGATTCAGGCGCATGGCAGGGTGCGTTCGACGACGAATTCTTTTTTGGGGTCGGCGCGAATGATTGCGCCGTATGCGTCAGGGTCGTGATCGAACAGGAGGAGGATATTTTCGTTTGCGATACGGGGCAGCCATTCGCGCTTCCAGACTCGCGTGTCGAGCGGAAACGTGTCGTAGCTGGTTTGGAAGACCATGCGGAGGTTGTGCTGGGTGGGGCAGACGTCGCCGGCGAGGAGGAGCTGCGTGATGCCGGTGAAGTCGGCGGCGTGTGGGTGATCGAGTTTCAGCTCCGGATGTGCGATGCGAACGGCGCAGTGGCCGCGCGTGTGACCGGATGTGCGGTGCAGCCAGATGCCGGGGAGGATTTCCGCGATGTCGGGGGCGCTGAGGTTAAGTGTTGCGCCGCGCAGGGCGTCAATTGTTTCAGGCGGATAGGATTTGTAGAGGAGGGGATTGCTCGAGGTCGCGTCTTCCCATTCTTTTTCGTGGATGAAGAGTGTCGCGTTCGGGAATGTGCGTTCGCGCGCGAAGGCGGGCGGGGCGACGGCGCCGCCTGCGTGGTCCCAGTGGAGGTGGGTGAAGACGAGGAAATTGATCTGTTCCGGTTCGATTCCGCGCGTGCGCAGAGCATCGAGCAGGGGCCAGCCGGGGCCGAGACCGTGTAGAACGTTTTCTTTTTCGGAGAAGCGATCTGCCGAGCCGCAGCCGGTATCCACCAGGCCGATGCGTCCATCGTCGAGCTCGACGAGGAGGACGTGCGCGTGTTGCGCGATGCGGTTTTGGTCGTCCGGCGCGATGAGGCGGGACCAGATGGGCTTCGGCACGAGGCCGAACATTGTGCCGCCGTCGCTGGTGAAGGTGGAGGCGATGAGGGGCGTGACGCGCATGGTGAGTCGCGATCGTTTACCGGAGGCGATCTACGCTGCGCTGGAGATCGTCGAGCCCGCGTTGGAGATCGCGAATCCGGTCGTCGAGTGAATCGGTGCCGTAGGACTGGGTATCGCCGAGGAAGCGCGAGATGGATTGCACTTTGCGTTCGAGCGCGGCGATGTGCGCGTCGAGTTCCTCGAGTTTCTTGAGGACGGCGGCGACATCCGTCGCCTGCGCTGCGGCGGGGGCGGGCTGTTTTTCAGCAGGTTCCTGCGCGAAAAGCACAGGCGCGCCGAGCAACGCGGTGACGAGGCATAAAGCTGGAATACGTTTCATGATCGAATCCTCCAGCGGCAGTCTAGCGCGGCGCGCGCGGGCAATCAATGCCTGTGCGCGTGTTAGCGAGTCTGTGCGGGGGGCGGGCGCGACGCTGGTGCGGACGCTTTGCCGTCGCCGCCTGCTTTGCGTGCGACGCCGGGGGTGATCATCATGAAAATGAAGCGGCCCATTTCTTCGGGCGAGCGCTCGGCGCGTCCCACGTCTTCGATGTCTTTCATCACGCGGCGCATGAGCTGGTGCCCGATTTCTTTGTGTGCCTGTTCGCGTCCACGGAACATCAGGGATGCTTTGACGCGGTGGCCTTCGCCGATGAACTGGCGGATCTGGCGCAGCTTGGTCTGGTAGTCGTGTTCGTCCACGTTGGGGTGGAATTTCACTTCTTTGATGCGCTGATTGGACTGATTTTTGCGCGCTTCTTTTTCTTTCTTGGCCAACTCAAATTTGTATTTGCCGAAATCCATGATCCGGCAAACCGGCGGTTGGGCGGTGGGAGCAATCTCCACCAGGTCCAGGCTCTCGTGGCGCGCCCGTGTCAGCGCTTCATAGGTGCTCACAATACCGAGCTGTTCGCCATCCGGCCCGATGAGGCGTATGGATGGAACCCGGATCTGATTATTGACTCGAATGTACGTACGAATGACTACTCCCTCCGCTTATTTTCTCTCTATGCGCCGGCCGCGGCAACGGGTGCTGCGGTCCGGTTTGCTTCCTCTTCCTTTAGACGCGCCAACAACGCGTCCACCGATAGTGTACCCAAATCTCCCGCACCGCGCGCGCGCACGGCGACCAGATTCGCCTCGGCTTCGCGTCCGCCGACGACGAGCATGTAGGGAATCTTTTCCAGCTGCGCATCGCGGATGCGCGCGCCGATTTTTTCGGAGCGCTGATCCACGGTGACGCGGATATCCGCCGCGCGCAGTTTTTCCGCAACGGATTCTGCGTAGGCGGCCTGCTTGTCCGTGATGGGCAGCACGCGCACTTGCTCCGGTGCGAGCCAGAGCGGGAAGGCCCCGGCGTATTGCTCGACGAGAATGCCGAAGAAGCGCTCGATACTGCCGAACAGCGCGCGGTGCACCATGTAGGGCTGATGCGGCTGGTTGTCGGAGCCGACGTAGGACAGGTTGAAGCGCTCGGGCAGGTTGAAATCGAATTGAATGGTGGTGCACTGCCATTCGCGGCCGATGCAGTCGCGAACCTTCATGTCAATCTTGGGCCCGTAGAACGCGCCGCCGCCTTCGTCCACTTCGTAGGGGATGCCTTCGAGTTTGAGTGCCTTTTCGAGTGACGCGGTGGCCTGCGCCCAGCGCGACTCGTCGCCGACGCTTTCGGCGGGGCGGGTGGCGAGATAGGCGGTGATTTCGGTGAAGCCAAAGGTCTTCCAGATGAAGTTAGAGAACCGGATCACGCGAATGATTTCGTCTTCGATTTGTTCGGATGTGCAGAAAATGTGCGCATCGTCCTGCGTGAAGCCGCGCACGCGGAGGAGGCCGTGCAGCACGCCCGCTTTTTCGTAGCGGTATACCGTGCCGAGCTCCGCCCAGCGCAGGGGTAGGTCGCGATAGGAACGTTTCTGGCTCTTATAGATTTCGATGTGGAACGGGCAGTTCATCGGTTTGATGAAGTACTCGTTTTCGTCAATCTTCATCGGCGCATACATGCTGTTCTTGTAGAAGCCGAGGTGACCGGAGGTCTCCCAGAGCATGCTGCGGCCGGTGTGCGGGGTGTAGAGCAGGTCGTAGCCGCCGCGGAAATGTTCTTTGCGCCAAAAATCCTCGATGATGCAGCGGATGCGCGCGCCTTTCGGGTGCCAATGGATCAGGCCGGGGCCGACGTCTTCCTGAATGCTGAAGAGGTCGAGCTCTTTGCCCAGCTTGCGGTGGTCGCGGAGTTTAGCTTCTTCGAGCAGGCGGAGATGATCGTCCAGCTCCTTCTGCGTCGTGAATGCGGTTGCATAGACGCGCTGGAGCATCGGATTGGTCTCTTTGCCGCGGTAGTAGGAGCCGGCGACATTGAGCAGTTTGAACGCCTTGATTTTGCCGGTGCTGGCGACGTGCGGGCCGCGGCAGAGGTCGAGGAATTCGCCGTTTTGATAGAACGTGATCGCTTCGCCTTCGGGAATGTCCGCCAGACGCTCAATTTTGTAGCGCTGGTGCATGCCGTTGATGAGTTTGGTGGCTTCTTCGCGGCTGACCTCGCGGCACTCGAAGGGCTGGTCTTCCGCAATGATCTTTGCCATCTCGGCTTCGATCTTCGGGAAGTCTTCCGGGCCGAGGCGGTGCTCGAGGTCAAAGTCGTAGTAGAAGCCCTCCTCCGTCGGAGGGCCGATGTCGAGTTGAACGTCAGAGCCAAACAGACGCCGCACTGCGGCTGCCATCACGTGGGCAGCGCTGTGCCGCATCCGGTACAATTCACTAGCCGGATCGAGTTTCATACGAGGGGAAAGAAGTGCGCAGACATAGACAGGCGGACCATTAGACGGTCGCCACGAGGCGAGAGTGCGTATTTAGAAATAACGCGAACATGCTGTGAACCTAGCGAGGCTGCGCGCGGCATGCAAGCGTTTTTGGCTTGTTTTGCGAGGTTCCGTCGCGCGATCAGGCGGCGTCGCGCTTGTTGCGCGAGAAGAGGGAGTCGAGTTCCCAGGGGCCGGGCGGGAGCGCGGCGAGGGCGAAGGATGCCGCTGCAGCGGAGAGGACGGAATAGTCGAACACGCTTTTGATGCCGACTGCGGGTGTGCTTCCCATTGTGATGGCGAAGGAGAGCAGGAGCAGGCCGCTCAGAATTGCGGTGATCCGCGTTTTGAATCCGAGCAAGAGGAGAACGGCAAAAATGATTTCTGCTGCTGTTGCGACTACGCCGAGTGTGGGAACCAGCGCCGCAGGAGCCCACCAGTTGATCTGTGCCACGTAATCCAGAAACGGCTGCCACGCGCCCCATGCGGATTTTGCTGCCGGCCAGCATCCGAAGCGATCAGCGACAGCGGAGAGGAAGCCCGCAGCGATAGCGAGGCGAAGGAAAGGTTTGGTGAGGTTCATGGGTGTTGCTCGGATTGTGTGACGTTGCGAATTTGATTTGCCGCGCTACACTACATCGCGTTTCGGATGGTTTCAAATAGATGAAGCGGAAAGTACTGATAATCGGGCTGCTTTTGCTCGTGGCTGCAGCAGCGGGGCAGCATCATTACCGGAAATATAAAAAACGGCATCGTCCACCGAGCCCGTACAACTGGTCCATCGGGATTGTGGCGGGATCGGATCCGTTGAATGTGCGGGTGATAGATGCGTTTCCGAATCCGCGTTTCACGGCGGATGCGATTCCGGGGCATCGCTACTCGTTCGTGGCGGATCCGTTTCTGATCGAAGAGGGCGGAGAGTGGTTCCTCTTTTTCGAGATGTTCGATCGCGAGGCGCGCCGCGGCGAGATCGGCGTTGCGACAAGTCCAGACGCGGTGCATTGGACGTATGCGGGGCCTGCGCTGCAAGAGCCGTTCCATTTGTCATATCCCTTTGTGTTTGAGGAAGGCACCAACTTCTTCATGATCCCGGAGTCGCGCGCGGCGCGGGAAGTGCGGTTGTATCGCGCGGTGGAGTTCCCGCTGAAGTGGGAGCTGGATCGTGTCCTCTTTAAAGGGAACTACAGTGATCCAACACCGGTCGCGTGGCAGGGGAAGTGGTGGATTTTCGCCACGCGTGGGTCGTACAGCATGGATATTTGGTATGCCGATGACCTGCGCGGCGAGTGGCGGCCACACGCGAAGAATCCGCTTTACCTCTATAGTAAAGGTCGCGCGCGAAACGGGGGGCGTCCGCTGGTGATGGGGGACAAGATATTTCGCTTTGCCCAAGATTCTCATGGGGGTTATGGCCGCGCGTTGCGCGCGCTCGTCATTAATGAGTTGGATCCCACGCGTTTCGTGGAGCACGTTGTAAAATCGGCTGACCCACTGTTTTCGGCGCATGGCGACGGGTGGGCACGGGTGGGGATGCACCACTATTCTCCTGTATTTACACGAGAGGGGTCGTGGATCGCCGCCGTTGACGGCAGTGGGATTTGGGAGGCCGACCTGGAGGCGCTGGATCAGGTGCGCGGGAACGAGGAAATTCACTCATCCGATCCGTGAGTTGAGGTGCGCAATTTGACTTTGCGGTGAGATGCGTGTTTATTCTCCCGCGCTCGGGCTGTTTCCTCGCGATCTCGCGCCTGCCTGAAGAGCGTGGTTTCATTGCACGCGTCGTGTTTTCGCGCGCCCTGCGCCGCGAAATGTGGGGAAAATTCAAAACCCTGTTGACACTAAACCGACCAGTCGGTACAGTGTGCGGCAATTGAACGAGATTTCGCGATGAATCGGCAGTTTCTACAGCACAAAACGATCGAACTGGAGGGGAATCATGGCGCCTAAATCTGCGCGTGAGTCCATCCTGGAGGCGGCTGAGGCGATCGTGGTGGAGCAGGGTGCGTCCTTTATGACGATGGACGCTGTGGCGGCCCGGGCCGGGGTGAGCAAGGGCGGATTGATTTATCACTTTCCGTCGCAGGAAAGTTTGATGGGGGCGCTCATCGAGCGGTTCACGGAGCAATGCGCGTCGCGTCGGGAGGAGGTGCACGACACGTTGCCGGCGGGGCCGGCGCGCGAGTTGGTGGCATACATCTTAGCGCGTGCCGACACTTCTCCTGCGGCGTGCAAGGTGGGCGGTGGCATGTTGGCGGCGGTGATGCGTGCGCCGCATTTGCTCGAAGCGACGCAGTCGGAGTGGCTGCAGACGGTTGAGCGGATCATGGGGGGAGTGAAGAACCGCGAGCGGATGATGGTGCTGCTTTTGGCTGCGGACTGCATCTGGCTCTCGAAGTTGCTCGGTTGGCAGGGGCTGAAGGATGAGGAGCTTCACCGCATTCGTGCGGAGATTGTGAAGCTGGCGTATGAGTGGAGCGAAGATGCTCGGGGAAAAGAAAATTCTACAGTGTGAAGTGTTGATTAGAAGAATAGAGAGAAAGCCTATGAAGAACCTCAAGTCGTTTGTACGTATGAATGTAGTGCCGTCCGCGCTGGCCGTGGTTGCGGGTGCGGCGGTGGCGGTGGGCTGCGCGAAGAGCGAGCAGCAGGGCGGTGGTGGCGGCTTCATGGGCGGAGTGCCCGAGGTCGGAGTTATCGTGATTCACCCCGCATCCACGATGCTGTTGGCGGAGTTGCCGGGCCGGATTTCGGCGTCGCTGGTGGCGGAGGTGCGTCCGCAGGTGACGGGGATCATTCAGAAGCGCTTTTTTGAGGAAGGCGCGAATGTGGAAGAGGGCGCAGTCCTCTATCAGATTGATCCGGCGATTTATGAGGCGACGCACGCGAGTGCGAAGGCGGCGCTGGCGCGGACGGAAGCGAATTTGAAATCGTTGCGCGCCCAGTTGAAGCGCTACGAAGAGTTGGTCGCTATTCACGCGGTGAGTCAGCAGGCCTATGACGACATTGATGCCGCAGTGAAGCAGGCGGAGGCAGAGTTGGTTGCAAATCAGGCATCGGTGGATGCTGCGCGAATCAATCTGGATTACACCCAAATCAAAGCGCCGATTTCCGGCCGCATTGGCAAATCAGAGGTGACGGTGGGCGCGCTGGTGACGGCGAATCAGGGCGCGCCACTGGCGGTGATTCAACAGTTGGATCCGGTGTATGTGGATGCGCCGCAGACGAGCGCGAACTATCTGCGCTTGAAACAGGCGGTTGCCTCGGGTCGCGTCGTGCGCAATGGAACGGATGCGGCAGCGCACCTCATCTTCGAGGATGGCTCTCACTATCCGCTTGCGGGTACAGTCAAATTTGCTGATGTGACGGTGAATCCGGCGACGGGTTCGTTGAATCTTCGCAGCAGCTTTCCGAATCCGGACGGATTGCTCCTGCCGGGCATGTATGTGCGTGTGAATCTGGAAGAGGGCGTCAGCGAAAATGCAGTCTTGGTGCCGCAGCGCGGGGTGACGTTCACGCCGCAGGGCGCTGCCGTTGTGACGGTGGTGAACGCAGAAGACCAGGCGCAGCAGCGCACGATCGAGCTGGATCGCGCGTTGGGCGAGATGTGGCTGGTTTCCAGCGGGCTGCAGGAAGGCGACCGCGTCATTGTCGAGGGCATTCAGCGAGTGCGCCCGGGTTCACCGGTGAAGCCGGTTCCATTTGGCGCGACCGCAGCCGATGCGGACTCCAGCGGAGATCATTCGGAACCGGCCGTGTCGGACGTTGAAGCAGAAGCCGCAGAGTAAGGAAGGCGCGCCATGTTTTCCCAATTTTTCATAGATCGTCCCGTCTTCGCCTGGGTGTTGGCGATCATCACGATGATGGCCGGCGCACTGGCGATCAAGACGCTGCCTGTTGCGCAATACCCGGCCATTGCGCCGCCGGAAATCGCGATTAATGCGATGTATCCCGGCGCGTCGGCGCAAACGGTGGAGGACACGGTCACGCAGGTCATCGAGCAGAAGATGAACGGCATTGACGGACTTCGCTACATGGGGTCGAGCAGTGACTCTGCGGGCCACGTGACAATCACGCTGACTTTCGACGCGGGTACGGACCCGAACATTGCGCAGGTGCAAGTGCAGAACAAGCTTCAGCTAGCGACGCCGCTGCTGCCGCAAGTTGTGCAGCAACAGGGCATCTCGGTGACAAAATCCACGCGAAACTTTCTCCTGATCATCGGAATGGTTTCGGAAGATGGAAAGATGGATCGCTACGACCTGACGGACTACATGGTCTCGCACATTCAGGACGTGATCAGCCGCGTAGAAGGCGTGGGTGAGGTGATGATGTTCGGATCGCAATATGCGATGCGCATCTGGCTCGATCCCGACAAGCTCAATGCCTATCAACTCACGCCGGGCGATGTGCGCCAGGCTATTCGCGCTCAGAACGTGCAGGTTTCTGCGGGCCAGTTCGGCGGGCAGCCGTCAATCAAGGGGCAGCAGCTCAACTATTCGATCACCGCACAGACGCTCCTCAAAACGCCCGAGGAATTTGGCGAGATTATTCTGCGCTCCGCTGCGGATGGCGCAACAGTGCGGCTCCGCGACGTGGCGCGGGTGGAGCTTGGCTCTGAGAGCTATGAAGCGGAAGGGTTCTATAACGGCAAGCCTGCGTCGGGTCTAGCGCTGCGACTCGCATCCGGCGCGAACGCGCTCCGCACGGCGGACCTCGTGAAGGCCAAGATGGCCGAACTCTCGCGCTATTTCCCCGAAGGCGTGTCGCTGGTGTATCCGTATGACACAACGCCGTTCGTAAAAATTTCCATCGAGGAAGTGGTCAAGACATTGATCGAAGCGATTGTGCTGGTGTTCCTCGTTATGTTCCTCTTCTTGCAGAATATCCGCGCGACGCTGATTCCGACCATCGCGGTGCCTGTGGTGCTGCTCGGCACCTTCGCGCTGATTGACGCGTTTGGCTTCACCATCAACACGCTGACGATGTTCGCAATGGTCCTGGCGATCGGGCTGCTGGTGGACGACGCAATTGTTGTGGTCGAGAACGTCGAGCGCATTATGAGTGAGGAGGGCCTCTCGCCGCGCGAGGCAACTCGGAAGTCCATGAAGCAGATTTCGAACGCGCTCGTTGCGATCGCCATGGTGCTCTCGGCTGTATTCATTCCGATGGCATTCTTTGCCGGTTCGACCGGTGTCATCTATCGCCAGTTTTCGATCACTGTGGTTTCGGCGATGGCGCTCTCGGTGCTGGTGGCGTTGATTCTCACACCGGCGCTCTGCGCGAGCATGTTGAAGCCGTTGGAGCAGGGGCACCACCTCGGCGAAACGGGCTGGTTCAAGGGTTTCTTCCGCTGGTTTAACAAGATGTATGATCGTGGTAGTCACGGCTACCAATCAACAGTCGGCAGCATTCTGAAAAAGGGCGGCCGCTATCTGTTTTCGTACGGCGTGATTGTTGCGCTGGTCGGATTCCTGTTCGTTCGCCTGCCCACCGCCTATCTGCCGGATGAGGATCAGGGCATGCTGCTCAACCTTATTCAACTTCCAACCGGCGCGACGCTGGATCGCACGCTGGAGGTCGCGGAGACGATGCGCAAGCACTACATGGAAGAAGAAAAAGAGGCGGTGCGCTCCATGTTCAGTGTTGCCGGTTTCAGTTTTGCCGGCCGCGGTCAGAACAACGGTATGGCATTCGTTTCGCTGCGCGATTGGAAAGAGCGCGAGCGTCCGGATCTGAAGGTCAAGGCTGTCGCAGGGCGCGCCATGATGGCCTTCTCACAGATTCGCGATGCGATGGTGTTCGCGTTTGCGCCACCCGCCGTTATGGAGATGGGTACGGCAAACGGATTCGATTTCCAGTTGCAGGATCGCGGCGGACTTGGCCATGAGGCGCTGATGGCGGCGCGCAATCAATTGCTCGGCATGGCGGCGCAGAGTCCGATTCTGGCCAAGGTTCGCCCCAACGGGCAGGACGATCTGCCGGAATATAAAATTGATATTTCACCGGAACGCGTCGGCGCACTCGGCCTCTCCATGGCGGATGTGAACGACACGCTTTCCACAGCGTGGGGCAGTAGCTACATCAACGACTTCATTGATCGCGGCCGAATCAAGCGTGTCTATATGCAGTCCGATGCCGGATTCCGCATGACGCCTGCCGATCTGGATCGCTGGTATGTCCGCAACAACAAGGGCGAGATGGTTCCGTTCTCCGCGTTTGCCACCGGCAAATGGCAATATGGCTCGCCACGTCGCGAGCGCTTCAACGGAATGCCCTCCGTGGAAATTCTCGGCGAACCCGCGCCGGGTAAGAGCTCCGGCGATGCGATGGCAGAAATGGAACGCCTCGCCGCACAACTGCCTGCGGGTATCGGATATGAATGGACGGGTCTTTCGTATCAGGAGCGGATGGCGGGCGCGCAGGCACCTGCACTCTACTCGCTCTCGATCCTCGTCGTTTTTCTCTGCCTCGCGGCGCTGTATGAGAGCTGGGCCATTCCGTTCTCTGTGATGCTCGTGATTCCGCTCGGCATCATCGGTGCTTTGCTCGGCACCTACTCGCGCGGTCTTGCGAACGACGTCTATTTCCAGGTGGGCATTCTCACCACCATCGGCCTCTCGTCAAAGAACGCGATTCTGATTGTGGAGTTTGCCAAAGAGCTGATGGAGCAGGGGAAGAGCCTGGTGGAGGCAACTATGGAGGCTGCGCGCCTGCGCTTACGCCCCATCATCATGACTTCCATGGCGTTCATTCTCGGCGTGCTTCCGCTCGCGAAAAGCACTGGCGCAGGTTCCGGCGCACAGAATGCCATCGGCACCGCCGTCATTGGCGGAACGCTTACCGGCACATTCCTCGCGCTCATCTTTATCCCGCTGTTCTTCTACATCGTGCGACGAATCTTCAAGGCGAAGTCGCGCGTTGAACCCGTTGCGATCAGCTCCCCCACGGAGGCACCCTAATATGAAGAAGTCACTTGCATGGCTCTTGGCAGTTCCCGCGCTTGGACTCGCGGGCTGTCTCACACTTGCACCCGAATACGAGCGACCGGAAGCGCCTACACCAGCCGCCTGGCCGGAGGCGTCGGGCGCAGAAGGCGCACCGGCATCGGCGAATGATGCTGCATGGAACACGTTCTTCACCGATCCCAAGTTGCAGGCAGTCATCGAACTCGCGCTCACAAACAATCGCGACCTGCGCGTCGCCGCGCTGAACATTGAGCGGGCGCAAGCGCTCTATCGCGTCCAGCGTGCCGACCTGCTCCCCGCGATCAAAGCCACAGGTATAGGGAGCAAGCAGCGCACTCCGGCTTCGCTTTCATCCAGCGGTGTCGCTACGGAGTCGGAGCGCTATGAGATCAGCCTCGGCTTCGCCGCGTATGAACTCGACCTCTTTGGTCGCGTTCGCAGCCTCAAGGCGCAGGCACTGGAACGCTTCCTTGCCACAGAGCAGGCGCAGCACAGCGCGCACATCTCCATCATGGCGGGTGTTGCCAATGCCTATCTCGCACTTGCCGCTGACCAGGAACGCTTGCAACTAGCGCGCGATACATTTGAAGCGCAGAAGGCCGCGACCGATCTGATTCGCCGCCGCTTCGATGTCGGCGCCGCGTCGGAGATTGATTTGCGCCAGTCAGAGATGAGTGTTGAAGCTGCGCGCGGCGATATCGCTCGCTTCTCCGGCCAGGTTGCCCTCAGCCAGAACGCACTCGCCCTGCTTGTCGGCGCACCGGTTCCGACTGAGTTGCTCCCAACGACGTTGAGCGCGATCGCGACGATCCCCGAACTCGCTGCGGGGACTCCGTCGGAAGTCCTGCAGCAGCGCCCGGATATTCTTCAAGCGGAGAATCTGCTCAAAGCGGCAAACGCCAACATCGGTGTTGCCCGTGCTGCCTTTTTCCCGCGCATTGCGCTCACTGCGGGATTCGGCACCGCCAGCGACGAGCTCTCCGGTCTCTTCAAATCCGGCTCGGACACCTGGAGCTTTGTGCCCTCCATCACGCTGCCAATTTTTGAAGCCGGACGGAACCGCGCCAACCTGCGAGTAGCCAAAGCAGACCGCGATATCGCCCTCGCGCAGTACGAGAAGGCCATACAGACCGCATTTCGCGAAGTTGCTGACACCCTTGCACTTCGCGGGTCGCTTGTGGACCAGCTCGCAGCACAGGAAGCGCTCGTCAAAGCTGCGGAATCCACCTTCCGCCTGGCAGAAGAACGCTATAAGAGCGGAGTAGACAGCCAACTCGCTGTCCTCGACGCCCAGCGCTCGTACTACGGCGCGCAGCAAGGCCTCGTCGCCCTCCGCCTCGCCCAACTCGCCAACCGCCTCACCCTCTACAAAGCCCTCGGCGGCGGGTGATATCCTCCACTTGCTTTGGCAGTGAAATCCAAGTATCTCTAACCCAACGTTTCACGAGTTCGAGTATTTTGAATAAAACTGTAGCTGTTATGACGTACGGGAGGGGCAACCTCCGTGTTGCCCGCAGCCGATACTCGGGGCAGGACCTGCCAGAGGCGGGCGGGCATCGCCTGCCTCTCCGGCGAAGAGGCTATCGTTTAATTAAAATCGCTCTAGTGAAGTCGGGGCGTGGCTCAGCCTGGTAGAGCGCCAGCTTTGGGAGCTGGATGTCGTGAGTTCAAATCTCACCGCCCCGACCATTTTTATTTTAGAGCGAGTAGTTCAGATGCTGCGCCGTTCCGCTCGCGTCGGGTGTCGAGCTCTGAAAGAATCACTGTACGGGATTCGTAGCGTTTGTTATGAGCGTCGAGAAGATTCAGCGAGAGCTGACCGATGAAGTTGTGGTTTTTGCTGACGAGCCGCAGAATCGCGCCACGGATTGTTGGTGAGAAGTATTGAGCCTGCCCTTCGAACGTCAATCGTCCGTTCCCAAACTCGAAGTTGCCGCGAAATAGCCCTGCTTCGATCGCGTCCAGCCGCATCCCGTCTCCCTCGCGCGTGATGGTGACGCCAAGTTCCGGCGCATGCGCCGCGATGTATTCCCGGTGGAAGCCGGGGAGATGAATCACCCGTCCCTCAGACGTGATCCACATCTTGAAACAATTTTCCACACTGACCCGTGCTCTTCCGTCTCCGCGATAAAACGCCGGAGTCGGGAAGCGTGCGCGTTTGGAGGTGGAGGAGCCTTTCATAACAGTCTGGCTTCTTTCCAGGCGTGATAGCTATTTGTAGTTCGGTGAAGTGTATGGGCGAGTTGTAACTCGCCCTTACACTGTGCCGCTTCACGTTGCCGATGCTGTTGATACTGACTTGGCTTTGCCCAAATTCTAAACTCTGTACCCCGCTTGGAGTTTACGCGATAGCCGACGGAAATGATCATGTCGAGGTTGTAAAGGTCCATTTGGCGAAGCTTGCCGTCGGCAGCAACTTGTGCATTTTTTGCACAGGTTGCAGAACGCTGTAACTCTCTGGTGGCGTATATGTTGCTGATGTGGCGAACTATTACGCTTCGGTCGCGGCCAAAAAGTTTGGCCATCTGATGCGCATCCATCCACATGGTATTGCGTGTCAGTTTTATTTCCAAATTCGTGCGGCCGTCTTTGGTTCGGTAGAGAACAATTTCTCCGCCTTTGCCCGAGACTGCGATCGTTTTACTGCTCTTCTTTTTTACTCTCATCGTTGTCTAATTGTGGACGTAAGGAGGATGAGTTGCAACTCGCCCTTACGTCTTTTGTCGGGTATCGAGGCGGGATTTGAGGCCCATGCTGCGGGTGGTGGCTTTGAGGATGCCGGATTTGAAAGATTCCTCTTCGCACCAGAGGTCTACGCCGGTTTCGGTGCGGGTGATGGCGGTGTAGATCAGTTCGCGCGTGAGAATGGGGCTGTCCTGAGTCGGCAGTAGTACGGCGACGTGATTGAAGCCGGAGCCCTGCGCTTTGTGAACGGTCATCGCAAAGGCGGTTTCGTGTTCAGGCAAGAGCCGTGTGGGTAGCGGAGTAGCGCGTGTTTCGAAGTGCGCGACAAGATTGCCGGTCTCGTCGGGCAGGATGATGCCGATGTCGCCGTTAAACAGCTGAACCTCGTAATCGTTTTTCGTCACGAGAATGGGGCGATGGTCATAAAAATCTCCGCGCCGGTTCGGGAAGAGTAGGCCTTCGATAAGCCGATTGATTCTATCCACGCCGGTTGCGCCGCGACGGAGCGCGCAAAGCACGCGAAATTGAGCGAATGCATCGAATGCCGCACGAGGATCCTTCGCCTCGCAAAATGCTCGGTAGCGCTCACGTACCAGCGTCGCAAAGTCATCGGGATACTCACGGAACGTGAACTCTTTTATTGTTCTATGGAGTGTGACTTTTTTCCCCTCTACCCCAGCAGTGCCTTCTGAAAGGATTGTCCATGCCTCATCAGCATTTGCCTCACGCACGGTCTGACTGAGCGGGGTGACAGCGGAATCGGCATCGAAACGCTTGCTCTCGGTCAGCTCGACGACGCAGTTCTTCAACGCCTGCGACTCACATATTTCGGCCATCACGCTGCCGGGATCCACGGACGCCAGTTGATTTTTGTCACCGAGCAGGATTAGGCGCGCATCGGGCGGAAGCGCGTCCAGCAGTTTCGCCATTCGCGGCAAATCCACCATGCTCGTTTCATCTATGAGAAGAACGTCGGCCGCCAGCGGATTTTTGCGGTTATGGAGGAAGTAGGGCGAGTTCCGTTGATTGCCCAATAGACGCTCGATGGTGGAAGCGGGTTCTATATCAAGCCCTTTGTATTCTTCAGGAATTCCGGCGCGAATACTCTCCTGCAAACGCGCGGCGGCTTTACCGCTCGGCGCAGTCATGCGCACGCGCAAAATCTTTTCACCCGCATTTTCGCCGAGAAGCTTCAAGAGGATTGCGGCAATAGTGGTTTTCCCTGTTCCGGGGCCGCCTGTGATGATGGTCAGCCGGTTCTCCAGTCCTTTCCGGACTGCCTGCTCCTGGCTGGCAGTGAGCGAGAATTCACCGTTTTCTCCAAATGTCAGCGAATTCAGGCGTTGCTGAATTTCTTCGGAAACTTGCGCGGGCTTTTTTTCGGCGAGGGAGAGCAGTTTCTCCGCGACAAATTTTTCGTAGTTCCAGAAACGGCGGAGATACAGGCGATGATTGTGCAGAACGAATGGCGTCTGTTTTGCGTCGCCATCGCCGACCAGTGCAGCGCAGTCTTTGATGACATCTTCAGTGGCCTTTGGTCTGGGGAGTGTTGAAATGCCGCTCCCGACATCGCGTGTTTCATCATCGTTGTTGCGGATTGCGCGCTCCAGTTGCCACCAGGTGTCGGACTGCAGATCGAGACAGACGTGTCCATCACCGGATACGCGGATCGCGAGCGCAAGAATCGCCTGTACTTCGTCGGAAGGAATTTTGTCCGAAGCGAAGCGGCGAACGAGTGCATCTACGGCATGAATATCCAGTTCGCGCAGCAGGTCCGCGTTAAACAAACTCTCCACGTTCATCACGCACCTCCGAAGAACGCAGCGAGTTCTTCGATGAGCGGCCTGGGCGGGCGATCATGAAAGCCCCCGCGACTTGATTTACCGTCCATACCGCGCACGAAGAGGTAAAAAACGCCGCCGAAATGGGTGTCGAAGTTGTAGTCCTTCAGGCGGCTCGCCAGAAATCCGTGGAGCGCGACGGAGTAGAGGAGGTATTGCAGATAGTACATGTGCGCTTCCATCTCGGCGGCAATTCCGTCGGTGTCGAAGCCGTCCGCGCGTCCGTTGAGGCGATTTGACTTCCAATCCACGATGTAGAATTTGCCCTCGTGCTGGAAAACGAGATCCATGAAGCCGGTCATGAAACCGCGCGGGATTGTCGTATCGCGTTCTTTGATTCTCTTGATGAAATTGTCATTGCGCGCGGGTGTCTGCCAGTGCGCGTCCAGAATGTCTGCAATGTCTCTTAGTTTACGCTCCTCTTCTTTGAGCGAAAAATTGAACTCTAATTCAGACCGGCGATGCGAAAGCGGAATGTCTCTGAGCTTGAAGGAGCCGGATGCAGCGCTAAGCGGGGTCGAAAGCGTATTCGCGATCATCGTGTGAACTGCTTCGCGCTGCCTTTCGAGCAAGGCTCTCTTTTCTTGAGGCATGCCGTCCGTCGGTCGAGGGCAGATCCGGTATTTATCGAGCACGCGGTCTGTGATTTCGCGAATGGATTTCGTGCTGTCCTGGAAGTCGCTGAGTTCAAAGATTTCGTGCCAGCATTCGCCCAGCTTTGCGCCGCCCGGGATGCTGAAGATTGGATCAGGTTGCGTCTCGTCCATTTCAGGAAGCGTTGCCTCGGTTTGATCCACGTCGCGAATTTCAGGCTCTTTTGCTTTGGCTTCGCGATGCGAAGCCAAGCCGGAAAAGCTCGCGTGGCCGTGTGACTTGTCCACCGGAGCTTTTAGTTTGCGCTCTGATAGTGCTGCCGCATCGGGCATCGGCGAGCCTTTCCATTTTTCCTCGGCAGGCTCGGGTGCCTCCTGCTGCTCGATGTTGCTCGCATTTTTGTCAGGCCGATTCAGGGCATTTAGTACATGTGCGGCGGCGTATTTCGTTGCATCGGCACTTTTTTCACTCGCGAAAAGGTAGACGCGATTGATCGCGCGGGTGAGGGCGACGTACACCTTGCGAATGTTTTCTTCGTGCACCTCTTGTACGGCTCTCTCTTTATTGGGTGAGCCGCTCTTGTCGAGGTCGAGGATAAGTTTGTTCTGTTCATCGTGATACTTGATGAACTTGGACTTATTTCCTCCGGCGGTGGATTGTTGTTGCGAAAGTGTAGGAACGAAGACGATCGGGAACTGCAGGCCCTTGCTTTTGAAGACCGTCATGATTTGAACCGCATCGTCGTCGTCTGTGATCCGCGGCTTGTGTTCGTCGTTTTCGTCATCGTCGCGTTCGTCGTCATTTGTCTGACGGGCGAACCAGGTGTTGAGCGCGATGGGGCCGAGGCGTCGTTCGGTCGCTTCACGATGGATGAGTTCGACAAGGTGTTGCAGCTCGATACAGCGCCGTTTTCCGTTTTCCTGTTTTGCTAGATGCGGAAAGAGTTTCAGTTCCAGTGCGAGATAGCGGAATGCATCCACGAACGATGACTCTTCCCAGCGCTTCCCGGCGTTGCGAAACTTCTCGACCCAACCTTCAAACGATGAGAGCGGATCTTGAGTCGCGGATGTTTGTGCGTTTTGAACAGGTTGAGCTGCCCGGATCGCCTCTTCCTCCGCTTTGAAGCGCATGAGCATTTCGGCCGAGCAGGGGAGTAGGCCCGTCGCCAGTGCGCTGCGAATCATTCGGGATTTGCCCGGCTCCAGCATCGCCTGCATGAGTAGCGCAAGGCGCGGCGCATCCGGCGAGTCGAAGACATTTCCGGATGCCTGCCGCACTGCATTCACGCCGCGCTCAATGAGCGCATCCTGAATTTCAAGCGCCTCCTTGTGAGCCTTCACAAGCACCGCGATCTGTCCGGGATGCACTCGCTCGCCGCCGATGGCGGTGGACGAGTCGCTCAGCAGGCGCACAATTTCGGAGACAGTGTAGCGCGCCCATTCGTTCTCCTTCCCTTCGGCAATTCGCCAGATTTTGAGTGGGCAATCGTCGCGTTTTTTGCTGATTAGTAATTCTTTATCGGTGCCAACGTCGTTGGCATTCAGTTGCCCATCATACGGCACATTTTCGTTCAGGAACGTACGGCCACCGGGCGGGTCTGCAAAAAGCTGGTTGATTGCAGCGACGAGATTCTTTTCCGAGCGATAGTTCGTGCCCAGCGAGTGTTGCTCATTGGTCGAAATTTTGCTTTTGGCTTCGTAGTAGGTGAAAACATCTCCGCCGCGGAAACCGTAGATCGCCTGTTTGGGGTCACCGACGAAGACGAGCGGTGTTTTTGATTCTGGGGCTCCGAAGAGGTCCCAGAAAATATCGTACTGAATCGAGTCGGTATCCTGAAATTCGTCAATCAGGGCCGCCTTGAACTCGTCGCGCAATACTTCTCGCAAACGCGGTCCCGCCTGCCCGCTTTTCAGCACTGCCTGCACATTTTCGAGCATCGAATCATACGTCAGCGCAATCCGGTCGCGAAGACGACCGGATATCTGTTTTCGCAAGTCCTCTACTACAGTCGCCTGCTTCCCCAGCTCGAAATGTTCTGTCCCGTGATTGTTCTTTCCGAGTCCCTGTAGTGCGCGAGCGAAAGATATTGCATCAGCACCTGAAGCTGGCAGGTCTCTCATTGCCTTTAGGGTCTCATGCATCGAAATGGCGGCAGGGAAATTTTCGTTTGGAAGTTGTGGCGGTATGCCAAAAGAATCTAGCCACGCGGTGAATTCCGCATGGTTTTGCTGAAAGAGTTGAGAGAGGGTAGAGAGATCAATTCGAGTTTGGTCTTTTTTCCCTTGAATGAGAGCAGGGCCGGAAGGCCAGATAAGAGTCCTGGGCATCCGCCCAATACCCGCCCATATTTTTTCACAGGCCTCTACCCATTCGCGGAAAGCAGGCGTATCGGGGAAGCTCGCGCCTCTTATTTGAGCCGTTGGGTTTTTGTGGGCTTCGGAGACGAGTTTGAAGAGGGCGTCGAATTTTTCAAAAGGGACGCTGCCGCTGTAGGCATTTTGGCGCCACCAGTCGCGGCAGGTTTCGCGGACGATTTCGGACGCTTCGCTCATCAGCTCGGCGTCGGGGTCGTGACCACATTCGAAGGCGTAGTGATCCAACACACGGTTGCAGAATCCGTGGATCGTGAAAATTGCAGCGCTGTCGAAATCCATGAGCGCTACTCTGATGCGCTTCGATAACTCATCCGCAGATGCGCCCGACGCGGCGATTGCCGCTGTTATGCGCTGAGCATCTGTCGAGTTAGCTGCTTGTGCTGCCCCGTCGAGGTGATAACGGCACTGAACAAGAATCGTGCGGAGGCGGTCGCGTAACTCGCGCGTCGCGGCGTTGGTGAATGTGACGACGAGGATTTGCTGCACCGCCAGTCCTTGGAGGATGAGGCGAAGATAGACATTCTGAATATTGTATGTCTTGCCCGTGCCGGCACTGGCTTCGACGAGCATGGGCTGCTCAAACTTCGTCTGCGGATCAAATACGATGGTGCTGAACTCGCTCATTTCGACGCTTCCCCGCGTTTGAGATGGTCCAACAATGGCTGGCCGATCCTTTTTGCCCACTCTTCGAACGCTTTTTCGTCCTTGAATGGGCCCGTTCTGCCGAAAATAGCGACGTAGTACGGATCTTTATTTGTGTCGTATCCACCCTCGAAGGGCTTCCACGCCTTGCTCGCTCCATTCAACGCGTTTTCCGAATTTTTTCCGGCGAGCAGTTCCACATATTTGAACGACACTTCCGGAACAAACGGCGGCACGGGCGTGTATTCAGTAAGAAAGATGTGGACATATTCGCCCAGCAGTGTTGCGGCATCTTCCGATTTGAGGAATAGCGCACACTTAAGATCGTCACCCTTGCCTTGTGCGTTGAGCGATTCTACGGGCTTGCCTGCTGCATTCGCGAAGAGGTGTTTGAGCCACGTTGCGAAGAGGCGACGATACTTGAAGGTCGAGGCGTGGAAATCGAGAATCACCGGGCCGGTGAGAATTGGCGAGGAGCCTGAGAGGCGGACAGTTGTTGTTTTCTCAACCGGGATGTCAATGCTCAGGTTCTGAGGCGGCGTGTTGGCATGTGCTGTAAGTGCATCCTTCAGCGTATCAAAGTGTGGGACGGGTTGTTTGAGCAGTTCATCCACTTTGGCTTTGAATTCTTCGAACCAGTGCTCGCCCCAGTTGGCAAGCGGAAGGAGGTTGTCGGCGGCGATTTGCGCGCGTGCGGCATCCGGCTGTCCGGCGATGGTTGCGTCAATGATGCGTTGGCGAATCTTCGACTCGTCGAGATGAGTGGGGTCGAATACTTCGGCATCTTTCGGAAGTTCGTCCAGCAAGGGGCGAGGCTCTGCTCCGAGTACTTTCCGGAAGTAGTACTTTGCCGGATTATCGAAGTAGCGGATCAGCTCATCCAGATCAACGTTGACGGTTGACGTCGGCGTCTTGGGTGCGGGTGCTTGCGCCGCCGGCTCGGATGGAACGGCAAGGGCTTTGGCCGTGTTGCAATTGCTCTCGGAGTAGGAGAAGAGTTTGGATTTGGTGTCGAAATAGTCGGGGTGGTACGGAGCGAGGCGGTGTTCGAAGCGACGGACCTCTGGTTGGAAATTGTGCTTGAGGTATTCCAGCAGCTCGCGCACGGCCACGGATTCCGGCATGAGCGTGTTGTCTTCTTCAGAGAACGCGGGATAGAGGATCAGCAACCGCTCTCGCGCGTTGAGGAGGACTTCGAGAAAGGCCTGGCGGTCTTCGATTGCGAGGGAACGGTCGCCCATTTTACGTGCATCACGGAGAAGATCGTATGCGGGGCGTTTTTCCGAGCGGGGGAAGAGTCCGTCGCCCATGCCGAGGAGTGCCTGGACGTGGCGGGGCGTACTACTGCCCGGGCGGAGCGAGGTGAAGATGACGGCGTTGCGGTTGAGGTCTGTGCCACCGGTGAGATCGCCGAGGTGGCCGGTGAGAAATTCGCGGATCACTGATAGCGGAAGTTTTTCTTCGCCAAAATCTGCCGCCTTAGCGCTTGTTGCCAGCAGGCGGATAGCGCTCTTTAGAATTGCGATATCGCGATAGGTTTCGTTGTCGCTGAGGAAAAAATCGTCCACAAGCGCGTTGAGATGTTCGACCCAGTTCGCCACCGAATGTTGGCCCTGGCTGAAGCTCGCGAACTCGGTCAGCTTGCTGTAGAAGTGGGCGAGATAGCCGAGACGCACGGCTTCGCCGCCTTCGACGGCATCGCACGGAACGATCTCAAGTTTCGGAGCGTCGTCCGCGAAATCGGTTCCCATCGCGTAGCCTACGAAAAGCCGGTCGAGCCCATAGCCCCAGGTCGTTTCCTCACCAAATGTAGCGTCTGAAACCCGTTTGCGGTGCTCTGGATCCCGGCCCCAGCGAACGCCCCCACGGTTGAGCCAAACTGCGGCATCGTCCACTTCTTCGGCTTCTAGGCCGAATTGCTTCGCGATGGCGGGATAACGCAAAAGTTCAAGCAATTCGGGCGCAGTGAAGCGACTGTCCGCGAGATTGAGCAGTGTGCGGAATGCGTTGGACGCCAGACTCTCTCCAGCGGATACGCGGTCCGCTATGATGAATGGAATTGTTTTCGGGCCATTCGGATTCACGGCCGAAAAGACCGCTTCGATATACGGCGCATAGACGTTGAGGTCCGGTGTCTGAACCTGAATATGGCGCGGCTGGAGGCCTTCGATGGTATTGAAACATTCGAGGAGCTGGTCACGCAGAATTTCCACCTCACGCATTTTTCCGTGGCAGAGGTGGAGTTGAATGGAGTTGTCGGGCTGTGCAACTTCGGTAGCGGGCGAGGTATCGCACGCTACAATAGATTGCTGGAGCTTCGCCAGCAGCGATGAGCCGTCAGGGGTGATGAAAATATCGTTGAGTTGGCCGCCCGAAAGGTCAAGCGCGGCGGCGACGCTGTCGCGGCTGCCGCGAGCATAGGCATCGAGGAGCGGATGCTTGAGATCGAGCAGTTCGCCGGAATCGTCCGGCAATTCGTGGAATGCGTCCTGCCGGATTTTGCTTTTCAACGATTCGCGATCGAACCAATCGGTCTCCGACGGGTTGAATAAATAGAAGTCAACGGGAAGGATATTGCCTAGGTGGTGGAAGAATGTCAGGTGCACCGGCGGGAGCATGGAGGGTGCGAAGACGAAGATGCGGCGGTAGGTGTTCTGGATGCCGCAATTCGCGAGATCGTTCTGCATCCGGCGATACGCGGCGAGATACGTTTTGTCGCGCAGTCCGTCGGTCAGCATCCGCCAGAGTTCAGGTTCCCACGCGAGCGATTCGTTGCCCTCGACCGCCGTGTGTTTTCCGTTTTCCCAGTCGAGCATCATTTGCGGGCGATAGGAAATATACTGATTCATCAGCGCGGCAAGGCGTCCCGCGAGTTTGAAGCATTTGCGCGGATCGCGCTCGTCTTTCGTCGTTATGTAGCGCTCGATGGGAGCAAAAACGGGAGGAAGTTCTGGTGTGCGCAGAATGTTGTAGATCCGCCAGCGCATACTCTTTACGGAGAATGGATGCTGCTCCGGGTCGGGCGTGCCGCCGCCGGGATGATCCATACGGTAGAGCCAATCGTTGACAAAAAGGCTGAGCAGCGGGAAGTCGCAATCGGCGAGAACATTCGGGGCGGCATCCCGTTCGCGGTCGAAAAGGAAATACTGCTGGAGCCATGCCTGCTGGGTCCGGCTTGGAAGGACGATGCAATCGCGCCTCGCGAAAATAGCATCAACGGACGACCGGTTCGCGTAAAGCTTGTCGAACAGGTTGCCCGCCAACTTCTCGAGATTGTTTCCCCACGTGATACTAAGTGCCATTACCCGATATCAATACCAGAACTCCCTTTCCGCTTCGAGCCGGGATTGTGTCATAAGCGCGAAAATTACGGATGCGAACGCTCAACGCATCGAGGTGTAGCGGGCCGTGTTCACCCGTGTGGCGAGTTCGTGACGTGAGGGGTGCTGACGGTCCCGCCCCCGTCCACCTTGTGTGGACGGAGCGGAAGTGGAATCAGCCGCGGACGGCTTTCATACTATATTCGCTGAATGTGCCGACATAAAACGTGTCCTTCCAGAATCCAGCCATACCGGCCGCGGCCGCTGTTTTTGCCTGGAGCTCCCTTGCAAGCGACTCCGGGTTTTTTGCTGGATCCGCCTTTGCGGCCACATGCAGATGGTCCGGCATAACGGCACATTTTGCTACAAAGGGTAGCTTGCAAGCATCAGAAACTCTTCGAGCGATCTGGTCGCTCATTCGAGAGCGGCTGTCGGTAACCAAAACGATGTGCAAATTATACCAATATCGCCCGCTGTTTGTTTCAAACGGCTGCGCGAGATCAATGTCAGGTTGTGAGAAAGTGTGCTGTTTCAGCGCATCGCGATAGCGCTCGTCGGCAAGGTCTGCATGTGCCAACTGGTTTCGTATATATGCTTCGACGGTTGCCCTTGTGTTGTCACCGACTGAACGAAGCGAAACTTTCCGCGAAAAATTGGCGACGAGCTTCGCGGAGCGAATTGAGTGCTGTAGGCGCCCTTTGAGCACGCGCGTGATTTCAATAGGGGCGCTATGCGGATTTGCGCTTACGACAAGTTGATAGGATGTGGGCTGGATGCGCTGTTCAAGGATGTTTAGGCCGTCCCGCTTCCACTCGGCGACTGGTAGTCTGATATCCGTTGGCAGTGAGGTTCCGGCGCTTGGCCACGCTGTCCAACTGTAGCGTAAATGAAATGCGTGAGGTGAGCTTTTCATGTGGCGAGTGAACAGCTTCTTCACCTGCCGGGCAAGCCGGCAGGGGCCGGTGATTGGAGGGTTGTGATGTAGCTTGTGACCTTGTTCACCCACGGGACAAGCCCGTGGGGGTCGTGTGGTGTCCGGTTGGCTGTGGCGACTAGCTCTCCGGGCAAGCCGGCAGGGGCCGGTGATTGGAGGGTTGTGATGTAGCCTGTGACCTTGTTCACCCACGGGACAAGCCCGTGGGGGTCGTGTGGCGTCGGTGCGGGCTGTGGCGACTAGCTCTCTTCGCAAGCCGGCAGGGGCCGGAGGTTGGAAGGTTGTGAAGTAGCTTGTGACCTTGTTCACCCACGGGACAAGCCCGTGGGGGTAGTGTGGCGTCGGTGCGGGCTGTGGCGACTAGCTCTCCTCGCAAGCCGGCAGGGGCCGGTGATTGTAGAGTCGTGATGTAGCTTGTGGCCTTGTTCATCTGCGGAGTAAGCCCGTGGCGTGAGGGGTGGACTGTTTATGGTGTAGTGCTGGCGCACGGAAGATTGCGATTTCGGGGGAAGCGTGGATACTGACGGGCGGTTTTTGAACGGAGAGTGGTGATGCGCGAAAGGCCGGTAACATTTCAGGTGAGTGGGCAGCAGGTAGTGGGGATGGTGCATATTCCGGAGGGGGTGGGGCCGTTTCCGGTGGTGATTTTTTTGCACGGATTTACGGGGAGCAAGGTGGAGGCGCACCGGTTGTTTGTGGGGCAGGCGCGGGATTTGGCGAGGGCGGGTATTGCGTCGCTGCGGTTTGATTTTCGCGGGAATGGGGACAGCGAGGGGGAATTTCGCGAGATGACGATGGCGCGGAATGCGGAGGATGCGGCGGCGGCGCTGCAGTTTGTGTTGCAGCGCGATGATTTTGATCCGGCGCGAATTGGCGTGCTCGGAATGAGTATGGGCGGGATGGTGGCGGCGTTTGCGCTGGCGGATCACCCGGAGTTCAAGGCGGGTGTGCTGTGGAATGCGGTGGCGAAGCCGCGCGCGCGGCGCGATGCGCGGTTGTCGCCGGAGGCGATGGCTGAATTGGGGAACCCGACTGTGCTGGATAACGGCGGGTGGGGCGTGGGCGTGCAGTTTTTTCAGGAGCTGGGCGATCTCGATCCGTTGGCGGCGATTTGCAAGACGAAGGCATCGGTCCTCGTGGTCGGCGCGACGGCGGATGAGGCGGTTCCGTTCGTTGAGGCGGAAGCGTTCCGCGCGACGCTGACAGAGGCGGGCGTTGAGAATGCGCTGTACGCTGTGCAGGGCGCGGGTCACACGTTCGCCTCGCTGGCGTGGAAGGCGGAGGTGTTCCGCGAGACGACGGCGTGGTTCAAAAAGTGGCTGTGAGCGGGGCACAATTTGCTTCGTCTGCCATCGTCCGCTGTTTCTTTCTCTGCATCGCGTTGCTATACTTCCAACGTTTGGAAGTTTATTGAAAATGCACTTCCAAGGATTGGAAAATTTTTGAACGCGGCGTGCGATGCGCGGTCTATCAACGCATTCGGCGCGTGAGGAGGGCGCCCGGAGCGACGTATGATTAAAGTAAGCAACTTGGTGAAGAACTTCGGCCGTCGCGAGGCGGTGCGCGATGTGTCGTTTGAGGTGAAGCCGGGCGAGGTGCTCGGTTTCCTCGGGCCTAACGGCGCGGGGAAGACCACGACGATGCGCATGGTGACGGGGTATCTGGCGCCCACGTCGGGGCGGGCGTGGATTCAGGGGTTCGATGTGACGGAGAAGCCGGTTGAGGCGCGACGCCATCTCGGATATCTGCCGGAAAATGCGCCGTCGTATGGCGATATGACGGTGGAGGAGTTTCTCGCGTTTGCTGCGGCGATGCGGGGCTATCGCGGGAAAGAGGCGCGCCAGCGGGTCCATGATACGCTGGAGAAGTGCATTCTCACGACAGTGAGGAATCAGCCGATTGAGACGTTGTCGAAGGGGTATCGCCAGCGCACGTGTTTTGCGCAGGCGATTTTGCACGATCCGCCGGTTTTGATTCTGGATGAGCCGACGGAGGGGCTGGACCCGAATCAGAAATTTGTTGTGCGGAATATGATTCGCGAGATGGCGAAGAACAAAGTGATTGTGTTCTCCACGCACATTCTCGAGGAGGTCGAGGCGATTTGCACGAGGGCGATCATTATCAGTGCGGGGCAGATTGTGGCAGACAGCACGCCTGCTGAGTTGCGAAAGCAGGGTTCGCTGGATCAGGTGTTCCGCTGGCTGACGACGTCAGCGGATGTCGGAGGTAGCGCGCGATGAGCAGTCCGGTTTGCACCATTCTGAAGCGCGAGTGGCGGTCGTATTTCAATTCGCCCGTCGCGTATGTGTTCATTGTGATTTTTCTCGCGCTGGCGGGGTTTTTCACCTTCAACGTGAGCCGGTTCTATGAGGCGGGGCAGGCAACTCTGGATCGCTTCTTCTTTTGGCATCCGTGGATTTATCTGATCCTGGTGCCGGCGGTGGCGATGCGGTTGTGGGCGGAGGAGCGGCGGACGGGTACGCTGGAGTTGCTGTTGACGTTTCCAGTGACGACGGCGCAGGCGATTGCGGGCAAGTTCCTTGCCGCGTGGCTGTTCGTTTTGATGGCGCTCGCGCTGACGTTTCCGGTTGTGGCGACGGCGTTCTATCTCGGATCGCCCGATCCGGGACCGATTGTGACGGGCTATATCGGAAGCGCATTGCTGGCGGGGGCGTATCTCGCGGTGGGGTCGCTCACCTCCGCACTGACGAGGAACCAGGTGATCAGCTTCATCCTCGCGGCGGTGATCGGGCTGTTTCTGCTGCTCGCGGGGTTTCCGCCGGTGACGGATGTGCTCTATCAAATTGCGCCAGCGTGGGCGGTTGAGATCGTGGCAGGTTTCAGCTTTAGCGCGCATTTCGAGCAGATGCAGCGCGGTGTGCTGGATGTGCGCGATGTTCTTTATTTTGCCAGCGCGATTGCGTTCATGCTGCTGGCGACGCATGTGACACTGGATAACCGCAGGACGAAGTGAGCGGACCATGAAAAAATCTGGAATTAATATGGTGACGGGTGCGGTGGGTTTGGTGGTGACCCTCGCGGTGCTGGTGCTGCTCAACGTGGCGGCGGGTTCTCTGCGCATGCGCGCGGATTTGACGGCGGGCAAGTTGTACACCCTCGCGCCGGGCACGGAGCAGTTGTTGAAACATCTCGAGCGGGATGTGACGCTGAAGTTCTACTACAGCCGCAGTGCGGACGCGGTGCCGATGACGTTCAAGCAATACGGGAGCCGGATTCTCGATTTGCTGCGCGAGTACGAAAAATTGAGCGGCGGCCATCTCACCCTCGAGGTGATTGATCCGCAGCCGGACAGCGACGAAGAGGAATGGGCGCGTCGTTATGGTCTCTCTGCGTCTCGCATTGGGCAAGGCGACAGCGCACCCCAGGTGTTTCTCGGATTAGTGGCGTTGTCCGGCGCGCGCCAGTCGGCAATTCCGTTCTTCTCGCCCGCGGATGAGCCGCAGATTGAGTTTTTGATTACGCGCGCGGTCAACGAGGTGACGGTGACGAAGAAGCCGAAGATTGCGGTGATTTCTCCGCTGCCGATGTTTGGCGGGATGGAGGGGTTTGTTCCGCGCGGCCCGAATTTTGAAGGCTGGATCATCATTAATGAACTGCGCTCGGTTGCGGAAATTGTGAATTTGACGGGCGCGGTGGAAAAGATTCCGGACGATGTGGATACGTTGCTGCTGGTGTATCCGCGCAACCTTCCCGAAGCGACGCTGTATGCGGTGGATCAATTTGTGCTGCGCGGCGGCCGCCTTTTTGCGATGGAGGATCCGCAGTGCCTCGCGGATCTCGACGCGCAGAGTTCGCAGTTTCGCGATCCAAAGTCGGCGCAGGCAGATATGAATCGTCTCACATCGGGGTGGGGCATCACCATGTCCACCGACCGCGTCATTTCCGATCCGAGCGCCGCGACGCGCGTGGCATCGCGCGGCGGCGAGGTGGAGTTGCACAACTCGTGGCTGACACTGCGCCCCGGGAACTTCAACCGAGACGATGTTGCGGTTGCCGCGATGACGATGATGCAGTTTCCCATGGCCGGCTGGTTTGAGGTGACGCCGGTTGACGGAGTCACCGTCACGCCGCTGATCACTGCCGGTCCTGAAGCGGGGAGCGTTTCGATTCTGGAGGCGACTGCGGGAACATTCGCCGGGCAGACGACGTTTGAGCGGGTGACCAATGCCATGCCGATTGCGATTCGCGTAAGTGGCCGCTTCAAGACGGCATTTCCGGGCGGTCGCCCGAGCAATGTGCCGGATGCGGTGAAGACTGCGCCCGATCCGGAACCGGACGCTTCACACCTTGCCGAAAGCACCCGCGATGGCGCCGTGGTGTTGGTCGCCGATGCGGATTTTCTTTATGACGCGTTCGCAGCGCGGCGCCTTCCGATGTTTGGCCCGGGTGTCTATCAATTGATGAATGACAACATCAATTTTGCCGCCAACATCGCGGGTCAGCTTGCCGGTGGCGATGCGCTGATTGCGCTGCGCGGGCGGGGCTCCTTCGAGCGGCCCTTCACGCGTGTGCTTGCGCTGCAGACAGAGGCGCAGGAAAAGTGGCGTCAGGAAGAGCTGAAGTTGCAGGAACAGCTCGCCGTGACGCAGAGCAAACTCGACCGGTTGCAGTCAGGCAAGACGGAAGACCAGCAACTCATCATTACGCCGGAGCAGCGGCAGGAGATTGAAAAGTTTCGCGCACAGCAGCTCGAAACGCGCCGCGCCCTCAAAGAAGTGCGCAAGAACCTCAATCGCGAAATTGAATCGCTCGGGCTATGGGTCAAGGCGATCAACATTGGCGCTATGCCCGCACTCGTGATTGTGTTTGGCCTGATCCACGGATTGCGCCGCCGCCAGCGTGCGCGCGGTTGATTTCCGGATGAAGGAATTGGAGACGACTTGATGAAAACGCGAACCCTCATCACTTTGCTCATTGCTCTGATTGCGCTTGCGATGGCGATTTCTAAGCTCAACCAGCGCGCGCAGAACGTTGACGCGCCTGCTCTGGGGCAGCGTGTACTTGCGGAGAAAGATATCAACGCCGTCGAGCGGATCGAATTGACGAGCGGCACGCAACAGGTGGCGTTGGTGCGCACTGACGGTGAGTGGGTGGTGGAATCGCTTTGGAACTATCCGGCCCGCTTTGAGCAAATCGCCGGGTTGTTGCGCCAACTCGATCAGTTGCGAATTGGAGAGGTGATTCGCGGTGGCACGGATATTCCGGATGAATTCGGGCTGGCTGAAAGCGAAACCAGTTTTCCGGTACGCGTCCGGCTGTTCGGTGCGGGGCATGTGCAGACCGACGATCTGCTCATCGGCCAGCCGCGCGTTTCTTCGGCGATGCCTGTTGGTTTTTCACTCCCCGACAGTCGCTACTATCGTTCCGGCAACGGTCCGGTGATTCTCGCCGAACCATTCATGGAAGATGTTCGCCGCCGCCCGACAGATTGGATGGTTGCCGAGCTTCCCGGCTTTGGTCCGCAAGAAATTCTTTCAATGACCGCTACGCCGACGAACGGTGCGCCCTATTCATTGCGCCGCAGTCCGGAGGGCGATTACAGCGGAGAGGGAGCGCTCGCGAAAAAGGCAATCAACGTTGCCAGCGCAGAGATCTGGTTTCGAGCACTGCAGAATCTTTCCTCGCGCTCGATTGTGGATCCTGACACAGCGCCGGAAACGCTTGAGCGAGGTTCGAGCGGGAGCGCTGTGGCGTACCTGACCAATGGGATTACGGTGCGAGTGGAGCTGGGCGCGCGTACAACTGAGAATCTTGGAAATTACGCGTGGCTCACATTTGAGTATTCAGAGCCGCCTGCATTGGACGGCGCAGATGCCGCCGCTATTGAGGCCGATCGCGCAGCGCGGGACAGCGCGCGCGAGCAGGCAGAAAAATTGCAGGCGCAGTACGGACATTGGACCTACATCCTAGACTATAGTCAGGTTGCAAAATTGATCTTTCTTCCTGACCAGTTGATTATCGCCAACGCGACTCCACCCCCGTTGCCGCCCGACGACGCGAAGTAATTCTTGCGCTGCAACTACCTGCACAATAGCGAGTTGCATATATTGCTAAAAACAGCTGGAAGTTTCGCTAGCCGCGTTGTCTAGTCGTTTCATTGGATTACCTGTGAAAACGACAACAAAAAACAAGAAACGGCCGCGGATAACGATTCGGGAAATGGCGCTCAAGGATTTGAGCGATGTGTATGAACTGGGGGCTCAACTTTTCACTGCGGAAAAGTGGCCGACGCTGTATCGGGCGTGGGACGAGCACGAGATTCTCAATTTGTTCAACTCTGAGAGCGAGTATTGCCTCGTGGCGGAATGTGACGAGGCGATTGTGGGGTTTGCGTTGGGCACGATGATGCGCAAGCCGCGAAATTCGTGGTCCTACGGCTGGCTGCTCTGGCTGGGCGTCTCGCCGCGTTTCAAGCGTCGCGGATTGGGTGGGCGCTTGATCAACAAACTCACGGACACCTTTATTGATGACGGCGCGCGCATGATGCTGGTGGATACCGATGCGCAGAACAAATCGGCGTTGGGGTTGTTCCGCAAGATGGGGTTCGCCGACGAGATGAATCACGTATATCTCTCGAAGAATCTGCATGCGCACCCGCGCTACATCGAGCGCACGCTCGATGAAGAGGAGTGGGACGACGAGATCGGTTGAGCCTCTTGGCGTGTTCCCAACGCGACGGGATTGACGCGGCTGCGCTTCGGTGTGCAGCCGCGTTCTTTTTTGCGGTTATGACAGACTGCTGAATCGAATCGGCATTTCGGTTTGATAGAATAGGGGGAAAAACAGCGCGGTGGGGATCGGAATGGGAGGTGGCTATGAAAATTCTTCATACAGCAGACTGGCACTTGGGGCGGTCGCTTTATCAGAAACGACGTTATGCGGAATTTGAGCAGTTTCTCGCCTGGCTCGTGGAGACGATCCGCGAGCGCGAGATTGATGTCCTGCTGATTGCGGGCGATGTGTTTGATACGGGCACGCCGGGCACGGCGGCGCAGGGGTTGTATTACGAGTTTTTGATTAATGTGCTTCGGAAATCGTCGTGTCGCCACGTGGTGGTGACGGGCGGGAATCACGATTCGCCCTCGTTTCTCGATGCGCCGAAGAGCATTCTTGCGGCGCTATCTGTCCGCGTGGTGGGGAGCGCGACAGAGAATCCAGAGGACGAGGTAGTGGTGCTCCGGGATGAGGGGGGCGAGCCGATCCTGATTGTGGCGGCGGTGCCGTATTTGCGCGATCGCGATGTGCGGAAATCGGAGGCGGGCGAGAGCGCGGCTGACAAGGGCCGGAAGCTGATCGAGGGGATTCAACAGCATTATGCATCGGTCGGCGCAGTGTCTGAGAAGAAGCGGGCGGAACTGGGCGGCACGATTCCCGTGGTCGGGATGGGACATTTGTTCGCGGCGGGCGGGAAGGCGGGAGAGGGTGTGCGCGAGTTGTATATCGGCGGGTTGGGGCAGGTGACGGTTGATATTTTTCCCGCGTGTTTCGATTACGTCGCATTGGGGCATCTGCACATTCCGCAGAGTGTCGGCGGACGTGAAACGGTGCGGTACAGCGGGTCACCGATCCCGATGGGCTTTGGCGAAGCGGGTCAGCAGAAAGTGGTGTACGAGATCGAGTTTGCGGGAGGGGCGCCGGTTGTGAGGGCGCACGCGATTCCACAGTTTCAGCGACTGGTTTCGGTGAAGGGTGACTGGGATGCGATTGCACAACGGCTCGGCGAGCTGAAGGTGCGAGGCGAGAGCATTTGGGTCGAGGTGGAGTACGAAGGGGCAGAACTCATTGGCGACCTGCGACAGCGGGTCGAGGCGTGTGTAGAGGGTTCGCAGGTTGAGGTGTTGCAGATCAAGAATCCACCGACGATGCGCCGCTATCTTGAGCAGAGTACGGATGGGCGAACGCTGGAAGAGATGACGGTGGAGGAGGTTTTTCAGCGCCGGATCGCGGATATCGAGCAAGGCGAAGCAGAGCGGGATGCGCTGCTGGACACTTTTCGCGAGGCGCTTCACGAGGTCGAGCGGGCTGCGACGGAAGGGGTGGTGCGCTAAATGAAGATTCTGAATGTACGGTTCAAGAATTTGAATTCGCTTGTTGGCGAGTGGGCGGTTGATTTCACCGATCCGGCGTATGCGAATGATGGAATTTTTGCGATCACCGGACCGACCGGCGCGGGGAAGACAACGATTCTCGATGCGATTTGCCTGGCGTTATATGGCGCGACGCCGCGACTGGGGAAAATTACGGCGGCGGCGAACGAAATTATGTCGCGGCACACGGCGGAATGTTTTGCCGAAGTGACGTTTGCGACATCGAAGGGCAGCTATCGGTGCCAATGGAGCCAGCATCGCGCGCGTGGCAAAGCGGGCGGGTCGCTGCAAAATGCTCGACACGAATTGGCGGATGCCGCGACGGGTGAAATCAAGGAGTCGAAGGTCGGCCGGGTGCCGGATTGCGTGAAAGAAATCACCGGCATGGATTTTGAGCGTTTCACTCGCTCCATGATGCTGGCGCAGGGCCAGTTTGCCGCGTTTCTCGAAGCGAGGGCGGAGGAGCGCGCCGAGCTTTTGGAGGATATTACCGGGACCCAGATTTATTCGGATATCTCGATTTATGTGCACGAACGGCAACGGGACGAGAAGATCGCGCTCGAAAAGCTCAAAGCTGAGATTTCGGGTATTTCCGTGCTTCTTCCTGAGGAGGAAGAGGCAATGCGTCAGGGGTTGGCTGCCAGCCGAGAGGTCGAGCAGGAAAAGAGTGCGGAACTGAAGCGTGCAGAAGCAGACGTTGCGTGGCTGAACGAGGTGGCGAAGCTGCGGAACGAGTTGATCGAATTGCGCGGTGAAGCAGAGCAACTGGATCGAGAGGAAAGAGAGTTCGCGCCAAAACGTGAATTGTTGGCAAATGCCCTTCGCGCCGCTGTTCTGGACGCGGAATACGCGAGGCTTGAGTCGCTGCGCAAGCAGCAACAGGAGGAAGAATCGCAGCGGGCAGGACTGGAGGCCAGGCTGCCCGCCATCGAGGCTGCGCTGGGCGCTTCGACTAAGGGCGTTGAAGAGGCGCAGAAGGCGCTGGCCTCGGCGCGCGCGGTGTTTCAGAAAGAGGAGCCTGTTTTGAAGGAGGTTCGTGCGCTCGATCAGCGAATCGAGACGGACGAGAAGCGGATTCAGAAGGAGCGGCGCGAGAGTGCTGCGGCGGAGCAGGAGATTCAGGCTCAGGAAAAGACGCTGGCTCAGCGGCAGCAGCAGCGCAGTCGGATTGAACGCGACCTCGCCGTCACTGCGGATTATTTGAAGAAAAACGCGCGAGATAAGGCGTTGGTTTCCGGTTTTGAAGCGCTGGAGGCGAAGGTTGAGCAGTTGGCGGCGAAACAGGAGGAGCGGGAGAGAAAAGAAAAAGAGATCGAGGGCGCCAAGGAAGAGCTCGAAGAAGCACATCGCGCAAAGAGTGGTGCAGAGCGTCAAACGAAGGACCTCTCGAAGAAGGTTGATGAACTGAAAAAGCGAGTCGCTGCGCGCACGAGCGACTACGAGGAGTGTTTGGGCTCTGCGACGCTGCGCGAATTGCAGAAGGATCTTGAAGCCGCACAGCAAGAGCGGGTACTGCGGGCGAAGATTGCGGACCTCGAAGACGAGCGCGCGAAGCTGGTGGATGGCAAGCCGTGTCCGTTGTGCGGATCCAAAAAACATCCGTTTGCCGAAGGGAATATTCCGGAACTCGATGCGGTGGAGCGAAAAATTGTGCGCATTACCAAGCAGATTGAGAAGGCGGAGCAACTTAAAGAAGACGTACAGAAGATCGAACGGGAGATGACGGAGGCCCGGCAAAAGAAATCGGAGGCGGAAAAGAAACTTGTCGCTGTAGAGAAAGACGCATCGGCAGCGCAGAAAGCAATCGAGAAGGCTGAAAAAGAACTGCTCAAAGTGCGCAACGCTGCGGAAACGCTGCAGAAGGCGATTGCAGAAAAACTCGAGCCGTTTGGAATCAAGGGTGCTGAAGAAGACATTCAAGCTGCGCTGGATGAGCTGGAAACGCGTCTGAAGGCGTGGGAGGCGCAGAGTGAAAAGCAGAAGGCGCTGAAGGAGGAGCTTGGGGAGATAGACGCGACTGTGAAGTCGCTCACGAGTGTCATCCAGACGAAGCGCGAGGCGCTGAGTCGGAAACGCGTTGAACTTGCAGAGTTGGAAAAAGGTGTGGAAGCGACGCGAAAGGCGCGCGAGAAACTGTTCGGCGTGCGCAACCCGGATGCGGAAGAGAAGCGATGGAAGGCCGATATTGATAACGCGGAGCGAAATCTGAAGCCGATTGAGGAGCAGAAAGAGCGCAGCAAAGAGGAACGTGACAGCGTCAAGACGCGTCTTGATGCGCTGGCAAACAGTATTGGTGCCCGAAACGGGAAGTTAGTTGAGGCAGGCGAAGCCTTTTCCGTCTCGCTTGCGAAAGAGAAGTTTCAGGATGAATCCGATTTCCTGTCCGCCCGACTTACGGCTGAAGAGCGGGACGCACTTCAGCGCAATGCAGCGGAATTGGAGCGCCATCGGGCAGGGCTGAAGAGCAGGCGCGAGGATCGTGATCGCCGCCTCAAATTGGAGGAAGAGCGCAAACTGACGGACGCGCCGCTTGACGTCTGTGTTGCGAATGCAGACGCGTTGCGCAAAGCGTACGAAGAAACGCGCGATGCGAATGTCGAGGCGCAGTCGCGGCTGAAGCAGAATGAGGAAGCAAAAGCCGCAATTGCGACGCGACAGGCGGCGGTGAATGCGCAACAGCGCGAGTGTGATCGCTGGTCAAATCTGGATGCGTTGATTGGGTCGGCGACCGGGAAAAAATTTCGCGACTTTGCACAGGGCCTGACGTTTCAAATTATGGTCAGTCACGCGAATAATCAGTTACAGCGCATGACGGATCGTTATTTGCTGACTCGCAATAAAGAAGAACCTCTGGAACTTTGCGTTGTTGATAATTACCAGGCTGCAGAGGTGCGTCCGACGAAGAACCTTTCCGGCGGAGAGAGTTTTATCGTCAGCCTCTCGCTGGCGTTGGGGTTGTCGCAGATGGTGAGCAATAAGGTGCAGGTGGATTCGCTCTTCCTTGATGAAGGTTTTGGCACGCTCGATGAGGACGCGTTGGATACGGCGCTTGAAGCGCTTTCCACATTGCAGCAGACCGGGAAGTTAATCGGCGTGATTTCTCACGTATCGAGCATGAAGGACCGGATTGCCACGAAAATTGCGGTTGAGCCGCAGAGTGGCGGCCGGAGCGTGATCTCCGGTCCGGGCTGTTCGGCGGCGTAGGCGCAGTGATCGGCAACTTCCGCCTGAAACGGAAAGACGGCCCCACCTTTAGTTGCTTTTCAGTGACGGAAGTGGCGCATGCCGGTGAATGCCATTGCGATGCCGTACTGGTCGCATGCGGCGACGACTTCCTCGTCTTTGCGGGAGCCGCCGGGCTGGACGATGTAGCGGATGCCGGCCTCGGCCGCTTGCTCGACCGTGTCGGGGAAGGGGAAAAACGCGTCTGAGATCAACACGCTTTCGCGAAGAATCTGGTCGTGGAATTCTTTGAATGAAACGCCGTAGGTGTTCTTTTTCTCGTAGAGCGCGGCGATGTTGTCTTCGGCGCGCGGTACAGCGAGTTTGCGGAGCGAGTCCACGCGATTGGGCTGACCTGCGCCCATTCCGAGGAGCATGTACTGGCCCGGCGCGTGTTCGCGGACGATGACGATTGCGTTGGATTTGACGTGTTTGCAGGCTTTGATGCCGAATTCGGCGAGCGCTTTTTTCTCTTCCGGAAAGAACGCTGCAGTGGGGACCATCCACTGCGAGAGGGTTTCCACATCGCGGCTCTGGATGAGAAGTCCGCCGTTGATTTGGCGCAGCACAGAGCCGGGGGCGGCGGGTGCGAGTGGCGCGCGCAGTTTCAGGATGCGTATCTGCTTGCTTTTCGCGCGAAGGAATTCGAGCGCGTCGGCGTCATAGTCCGGCGCAATCAGCACTTCAATGAAACGGTTTGCCGTGAGTTGCGCTGTGGCGAGGTCCACCGGTGTGGTGGTTGCGATCACGCTGCCGAAAGCAGAAACGGGGTCGCCCGCCCAGGCTGCTTCAAACGCTTCGGCGAGAGTCGCGCCAGTGGCGAATCCACACGGATTGCCGTGCTTGACGATAGCCACTCCGGGGTGTCCGGCGAGTTCGCGGACAGCCTCGAGTGCGGCATCGCCATCGAGGTAGTTGTTGTAGGACATTTCCTTTCCGTGGAGGATGTCGGTATGTGCGATGCACGCCTCGTCCGTCTCCGGATAGCGATAGAACGCGGCGTCCTGGTGTGGATTTTCGCCGTAGCGCAGGCGTTCACCCGAGGCGAATGAGAGATTGAAGGGCGGCGCGTGTTGCGGGGTGGCCACGCTGCTCAAATAGGAGGCGATTGCGCCGTCGTAGCGCGATTGTTGCGCAAAAACTTTGATCGCGAGTTCGCGGCGGAGCTCCGGTGTTGTGTTTCCGCCGTTTTCTTTCAATTCGGCGAGGACGCGTGGGTAATCGGCGGGATCCGTGACGACCGTGACGGAGGCGTGGTTTTTCGCCGCGGAGCGGAGCATGGTGGGGCCACCGATATCAATGTTTTCAATCGCATCGTCGAATGTGATGTCGGGTTTGGCGATTGTGGATTCGAAAGGGTAGAGATTGACGGCGACCAGATCAATCGGCTGGAGCCCGTGTTTGGCCATCGTGGCTTCGTGTTCTTTGTTTCCGCGCAGGCACAAAAGACCGGCGTGTACGGTGGGGTGCAACGTCTTCACGCGCCCGTCGAGCATTTCGGGGAAGCCGGTGAATTCGGCGATGTCTTTGACGGTGAGCCCTGCGGCCTTGAGCAGGCGCGCAGTGCCGCCGGTGGATATAAGTTCGATACCGAGGTCCGCGAGGCCCTGGGCGAACTCGGTTATGCCTGTTTTATCGGAAACACTGAGTAGAGCGCGTTGTATTTTCATAAATTTGAATTCAGCGAGCGAAAGATTTTTAACCACGGATTTCACTGATGTTCACGGATGTAGAAGACGGATTAGAGGGCAAGGCGTTGCCATTGGAGTCTGGGTTGTGAGAAATTAATAATCACCCCAATTTTGAATTTGGTGACTTTCAGATAATTAAGAATCTGGCCGTGTTCGTATTCGGTGATTCTCGGAATGACCTTCGTTTCAACGATGATATTGTCGAACACGACAAAGTCGGGAATAAATTCACCCGCCGTGATGTCTTTGAATCGAACTTCAAAGGAGCGCTGTTGATCGTACGGAATACCCCGGAGATCGAATTCACGAGCGAGGGCGTTTTCATAGATTTTTTCTAAAAAGCCATGTCCGATAGTGGAATGGACTTCCATGGCAGCGCCAATAATCGCGTAGGTCTCCTCCTCGAATTGGAGCTTCTTATTTCCCTTCTCTGTATCCGTGGGCATCCGTGAAATCCGTGGTTAAGAAAGGATGACCTTCCGGGTGCCTTTGGTGACGTGGCCGATGAGGGTGGGGGTTTCGCCTGCGGTGCGGAGGGTGGTGAGGGCGCGGGTGAGGTCGCGGGGGCGGACGGCGATGACGTAGCCGATGCCCATGTTGAAGACGCGGTACATTTCGTCGGTGCGGACGTTGCCTGCGTCCTGAATGAATTGGAATACCGCAGGGGGTGTCCACGTGGAGGTGTCCACGACGGCGTTCACGTTTTTCGGCAGGATGCGGGGAAGGTTGTCGGGGAAGCCGCCGCCGGTGATGTGGGCCATGCCGCGGATGTTGACCTTTTTCATTAAGGCTTGAACGGGCTTGAGGTAGCTGCGGTGCACGGCGAGCAGGACGTCGGCGACGCTCTGCTTGGTGCCGGGGAAGGTGTCATCGCACTCGAGTTGCGCCTTGCGGAAGACGACGGCGCGGGCGAGTGAGTAGCCGTTGGTGTGGAGGCCGGAAGAGGGCAGGCCGATGAGCGCGTCGCCGGGTTTGATGTCTGCGCCGGTGACGAGTTTCTTCTTTGGCACGGCGCCGACAATGGTGCCGACGAGATCGTATTCGCCGTCAGGATAGAGGTCGGGAAGTTCAGCCGTTTCGCCGCCGATGAGGGCGCAGTTGTTTTCGCGGCAGGCCTTGCAGAGGCCGTCAATGAGTTGCGCCATGACGCTTTGGTCAATCTTGCCGAGGCCGATGTAGTCGAGGAAGAAGAGAGGGGACGCGCCTTGTACAAGGATGTCGTTGACGCAGTGGTTGACGATGTCCTGGCCGACGGTGTCGTGGCGACCCGCGCGCACGGCGACTTTGAGTTTGGTGCCCACTCCGTCGGCGCTGCTGACGAGGAGATGGTCCTTGCCGGGCGATTGGAAGAGGCCGCCGAACGAGCCGAAGTCGCCGATGACACCGGCGGTGTGGGTCGCGGAGATTTTCTTTTTCGCGCGGGAAAGCGCGTTCATCTTGGCGTCAATATTGACGCCGCTGGCTCCGTATGCGCTCGTGTTCTTTTTCATGGGATCCTCTTAGAGTCCGACTGCTTTGAAGGTGCGGTTGACGTCGCGGAAGTGAGTTTTGATGTCGAAAACGCGGTCGAGGTCGTCTGCGCCGACGTGCTGCGCGATGTCGGGGTCTTTGGCGAGCAGGTCTTTGAGGTGTTCGCCGGTTTCCCACGCGCGCATGGCGTTGCGCTGGACAACGCGATAGGCGATTTCGCGGCTGACCCCTTTCTCCGTAAGCATGAGAAGGACTTGCTGCGAGTGGATGAGGCCGTGCGTCAGTTCGAGGTTCCGCTTCATGTTTTCGGGAAACACGGTGAGGGTGCGCACGACGAATTCGAGTTTGCTGATCATGTAGTCCAGCGCGATGGTGGCGTCGGGCAGGGCGACGCGTTCGGCGGAGGAGTGCGAGATGTCGCGCTCGTGCCAGAGTGGCACGTTTTCGAGTCCGGTGAGCGCATAGCCGCGGATGAGGCGGGCGAGGCCGCAGAGGCGTTCGCCGAGAATCGGGTTGCGCTTGTGCGGCATGGCGGAGGAGCCCTTCTGATCCTTGCCGAAGTATTCCTCGACTTCGCGTACCTCGGTGCGCTGAAGGTGGCGGAACTCCATTGCCCAGCGTTCGATTGATCCGGCGACGAGCGCGAGGGCGGTGAGATATTCCGCGTGCAGGTCGCGCTGCAGAATCTGCGTGGAGATGGGTGCGACGTTGAGGCCAAGTTTTTTGCAGACGTAGGCTTCGACCTTGGGATCGAGGTGGGCGTGTGTGCCGACGGCGCCGGATAGTTGGCCGACGCGTACGGTTTCGCGCGCGGTTTGGAGGCGGGCGAGCGCGCGGCCGAATTCGTCATACATCAACGCCATTTTGAGGCCGAAGGTGATGGGTTCCGCGTGGATGCCGTGCGAGCGGCCGATCATCGGTGTGAATTTGTGTTTACGCGCTTGCGCGGCGATGGCCTTGCGGAGGGTTTTGATCCCTGCGATGAGGAGGTCGGCCGCCTGCACCATTTGTACCGCGAGCGCAGTGTCAATGACGTCGGAGCTGGTGAGGCCCTTGTGTATGAAGCGGGCAGAGGGGCCAACGTATTCGGCGACGTTGGTGAGGAATGCGATGACGTCGTGGTTGACCTCGCGTTCAATCTCGTCAATTCGCGCGACGTCGAACTTTGCGCGCTTTTGGATGCGCTGGAGGTCGGCGGCAGGGATGTCGCCGAGTTTGTGGAGTGCCTCGCAGGCGAGCACCTCGACGCGGAGCCAGATTGCGAACTTGTTTTCGTCAGTCCAAATGCGGCTCATTTCGGGCCGCGAATAGCGTGGAATCATGGTTGCGGAATCCTCTCAAAGACCGATTGGTAGCAAAGGTTTTCCGGAACGGAAACCAGAAAGCGGGGCGGGGGGCGAAAAAGTGGTTTTCCGCCTTATTTTTCGGGGCGCGCGGCCTTGTAGCGTTGGTCCAACTCGCCGACGCGACGGCGGACATGGGCAATGAATTCGTCAACGCGATTGTCGTAGGGGTTGTCGCGGTAACGATCCCATCGCCGGTCGTCCCACTCGACGTAGCCGGTGAGGGATTGCGCGTGTTCTCGAATGTCGCGCTCCATGGCATCGAGATCGAGCACGCTACGGCGCAGCTCCCACCAGCGCGCGGCGAGGCGTTCCGCGTAGCCGGGATATTCCTTCAGCATGCGGGAGAAGACGATGCTGTGATAGAGCGGGTAGCGCGTGTGTCCGTAGGTGTTGTCGAAGTCGTAGGGGATGAGGAAGAATTTGGCATCTGCGCCGGGTGGGCGTGCGAGAAGGTCGTGGATGGCAAATTTGAAGGGGTACCCGTTGTAGTTTTCGCTGAAGTCGAGAAGGATGTGGAAATCGGTCAGGTTATCGAGGTCGAGTTGCTGTCCGATTTGCGCAGTAAACTGGTCTGCGGGCGCCTGCATGATAAGGCGATGCAGTTCGAGTTCGGGGTCGAGGAACACTCCCTTGCGGCGGGAAGGTTCGAGTTGGCGCATGAAGTATTCGCCATCCGGTGAAAGGCTGGGGGGGCCGCCAGCGGCTTTATAGAGGAGGGCGGGATTCGGGTCGGCGTCGTCGAGGTCCGGGAACCCGAGCCATTCATTGCGAATGGAGGGGCTGACTTCGTAGAGGCCGAAATAGTTGCCGTTGGCGAACACTTCCACCCATGTGACGGGCATTCCGACGCGAACTCGGTCGGGCGTGTCCGCAAAGGCGGCGAAGCGCGAATAGAAGAACCAGTTGTGCAGGAAGGAGGGATCGCGCCAGGGGTTGACGAAGCGGAGTTTCGTTTCGTTGGTGGTGCCCCACCAGCCGTGTGGCTCGGAAAGGCGGAGGCTGAAGGGACGTTTGAGTTGGCGGAGCGATGTGTGCCCGCGCATGGCGATGCCCGCTCGCCCGTCTTGTGCGGCGTAATAGCGCTGCACTGTGGTGTCGCTGCCTGCGGGGTAGACCTCTGTGGCGCAATCCACGCGGCGAATGCGATCGAGCGGTGCGGCAGCCCAGAGGAATACGGCAGAGACGGTGCGGTTGCGCGGCATGACGCGGAAATCCAGCGTGCGTATTGCGGCGTCGGAGTGTGTGCCTGTGATGTGTGCGGTGAGGGTGACGCCGGTCGGTGTGTTGTTGGTGGGGCGCGTGACGCGTCCGGATTCGGAGATGATGTCCGGGTTGCTGCTGGTCCACGTCAGCGGGGTTCCATCGGGCAACTGGCGCGGCAGGGGGAGGTCATACAGGATGAAGAGCGGGGCGGGATTGGTTCCGATCACGAGCCACGGGGAGAGTGTGGCGAGCATTTCTTCTCCGCGTGTCTTGCGCAGGGGTTCGGCGAGGGGGAGTTGCTTGAGCCGGTTTTTGCTGTCGCGCAGTTTTGCGACGATCTCACGACTGCTCAGCGGGCTGGTGTAATCGGAGCGGATCAGGTTGCGAAATGCGCGGTCGGTTTCATTGCAGAGTTCGATCAGGCGCGCGCGCTCTATGCGGGGCGGCTTGCTGATTCCTACATGTTGCCATTCCTTCCGCCGGGTGACTCCCTGGAGGCGCTCCGAGGTTTCGCCGGGCGGGACACCGAGGTGAGTATAATCCTCGAAATAATAGAGACCCGCGAATTCGCCATTAATCAAAAGGCGGCAGAACCCGTTCGAGATGGCGGGAAGATTCAATTCGCGCGCCACTCGGGTTTCGAGGATGGGGGCGAGCCAGTCGGCAGATTCGGGTGGTTGCAGGCGGATACGGCGGAATCCGAGGATAGTTTCGCCATCCTGCACCTCGAGCACGTAGGAACGGCGGATGGATGCGGGGTAGGCGCTGTCTGATCCATCGAGCCGTAGAAAACCCGTAAAGCTGTGCTGACCATCGAGGACGTCAACGCGGCGCGGTTGCGCGGCGCTGTCAGTACGGCGTCCATTTTTCCGGCTGGCGCGATCTGCCTTGAGGAAGAAGCGGGCATCCTTCTTTGAGAGAGCCAGATTGATTTGCGGAAGCGGCGCACGCTGGATCTTTCCCGCGTGTAGCGCCGGATTGAAGCGGTCTGCAAGTTTGAGCAGGTGCGAATAGGCGTTGCGGAAGGTGTCTATGCGGTTGAGTTTTTCGACTTCCCGTCCGGCGAGGCGCTGGAGGGCAGGCTGTTCTCCCTGGGCCCACGCGGCTACTTCAGCGTCCGTGAGTGCGTGTTTCCAAATCACCACATCATCCACTGCGCCCTGAAGCGGTTCGGCGATGAGCGTGGTGTTCGCTGCGCCGATATGGAGGATGCCCTCTGCGGGCCGAAAGGGTTCGTCCTCAAGCGTCGCGCGCAGTGCGCCGTCCTCGTAGAGGCGGATGCGGCCTGCATCCGCCTCCACGACTGCGGCGATATGGACGAAGCGGTTGTAGTTTGTGAACGTGTAGTGCGCTGCCTGCACCGCACCCGTGGAGGCAGAGAAAAATGCGAGCTGGCCGCGGTCCAACTTGAGGCCCATCGCGCGCGAGTCGCGCGTGAAGAGGATTTCCTGATCGGGCGATGCGGGGTTCAGGTTGATCCAAAGGGAGACGGTGAACGTGGAGCCGAGATCGCTCCACTTCAGCGGGAGCCGCACGAACGTGCGGCGTCCGCCATCGAACTCCAGTGCAGTTCCAAACCGACCCTGTACGGCGCGCGTACCGGCGATGCGGGCGGGCTGCCCGCTTGCCCAATTTTGACCGGGCGGTGTGTCCGCCGTGTAGAGCAGCGCGACACCCTGTTTGGCCAGGCGATTGCGAACATCATTGCGGCGGTTTTGAAGTTCGAGCTTGGGATCGCGAAAAAAGAGGCGGTCCGCCCTGACGAGGGCGAGCGCAGCGCTCAGGAGCAGCGCGATGATGATCCAGCGGGAAGGAGATCGCCACATTTCAACGCAAACCGCCCGGACGATCCAGAAATACATTGACGGTCTGGATTGGCGCAGCGGCCCTCAAAGCGTTTTGCAGCTCCGGTGCACTGGTCTTCAATCCGGAGAATGCGATTTGCAGGTGCGTGACGCCGTCGCGGCTCGATGAGCTTTCCATCGCCGTCTTACGGAGATGTTGCGCGAGGCAGCTCTGCACAACCGGCCATGCGGACTTCGCCTCTGCATCCGGCAGTTGCAACACGAGCAGGCCATCGCGGCGGGCCTTGTTCAAGCTCCGGGCCATCTGTACCAGGAGCAGGGCGACGATGGAGATGCCGAGCAGGATTCCCATAAAAACGAAGTTGAATGTGGCCGCCGAGATAGACGTGGCGATGACGAGCATGATGAAACCGACTTCCTCCGGCTCCTTGATCGGCGTGCGGAAGCGGATGATTGAGAGCGCGCCGAGCAGGCCCAGCGAGAGCGGGATGGACAACTGCACTGCGACAAACAGCGTCGTGATCGAGACACTCAACAGCGGAAACGCGCGGTGCACCTGGCTGCCCGTGCCGCGCCGTTCATAGAACCGGCGGTAGAGCGCCGATGCGACGAACGCGGCGCCCAGCGAAGAGAGCAGGGCGAGCACGAATAGTGAAGGGTCGAGGTGGTCCCGCACTTGTTGAAAATCTTCTAGGGCTTTGAATACGCTGGGACTTTTCATGCAGGTGCTCCTCCGAGAGACAAAATACGAATTGCTTCGCCGAATTTCGAGAAACTGCGCATCCGGAACCCCGCATCATAGAGGTGTCGAAGCCAGGGAATTTCCACTTGTGCCGCATCCTTGAACTCGCAGACGGTTTCGGCGATGGAGAACGGCATACCGAGCGGGAAAAGGTCCGGATGGAAGCGGTTGATGCGAATTTGTTGATCCACCGCAACGCGCCCGTCGGTATATGGGCAGCGATAGCGCCGCCGCTGATACGAAATGTGAACCGCCGGCACAAGGCCATCGGACATCCATGCACCCACCTCGTGATCGGCGCGGCGCAACACGTCCCCCAGCGCGGCGTCCGTGAGCGATGTGGTGGTGAGCCAGCGTCGGCTCAGCGCCAACTTTTGGCGAACCTTGTGGCGCGCGCTGCCGATGCGGAATTTCACTTCGAGGAACGCCGCGATTTCGTCCGGTGTTGTCGCATCGCGACTGTCGCTATACCAGCGCAGTCGCACCTTGTGTTTGAGATTGTCGCCGTCGGCCTTTTCGGTGAACGAGCGGAGCGCGCGCGTTTCGTAATAGATGCTGTGAATCGTGTTTTCGGGAAACTCGCCGTCTGGCAACAAGAGGTGGTCCAGCAGATGGACAGCCTGAGCCGACCGCGTGCCCGGTGCGACGAGTTTGCGCTCATTCGTCAGGCGCGGCTCCTCTGCGATTAGACTTGGTTGCGTCATCATTCCCTGGGGTGCAAAACGCCGTCACGATACGCAGCACCGCCGCTCCACGGCAAATCCAAACTGCCCACTCTTGGTGTTGTGCAGACTTCCAAGGATTGGAAGTTGTGGCGGCGCGGACTTCCAAGGATTGGAAGTTTTGAGGCAGGTTTGCCGGACAGTGCAGTGGAGGCAATTTTTCCCGATTCGGGGCGGGGCGGAGCAGGGGGGGGGGCGGAGGCATCTTGAGTTATTATTTAGATTGTCGCGCGCCGAGTCACTTATTACGGTTTGCGGGATTGAGGGCGCGGAGGGTTTCTGAACGCCTTCTTAAAGGAATGAGGAGAAAAGCAGTGAAGAAAACTGTCGTATTGACCGCATTGTTGATGGGCGCCGCGAGCGTGTGGGCTGCGGATCCCGTTGTTGAGACGTCGTCCGAGCAGGCATCGCTCAACGGGTGGGAAGTGGGTACCCGCATTATTCACACCGAATTGCAGAAGTCCAAGCAGGGCCGCGGGACGCAAATCAACGGCGATTGGGGAGGGAGCTATCTGGGCTCGCTCAACTACATCAGCGAGGAACAGGACTATGTTCCGAGCCGGATTTATGTGCAGTACTTCTTCAGCGAGTACCTCGGCGCGGGCCTTTCGTATGACCAGATTGAAGCGAAGACCGGCGAGCGCGATCGCGGCGGGGTCAAGGGGAAGAGCGGTCCCGGCGATGGCAACATTGGCGGGCGCGGTCCGATTGCGTATCTCGTATGCCGCATTCCGAACGATTCGATCTTTGTTCCGTTCGCTGAAGCGGGTGTCGCGTACTACTTCACCTACTTCGATGAGAATTCCTGGGGCAATGGAGACCGCTATATGAAGACCAAAGACACGGCTGCTTTGGTGCTTGCGGCCGGTTGCGATGTGAAGTTGACGGAGCGACTCTCGCTCAATGCCTATGTCCGCACCGTCGAGGGCGCGGATGTTGACACGGATTCACTGCGTCGCAGAGACCGCTCGTACAAGAACAGCGGTTCGTTCCCGCTCGACTACTACGGTTTCGGCGTGGGCGTGAAATACGCATTCTGAGCCCGGCAACGGTCTCACTTTAAGGAAAGGGCAGCGCACGCCGCGCTGCCCTTTCTGTTTTTCGCGGTGGCCTGTGAGGAGATTCGCGCGGAGTATTTGTAGGTAACGAGCGTGTTGATAGTAGGATGCGACGATTTGGCCGCTATTGCATGGCTGTTCTTTACATTGGAACGGGCGATCGGTAAATTTTTTGAACATTTTGCTTCATCTTTTTTGCTTCCCGTGTCTATTGTAGTAAATCGCTTTACTTTCGTTTGGGTTCTAATTTGAGGTTGGGTCTTGGTTATTGGGAGAGATGATTATGCTGCGTAAATATTCCTTCTTGGCGACGCTGCTTTGCGCGTTGGCGATGACATTCGGCACGGCGCGTGGCGAAGTGATGATGCAGTGGTTTGAAACCGACTGGGACGAGATGTATCAGAAGCTGCCGCGCGCGGCGCAGGCTGGATATGACAGCTTGTGGATCCCGCCGCCGACGAAGGCGCCGATTGGCCACAGCACGAAGTGGGCGAACGTCGGGTACAACCTCTATGACCGCTTTGACATTGGCGACGTTCCGCAGCGCGGCACGCTGGAGACGCGCTATGGTTCGCGCGGATCGCTGCGCGCGATGGTGGACAACGCACACAGTCTCGGCATCAAGATCATTCCCGACATTGTGATGAACCACAACGCCAACGGGCCGGACTTCCGCGAGTATCCGGGCATGAAGGCGACGGATTTCCACGTGCAGTGGCAAGAGGGCTATGTCAACACGCTGAACTTCAAGCGCGCGCCGCGCATGGATCAGTGGTATCACGACGAGGGATACGGCGGAACGATGTGGATGGACCTCGCCGGGTTGGCGGACATTCGCACGGAAGATCACCCGCTCAATCTCGATCCCTACCGCTTCACGGGCAACAAGGGCTACTTCAATTTTGTGCAGGGCGACTCCTATGTGCGCCACGTAGGGCAGTACGACCTCTATCCCTACGCGTACACCAACGAGCTCGCATCGGAGATGCTGTATCGCTGGATCGTCTGGTTGGGCAATGCGATGGATTATGACGGGCTCCGCCTGGACGCAGGCAAGCACGTGCCCTACGAATTTTTCGGCTGGAAGGGAAGCGGCTTCCTGCACGAGGCGCAGTGGAACTACTCGCAGCGCCGCAGCTACAACTTCGGCGGCAACCCGAGCGATTTGTTTGCGAACGATCGCGACCGCACGAACGCATTCATCTTCGCTGAAATTCTCTCGCCGTGGAGCGAAATCGAATACTGGTACGGTCAGGGCAATCGCAACCCGATGCGCTTCCTCGACTACGCGATGAAGAAGACGGCGGACGGGAAGTTCACAGGCAACATGTCGGGACTCGGCGCGTTTGGTAGTGACTTCGGCCCGAACACGGGCGTGTCGTATGTCTGGGGTCACGATGAAGGACCTCCGGGCAACTCCAAGATCAACATGGCGTATGCCTACATTCTTTCGCACGTCGGCGTGCCGATGGTGTACTACACCGGCAACAACATCACGTGGGACAACTACGGTCGCGGTCCGTACAATCCGGCGGACCCCACAAAGAACAAGACGTGGATGATCCCGGGCTATGACAGCCACGTGCTCGGTGAGGGAAGCGGCAATCCGGGCGCCATCATGAACCTCGTGTGGCTGAACCAAAACTTCGCGCGCGGCGGTGAATGGAAGCGCTGGGACAACGATAGCGACTTCTTTGCGCTCGAGCGCTTTGATGATTTGAACAGCAACGGCCAGCCGGACGCGGGTGAGGGCATCATGCTGCTGGCGTTGAACGATTCCGGCGGTGACATCACGAAGAATCTCGATGTCTCCTTCCCGAACGGCACTGTTCTGAAGGATTACACCGGTAACAACATGTCGCAGGTGACGGTGAGCGGCGGCAAAGCCAACATCACAGTTCCGGGGAATGGCGGCCAGGGCTGGGTTGTGTATGCGCCGCTGTCGGCGGACGGCCTTGTGATTTCCGTGAAGGATGGCGGAGCGGCTGCCGGCACGGTGGCGTGGGTGCATCCGTCGGGTGATCACGCGACGGACCTTTCGCAGGAAGTGCTCCGCGTGACGAACAACACGATCACGATTGAAGGACTGGTGACTGAGGTTCCGAGCGGAATCAACGTGGATAACCTGATGATGCAGTGGGGCAATGGTCGCCAACTTCCGGTGACCAACTGGTTCGACCAGAACCGCGGCCGCGTTTCGGGCCGGTTCCACAACATGAACCGCAACAACTCGACGAACTATTCGTTGACCTTCTCGACGACAAACCTTTCGGAAGGATTGCACATCGTCAAGGTTCGCGCCTTCACGCAGCGCCCGAGCGGAAACTCCGCCATCTACAACACGCAGTCGAAGGTGATTTATGTGGACCGTCATGGTCCGGATCTCGTGCTGGATGTTCCCGCCACGTTCAAGGGCGATGCGGTGCTGAACATCTCCAACCCCGATTTCACCGCCTACGAGGTGTTTGTGAAAGTTGACGGCGGCGCCGAGGTCAAGGCCGACATGGTGATGAAGGGCACCTTCCGCTATGCGTTGACCGGTCTTTCGGCGGCCAGCCACACGATCAGTGTGCGCGCTACGGAATACAACTACGCCAGCACGCGTGCGCAGATCAACGAGAGCACGGTCAGCACGAGTGTAACCGTGCAGGCCAAGGCTGCGGCTTCGCTGGCGCTTTTGATTGACGATGGCGACAAGACGCCGGGCGACAACATTGCTGAGCTTCCGTTCTTCAAGACGATTGCGTCCGGGCACTCCGGCAGCGCGAAATTGTACTGGGACGGCTATGAGCTGCCGTGGAACGGCGGCAATGGCACCAACATCTTCAACGGTGAAATTATTCGCCGCGACAACGATGGCCGCGTCGTGACGAACCGCCTCTGGGGTAACTTCGTCAACGGCCCCCACATGTTTGTCTTGAAGGACGGCTCTGACGTCGTTGTTAAACGCGTGGTCTTCAATCTGTACGGTGCAAACCACGTTGATTCCGATGGCGACGGCTTGCCGGACAACGTCGAAATTCCGTATTTCGATCAAGGCGCACCGGGTCCCGATCAATTCCTCTCGGGCGATAGCAACGGCAACTTTGTGCCGGAGTCCGGCGAGAGCTGGGGCCGTTTGAATCCCTATAACCACTCGTCGTTCTTTACCGCGCAGTGGGACGATCGAAACGACTTCGATGGCGATGGATTCTCAAACTACGAAGAGGTGTATGCGGGCTACATCGAAGACGGCAACATCTATAAGTACAACATCTACAGCGCAGCATCGAAGCCCTCCGGCTCGCCGGGTACGGTTCCGTCTGCGACCTACGCCTCGCCTGCCGTTGCAGTTCCGGGCCAGAACATCACCATCACCTACAGCCCGAACGACGGCGCGCTGAAGTCTGCGGGCACGGTTGTGATGCACGTGGGCCACTCCAAGCGCACCCTGGGTTCGTGGCAGGATGTCCTCGACATCCCAATGACGAAGTCCGGCACCAACTGGACTGCAGTGTATGCGGTGTCGAACAATGCGACGTCGGTGGATGTCACGTTCTTCGACGGCGGCTCGACGTGGGACGGCCGCGACTGGCAGTTCCAGGTGCAGGGCGCTGCGGCGCTGCACTTCGTGATGGACACGATTCTGGATAGTCCGGCGTATGAAATTGCCGAATACAATGGAATGAAACTGTGGGCGGCGGTGCGCGGAACGAAGCTCTATGTCGCGACATGGGGTACCGGCCCGTACAGCGGTATCTCGAACGATCACTTCATTGTGCTGGGTCCGAAACTCGGCGATGCCACACCGAATCCGTGGGCGAAGCAGGGCTATACCTTCCTCGGAACAAACTTCCTCTACCTCGCGGCAGAGGGTGGCAATCAGTGGTCCGGTTGGTTCAATTCCAATGATCCGAATGCGGTGAAGACGAATTCGAACAAAGACGTGACGCACAACTACCTCGAAGGCGAAATTGATCTCGTGGATCACTTTGGCACTGCGCCGAGCGTGCTGTATATGGCGGTCGGCGTGTTTGCGAACAACGACGGCGACCCGATGGTCGCGCAGGTTCCCGCAAAGTGGGATGACAACTCAAATATCGAGGTCACGGAGCTGTTGCGCGTCCCGCTCGCGTCCATTCGCGATGAAGATGGCGACGGCAACTTTGACGGTGGCAATCCGAAGATGTGGACCGTGGTCAACGGCAACACGAACGATGCGAACTACGGTTTGCGCCGCTTCTTCATTGATGAGTTGCGCAACGACCAGGAACAACTCACGGTCATTCTCCAGCCGAATGCGGGCGGAACAAACGTCGTGACGGCAGTGGAGCTCTTCTCGAATCTTAACCGCCGCGACCGCGCCAAGCTGCCGGGCGATGAAGATCCGAATGATGTAACCACCACCTCGCTCACCACCTACTATCTCGGCTACACGATGACCGACATGGGTGGCGGGAAATACTCGGTAACAGTTCCGGTGAACCGCACGGGTGTGTATCGCATCAACGCCCGCTACAAGATCAATAACGGGCCGTGGCGTTACTATACGGATCACGGTCTGCGCCGCGATACGGCGGTTGTCGTCTCGCCGAAAAAGGCGTTGGACACGACGGTCTATGAGTTGAACCCGCTCACGGCGGAAGCCAAGACGGACCAGCTATCGGGTCGTTCGACGTTCCGGAACATGTATCTGGATGACAGCGATCGTCCGAACGGGATCAGCACGAACAAGCTCAAGCAGCTCGGTGTGAATATGGTCTGGCTGCAGCCGATCCATCCGATCGGCACCGTGGGCCGCGAAATTGATCCGACAACCAGCCAGCCGTATGATCCGGGATCTCCGTATGCGGTGCGCGACTACTGGCAGGTCAATCCGGTGCTGGGCGCATCGAACACGGCTGCGCAGGCGATGCAGGAGTTCACGAACTTTGTGTATCAGTATGATCAGAACGGAATCGGCGTCATGCTCGACGGCACGTTCAACCACTCCGCATGGGATGCGGTGATCGGCCAGATGGCCTCGGATATGGGGTTGAAGAACGGCATGGGCGTGGATGTCAATCCGTCCGACCTTATCTCCAGTGTGCGCCCCGGCTGGTACTCCAAGAAGGACAGCTACGGCGAGCCTGCGACATACTTCAATTCGACCAGCGACACGGACATCGCCGTGGCGCCGGACCGCATTGACTTCGGCAAGTGGTCGGATGCTGCAGACTTCCTCTTCGGCAAATACGATGCCCTCGTGCAAAAGCCTGCTTCGGATCCGGGATGGGTCTGGGGCAGCGGCTGGAATCAGCGCTATCTGCGCGAAGATGACCACTTCGAAGGCTTCTCAACAGAGGCGACTCGCGAGTTGTGGGAATACTTCTCGAACTATCCGCTCTACTGGCTGGAGAAGACTGGCCACCCGGCGGGCACGCCCAAGAGCCAGTCCTACAAGGGCATTGACGGACTGCGCTGCGACTTTGCGCAGGGCCTCCCGAATGAGTTCTGGGAGTACACGATCAATAAGACGCGCTCGGTGAAGTGGGACTTCCTCTTCATGGCGGAGTCGCTCGACGGCTATCGCGAAGTGAACGGTTCCAAGCGCCACGGCGTCGGCTACCGCTCGTCGCGTCAGTTCGATATTCTCAATGAGAACATCCTCTACCTCTGGCGCAACGACTTCTTCAACTACCGCGTGTATCCGGATCAGACAAACTCGAATCCGAACCGCAAGACGGGCGTGATCTTCAACGCGTTTGATGCGCGCAAGAACGCGTTCGAAATGTCGCCGGTGCTGTTGAACCTGATTTCGCACGACGAAATCTTCCCGACGGACGATCAGTGGGGCCTCGTGTATGCCTACGCCATCAACGGCGCCATGGACGGTGTGCCCATGCTGTTCTACGGACAGGAACTCGGCGCTCAGAACGACGCGGTTGAGTACGGCAGCCGGACGGACTTCGGCATTGATTCCGGAAATAACTTCGCGCGTTATGAAATTAACTTCGGGAAGTCCATCCCGCACTTCAAGCGCTACAACCACATGACGAACATCTGGGACAACACGAGCTGGGCAGGCGAGCTGCGCGCGACGTATGACCGCATCAACCGCGCCCGTCTCAACTCGCCCGCGCTGCGTTCGCAACAGAATTACTTCCTTGCGGACAAGGCCACGGACGGGTGGAACCCGGATATCTTTGCCGTGGCAAAGATTCAGAAGCCCGGTGTCTCTGCGGCAACGCAGGATGTCGTGTTCGCCTTCGTGAATAACGACTTCCGCGCAAACCAGTCGCGCGCGGCGAGCTTCAAGGTGGATGCCACGGTGGATGGCAACAACTGGTTCGGTATTGTTCCGTCCCACCTCTACAACGTGGTGAACCTCGCCTCGACGAACCCGGTGCAGACCCTGTGGCCCTCGAACTTCCCGGGCAGCAAGATCATCTCGGAAGGCATCTATGTCGGCTTCCAGAGCAATGCGACGTTCTACGGCGGCCAGGTTCAGTATATTCGTCTGTTGGACATCACGGCGGGCATGACGCCCACGAACGTCAACGATATGTTCCGTGATCAGCCCCGGATTCCGGCGCCGGTTCTCGGTGCGCTCTCGAACCGCTCGGTGAATGTGAGCAACACGCTCAGCTTCGCCGTCACGGTGACGAAGGATCCGTCGGACGTCGTGACAATGAGCGCGCAGAGCACGCTCGCGCCGACGCACTGGACCTTCAATGGCACGAACTTCACCTTCTCGCCAGTCGCGGCGGAAGTCGGAACGCACTCGTTCCTCTTCAAGGCGCAGGGCATTGACGGGTTCGATGAAAAACTCATCACCATCACGGTGTTGCCGGCGAGCCAGGATCCGACGGCCTATGAGCAGTGGGCGCAGGACAACGGGTTGAATCCGAGCGGCCCCAATGGCGGACCGACGGACGATTACGACAACGACGGCATCTCGAATGAGGAAGAGTTCTGGGCGGATACCTCGCCGACGAATAGCTTCTCGTTCCCGCAGATCAAGGCGATCACGCTGTCGGGTCAGACGGTGAATGTGCAGGTGGACAAGGCGGGTGCATCGCCGCGTATCTACATCATTCACGCTGCGACCAACTTCACGGGCAATGCCTTCGATTGGCAGATCTATGGAACCAACAGCAGCGGGACGGGTATTCTCCCGGTCAACAACGCGGTTGACCCCGTCAAGCTCTTCAAGGTCACGATTCCCCCGCAGGGCAACTAACGCCCTGCGCGGGAGGGTTGAGGGATTGCGATGCACGCGCTGAATGCCCGCCGCCTTTCGCCGACACAGTCCTCCTTGCGGGGACTGTGCGCGGCGGCGCTGCTCGCGCTGCTGGCAGCGCCAGCGGGAGCGCAGTCGCTGGCGTATGATGTGGCGTTTCGCGGAACCTCCGTCGCAACACAGCAGGTGACGCTGGCGTTTGAGGGTGACGCGCTGAGCGTGCGGGCGGAGTTTGCTGCGGAACTGCCGGTTTTTGTCGTGCATCACGAATACTCGGAAGACCTTTCCGCAACCTATTCGACAAACGGATCGGTGTTGCGCATTCACTCCGTTACGATGGATGGCCCGAAGATGATCGAGGTCAACGCAGAGGCCGAGCCCGATGGCCTTCTGCGCGTGGTGCGAACCGATATGTCGGGCGTTTCAACAAACTATATTTCGCGAAGCGATTACGACTTCAATTCTCTAACAATCTATGGGAATGCCCCCGAGACGTTCATCTCGACGAATACTCAGGTCCGCGTGCTGGATGTTGCGCAGGGGCGGGTTGTGCCGGTTGCCGTTGAGACGATCTCCGAGAGCACAACGTTCGAGCGCCAGAACCTGGTCACGGTGCACACGGTCTGGACCGAGGGGTTCTTTGTCTCGCACACGTGGCATCCCGAACGGTTTTCAAATCTGCCCCGCCGCTTTGTTCGCCAGTCGGATGCGGGCGAGTTCACGTTTTCACTGATTCGGTGACGCGTTCTGGATTGCGTCATTGCTGACGCTTTCGCATTATCCCGCCATGCAGCCAGACACACCAGCGCCAGCCGTTTCCGTTGTGGTCCCGGTCTATAACGAGGACGAGAGCGTAAATCTCCTTTGCGACAAGCTTCATGCGTCGCTTTCCGGGTTGAATCGCAGCTATGAAATGATTCTCGTGGATGACGGAAGTTCCGACCGCACCTGGGAATATCTGGTGGCCGCGACGAAGCGGATCCCTCATCTCCGCATCATTCGTTTTCGCCGCAACTTCGGCCAAACCGCTGCAATGAGCGCGGGTTTTGAGGCCGCGCGCGGCGATGTTGTCGTCACGCTCGATGCCGATTTGCAGAACGATCCGGCCGACATCCCTAAACTGTTGGAGCGAATTGATCAGGGTTTCGATGTGGTCAGCGGCTGGCGAAAGAACCGGAAGGATACGTTTATCAATCGGCGCCTGCCTTCGATTATTGCCAATGGAATGATCAGCCGGATGACGGGCGTGGCGCTGCATGATTACGGCTGCACGCTAAAGGCCTATCGCCGCGATGTGATCAAGAATGTCCACTTGTACGGTGAAATGCACCGCTTCATCCCCGCTCTGGCGAGTTGGGTGGGGGGGCGCATTGACGAGGTGGAGGTCAATCACCATGCGCGTCAGTTTGGAAAATCGAAGTATGGCATCTCGCGCACCTTCCGCGTTGTGCTCGACCTGATGACGGTCAAGTTCCTGCTGCAGTACAGCACACGCCCCATTCAGGTGTTCGGCCGAATCGGCCTGATCTGCGGCGGGGTGGCCTCGCTGATGCTGGCGGCGTTGCTTGCGGACCGTGTTTTTCATCTGGCCGATCCATTTCTTCTGAAGCGCCCCTTCTGGGTGATCACCCCGTTGATGCTGATGGCGTTTTGCATGCAGTTCATCAGCATGGGTCTGCTGGCCGAGATGCAGATTCGCACCTATCACGAGTCGCAGAACAAGCCGATCTATGTGATCCGCGAGACGGCGGAATCGCCTTCGGCGTAGTTTGAAGCATGCCGATTCTTGCTCAGGTCGAAGCGATGCAGACGACCCCGCTCGAATCGGAGTTGATGCAGCGCGCGGGAGCGATCTTCGCGCTCTATTTCGTGCTGCTGGTGCTCGGCCTGGTCGTGTTGGGCATACTCATTTCCCGGTGGCGCCGTCACCCTCCACCGCTGCGCACTGCGGTGTTGCGTTTGCGCGAGCGGCCGTGGTCTGCCTCCGATGTCTTCGGCCTTTTCGCGGTTCTGGCACTCGGATTCGCGAGTGTATTTCTGCTGCAAAAGCCGTGGACGCGCTATATGGAGGGATGGGGCCTTTCGCCGCAATCCGCCCAGCTCTTTTTGCAGAGTCTGTTTTTTCACATTGCCGGCCTGGTTGTTATTTTCGTGTATCTCGCCCGGCGCGGTCGCTCGTGGGAGGACGCCTTCGGTATTTCAGTGGCCCGACTGCCGCTTGATTTTTTGCGAGGGGTGCTCGCGTTGTTGGCCGTGTTGCCGGCCTTGCTGGGAATTACGCTGTTGTTTCACGTGATTCTGAATCTACTGGGGCATCAGCCGTCGCTGCAGGATGTGGCGTTGGCGATCGCTGACGAGGCGAATCGTTGGGCGAAAATCTATTTCGCGATCCTTGCGATCCTTCTTGCACCGGTGTTCGAGGAAATTCTCTTTCGCGGTCTGTTGCTGCCGGTCATTGCGCGTCGCTTTGGGGCATGGGCAGCATTGCTGGTGACGTCGTTTCTCTTCGCCTCGATTCACGGGCATTTGCCGTCGTTTGCGACGCTGTTTGCCTTTGCTTTTGCCCTCGGCTCGGCCTATATCCTGACCGGATCGCTGACCGTTGCGATTGTGATGCACGCGCTCTTCAACGGGATTACAGTGTCCATTCTGTTGGCGATGCCATGAAAAACAAAACACTCGATTCTGTGGGCGAGCGCGAGTTGATTCGCCTGTTGATGCGGGAGCGCGAATGCGATCCGCGCGTCGTTGTCGGACCGGGTGATGACGCAGCGGTGGTGCGGCCGCGCGCGGGGTGCGATGTGGTGTTGAAGGCGGATGCGATCGTTGAGGGTATTCACTTCCGGCGCGACGCGGCTCCGCGACAGATCGGGCACAAAGCCGCCGCGCGTGTGTTGAGCGATTTCGCTGCGATGGGGGCCGCTCCGCGCCATCTTCTCGTGAGCCTGGCTGCGCCGGGTCGAACGCCTGTCGCGCGCGTGTTGAACATCTACGCCGGTCTGCGCGAGATTTGCCGCGCGCATGGCGTGAGTGTGGTCGGCGGCGAGACCGTGACGGCGTCGCAGTTGGCGCTGCATATTTTCGGGACCGGCGAAGTTGCACGTGGCCGCGCGCTGACGCGTTCCGGCGCGAAGCCGGGCGACGTTGTGATGGTCACAGGCGAATTGGGCGGCAGCATTCGCCGAAAACATTTGAGATTTGTCCCGCGCGTGAGAGAGGGGGCGTGGTTGGCGGCGGGTAACTGGGCAAGCGCCGCGATTGATGTGAGCGACGGTTTGGCCAGCGATCTTGCGCACATCGCAACCGCGAGTCGCGTCGGGGTGGAACTGGATGCAGCGCGCATCCCCATTGCCCCGGATGCGCGAAAGCTGCGCGGACGCAGGAACCCCTTGATGCGCGCACTGCATGACGGCGAAGATTTTGAGCTACTCTTCACGGTACGCGCCCGGAAGCGGGACGCTTTTCTTGGGGCCTGGCGCGCAGAGTTTGATCTCCGCGTGACGCCCATCGGTGTCATCACGGCGGCGACTGGAAGAATATGCCTGACGAATACCGGGGCTGACGATGTGGAGCTCCGGAGTGGCGGATACGAACACTTTTCGGGCAAACCCGCGTCCACCACTTGACCGCATGGTTCAAACAAGCGACATTCGCCACTCGATTTCTATGCAACTGGAACAAGCCACTGTAGTCGCGCATGCGCCGATCCAAGGCAGCTACAATCTGCTGCAAATGAACGCTCCCGGCGTTGCCGCGCGCGTGTGTCCGGGTCAGTTCATCCACATCAAGGTGCCCTATCTCGAAGAGTGTATTCTGCGCCGTCCGTTCAGTGTTTTTCGCGTAGAGGGCGCGCTGCTCTCCATCTTGTACAAAGATGTCGGCAAGGGGACGCGCACGCTGCAATATCTGGAGCCGGGCGAGTCGCTGAGCATTCTGGGGCCATTGGGCCACGGCTTCCCGCAGCTGCAGGCCGGCAATTTCCCCGTCCTCATCGCCGGCGGGTATGGCATGGCCGCGCTCTATCTGCTTGCCCGTCGTTGTGCGACAAAGGGGGTGGCCTTCTTTGGCGGCCGTTCGGCGCAGGATATTTTGTGCGTATCCGATTTTGAGGCGCTCGGCTGGGATGTCCGCGTGACGACAGAAGACGGCACGCAGGGTCGGCAGGGACTGGTCACGCTCGCGCTGGACGATTGGTTTGCACACGAGGCGAAAGGACACAAACCGGAGCTGTTCGTCTGCGGTCCGGGCGGGATGCTCAAGGCAGCCGCAGAGCGGGCCGAGCGGCATCAGTGTACGGCGTGGACCTCGGTGGATAACAACATGGGGTGCGGTGTCGGCGCGTGCTTGACGTGTGTGTTGAAGGTGAAAGATGGCGAGTCGTGGACATGGGCGCGCGCGTGTCGCGAGGGGCCGGTCTTCAATTCACGCGATATTCTCTGGGAGGAGTTGGTGTGACGCCGGACATCTCAACCGACATTGGCGGCATTGCGATGAAGAATCCGGTGATGACCGCGTCCGGCACATTCGGCTATGGGCCGGAGTATGCGGAACTGGTGGATTTGAATCAGCTCGGCGCGATTGTGGTCAAAGGGATTTGCCTGAACGCGACAAAGGGAAATGAACTCCCGCGCACGACGGAGGTCGCGAGTGGATTGCTGAACGCGATCGGCCTGCCGGGCCCGGGTGTGGAGGGGTTCCTGCGCGACTATATGCCGTTTCTGCGCGAGTACGACGTGCCGGTGATCGTGAATATCTGGGGTAAGACGATTGAGGAATATGCCGATGTTGCGGCGCGCCTTAATGCCGTGCCCGGAATTGCGGGGTTAGAGGTGAACGTGTCCTGTCCGAATGTCAAAGAAGGCAGTGCGGTGTTTGGCACGGATATCCGGATGTTCGAGCGCGTGGTGAAGGCGATTCGGGGCGCGACGCAGCTTCCGCTGATGCCGAAGCTGGCGCCGAACGTCAGCGACATTGCGGAATATGCGCGCTGCGCGGAGGCCTGCGGCGCCAATGCGATTTCGCTGATCAACTCGTTTCCCTCGCTGGCTGTGGACGTGGAAAAACGCGCGCCGGTTCTGGCGAATAAGACCGGCGGATTGAGCGGTCCGGCGATCAAGCCGATTGCGCTGCGCCTGGTGTGGTTGGCGGCAAAGGCGGTGAAAATTCCGGTGGTCGGAATGGGCGGAATTTCGTGCGCGAAGGACGCGCTTGAGTTTCTGATGGTGGGCGCGAGTGCAGTCGCGGTGGGGACGGCGAGTTTTGTGCATCCCGATACCGCGGTGCGCGTGGCGAAGGGTATCCGCGAATTTCTGGAGAAAGAGGGCATTGCATCGCTCTCGGATTGGATCGGCAGCATTCGCGCATGAAGCGTCGCCCCCTGCTTTTCTGGATTGTCCTGTTCGCGAGCGTCGCCGCCACGTTCTGGTGGGCATTTCACGTGCCCTACAACCCGCAGACACTGCTGCGCGCGATTCCGGCACAGGCTTCGTGGCTGACCCTTCACAACAATCTGTCCGCCCGCTGGGATACGCTTGCGCCGAATCCGTTGTTCGCCAGCCTGGCTGGCGCGCTGGATGTGGAGCCGGAGGAGTGGGAGGAACTGGCCCGGAGCGAAGACACGCGGAAGTTCCTCGACTTGCTTGCGCGCGATGAGGTTGCACTGGCGTATGTGCCGGAGCTGCGCATGACCGGTCGGCCGGCGTGGGTGTTCAGCTCGTGGCTCGGCGGGCGGAGCCAGCGGCTTCGCTGGTCGCTGAACTCGATCAAGGACCCGATGCTTCGCCGTGCGGCGAGCCGGAATGGATGGAATGTCTGGGTGTGGACGCCCAAAGGGCTTCGCGATGGCACGCGCATCACATTCGCGCTGGTTGAGGGAATGCTGGTGGGTTGCATTGCGCCGGATACTCTTGGTATTGAAGATGTGCTGGCGTGCTACGACGGCTATCTGCCTTCGCTCGCGAGCGAGGCTTCTGCGCGGAGCAGTTTGACGAGTGACGCACCGGATCGCGGCTGGGTTCGCATGCCGCATGAGGGCCTGTGGGGGCCGCGCATTCACTATTCGCTTCGCTTTCAGCCGGGCGGCGCGCTGGCGGGCAACGTGTATGTACCCGGCGTTCCAGTGCTTGCATCGCCTGCGCCTGCTGCTCACCAGTTGGATGATTTTGCGAGGCTTCTTCGCGAGCATCCTGCAGCGGGTCTGGTGGTGGATCGCGCGTTGGCGCGCTGGTGGCTCGATGACGTGCTGAAAAATCCTGTGGGCCGCGAGATCGGCGCGCTGTTGAAGGGGGATGAGCCGGGGGCAGTCGCATTGGCTCTCGTTGGAGGTCCATACAGCGGCCGCTTCATGGCGGTGCGATTGCCCGCCGTATTGGCTGCCGTCACCACGCCGAATCCCACAAGCGCTGTGCAAGATGTGCGCATGGGGTTTGATCGCCTCAACGCAGTGACGCCCTGGGGGCTGATTCCACAGCCGGTACAGGTGGGAACACAGCGCGTATTCGCGATTGAATCAACGGGCCGCTCGCCCTATGCGCAGGTGGAGGCGAAGGAGCGGCTGGCCTATATGCCGATGCAGCAATCGCTGGCATTCGCGAGCAATCTGGAGACGTTATCCACGCTCGTGCGCGAAGCGCAGCAGGCGCCCGCCGTGAGCGACGCGATTCTGGCGCAGGGCGCGCAGCGGATGCGCGACAATCACGCGCTGGGCTATTTGTGGATCAACCTTGAAGAAGGAGCCAAGCTGCTCCGCATTGCTGTAGCCGCCTGGTCGCTGAAGTTGCTGGTCGAAAACCCGCAAGGATCGCAGGAGATGCGTCAGAAACTGAACGAAGCGAAGGCATGGATCAACGCCATTGCGCCGCAAAAGGCGTTGCAGGTCTGGGTTCGGCCGCGACAGGATTTGCTGGAGTATGAGTTCAAATTGGGGGGCGACGAATGAAAAAGCTACTTGCGTTTGCCGGCACTGGGTTTGGTCTGGGCTATAGCCCCTTCGCGCCGGGCACGGTGGGTTGCCTGCTGGGTCTTCCGCTGGCGTGGTGGAGCAATACGCAGTTCGGTATTTCGGGGCAGATTCTCGTCGCGCTGATATGCGCGCTGATTGCAGTGCCGCTGAGCCAGGCGGTGGAAGACGTGGTCGGAAGCAAGGATCCGAAACAGTGCGTGGCGGATGAATATCTCACGTTTCCCATCTGCATGATCGGGTTGCCGGTCTGGGGCCAGCCGGATGGACTCGTGGTGATGGTGTTTGCGTTTCTGACAAATCGCTTTTTCGACATCATGAAGTTCTGGCCGGCCAACGGCTTGCAGCGCCTTACGGGCGGCGTGGGCATTGTCATTGACGATGTGTTTGCCACGATCTACGCGCTCGGAGTCAATCACGCTGCATACTGGGCCGCGCGGCACTACGGTCTTCTGTAGCCAGTCAGTCGCGCGTCGCTGCGGCTGTGATGGCGGGATGAATCCACCATTGGCCTTGTGCGACAGTGACGCTCAGGGGGTGCCCATACACCTGCGTCAGCAAATCTGCGCGCAGCACGTCTTCGCGTGAGCCCTCGGCGGCCAGCTTTCCTTTGTCCAGGAGTGCGAGGCGCGTACAAGTTGCTGCGGCGAGCGTGAGATCGTGCGTTGAGAGAATGACAACGAGTTGCTGCTTCTGCGCGAGTTCGCCGACGAGGCGCATGAGGTTCCACGCGTGGTGCAGGTCGAGATGCGCGGTGGGTTCATCGAGGAGAAGCACGCGCGGTTCCTGGGCGAGGGCAAGGGCGAGCAAGGCGCGCTGTTGCTCACCTGCGCTGATGTCGTGAATGGAGTTGTTGGCCTTTGCGGTCAATCCAACGTGTTCGAGCGAGCGGGCCACAGCGGCTTCGTCATCGGACGTGAGGCGCGCCCATCCGCCAGTGTAGGGGAGGCGGCCCATTGCGACGACATTGGCTACGGTGAAGGGGACGGGTATGTTCACGCCTTGCGGGACAAACGCGATATGCTTCGCGCGCTCGCGCGGGGAGAGCGCGGAGAGCGGCTGCTCACCCAATAGGATACGGCCGGACCAGGGCGCGCGGACTCCGCTTAGCAAGCGGAGCAGGGTTGTCTTGCCCGCGCCGTTCGGGCCGAGCAGCCCCAGCACTTCACCCGGCATCGCTGTGAGAGAGATGTCGTGAAGAATCGGCACTTTGCGGTAGCCGTCAACTAGGTTCAGCGCAGAGAGCGGGCGAGGTGGGGTGTGGTTCATGGCGCGTGGCTCCACATGGCGCGTCGCTTGCGCCGCAGCAACGCGAGGAAAAACGGAGTGCCGATCAGCGCTGTGAAAATGCCGACGGGTACCTCGACGGGGTAGAAGAGAATCCGGCCCAGCCCATCGGTCAGCGCAAGGAATGCCGCGCCCAGCGCGAGGGAGGCGGGGATCAGGCGGCGATGTTCGGGACCGACCAGACTGCGCGCCACATGCGGCACAATGAGGCCGACAAAGGCAATCAATCCGCAGGCGCTGACGCTTGCGGAAGCCAGCAGCGTCGCGAGGCCGAGCAGAAAAATCTTCTTTCGTTCCGCGTGGAGGCCGAGGTGGGACGCGATGTCATCGCCCAACGTCAGGGCATCGAGCGAGCGCGCCTGTCCGGCCACGGCAACGATACCCAGTGCGTTGATTGCTGTGACGATGAGAACAAGGCGCGGATCGTACACTTGCAGATCGCCCAGGAACCACCAGGAGACCGCGTGCAGTCCCTCAGCGCTGGAACGCGAGACGAAGAACATCAGGATGCTGCTGCACAGCGCACCCCACGCGACGCCTGCCAGAATCAGCGTATGCGGCGCTGTGCGCGAGTCTACGCGCGCGAGGAGATAGACGGCAAAGAGGCTGATCGCGCCGCCGGCGAATCCGCCGAGCGGCAGGAGAAGCGCGCCAAGCGCAAATCCGCCGAATGCAATTGCAGTGGCGGCACCAACACCCGCACCTGCAGAGACGCCCAGAATATAGGGCTCTGCAAGCGGATTGCGCAGAATGGCTTGCAGAACCACACCCGCCGTGGCGAGCGATGCGCCGCATACGGCGCCCAGCAGGACGCGCCAGAGGCGCAGCGCCAAAATACTGCGGTATTCACTCGAAAGGAGTGTCCACGGTTCGCGCCAGCCGGAGCCGAGAAAGATCGCGAAGATGAGCAGCGCCAGACTGATCCACAGGAGCGCCGCCAGGTTGTGTGTGGCCCGTTTCATGAATGGCGCGATCATACAGATTTGAGCCGCTGTAGGTGAGCGGAAATCGCGCCGGGGTTTCCGGGCGTCGGCGTGACAGAAATGTGCCGCGCCTGCACCGGCCATCGCGCAGCAGGAAGCGCGATGGCCGCAGAGCAGGCAGACATTCGCGGGCCGTCGTTACAGGCCCGGAATGTTGAAGTTGATCGGCAGCTCGCTCCGCATTTGCGGGGCTGGCGCCAGCGCCTGGAAGGCGGGCGCGCTGCGGACGGGGTCAAAGCGCTGATCTTTACGCGCCGCATCGCGGACGGATTCGCCGCCCAGTTCAATCGCCCGGCGCAGTGTCTGCACCGATTCGTTTGTGCGGCGAAGTTGTGCCTGCACGGCGGCGAGGTCGAAGTAGATGCGGGGGTTCGATGGATCTTTTTGCAGGTAGCGCTCCAGCGCTACGGCGAGGAGGTCTGCACGTTGCGCGTTGGCGAAAAGCTCCGCCACACGGAGAATGGCCTGCGGAGGGATGTTGTCCTGGCGCAGGATATTCATCGAGAGATTCTCGAAGAGCTGCTGAATGTTCATCTGGCGATAGATATCGGCCAGTTCCAGCGCGCTGTTGATGTCGGCGCCCGCCTGCATCTGCGGTTCGAGTTCCATGCGCCGGTTGTTGAGCGCTTCGAGCGCGCGAATTTGGGTGAGGAACTCGGCCACGCGATCATTGGCGGGGTCTTCCTTGAGGAACGCCTCAATGACCTCGCGCGCGCTGGTGAAGCGGAATTGCTGCATCTGGATATCCGCGAGGCGGAAGTTTGCTTCGGGGCTCAACGGATAGAGTGCGATGGCTTGCTGGAAGGCGTGCTCCGATTCGTTGAACATCCGGCGATAGGCGTAGAGACCTGCGATGGCGCTGCGCAGCTTGGAGAACGTTTTGCGCGCGACGACGTCGCGGAGGAACTTCGGATTGCTGAGTAGGCGTTTCGTGTACCAGTCCCAGAACTCCGTGTCGTTTTTGACCATCTCGGGTGTGAGGCCCGAAACCGGCTCCGTATTGATCTTCATGATCAACCCGTGCGGGGTGAGGTAGGGATACATCCAGGGAATGACGTAGCTTTCTTCGACGTAGAAGTCGTGCTTGGCTTTGTTTGCTTCGAAAATCATCTGCGCCAGAATGCCGTTGATTGCCATGACACCCTGCACGCCCTGCACGCTGACGCGTCCGCCTTCGAAGGAGACGTCAGCGCCCGCCTGAATGCGACCCGCGCGCACGTCTTCGACATATTTCTGGAAGGCAAAGTTGCTGTCCTGTTGCGAGGGGATCCAGATGCTGTCGCCGTAGAGGTCGCGCATGACGTTCATGTAGGTGTTGTCAGCCAGCGCGTTCTGGGTGATGAGATAGACGTCGGAACGATAGTGCGCCGAGTAGATCATGTAGGTCGGAACGAATCGTCCGGGGTCGGTACCGCCGAAGAAAATTGCATTGGTCGTCATCCGCGGGGGATATTCGGGATTGGGGAATGCCGCGCGCTCTTCTTCTGGAATTTCGGAGAGAATGGCATTTGCGCCCTCGAGCTGCCAGGCGCCGAACTGCCAGCCGAAATCGTGTCCGTTCTGCTCCGCACCGCCGACGAGTTGGATGAAGGTGTCGTCATACGCATTCTTCAGCAGCGGCGCAGCGGGCAGCGCAAGCGACAGCGCGCAGAAAGCGGTCAGAAATGCGCGATTGCCGTCCATCCACGAGTTCAGACGGGCGATGAGGAAGATGATGCCATAGCTGATCCAGAGGGCCCAGATCGCGTGGGACTGAATATACTGCACGCGGCCAATGAAGAGCGTCTGCACGTCCAGTTTCGGCCACTGGAAGATGAGGAAGATCACCGTGAGCGAGTAGAACGCAACGAAGCTGGTGATGATCCAGCGCATACCGTCGCCGAGATTGCTTTCCTCAAACCAGTGGTGGATGCGGATGAGGAGCAGACAGACGGGGATACCGCAGATCACAACAATCAGGGGTGCCGGAATGGGGAACGCCAGTGTGAAGAGCGCCACGCAGAGTAGTGGAATAATGAAAAGCGCCAAAAACGAGCCGATCCAGATGAATGGTGCGCCTCCGCCCGCCTCTCCTGAAGGATTTTCTGCGCGTGCGCGGTTGTTGATGAATACGATGGGAATTGCAATCAGCGCGAGAAGTGCGAGGAGGGAGATGCCCCAACTAAATTGCGCAACAACAGAGACGTAACCGATGGGGTCCACAATCACGTCTTCGAGCATTTTGGCGAAATAGGCAGGGCGATCCAGCAGGTCGCGGAAGTTGACCGCCGGATCAATTTTTTCGTATTGCCCGCGTGAGACCGCGTGGATGAAGCCTTCCGGCGTGCGCGGATAGCCCCAGTTCATCGGCGGGTTTTGTTCGGACGCGAAAGGCAGGTAGGCGTAGAACGAGAGACCCAGACCTGCGGCGATGACCAGGAGGGTGACGCGCTTCCATTCCGTCATCAGGCGACGTTCCATCAGGAACAACGCGATGGGCGCTGCGAGGAAAATTGCGCCTGCAACCACGAGCATCTGTTTTTGCTGAATGGATTGCGGTTGCGTGACAGCGCCCATGCGGTAGGCGAGGGCGAACACGACCGCGGCAATCAGCCAGAGCGAGCCGGCCAGGCAGTCGCGGAACAGCGCGCGATCGCGCAGTGCGATGGCCGTCAAGAGCGCGGGTGCCATGAAGAGGAGCGCCTGGTGGTTGGTCAGACCGAGGCCGAACACGAAGGCGGTGGTGTAGAGAGTTTTGTCTTCATGCGGGCGGCACATCCACCGGTACATCAGAATCATCGTCAGTGACATGAAGAACGCGTTGAGTCCGTACACCTCGACAATCGTGGCCTGCGACCACAGCACGGGGCTGAATGCAAACAGCAGCCCTCCCACAATGCCCGCAATGCCGCCCACGCCGCGCGTCGCCTCTTCGCTCATTGTGTCAACCGACTTGCGAAGCCCGCGCAGGATATCCGCGCCGGAACGGCTGATGAGCTGTGCGAGCAGTGCTGCTGCCAGCGCGCTGAAAAACCCGGAGCAAAGCCCGACCGACCACGCCGGATTCGGATGGCCCTGCAAACCGCCTCCGTTGAAAACGTCGTGCAGCGAACGAAGCACGAGCGTCAAATTGCCGTCCGGCTGGCCGTAGTATTGGACCCAGTGGAAAATCCACTGGAAGAACCATGTGACGAGTGTCCAGATCGGATAGCCCGGGGGGTGGGGGACACCGAGGTAGTCGGAACCCACGGCGAGTTCGCCGGAGTCCTCCAGCGTCACGGTGGGCGCGTTCGTGTAGAAATAGACCCCGAACGAGATCAGGAACGTGATCCAGAACGCCCACCAATCGGCCCGGTGAAAGAAGGGTGAGGTTTGTGAGCCGGCGCCATTAGCGTCAAAAGTCTGGTTTGTTTTGACTGCTGCCGCGATTTTTTCGTCAACACGTTTGGCCATAATAAATCGTTTTTAAAGGGTTTGCGGGTTGGATTAGCTGACAGAAGGGGCTAACCGTAAGTTTTCGCGATTAATGCGTCAAGTTTCATAGCGCTCTCGTCACTGGGACGTTTAGACACGTTTTCGCGCTCTGCGTTGAACGGTTTTGCGCTCGAAATCGTTATGGCGCCGGTGTTGTAGCAGGCTGAAGGAGCCGGAGCGCGGCCGCGCGTGATTCGGCAATCCGGCGGCCCGACTCTTCAAGTGCGGCGCGAACCTGTTCGAGGTCAGCCTTGATCCTTGGCAGCGCGTCATCCTTTGCGTTGGCGGCCAGGGTGGCCGCCTGTTCCGTCGCTGTGGCGAGTTGGGCGGAGAGTTTTTCCCCTGCGATGCGGCAGTCGTTCAACTCTGATTCCAGCTGTGCTTTTGCTGCTTCCCATTCAGCAGCTGCCTCTTTATCGGCCTCGCCGCGCTTCTTCTTTGCCGTTTCACGCGCGGCTTTCAGGTCTTTCTCCAGCTTCTCGTTCTCCTTGCGGAGTTTCTCCAGTTCTTTCGAGTCGGCCTTCGCCTCTTTGAGTTGGGCCTGGAGCTCGCTCTCGGCGTCGCGCGCCTGAAACAGTTGAGTGGTGGCCGCTTGATATTGCAGCTCGATGGCGATGTATTGGTTGGATACGACCGCAATTTGTGCCAGCAGCGCGCGAATTTCCTCGCGAGCCGCATCGAGTTCCGGCGCTTCGAGACGCGCCTTTTGCACCGCCTCCATATCCGCTTCGAGCGCGGTTTGAGCCTCGTGCATTTTATGATTCTCGTCGCGCAGGGTCTCATTTTCGACCTCGAGCTGGACGATGCGCTGCCGTGCCTCAGCCAGAGCGAGTTCGTTCGATGCGGCAGCGCCGCTTGCCGCGCTGTCGCTCCCCGCGCGCGCTTTCAGCGCTTCGATTTGCGAAAGGCAGTAGGCGATCCGGTGTTGGACCACGCCGGACTGCCAGTTGGGATCCTGCTGTGCGATCGCGCTATAGAGATCGGCGGCCTCGCGATACAGACGCTGCGCATCGGCAGTTGCATCGCGGTCGCGCGCCAGATCGGCTTGAATCGAAACTTTATAGGCCTCTGCGAGGCTGTCTTTGAGGTCCTGCTGCGCATGAGCAGGTGAGAGAATGATTCCGAAGAGCAGGGCCAGAATGATTAAGAGTGTCTTCACGTCGGGAATCGGTGCCGCGCGGCGCAAGATGGAGCGGGAGATGGGATTTGAACCCACGACATTCACCTTGGCAAGGTGACGCTCTACCACTGAGCTACTCCCGCAATAAGGAAGCCCGAATCTATAACGCACCCCCGGGCACTTCAAGCGATTTTTCGCGCGACTCGAAATTTGCCGTCCCCACCGCTATTCCGCAGCTGACGGCTCGGGCGAGGGGGTGCGGTCGGTCGGCTGAGGTGGATACCGGTCCTCGCGCGATTCGTGCTCGGAAAACTTCACGGAGACGATCTTTGAAACTCCCTGTTTCTCCATCGTCACGCCATACAGCATGTGCGCTGCCGCGATGGTTTGGCGATTGTGCGTGATGACCACGAACTGCGAGTTGTCGAGAAAGCCCTGCACGGTCTTGACGAAGCGATTGATGTTGGATTCATCGAGGGCCGCATCCAATTCATCGAGCAGGCAGAACGGGCTCGGCTTGACAAGATAAAGCGAGAATAGAAGCGCCACCGCCGTCATGGTGCGTTCACCGCCGGAGAGCAGGGATACGGTCTGAAGCTTCTTGCCCGGAGGACGCGCAATGATTTCGATGCCGGATTCCAGCACATCGCCCTCGTCCACGAGGACAAGCTTAGCCGAGCCGCCGCCGAAGAGCTGGGTGAACATCTGCTGGAAGTTCGCGTTCACCTTCTCGAATGTCTCCGCGAACATCTCCGTGGTGGTCTTGTTGATCTGGCGGATCATCTCCATCAACTGATCTTTGGAGTTGGTGAGGTCGGTCTGCTGCTGGGTGAGGAATTGGAAGCGCTCTTCCAGTTCCCGATGCTCATCAATGGCGACGAGGTTCACCGGGCCCATCGCCTCCAGCTTGGCGCGCAATTCCGCAATCTGTGTATCGAGCGCCTCGCGTTCCGGGCGGACGCCACTCTCCCATTCAGGCTCCGGTGCGGCAAAGACTTCGTCGAGTGTGATGCGATAGTCACCCGTTACGCGCTCGACGTGATTCTGGCGACGCACACGCTGCTGCGCGAGTTCGATGTCGAGCGAAGATTTTTGCTGGCGGATGCCGTCGAGGCGCGCGCGTTTTTCGCGCACCGTTGCATCGAGCTTTGCCAGCGCGCGCGAAGTTTCGTCGCGCTTGGCCTTCTGCTGTTCGAGCGATTCCGTGTGTTTCGCAAAATCAGCTTCGAGCGGGGTCACGCGCTGTTCGGCTTCCGTGCGCGCGCGTTCGATTTCTGCGAGACGGTTCTGGTAGGAGCTGATGCCTTGCGAACGCTCCTCAATCAGGGTGCTCAATTCCTGCACCCGCGCGGCGAGTTGCGTGGTCGAGTCGGAGAGACTCTGCACTGCCTGCCGGGTTTCTGAGAAGCGGACGCGCCGTTCGGTGGCCTCAGATGTGGCCTGATTGCGCGCCTGCTCTGCCGTACGGATTTCTTCCGTGCGCGTCGAAATTTCTTCGCGAATTGCAGCCTGTCGCGCGCGCGCCTCTTCGGCGGAACGCAGAATCGTCTCGCGCTTTTCGTCACCCGACTTGTGCTGAGCCTCGATATTCTGAAGTTCCCATGCCACGGTCTCCGCGCGGTCGCGCGCCTGTTTGGCCTCCTGCTCGATAAAGCGGTTTTCGCCTTCCGCTGTATTGAGTTGGCGTCGGCTCTCATCCAGCGCTTGCCGCGCGTTGCGCATCGCGGCGGTGAGGTCCTGCTCTTCGCCGGCAAGTCCGGCGAGGGTGGCCTCATGGTTGCGCAAATCCGCCTCTAATTTTTCAAGCTCCTTGCGCCAGCCGTTCAGGAGTTGTTGGCGGGTGAGGGGGTTGCTGCCCGCCTCTTCGCGACGCCAGAGCTCCGAAATGCCATTCGGACTGAGTAGCAATCCGCCCGGCGTGACCCAGGCGAGGCCCGCAGGACGGGGGCTCGGAATTTCTGTCGCGCTGTTCACTGTGCACACATGGCCGATGATGCACTCAAGCGCAGGCTTCACAGAATCGGGCGCGCGCACCAGATCCAGCAACCGCGTCACGCCGCCCGGCGGCGGGAATGCAGGGCGCGCCGAGGTGGAGAGGAGGCGCACTGCGCCGCCGGACTGGTCTTCCATCGCGCGCAGAATCTCCAGCGCGGCGGAATCGCCGTCCACAACGACGGCATCGAGCCACGGACGCAGCGCCGCTTCGAGCGCGTTTTGCCAGTGCCCATCAATTTGAATCATTTCCGCCAGTGGCCCTAGTACCTTGCTGCGATCCAGTTGAATGGAATCTTTTGCATTCAGTAACTGACGCGCGCCGAGGGCGAAACCTTCGTGCTGTTGTCCGCTGGCTTCGAGCAGCTCAATTTGCGCCCGCCGCGCGGCGAGTTGCGAGCGGAGCGATCCGACCGCCTTTTGCAGCGTGCTCGCTGCGTTGGCTTTGTCTCGCGACTCCGTCTCTAAGTTTGCCGTGTGCCGCTGAGCGCTCTCCACCGCGCTGCGCAGTTCCACCAGACGCGCCGTCATGGCTTCTTTACGGCCTTCAAATGTCTCCAGCGCGCGCGCGGTTTCCGCGTGCTCAGCCGCGAGTCGTTCGCGGCGAATGATGCCGGAGCGCTCCTCCGCATCGAGCTGCGTCAACTGATTTTGAAGTTGCGCGGAACGCGAGTCGAGGTCCACCTGCTCACGGCGGAGGTTATGCAGTGTGCGGCCCAGCTCCTCAACGCGCCGCTCTGCAGCGTTGAGTACCTGCGCGTGCTCGTTCAATTCGCGATCGGCCGTCTCCCGATCCGACTTTGCGCGCGCGAGACGATCGCGCTGTTCGTTTAGGGTTTGTTCGTGCTGCGCGCGCCGCTGCTGCGCCTCTTCCGCGTCGCGCGAATCGCGTTCGGAAAGCTGCTGCAGTTCCACTCGCCGCTCTTCGCTGTGGCGAATAGTCTCGCGTACGCGATCCAGCTCCGTGCGCGCCGTCATCGCCGCTTCCATTGCGTCTGCGATTGCGGCTTCAACCGTTTCGAGCGCCTGGCGGAGTTGCGCCGTCTCAGCCTCGACCTGCTCGATATCCACGCGCGCGGCGTCGTCCTGTTCGCCGATAGACGCCAACCGCGCTTCGAGCGCTTGAATCTGTTCATCCATCTGCTGCAGGCGTTCGCGCGTCGCAAAGAGGTCAATTCCCCGCAGATGCGCTTGCAATTCCTGGAAACGACGCGCCTTGCCCGCCTGCCGTTGCAGCGAAATAATCTGACGCTTCACCTCGCGAATGATGTCATCGAGGCGCAACAGGTTCGCCTCCGTCTGATCCAGCTTGCGCAGCGCCTCGCGTTTGTCCGCCTTGAATTTCGTGATGCCGCTGGCCTCTTCAAAAACCGCGCGGCGGTCCTCGGGGTGCGAGCTGAGGATGCGGTCAATTTTGCCCTGCTCCATTAAGGAATAGGAATTCGTTCCGATCCCGGTATCCATGAACAGCCGCTGCACATCCTTGAGGCGGCAGGGGGCCTTGTTGATGAAATACTGCCCTTCGCCCGAACGAAACACCCGGCGCGTCACCGTGACCTCGTTGAACTCCGTGCCCAGCGTTGCCTCGCAATCGGCCAGCGTCAGGCTCACCTCCGCCATGCCCAGCGGTTTATGGGAATCCGTGCCATTGAAGATCACGTCCTCCATTTTCGCGCCGCGCAGCGCCTTGGCGCTCTGCTCGCCGAGCACCCAGCGCACGGCATCGGAGACGTTGCTTTTGCCGCATCCGTTCGGGCCGACAATAGCCGTCATACCCGGCTCGAATTCGAGCCGCGTTTTCTCGGCAAAACTTTTGAAGCCAATAATTTCGAGCGTCTTTAAATACACCTGCGGAATCCTCCACGCGATCCGTGCGGCAGCGATAGGCGACGTCAGCCCCCTCCAACGCCGAACGTGAAAGGCACGAACCCGAATTTATACCAAGCGGCACCCCGCAATTTCAATCCTCATGTTTTCCGACTCGCGGGCAAATTGACGCGTGCAAAACGAGGTTCCATATTCAAGCGCGTGGCGTTTCGTCAGCCTTGCGGAGCCCGGTTGCGGCCAGAGAAAAAATTGGGCGATGGAACGCCGATCTCCCGATCGGCATTCTCCCCTCTGCGCTGTCCTTTGACTCTGGGATTGGAATCAAACAAAAGGGCGGAAAAAGCGCAAGGGGAAGCGAAGTTGATGAGTTCCTGATGGCAGTGACTGCTCAAAACGACGTGTAGACGAGCAAGACCGCGCCGGTAACAATCGCAGCCAGCGAACAGGAAAACGCCCAGTCGGCGACGGTGACGAGTCTACTCGAGCGCACATCGGCTCCATTGCGTTTCGCAAGGTAGCCCAGCACAACGACAAAAAGAAAACCGAGCGAAGCCAGCAGGAAAATATCATCGGCGACTGTCGCCACATGATTAATCGCTGCCTTCGCCGAAAGAATCGCGACCAGCGCCAGACCGATGCTTGCGAGTGTCCCGCTGACGCTGACCAGTGTGTCTATGGATTGCTCTGTTCTCGACATAACTCAAACCTCCGGGAAATCAAGGTGCGGATTAGATTGTGTCGTTGAAGTTTAGCGCAATCCTTAATTTGCACTCTGCGGTCAGGTCCCTGTCGGGGGCATGCCGGATTTGATCCCGGCGGGGGGCTTCCATTCTTACGGCTTTAGCGGGTTCACCACTTCGATCCCGGGAAACTGAAGGAAGTCAACGTCGGCTGTGTAGATGCGCCGGACTGTGTTTTCGTGCATCAAGGCCACAGTGTGAATGTCAAAAAATAAATTGCCCGACGGATGCGTCGTCGTCTTCAAGACATCGCGCAAATGATTCCAGTGATCCGGACCCGCAGAGAGGACTTCAAAACGACTGGTTTTCAGCAGTCCGTCGAGGAATTCCATAGCCTCGTGCGCGGTCAGGGGCGAGGGAAACACGCGCGGGTGGGTGCTGACCCGAAGAAACTCGTAGCAGATGCCCACGGTGAGAAAAAACAGGCCAGCTTCGCGTCCGCAAGCCGTGAGAAATTTTCGCGCACGGACATGCTCCGGGGCGTCACTGTTTGCGGCATAAAGCAGAATGTTTGTGTCAATGATGCCGCTCATCAACTTTCCATAACGTTTTCCAATGCGTCCCGGTCGGCTAAATTGACCCGGGGACGTCCCATGGAATACGTGGGGAGGGTAATCACAACCGGCTTGCGTTTACGGCGGTTGCGCAATCCGTCGCGAATCAATTCGTTGACCACGGAGGAAATGTCGCGCTTTTCCCGGTGAGCCAGGGCGCGCACCCCTTCCATACAGTTGTCTTCAAGCACCAGTGTCGTCCGCTTCATATGCGTGTATGTACAAGAAAATCATACATATGTCAATTCGCCCGCCTCTGTCGGAGGCAGGCCGGGTTTGACCCCGTAAAGGAAGGTGGGCTGCTGGTTTTGTTGGCAAAGGGGGTGCGGTTTGCCTATGCTTGCAGTTCTTCAATGCAAGGCGTTATGGCAGACGAACAACTAATTCAGTTGCTCCGGAAACTGGTGGCAATCCCCAGTGTGAATCCGGCGCTGGCGGAGGATCCGGCGATCGGAACGGAAGTGCCGATGGCCCGGTTCTTGTCCGAATTTCTAAAAGAAAAGGGCTTTTCGATCGAGTGGCACGAAATTACGCCCGGTCGCCCGAATGTGGTTGCGCGGTTCGGCCCTGCGAATCCAAAGCGCTCGCTTCTCGTTGAGGCGCACCTCGATACACAGGGAATCCACGGTATGTCCGTTCCCCCGTTCGATGGCGACGTGCGCGACGGGCGACTCTATGGCCGCGGGGCGTGCGACATGAAAGGGCCGATGGCAGCGGCGCTCCATGCCTTGTCACCGGACGTACTCGCCGGGCTCGCTGCGTCGGGTGTGCAGCTCATTTTTGTCGGCGCGGTGGGCGAGGAGAAGGGCAACTTTGGCGCCAAGCAGCTTGTCGAGCTCGGAATCGGGGCAGATGAAGCGCTGATTCTGGAACCGACGGAGCTCGCGATTGTCCACGCGCATAAGGGCACGCTCTGGTACGAGGTGGAATTGCAGGGCCAGGCGGCGCATGGCTCCACGCCGCAAAATGGGATCAGCGCGGTACGCGCGATGGCGGAGGTGATGGCGGCTGTCGAGCGCGAGGCGGAGCGCGCGAGAGAGCAGCGCGAAAATCCGCTGCTGGGTCCGCCGTCGGTGAACATCGGGGTCATTCGTGGCGGATCATCCATCAATATCGTGCCCGACCGATGCACAATTGAAGTGGATCGGCGAACACTGCCGGGCGAGGATCACCGCGAGATTCTCGATCAGATTCGCGTGGGGCTGATGCGCCTGCAGTCCATGAAGAAAATCACCGGCTACCGTCTGAACAAAATCCACGATGGCACCCCGTTTCAAACGCCGGTTTCAACGCGCCTCGTGCAGCGCCTTTCCGCTGCGTGCGAAGCGGAGGGGGTGCCCGCAAAGACGGAGGGGGCGGGCTGGTTTAGTGATGCCGGGCCGTTCTCGCGGACGTGTCGCGAGGTGGCGGTGTTCGGGCCGGGCAGTATCCGCCAGGCGCATACTGCCGATGAGTTTATTGAGCTTTCGAGCCTTCAGCGTGGCTACGAAATTTTGCAGCGTTTCTTCCGCAATCTGGCGGATGAAGTGAAGGGGAGCGCTTGAGTCGCCGCACCCAGATACTTCTTCTGTTGCTCGCTTCCCTCGGGTGGCTGGGTCTGGCGATCGCCAACCTGTTCATGGGCGAGCTGAATCAGGATGAAGGCTGGTATTTGTACGCCGCGCGATTGGTGAGCGAGGGGCAGTTGCCGTTTCGCGATTTCGCGTTCACGCAGGGGCCGATGCTTCCGCTGGTGTATGGACTCGGCAATGCATGGACGAAGGCGTGGGGGCTTGCAGGCGGGCGCGCGCTGACGGCCATGATCGGATTCTTTGCGGCGCTGGCAGCGGCATCGTTGGCGGCGCGGTTGTCGGCGCAACAGCATAAAGGATCGGCTGCCGTGTTGGCGTTCATCTTCATTGCGTTGAATGTGTATCACAGTTATTTCACGACGGTGGTGAAGACCTATTCGCTCTGCGCGCTGTTTCTCACCACGGGCTTTGTCTTCGCCGCGCGCGCGCGATTTCGTAAGTCGGCGCTGCTCTTCGCCATGGCGGGCGTGTCATTCGCTGCAGCGGCTGCGACGCGGATCACGGCGGGATTCTCGCTTGCGGCTGTGGGCGTGTGGCTCCTGCTCGCGCGGAAGCAACTGGGCGACCGGAGTTGGATTGCGTTTGGCATCGGCGGGGGATTCGGCCTCGCGCTGTTCCTCGGCAGCTTCTACGTCATCGCGCCCGAAGCGTTCCGCTTCTTCATGATTGACTATCACGCCTATCGCGAGGCGGGCAGCGCGTTTGCGACGCTGGCGTTCAAGGTGGGGCTGGTGTCGCGCGTGACGCAGGGCTACTACGTCGCCATCGCGGCGGGACTGGCCCTCGCCATTGCCCGATTTTCGGGGCTGGCGCGCAGTGCGGGCGAGCGCGATGGTCTCGTTATCGCGGGGTGGGTGACGCTGGCGGGAATTGTACTGGTGCAGGCCTCGGCGCCGGTACCGTACGACGATTATCAGGTTCCGCTCTTTCCGCTTTTTGCCGCGCTGTTGGCAGCAGCGGTGTTCCGGCAGCCCGCGCTCAGCGCGCCGCGCGCGACGGCGGCGGTATTGTGGATTGCGCTTGTGGTGAACGGCGCGGCAGCGATTTCCTCGCCGGTGAATCAGGCGTGGATGATTGTCGGGCGCGACCGCATCTGGTGGCGGATGCGCGAAAAACCGGCGCTCCTCCAATTGCGCGATGCCGCAGCGCAGATTCGCGCGCTCTCCGGCGACGCAACGGAATTGATCACGCAGGACACGTACCTTGCCGTCGAAACCGGGCTGTGCGTGCCGCGCGGGTGGGAGATGGGCATTTTTAGTTACTATCCCGACTGGCCGCGCGAGCGGGCGGAAGCGCTGCATGTCGTGAATCGCGAACTCTTTGATGAAGTTCTCTCCACCTCAACCGCGCGCGCGGCGGCGCTGAGCGACTATGCCTTTAGCGTCGCTGCACCCGCCGTTGCTCCGCTGCCGCCAGCCGAGCGCGATGCGCTTTGGAGCGCGATGGAAACCCGTTTTTTGCCCGCAGGCGAAATCCCGTATTTTGGGCAAGGCAACACCACGCTACGACTCTACTCGCGCGCGCCGTGAAGCTCTCCATCGTCATTCCAGCCTACAACGAAGAGCAGCGGCTCCCGCCGACGCTAAAGGCGTATTTAGAGTTCTACGACGCGCGACTGCCCGGTGAATACGAAATCATCGTGGCGGTCAACGGATCGAAAGACGGAACGGAGCGCGTCGCGCGCGAGTTCGCCGCGATGAATCCCGCCGTGCGCGTCCTCGTTGAGCCGCGCGCCATCGGGAAGGGCGGGGCCGTGATGATGGGGTTTGCCGCTGCGACGGGCGACTTGATTGGCTTCGTAGATGCCGACGGCGCGACGCAGCCGCCCGCATTTGATGATCTTGCGAACAATATCGGCGATGCAGGCGCCATCATCGCCTCGCGCTGGTTCAAAGAATCGGTCGTCTATCCGCCGCAGCCGCTCAAGCGCCGGATTGCCTCGCGCATCTTCAATTTCTTTGTGCGCTGGTTCTTCAAGGTGAAGATTCACGACACGCAGTGCGGCGCGAAGATTCTCACGCGCGAAGCGGTGCAAACCATTCTTCCGCGCATCGGCATCACGCGCTGGGCGTTTGATGTGGACCTCCTTTTCAAACTGCGCCGCGCGCATTTCAAGATCGTCGAACATCCCACCGTCTGGCACGACATCGGCGGATCGCAATTGAAGGTGGGCCGCGCGTCACTTGAGATGTTTGTTGCAATCTGCCGCCTGCGCTTGCTCTACTCGCCGTTCAGGTGGGTGGTGTATCTCTACGACTGGACGCTCGGCCGCGTCACGCATCGCCCGCCCGGTTAATGAGCCAAAACGAACCACAATTTGAAGGCAAGCTCCTGAGCCACAGCATTCTGCTCGTGGTGACGACCGGCATCGCCAGCGCCGCCAGCGTGGTGTTTCACATGATCATGGGGCGCCGCCTTGAGACGTCCGAATACGGCATTCTCGCGGCGCTGTTGAACTTGATGCTGGTGCTTTCGACGCCGCTCGATGCGCTGCGAAATGCAATGGCGCAGTTTGCGGCGCGCGCGCACCGCGCGAACAGCCCCGCGCTTGCCCGCGCGATTGCGTGGCGCTGGTGCTGGCGCATTGGACTCGCCTCGCTGCCGCTGAGTTTGGGGATGTGGCTTCTGCACGGGCGCCTCGCGAATTTCTTTCACCTCGAAACGCCCGGCCCCGTTCTCGTTGTCGCCTTCTTCCTGCCCAGCTTTATGCTGCTCCCCGTCGCTGCGGGTATTCTGCAGGGGCTCCAGCGCTTCTGGATTTTCAGTGCGGCGATGCACGGCATGGCGCTTGTCCGCCTCGCGCTCGGCTACGGATTCATCATCCTCTTCAGCGCCACCGCGTTTTATGCCGTTCTCTCGCACGGCCTCGCGATGCTTTACGGCGCGCTGGCGGCGATCATCAGCGTGGCGTGGATCACGCGCCATGCGGGGCCGAAAGTGGATGCCACGCGCGGGATCGGGCCGTACTTCATCGGCGCGATGTTGCTGCTGGGCGCGTATGGCGTGTTGATGAATTGCGATGTGATGATCGTGCGGCACTTCTATCCCGACGAGGCGGATGGATTCGCGCGCGCCGCGACGATTGGCCGGTCCGTGGTGTTTCTGCCGATGCCGATTGCGATGGCGATGTTCCCGAAGGTGATCTCCACCGGCGGCACGTCGCGCAGCAGCCGGATCATTTTGCTGAAAGCCCTCGCGATGGTGGCGGGAATGATCGGTGCGGGCGTGGCGGTGTGCCTGCTCTGGCCCGCGCTGCCGCTGTTGATTCTGTATGGAATCCGCGGCCCGTCGCCCGAGCTGCTGCACCTCGTCCGCGTGACGATGCTGGCGATGTGCCCGCTCGGCATTTCCTATCTGCTGCTGCATTTCGAGATGGCGCAGCACCGCTTTGGCACCGTGCCGTGGCTGATCGCGCTTGCGGCGGCGTATCTGTTGGGCGTGTGGCGCTGGCACGGCAGCGTGTTGCAGATCGTCGGCGTGCTCGGGACAGTCGCCACCGCTTCCGCCGTGTTGTATCTTTGGGTGCTGCTGCGACCCGGCCGCGCGGTGACCGCGCCCGCGGAAGCGCATTGAAAAACTTCCAACCCTTGGAAGTCGCGCGAAAGAAAAGTTCCAACCCTTGGAAGTTTTGTTGCGAAAACTTCCAATCCTTGGAAGTCTCGCCGCGCGCCTTTTCCAATCCTTGGAAGTCGCAGGTTGTGAACGATGTCGAATATTGATTTTGAGAACGAATTGAACGCGGAACAGCTGGCGGCGGTACAGGCGCCGGATGGGCCGGTGTTGATTATTGCCGCTGCGGGCACGGGTAAAACGCGCACGCTGACGTATCGCGTGGCGTGGCTGGTGGAGCGGGGGATCAATCCCGATCAGATTCTGTTGCTGACGTTCACGAACAAGGCCGCGCGCGAGATGCTCGAACGCGCGCGCGGGCTGGTGGGTGAGAGCGTGAGCGGGCTGTGGGGCGGCACGTTTCACCACATGGCCAACCGGATGCTTCGCCGCTATGCGAGCGCGCTGGGCTATGGCTCGGACTACACGATTCTGGATCAGGACGATTCGCGTTCGATTGTGAAGGAAGTGGCGGACTCGATGGATTTGCTCGGCAAGCATTTCCCGAAGCCGGACGTGCTGCTCTCCGTGTTTGGGCTGGCGACGAGCCGCGAGGTGCCGGTTCTCGAGATTGCGGAAGACCGCCTCGGCGGGCACAACATTGACCTGCAGGACGTGCTGCGCGTGCACCAGCAGTATGAGGCGAAAAAGCGCGAGCTCAACGCGATGGACTTCGACGATTTACTCGTGAACGGATTGCGCCTTTTCCGCGAGCACCCGGACATTCTCGCGAAATATCGCGAGCGCTTCATGCACATCCTCGTGGATGAATATCAGGACACGAACGTGATTCAGGCGGCGTGGGTGGACTGCCTCGCGGCGGAGCGGCGCAATCTGCTGGTGGTCGGTGACGACTTCCAGAGCATCTACTCGTGGCGCGGCGCGGATTTCCGGAATATCCTCTCGTTCCCCTCGCGTTATCCGGGCACCTCCATCTATAAACTCGAAACGAACTATCGCAGCGTGCCGGGGATTCTGGATGTGGCGAATGCGTGCATCGCGGGGAATCCGGATCAGTTCCAAAAAACACTGCGTCCGACGCGCTCCGCAACCGTGCGCCCCGTGGTCGTGCGCCTGCGCGATGGCGATCAGCAGGCGCTGTATATCACCGATCGCATTCGACGCCTGCGGATGGCCGGCCGCAGCTTGAATGAGATGGTGGTGCTGTATCGCGCGCACTATCACGCGCTGGAGCTTCAGTTGATGCTCGCGCGCGAGCGGATCCCGTTTCAGATCACTTCGGGAATGCGGTTCTTCGAGCAGGCGCACATCAAGGACGTGTGTGCGCCGCTGCGGCTTTCCGCCAATCCCGGCGACTCGCTTTCCTTCCAGCGCTGGGTGCAGCTCTTTCCCAAAGTCGGCAAAAAGACGGCGGAGAAAATTTGGACTGCGCTGGGCGGACAGCTCGATATCCGCGACCCCGCGGCGCGCAAGAAAGTGGAATCGCTTCTCCCCGCCGCCGCGCGGCCGCGCTGGCAGGATCTGGAGGACGTGTTCGAGATTCTGGACCAGCGCCCCGGCGACGTCATTGAGCGCTTCGTCTCCGCATTTTATGATCAATATGCCGTCGAGACATTCGATAACTATCCGCGGCGCAAAGAAGATATCGAAGAGTTGGTTCTCTTCACCGAGCGATTTGAAAATACCGCTGAATTTTTGAGCGAAATGGCGCTGCTCACCAACCTCGACGCCGAATTCGACGAACCGACCGATGGACCGACCGAGGCCATCCGCCTGAGCACCATCCATCAGGCGAAGGGGCTGGAGTGGCCGGTGGTCTTCATCCTCTGGCTCTCCGAGGGAATGTTCCCATCCTCGCGCTCGCTAAACGACAGCGACGCCTCGGAAGAACGGCGCCTGTTTTACGTCGCCGCGACGCGCGCGAAAGACGACCTCTTTTTGTGCGTCCCCGCGCTGCGGGTCGGACGCGATCGCGATGTGCAGTTCTATCCGCCCTCGCGTTTCGTCACCGAACTTCCGCCCAACCTCGTCCGCGAGCAGAACTTCTACGAGTGAGTTTGCGCGGGCTGCTTCAGCCGCTTGTTTTTCGCGCGCGATTCTGCGGCGATGCGCTGGCGGTACGCTGCGAGGCGTTTGGCGAGCGCTGCGTTTGAAGTTGCGAGGATTGCCGCTGCCAGCAGCCCCGCATTCCGCCCGTTGCCGATGGACACCGTCGCGACCGGAATGCCGGCGGGCATCTGTACAATCGAGAGGAGCGAATCCATTCCCTTGAGCGCCTTCGATTCAATCGGCACGCCGATCACGGGGAGGGTGGTGTGACTGGCGGTCATACCCGGGAGATGCGCTGCGCCGCCTGCGCCCGCGATGATGACCTTGAGTCCACGGCGCGCGGCGGATTTGGCGTAGCGCGCCATGTCGTCCGGCGTGCGGTGTGCCGAGACGACCTTGATTTCGAACGGGATCGAAAATTCTGCGAGCGCATCCGCTGCCTGCTGCATCGTCGGCAGATCCGAATCGCTGCCCATGATAATTCCAACAACCGGTTTCATGGCTGCATCATTACAAGACTCTCCCGCGCGTGCGAAGCGTTTTTCGCCTCTCACGCGCCTGCGCCAAGCGATGCGGCAATTGCCGCCAGTTTGCGGTCGCCCGTCCAGAGCGGGATTCGACTGAGGAGCGCCGAGGCAAGCAGATGCACGTCAATCCAGCCCAGCCCTTTGCCGCCCAGTTTATGCGTTTCGATCAGATGCATAGCCTCTTCATTTGTGGCGAGCGTGACACTTGGGAGTTCGGAAAGAAGCCGGAGTATTTCGTTGCGATTGGATAGATTGCCGCAGGCGAGTTCGCCGATGACGAAGGGATGGCTTGCCACCTGGCCGGACGAGAGGAGCTTTTGAAGACGAGGCTCGCCGCGATGAAGGTGATCCACCCAGATCGAAGTGTCCACCAACACGGTGCGCATCAGGATGCTCTCCGCCGTGGAACGGGGCGCAGGTGCTTTTCCGTCCCTCCGAGGCTTGCGAGCCGTTTGGCGCTCTCCAAGGCGATGAGCGCCTGAAGTCCTTTATGAATCAGCGCGGTCTTTTCCTTGATCCCGGTAATGCTCGCCGCCTTTTGAAGAATCTGCTCGTCCAGGTTGAGTGTCGTTCTCATGCATACGAATATGCATAAATCATGCAGATTAGGCAAGGTGAGATCAATTGCCGAAGCGGAGCGAGTCGGCTGCGCGTTGGGCAATGGCGAGGGCGTCGTGCGGGGTGGGGCCTAGGGCGGTGACGTGGCCCATTTTGCGGCCTTTTGTGCTGCGGTCTTTGCCGTAGATGTGGATGTGGGCGCCTTCGACTTTCAGTGCGGCGTCGAGACCGGCGGGCATGGCGGGGCCGTCGCTATGGCCGAGCAGGTTGATCATGGCTGCGGCGGGGGCGCGCAGGGCGGTGGAGCCGAGGGGCCAGCCGAGGATGGCGCGAATATGGTTCTCGAATTGCGAGGTGTGGCAGGCTTCGATGGTGTAGTGGCCAGAGTTGTGGACGCGGGGCGCCATTTCATTGATGAGGATGCGCCCGCCTGGTAGGAGAAAGAGTTCGATACCGATGGTGCCGACCCCGCCGATGGCCTCGACCGCGTGCGTAGCAATCTGCGTCACCGCGCGGGCCTGTTCGTCCGTGAGGCGGGCGGGGGCGGTGACGGTATGGCAAATGTGGTCGCGCTGGACGGTGTCAACGACGGGATAGACGACGGATTCATTCGAGACATCGGGGCGCGCGCGGGTGACCATGACGGCGAGTTCGCGTTCAAAGGGACAAAACTGTTCGACATACAGTGCGGCGGAGTCGCCATCGAGTTTTTGCCATGCGGCGGGAATATCGGACGAGGAGGCGATGGTCGCGTTGCCTTTGCCGTCATAGCCGAGTTTGCGCCGCTTCAAAACGAGCGGCCAGCCGAGATCGGCGGCGGCGCTGACAATTTCATCTGGCGTCGAGACGGCGCGGAACGGGGCGACGGGGAGATTTGCTGTCGCCAGTGTTTCTTTTTGCAGAAGTTTGTCTTGTACGCGGGCGAGGCAGACGGCAGGCGGGAAGAGCGGTGTGCCGGATTTTTCGAGATCGGCGAGGGCATCCGCCTCGATAAACTCATTTTCGAGTGTGACGACATCCGCGCCGTGCGCGAATGCGATCAGGATTTCCGGGTCATTCCAGTCGCCGACCGTGACCGTCCAATCGGTCAGTTGCGCCGGATTCGGCTTGTTTTCGAGCACATTGATGCGGCAGCCGAGTTGGGCAGCCGCATGCGCCATCATTTTGGCCAGTTGTCCGCTTCCGAGGATTGCAATCAGCGGGCGATTTTGAGATGAAGCGGGGGTTGGCATGGGCGGGGATTCTGGCGGTGTTTATCGCGGGGTCAATTTTTTTCCGTATTTTGTCCGATTGTCTGTTGACAAGGGGGCTGTGAATCGGGCATACATCGCCCACTAAGCGTTTTCGCAGACATTTGTCTGGCGGGAATGGCGGTTAAATAGCATCAAGGCAAACACGACTCTGCTGCGCAGTTTTATGCGATTTTGTGGAGGAGGGTGTGTTGTCTGGTGTTGTTTCGCCGTTGCTATTGCGCCCACGTAGCTCAGTCGGTAGAGCACGTCCTTGGTAAGGACGAGGTCGGCCGTTCGATCCGGCTCGTGGGCTCCACTCTCGCTGGGGGTGTCGCGAGGCGAGTGTAGAGGCGAAGAGTGAGTGCGGTGGCGTGGGCCATCGTGGGCGACGGTGAGGATTTTATATAAGGCAACTGATAACGCAGTAAAACGCGAGGAGAGAAGGAAAATGGCAAAGGAAACATTCCAGCGCACAAAGCCGCACGTGAACGTTGGCACGATTGGTCACGTTGACCATGGCAAGACCACGTTGACGGCGTCTATCACCCACGTGCAGTCCTTGAAGGGACTTGCCCAGCCCATTAGCTATGACCAGGTCGCCAAGGCCTCCGAGTCGCAGGGTCGCCGCGATCCTACCAAGATCCTGACGATTGCGATTTCCCACGTGGAATACGAGTCCAACACGCGCCACTATGCGCACGTTGACTGTCCCGGTCACGCGGACTACGTCAAGAACATGATCACCGGCGCCGCCCAGATGGACGGTGCGATCCTCGTGGTCAGCGCGGTGGATGGTCCGATGCCGCAGACGAAGGAGCACATCCTGCTCGCTCGCCAAGTCGGCGTGCCGGCGATTGTGGTGTTCCTCAACAAGGTTGACCTCGTTGACGATCCGGAACTGCTCGAACTCGTCGAGTTGGAAATCCGCGAGCTGTTGAACAAGTATGAGTTCCCTGGCGATGACACCCCGATCGTTCGCGGTTCCGCGTTGGGCGCGCTGCATGCCAAGACGCCGGATGAGCCGGCCACCAAGTGCATTCAGGATTTGATGGACGCGATTGATGCGCATGTTCCGGAGCCGGTTCGCGCGATTGATCAGCCGTTCTTGATGCCGATCGAGGATGTGTTCTCGATTGAAGGACGCGGCACAGTCGTCACGGGTCGTGTTGAGCGTGGTATTGTGAAAGTCGGCGAAGAAATCGAAATCATCGGTCTCCGCCCCACGCAGAAGACCACGATCACGGGCGTTGAAATGTTCCGCAAGCTCCTCGACCAGGGTCAGGCGGGCGACAACATTGGCGCGCTGCTCCGCGGTCTAAAGAAAGAGGACGTCGAGCGCGGTCAGGTTCTCGCGAAGCCGGGCTCTGTGACGCCGCACACGCAGTTCAAGGCGGAAGTCTATGTCCTGAGCAAGGACGAAGGCGGGCGCCACACGCCGTTCTTCAAGGGTTATCGTCCCCAGTTCTACTTCCGCACAACGGACGTGACGGGCGACATCACCTTGCCGGAAGGCGTGGAAATGGTTATGCCGGGCGACAACATCAGCTTTGACGTGTGCTTGATTACGCCGATCGCGATGGAGAAGGCCATGCGCTTCGCCATTCGTGAAGGCGGGCGCACGGTCGGTGCGGGTCGCGTAGTGGAAATCATCAAGTAAATTGAGTTTCGGATGTCCGGCCGACCGCGGCGAGGGTCGCGGTCGGCGCGGCATCGAAACGAAGAGGCAATATGCCACGGGAAATCATTTCACTTGCCTGTACGGATTGTAAGCGCCGGTCCTATACGACCACGCGAAACAAGCGGAAAGGCGGAGAGCGTCTTGAGCTGAAGAAGTACTGCAAGTTCGAGCGCAAACATACGCTGCATCGCGAGGTCAAGTAGTACAGCAAAGACCAACAGGGCAGTAGCTCAATTGGCAGAGCACCGGTCTCCAAAACCGGGTGTTGGGGGTTCAAGTCCCTCCTGCCCTGCCAGTTTCGCTTACCGAAAACCACGTGAATAAATTAGGACAGGTTATATCCGGCACGCGTTCCTTTGTCGGCGAGGTTCAGACCGAGCTGAAGAAGTGCACGTGGCCTACGCGCCCCGAGTTGATGGAATCCACAGTTGTGGTGATTGTTTCCATTGCGATTCTGGCGGCGGTTGTCAGTCTGAGCGACGTTATTTTGAATGTCCTGCTCCGCGCGGTTATGCGCTGAGGAAGGATCGGCAGGGACTATGGAAAAGCAGTGGTTTGTATTGCATACGCTTTCGGGGAAAGAAGGCAAGGTTCGTGAAAACATCACGCGCCGGGCCAAGATCGAAGAACTCGAAGAGTATGTTGGCGATATTTTGATTCCGACGGAGAAGGTGTCGGAAGTCAAGCACGGCAAGAAGACCACAACTACGCGCAAATTTTATCCGGGTTATGTCCTGCTGAACATTCACCTCTACGATGCGAATCGGCAGTTGGTGGAAAAGAGCTGGTACTTCATTCAGGACACGCCGGGCGTGATCGGGTTTGTCGGCGGCGATCGGCCGGTTCCTCTGCGCGAAGAGGAAGTCAACGGGATCATGGCGCAGATCGAGGAGAAGAAGGAAAAGGTCAAGCCGAAGGTCAATTTTGAAGTGGGCGAAACAGTCAAGATCAACGATGGACCGTTCTTGAATTTCAATGCGGTTATTGAAGAAATCGATCCGGAGCGCGGAAAACTGAAGGTTTCTGTGTCAATTTTTGGCCGCTCGGCCCCCGTCGAACTGGAATATTGGCAGGTAGAAAGAGCATAGGAGAGGCATCCGGTGTTCGGCGGGTTTCCGGCATGGCGCCGGGTCCTTATGCGGGCATCCGAATCCTGAAACGGAATTATGGCAAAGAAAGTTGTAGCGATTGTTAAGTTGCAAATTCCCGCTGGCGCGGCCAATCCTGCGCCTCCGGTGGGTCCCGCGTTGGGTCAGCAGGGCGTCAACATCATGGCGTTCTGCAAGGAGTTCAACGCCGCGACTCAGAAGGATACGGGCCTGGTTATTCCGGTGGTGATCTCGGTATATCAGGACAAGTCGTTTAGTTTCATCACCAAGAGCCCGCCGGCGGCAACGCTGTTGAAGCGCGCTGCGGGGATTGCGAAGGGGTCGGGTGTGCCGAACCGCGACAAGGTTGGCAAGGTGACCCGCAAACAGATTCAAGAGATCGCGAAGATCAAAGAAAAAGATTTGAATGCACGAGACGTTGACCACGCGTGCCGCCTCATTGAAGGCACGGCGCGCAGTATGGGAGTCGAGGTAGAATAAAATGCCGCAACACGGAAAAAAATACCGGGCCGTGATCGCGAAGGTGGACCGGACCAAGCTCTATGAGCTGTCTGACGCCATTGCGTTCCTGAAGGCCAACAAATACACGAAGTTCGACGAGACGGCGGAGATCGCCTTCCGTTTGGGTGTGGATCCGACGCAGTCGGATCAAAACGTCCGCGGAACGGTTGCGCTGCCGCACGGCACGGGTAAAAACGTGCGCGTCCTCGTTTTCGCGACAGGGCCGCAGGCGGATGCCGCGCGCGCTGCGGGCGCTGACCACGTCGGGTATGAAGACCTGCTGACCAAGGTGTCCGGCGGGTGGACCGACATTGACGTGATCGTTTCCACAGCCGAGTGCATGAAAGAAGTGCGCAAACTCGGTAAGGTGCTCGGTCCTCGCGGATTGATGCCGAACCCGAAGTCGGGCACGGTGACGGAAGACACCGCCAATGCGGTCAAGCAGTTCAAGGCCGGTCGCGTTGAGTTCCGCATGGACAAGAACGGCAACGTTCAGGTTCCGTTCGGCAAGCTCTCGTTTACGCCCGAAGCGCTGCTCGAAAACTGCCAGGCGATTGTCGGCGCCGTTCAGCATGCGCGTCCTGCTGCGGCGAAGGGGATTTACATTAAGCGCTGCACGCTGAGCTCCACGATGGGCCCGGGCTTGCACGTCAACGTTCGCGATGCCGTCTCGGCGGCGTGAGGAATAACCGATGAGAGCTGAAAAGATTTCCATGTTGCAGGAAGTTCGGACAAAGCTGTCCGGCTCCACGTTCTTCATTCTGACGAACTACAACGGGTTGACCGTCAGCAAGACGGATGACTTGCGCAAGCGTCTGTATGGCGCGAAGGCGAGCTTCCAGGTTGTCGGCAACAAGCAGTTCGACAAGGCGGCCAAAGAGTGCGGTTTGCCGGCGATTGATCCGGCGGCGCTCAGCGGGCCGTCTGCGGTGGTGTATGGTTCGGGCGACGTAGTTGCCGCGGCCAAAATCCTGAAAGATTTCATCAAAGAAAACGAGAAGCCTGCCATCAAGGTGGGTGGGCTTCAGGGTCAGCTTCTTTCTCCGGCGGACGTGGAGAGCCTCGCCGCGTTGCCGTCGCGGGAAGTCCTTCTGGGTCAGGTGGTCGGCACCATTGCCGCCCCGATGTCTCAGTTGGTCGGTGTGTTGCAGCAAAAAGTTGCGAGCATGCTGTATGTCCTGCAGGCGTACGCGGAGAAAAAGGGGCAGTCGGCCTGAATTGAGTAACAAACTATCGAACGAAGTGAAGGAGTAACTGAAATGGCAGAAGCAACGCAAAAGATGGAAGAAATTGTTTCCGCGATCGAGCAGATGACGGTCTTGGATTTGTCCAAGCTCGTGAAGCTGCTGGAAGAGCGGTTGGGTGTGTCGGCGGCCGCTCCGGTGGCAGTCGCGGCAGCTCCCGCAGGCGCCGCAGCGGCGGCTCCGGCGGAAGAGCAGACCGAATTCACGGTGGTGCTGGCCAATGGCGGCGCCAACAAGATTCAGGTCATCAAAGAGCTGCGCGCTTTGACCAACCTCGGCTTGAAGGAAGCCAAGGACCTGGTGGAAGGCGCTCCCAAGACCATCAAAGAAGGCGCAAGCAAAGACGAGGCCGCGAGCATCAAGGCCAAGTTGGAAGCGGCTGGCGCCAAAGTCGAAGTCAAGTAGACTTGACTCACGAAATTTCCAGCGGTTGGAAGGCGGACGAGGCCGCCTTTCCAATCGTTGGACTTTTTCGTTTTTTTATGATGGCCCCGCGCAGGCGGGTTGTGTGCGATAGTTGAACCTCGAGGGCTGGGTTGCCCGAAGGTGACAGATGGCAGAACGAATTAATTACGGCAAGCTGACCGACATCATTGACGCTCCGAATCTCATTGAGATTCAGACGGATTCGTACAAAGACTTTCTCCAACTAGGCGTGCCGCCCACCAAGCGCAAGCGCGTGGGGTTGCAGGCGGTGTTCCGGGAGGCGTTTCCCGTTGTCAGCAGCGATGGAAACATCACGCTCGACTTCGTGAAGTTCGAAGTGAGCGAGCCCAAGCTCGGTCCGGTTGAGTGCATTCGCGAGGGGCAGTCCTATGCGGCTGCGCTGTACGTTACGTTCCGCATCAAGGACGGCAACGACGCGCGCGACGAGGATGTCTACATGGGCGAAGTTCCGCTCATGACGGAGCAGGGGAGCTTCATCATCAACGGCGCAGAGCGCGTGGTGGTGAGCCAGTTGCACCGTTCGCCGGGCATTTGCTTTGAGCAGAACCTCCACCCGAACGGGACGGTTCTGTTTTCGTTCCGCATCATCCCCGACCGCGGTTCGTGGGTGGAAGTGCAGTTCGACGCGTCGGACAATTTGCACATTTATCTCGACCGCACGCGCCGCCGCCGCAAGTTCCTGGCTTCGACGTTCCTGCGCGCGTTGGGCTACGATAACAATGACGATTTGCTGGCCATTTTCTACGGGCTGGAAGATTTGGATTTGAGCGGCAATCCGACGGAAGCCGCCCTGGCGCATCGCGTCTTGCGTGAAGACGCGATTGACGTGAACTCGAATATTGTGCTGGCCCGTTGCTACGAGCCGGTGACGCGCGATCTGGTGAAGCAGATGAAGGCTGCGGGCCTTTCGAGCATTCGCGTGGTGAATGTGGAGTGGGACGAGGGTCTGCTGCTGAAGTCCATTCAGAAAGATGGCACGCGCAGCACGGAAGAGGCGCTCAAGGATATTTATACGAAATTGCGCCCCGGCGATCCGCCGACGACGTCCAACGCGAAGCAGTTGCTGAAGCGCATTTTCTTTGATCCGCGCCGCTACGATTTGGGTCGCGTGGGTCGCTACAAGATTCAGCAGAAGCTCGGCTTGCCGGATTTGGAAGACGAGGAGAAGGGTCGCACGCTGCAGAAGGAAGATCTTATTGCGGCGATCAAGTATCTCGTGGGCTTGCGCAAGGGCGAGGGCACGGTGGACGACATTGACCACCTCGGCAGTCGCCGCGTCCGCACCGTGGGCGAATTGCTCGAGAATCAGTGCCGCGCAGCGATGTCTCGCGCGGAGCGAATCGTGAAAGATCGCATTGCGATGTTTGACACGTCGGTTGAGAAGATTTCGCCGCAGAAGCTGGTGAATCCGAAGGCGCTTTCGGCGACGATTCGCGATTTCTTTGGGCGCAGCCAGCTCTCGCAGTTTATGGATCAGACGAACCCGTTGGCCGAGTTGACGCACAAGCGTCGCTTGAGCGCACTGGGGCCGGGTGGTCTTTCGCGTGAGCGCGCAGGTTTTGAAGTCCGCGACGTCCACTCCAGTCACTACGGGCGCATCTGCCCGATTGAGACTCCGGAAGGTCCGAACATCGGTTTGATTTCCTCTCTTTCCACGTTTGCGCGTGTGAATGAGTTCGGTTTCATTGAGAGTCCGTATCGCCGGGTCGTTGACGGCAAAGTTACGAATGACATTGATTTCCTCACGGCTGACCAGGAGGAGAATTATGTTATCGCCCAGGCCAATGCGCCGGTGGATGCGAATGGCGCATTTACGGGCAAAGCGGTGCCGGTGCGCAACCGCGGCGACTTTATTGAAGTCGCGCCGGATCGCGTGGACTACATGGACACCTCGCCGAAGCAGCTTGTTTCGGTTGCGGCCGGTTTGATTCCGTTTCTTGAGCACGACGACGCGAACCGCGCGTTGATGGGTTCGAACATGCAGCGCCAGGCGGTCCCGTTGCTCCAGTCCGAGCGCCCGTATGTGGCGACGGGCATGGAAGGCAAAGTGGCGCGCGACTCCGGCGTGCTGGTTCTCGCGCAGGCGCCGGGCAAAGTGGCGTACGTTTCCAGCTCGAAGATCACGGTTTCGATTGACGGCGAGGTTCCTACGAAGAAGACGCCGAAGAGCGATTATCAGGTGTATGAGCTGCGCAAGTTCATGCGCTCGAACGGGGGGACGTGCGTCAACCAGAAGCCGATCGTGAAGGTCGGTCAGAAGGTCAAGAAGGGCGAAGTGCTGGCGGATGGCCCCTCCACGGACAAGGGCGAACTGGCCTTGGGCCGGAACGTCATGGTCGCGTTCATGCCGTGGTGCGGTTACAACTTCGAAGACGCGATTCTGATCAGCGAGAAGCTCGCGCGCGAAGACGTCTACACTTCGATTCACATCGAAGAATTCGAGTGCGGCGCGCGCGATACGAAGCTCGGGCCGGAAGAAATTACGCGCGACATTCCGAACATCGGCGAAGAGGCGTTGAAGAACCTCGGGCACGACGGTGTGGTGCGGATTGGCGCGGAAGTGAAACCGGGCGACATTCTGGTGGGCAAAATTACGCCGAAGAGCGAAACGGAGCTCGCGCCGGAAGAGCGCCTGCTGCGCGCGATTTTCGGTGAAAAGGCTGCGGATGTTCGCGATACGTCGCTGACGGTTCCGTCGGGTACGTATGGCATTGTGATGGGTGTGAAGCTCTCGGCGCGGCAGGACAACAAGGACAGTAAGTTGACGCCCGCGGAGCGCCGCAAGCAGCTCAAGCAGATCGAGGAAGATTTCACGGCCAAGAATGAGCGCCTCACAGAGGACCTCACGGAAGCGCTGAGCAACATTTTGCTGGGCGAAAAGATTCCGTTGGACGTGGTCAACATGGAGACTGGCGAGGTTATCATTCCGGCGAACCGGAAGATCACCAAGATGCTGCTCCGCAAGTTGGCGGCGGCCTACAACCACATCGAAATTGATCCGAGTCCGATTCAGATCAAGATTCAGTCCATCATCAATGAGTTCACGCACAAGTTCTCTGAGTTGGAACTTGAGAAGGATCGTTCCCTCGATCGCGTGGAGAGCGGCGATGATGTTGAGCCGGGCCTCGTCAAGCAGGTCAAGGTGTACGTCGCGAGCAAGAAGAAGCTCTCCGTCGGTGATAAGATGGCGGGTCGTCACGGAAACAAGGGCGTTGTTGCCCGCGTGGTTCCGGATGAGGACATGCCGTTCCTGCCGGACGGGACGCCGGTTGACATTGTGTTGAATCCGCTGGGCGTGCCGAGCCGAATGAACGTGGGGCAGGTGCTGGAAACGCATCTGGGCATCGCATGTCACCGGTTGGGTTTGCATGCGGCAACGCCGGTTTTCGACGGTATTTCTGAGAAGGCGGTCCGCGAGATGATGGTGAAGGCGGGTCTGGATGAGGACGGCAAGACGGTTCTCTACGACGGACGCACGGGCGATGCGTTTGATCAGCGCGTGATGGTGGGTATGATTTACATGCTCAAGCTTCACCACCTGGTCAGCGACAAGATTCACGCGCGCGCGGTCGGGCCGTATTCGCTGGTTACGCAGCAACCCCTCGGCGGTAAAGCGCAGTCGGGCGGTCAGCGTTTCGGCGAAATGGAAGTGTGGGCGATGGAAGCCTATGGTGCAGCCTATGCGCTGCAGGAACTGCTGACCGTCAAGAGTGACGATGTGCAGGGACGCACCCGCATTTACGAGTCAATCGTGAAGGGGGAGAACGTGTTGGATGCCGGCATGCCGGAATCGTTCAACGTGTTGATGAAAGAAATGCAGAGCCTGGTTCTGGATATTCGCGTTCATCGGGGCAAGGAATAATCCGGGCGAGCAACGTTCAACGGCGAAGCAGGAGCACGAAGTTTTATGGTCGAAAACACTAGCACGAGCGCAGCACAGCAACTCTTGGGCGATGATTCGTCAAAGGGCGGGTTTGATTGGGCGAGCATCACGGTAGCCTCCGCGGAGACGGTTCGCTCCTGGAGCCGCGGTGAGGTGAAGAACCCGGAAACGATTAACTACCGCACGTTCAAACCGGAAAAGGGCGGTTTGTTCTGCGAGCGCATTTTCGGGCCTACGAAGGACTGGGAATGCTCCTGCGGAAAATATAAGCGCATCAAGCACAAGGGCGTGGTGTGCGATCGCTGCGGCGTTGAGGTTACTGTTTCCCGCGTGCGACGCGAGCGCATGGGGCACATTGATCTCGCTGTGCCGGTGTCGCACATCTGGTTCTTCAAGTGCACGCCGAGCCGCATGGGGTTGGTGCTCGACATCACGGCGCGCAATCTTGAGCGCGTGTTGTATTACGAGGATTACATCGTCATTGATCCGGGCGAGAATACGTCCCTGCAGGAAAAACAGCTCCTCAGCGAGATGGAATTCCGCGAGGCGCAGGACAAATACGGCGATGGCTTCATTGCGAAGATGGGCGCCGAGGGCGTGAGCGACTTGATGAAGCGCATTGACCTCGAGAAGACCATTCAGGAACTCGACCGCGAGATGGCGGAAACGCGCAGCAAGCAGACGAAGAAGAAGCTGATGAAGCGCATCAAGATTCTCGATGCGTTCCGCCGCACCAATACGCGTCCTGAGTGGATGATCCTCGACGTCCTGCCGGTGATCCCGCCGGATCTCCGTCCGCTGGTTCCGCTTGAAGGCGGGCGTTTTGCCACGTCTGACTTGAACGATTTGTACCGCCGTGTGATCAACCGCAACAACCGTCTGCGGAATCTCCTCCAGCTCAAGACGCCGGATGTGATTATTCGCAATGAAAAGCGCATGCTGCAGGAAGCGGTGGACGCGCTGTTTGACAACGGTCGCCATGGCCGCGCTGTGACGGGTGCGGGCAGCCGCCCGCTCAAGTCGCTGAGCGACATGCTCCGCGGTAAGCAGGGCCGGTTCCGTCAGAACCTGCTGGGTAAGCGCGTGGACTATTCGGGCCGTTCGGTGATCGTCATTGGACCAGAGCTGAAGCTCAATCAGTGCGGTCTTCCGAAGAAGATGGCGCTGGTCTTGTTCGAGCCGTTCATCATTCGCCGCCTCAAGGAATTGGGCGTTGTGCACACGGTGCGCAGTGCGAAGAAGATGATCGAGAAAGAAGCGAATGAGGTCTGGGACATTCTCGATGAAGTGACGCGTGGCCACACGGTGATGTTAAACCGCGCGCCGACGCTGCACCGCTTGTCCATTCAGTCGTTCGAGCCGGTGCTGATCGAAGGCGAAGCCATTCGCGTTCATCCGTTGGTCTGTACGGCGTATAACGCCGACTTCGACGGCGACCAGATGGCGGTCCACGTTCCGCTCTCCATCGAAGCGCAAATGGAATCGCGCCTGCTGATGCTGGCGCCGAACAACATTTTCTCGCCGTCCAGCGGCAAGCCGATCATGACGCCGACGCAAGACATTGCGCTCGGTTGCTACTACATGACGATTGAGTCGCAGAAGGATCGCATTCGCCGCCGTCAGGCGGGGAAGGGCGAGGGCGAGGTCGAGCATCTTCCGCTCGTGGGCGATGTGGATGAAGTACACACAGCGTTCGATGATAAAGCGCTGCGCGTACACGATCGCATCCGTTTCCGCAACCCGGATTTCGGGCGCGACACTTATTATGGCGACAAGACCAAGTCGGTCATTGAAACCACGGTGGGTCGCGTATTCTTCAATGAAATCTGGCCGAGTTCGCTAGGCTTCTACAACGGTCCGGTGCCGAAGAAGAAGCTCGAAGAGCTGATTTACCGCTGCTACCAGATTTCCGGTCACGTTGAGACCGTTCGCTGCCTCGACCGCCTCAAGGCGCTGGGCTTCGAGTTCGCCACGATGGCGGGTGTCTCAATCGGATTGGCAGACATGATTGTGCCCGGCGACAAAAAAGAGATTGTCGCGGACGCGAACAAACAGATCGCCGACGTTGAAGCTCAGTATCGCAAGGGCATCATCACCGATGGCGAGCGCTACAACAAGATCATTGACATCTGGACGCACGCGACGGACCGGATTTCGGGCGTCATGTTCGGCGCGCTGGAATTCAACGAAGGCCGCCAGGACGTCAATCCGCTCTACATGATGGTGGACTCGGGCGCGCGCGGTAATCGCCAGCAGATTCGTCAGTTGGCCGGTATGCGCGGTTTGATGGCCAAGCCGTCGGGCGAGATTATTGAAAAGCCGATTCTCTCAAACTTCCGCGAGGGGTTGAGCGTGTTGGAGTACTTCATCTCCACGCACGGCGCGCGCAAGGGCTTGGCGGACACGGCGCTCAAGACGGCCGACGCGGGCTATCTGACCCGCAAATTGGTGGACGTTGCGCAGGACGTCATCATTGTCGAACAGGATTGCAACACCCTGAACGGTATTGAGATTAAGCCGATTCTCGAAGGCGACGATGAGCTCGTTCCGCTCGCGTCCCGTATTTTGGGACGTACTGCGGCAGACGACATTCGCGATCCGTTGACCAAGGAAATAATTGTTGCGGCCGATCAGGAAATTGACGAGGCGGCGCGCGATCGCATTGACAAGCTCGGTTTGGATTCCATCCGTATTCGCAGCGTGTTGACGTGCGAGTCGCGCGGTGGTTGCTGCGCCCGCTGCTACGGGCGCAACCTGGCCACGAGCCGGCCGGCCGCGCTGGGCGAATCCACGGGTATCATTGCCGCACAGTCCATTGGCGAGCCCGGAACGCAGCTCACGATGCGTACGTTCCACATTGGTGGTACGGCCGCCGCAGTCTTCAAACAGCCGCAAATCATCGCGCGCAATGATGGTGTCATTCACTATCAGGACTTGCGTACGGTCAAGACGCAGGAAGGCACGTTCGTGGTGCTGAATAAGAACGGCATCATTGGTATTTACGACAAAGAAGGACGCGAGCTTGAGCGCCACACGCTGGTGATCGGTGCGACGATCTCGATTGAGGACAACGGCTTCGTCAAGAAGGGGCAGTCGTTCGTCAAATGGGATCCGTACAACGTGCCGATTCTGTCCGAGTCGCGCGGTACGATTGAGCTTCGCGACTTCATTGAAGGCGTCACCGTCAAGAAAGAGGTGGACGAGGCGACGGGTATTGAAGGTCTCGTTGTGCTTGAGCACAAGGAAGGCTTGCACCCGCAGATTGTCTTGCGCGCGCTTGAGTCCAACGAGATTACGCACTCGTATTCGATTCCCGCCGACGCGCACGTGATCGCGCGCAATGGCGAGCAGGTGGAAGCCGGTGCGATGCTGGCGAAGACGCCGCGAAAGATGACCAGCACCAAGGACATTACGGGCGGTCTGCCCCGCGTCGCGGAGCTGTTTGAAGCGCGTCGTCCGAAGGATGCCGCCGAAATTTCGCGTATTGACGGCGTTGTGGAATTCGCGGGTACCGCTCGCGGGCGCCGCAAGCTGCTCGTCAAGGATCCGATGACCGGTGCGGAAGAAGAGCACCTGATTCCGATGGACACGCACATCGTCGTCTTCCAGGGCGACCGTGTGAAGAAGGGCCAGCAGTTGACGGAAGGTCCGGTTGTTCCGCAGGAAGTTCTCGAAATCTGCGGGCCGCAGGAATTGCAGGAATATCTGGTTAACGAAGTGCAGACGGTGTATCGCCTGCAGGGTGTGGACATCAACGACAAGCACATCGAAATCATTGTGCGTTCGATGCTCAAGAAGGTTCGCATCACGGAGCCGGGCGATACCGAGTTTCTGTGGGGCGAGCAGGTTGAGAAGCAGGCGTTTATTGACGTCAACCAGCGTGCGATGGCGGAAGGCAAGCGTCCTGCGCAGGCCTCGCCGGTGCTGCTGGGTATCACCAAGGCCTCCTTGGAAACCGAGAGCTTCATCTCCGCGGCCTCCTTCCAGGACACGACGCGCGTACTGACCGATGCGGCCACACTGGGTCGTATTGATCATCTGCGCGGGTTCAAGGAGAACGTGATCATGGGCCACCTGATTCCGGCGGGTTCCGGATTCGGGATGTACAAGAATATCAAGCTGGTCCCCTTGGCGGAGCCGATCTCAGCGGAAGAACTGCTGGGCGACCCCCTGGGCGAGGTGGCGAATACGGATACAGAGGAGTGAGTAGTTGCCAAAGAGGCAGAGTGTCTGTTATCTTTGCCGCCCTTTTGCGAATGTAGGAAGAGATATGCCAACAATTAATCAACTGGTACGTAAGGGACGGTACGCGTCCAAATATAAAAGCAAGTCGCCGGCGCTTGAAAAGTGCCCGCAGCGTCGCGGTGTGTGTCTTCTCGTGAAGACCATGACGCCGAAGAAGCCGAACTCTGCGCTCCGCAAGATCGCGCGTGTTCGTTTGACGAACGGCACGGAAGTGACGGCCTATATCCCCGGCGTCGGCCACAACCTGCAGGAGCACAGCATGGTGCTCATCCGCGGCGGCCGTGTGAAGGATTTGTCCGGTGTTCGTTACCACATTGTCCGCGGCAGCCTTGACTGCGCGGGCGTCAACGAGCAGCCGGGTTGGGGACAGCGCCGCCGCGGTCGCTCCAAGTACGGAACCAAACGCCCCAAAAAAGAAGCCAGTAAGTAGTAGGATTATCCCATGAGACGTCGTCGTGCAGAAAAACGCGAAAAGGCCCCGGAACTCCGCTTTAACAGCCCTGAAGTGGGCGTGTTGATCACAAAGGTGATGCAGCGCGGAAAGCGTTCGGTGGCAGAGGCCATTGTATACGGGGCGCTGGATACCATCGCCGAACAGACCAAGCAGGATCCGCTCGATATTCTTCGCACGGGCCTGGATAACGTGAAGCCGCGCGTTGAGGTGAAGTCCCGCCGCGTCGGCGGCGCCACCTATCAGGTTCCGGTGGAGGTGGATGCCGATCGTCAGAATGCGCTGGCGATGCGCTGGCTGGTTTCGTATGCGCAGGGACGCAAGGGTGTTTCCATGCGCCGCGCGCTCGCGAACGAAATTTTGGATGCCTCCAAGAATCAGGGCAATGCCGTCAAGAAGCGTGAGGACACGCACAAGATGGCGCAAGCGAACAAAGCCTTCGCACATTACCGCTGGTAATTCCGGGCGGCTGCTGCCATGACCTCCTCCGCCGAGAATGCGCAGCAGCCGCCTGTTTCGTCCGCCCGACGGGAGGCGGCCGACCGTACGCAACCTCTTTCCCGCATTCGCAACATCGGCGTTATCGCGCACATTGACGCTGGAAAAACTACCACGACCGAGCGCATGCTCTTCTATACCGGTCGTGTTCACCGCATCGGCGAGGTGGACGCCGGCACTGCGACCATGGACTGGATGGAGCAGGAGCGGGAGCGCGGAATCACCATCACGAGCGCGGCCACGACGTGTAGCTGGCGCGAATGCCAGATCAACATTATTGACACACCGGGCCATGTAGACTTCACGGCGGAGGTGGAGCGTTCTCTCCGTGTCCTCGATGGAGCCATCGGTGTTTTTTGCGCTGTCGCGGGTGTGCAGCCGCAGTCTGAAACAGTTTGGCGCCAGGCGCGCAAATACAACGTGCCGCGCATTGCATTTGTCAACAAGATGGATCGAACCGGCGCGCGTTTTGCGTGGGTTGTCGAGCAGATGCGCACGCGGCTGGGCGTGGGGGCGTGGCCGATTCAGATTCCCGTGGGAAGCGAGTCCAGTTTCAGCGGTGCACTCGACCTGGTCAACCGCAAGCTACTGAGTTTTGAAACCGCAGGTGAAGCGACGACGGTTGTTGTCGGCGAGTGGCCGGACGAATTGCGCGACGAGGCCGAGGAGGCGCGCGCGTCGTTGATTGAAGCGGTCGCCGAGCGCGACGATGCGCTGATGCAGGCGTTTCTGGGCGACGTTGAAATTACCGCCGATTCATTGCGCGCTGCGATTCGGCGCGCGACAATTTCGGGGTCCTTTGTTCCCGTGCTTTGCGGCACGTCGCTTCGCAATAAGGGTATTCAGCCTCTGCTGGATGCCGTTGTGGATTATCTTCCTTCGCCGCTGGACGTGCCGGATGTCGTCGGGCACCACATCAAGACGAATGAAGCATTGACGCGTCCCGCCGATGATCACGCACCGCTGAGCGCGCTGATTTTCAAGATCGCGAACGATCCGTATGTTGGAAAGCTGCTGTATGTCCGCGTCTATTCCGGCGTTTTGAAAAAAGGCGCATCGGTCTATAACCCTCGCACGCGGAAGCGCGAGCGCGTGATGCGCTTGCTGCGCACCCATGCGAATCAGCGCGAAGACATTGAGCAGTTGTATAGCGGGGAAATCGGCGCGCTGGTGGGTCTCAAGCAGATCACGACAGGTGATACCCTGTGCGTCGAAAATTCGCCGATTTTGCTTGAGCGCATTGCGTTCCCTGAGCCGGTCATCGCCATGGCTGTTGAGCCCAAGACGCAGGCCGATCGCGACAAGCTGCGCGACGCGCTGCAATCGCTCTCCGACGAGGATCCCACGTTTGTTGTGAAGACCGATGAAGAGACCGGTCAGACCTTGATTAGCGGCATGGGCGAGCTGCATCTGGAGATCATCCGCGACCGGCTTCTGCGCGAATTCAAAGTGCAGGCGAACGCGGGCAAACCCACGGTGGCTTATCGAGAAACCATTCTCAATAAGGGTACCGCCACTCACGTCTTTGATCGCGAGATTGCCGGGCGCGCGCACTACGCTTCCGTCACCTTTGAAGTCTCGCCGCGCGAACGCGGGCAGGGAAACGTGATTGAATTCGAGGTTTCGGAATCGCAAATTCCGGCCCAATTTCACGATTTTATTGAGCAGGGCGTACACGACGGATTAATTACTGGAATTTTAGCAAATTACCCCTTGCTTGACGTGCGAGTTCGCACTATAAACGGCGCCTTTCATCCGGTGGATTCCTCGGAAGTGGCGTTTCGCTCGGCGGCTATTATGGCCCTTCGCGAGGCGTTGCGCGCGGCTCAGCCCGCGCTTCTGGAGCCCATCATGAAGGTGGAGATTGTGACACCGGATGAGCATTTGGGCGATGTGATCGGCGACGTCAACGGGCGTCGGGGTCGCATCAAAGAAGTGGTGGCCCAGGAGGGTGTGCAGGTTGTGCAGGCGGAGATTCCGCTCGCGGAACTGTTTGGCTACTCGACGGGGTTGCGTTCGCTCACGCGTGGGCGGGCTAGTTATAGTTTGGAGCCGGCGCGGTTTGAAATCGTGCCGCAGAATTTACAAGAAAGTATAGTAAACAGGTAGAACATGACCGGGCAAAGAATTCGTATCAGGCTCAAGGCGTACGACCATCGGGTGCTGGACCAGTCGGCGGGCGACATTGTTGAGACGGCCAAGCGCACGGGCGCTCGGGTTGCAGGACCCATTCCGCTTCCGACGAAAATCGAGCGGTACAGCGTCAATCGCAGTCCGCACGTGGACAAGAAGTCCATGGAGCAGTTTGAGATTCGCACGCACAAGCGCATGCTTGACATCATCGAGCCGACGATCAAAACGGTTGATGAGTTGAAGAAGTTGAACCTGCCTGCAGGCGTAGACATTACGATCAAGATATAGGAGTTGCTCCGGATTCCGGCGCCAGTGAGCTGGCGGGCGGGGTTGGGTGCAGGAAGAAGCATGAACGGTATAATCGGTAAGAAGCTGGGAATGACCCAGGTGTACGACGACGCGGGCCGCTATGTGCCGGTTACCGTCCTCGCGGCCGGCCCGTGCGTTGTTGTGCAGCGGAAGACGGCTGTGCGCGACGGTTACGACGCGGTGCAGTTGGGTTTTGCGGCGCAGAAGGCGTCGCGCATCAATAAGGCTGGCACGGGCCGCTTCAAGAAGGCGGGCGTTGAGCCGCAGCGCCTTTTGCGCGAAGTCGAGGTTGCGACAGATGAGGACGTCAAGGAAGGCTCCTCGGTCACGGTTGCTATTTTCGAAGGTGTCTCGCACGTGGACATCAGCGGTGTGACGAAGGGTCAGGGCTTTCAGGGTGTTGTGAAGCGCTATCGTTTCGGCGGTGGTCCTCAGACGCACGGGCACATGTCGCATCGCCGCGTGGGTTCCATTGGTATGCGTACCTGGCCTTCGCGCGTGTTGAAGAACAAGCGTATGCCCGGGCACATGGGCAACGTGAATGTGACGACGCAGAACTTGCGGATTGTTCAGGTTCGTCCGGACGACAACGTTCTTTTGGTGGAAGGTGCAGTGCCGGGCCCGGCGGGCGCCTTTGTTGTGATCAAGAAGGCTTTGAAGAAGGCGGCGAAGTAAGATGAGTGCGCTTCCGGTACATAATCAGCAGGGCAAGGCTGTCGGTGAGGTTGAGATTCCCGCGGCGTTGCAGGCCCCGGCGACTGCGAGTCAGTCCCTCGTGCAGGCCGTAGTTACACTGCGCGCAAATGCGCGCGCGGGTACGCACAGCACCAAGACCAAGGGTGAGGTTGCGGGCAGTGGTAAGAAGCCCTGGCGTCAAAAGGGCACGGGCCGCGCTCGCGCTGGCTATCGTCAGTCGCCCGTCTGGACGGGTGGCGGTGTTGTATTCGGTCCGAAGCCGCGCAGCTACGCGAAGGGGATGCCTCGCCAGAAGGCGGCGTTGGCCATTCGTAAGGCGTTTTCCGATAAATTTGCGGCCGATGGAGTTCGCGTGGTGGATTCGCTCGCGCTGTCCCAGCCGAAGACCAAAGATGTGGTTGCGATTCTTAAGAATCTCAAGATTGACGGCGGCGCGCTGCTGGTGACGGATGTCACGCCTCGCGAATTGCTACTGGCAACTCGCAATCTGGAGCGCGTCGAAGTTGTGCGTGCATCCGACGTCAATCCGCTGCAAGTTTTGAAGTATCCGCATGTGGTGATCACGCGCGAGGGGTTGGCCCGTCTGCAGGATCGCCTGGGTGGCAAGCAGGAGGCATCCAAGTGAGAACCCCTGAGTTGATTATTCGTCGCTTGAAGTTGACCGAAAAGGGCGCGGGCCTGACCGAGAAGCAGAATCAGTATCTGTTTGAGGTGAGTCGCGACGCGAACAAGATTGAGATCAAGAGCGCTGTTGAGAAGCTCTTCAAGGTCAACGTTACCAATGTCAATACGTTGACGCGCGCTGGAAAGCCGAAGCGCAATCGCCGTGGCGGAGTTGGATATCGCCCGGATCGCAAGCGCGCGATTGTGACGCTGAAAGACGGCGACAAGATTGATTTGACCTAGGAATTACGCCATGCCGTTGAAATCCCATCGTCCCTTAACACCCTCCAGTCGCTTTACAGAGCTGGCTGACTTTTCCGAACTCACCCGCGGTAAGCGTCGTGAGAAGCGGCTGGTCAAAGCGCAGAAATCGAAGGCGGGTCGCAACATGTACGGCCGCATCACCGTTCGCCATCGCGGCGGCGGGCATAAGCGGTTTTTGCGCGCGATTGACTTCAAGCGCGACAAGCACGACATTCCGGCGACTGTCACCGCAATTGAATACGATCCGAACCGCTCGGCGCGCCTCGCGTTGCTGACGTACAAGGACGGCGAAAAGCGCTACATTTTGGCCACGCTGAACATGAAGGTTGGCCAGGTGTTGATGTCAGGCGCGGCGGTTGAACCGACCGAAGGCAATGCGCTTCCGCTCAACCGGATTCCCGCGGGCATGCCGGTTCACAACATTGAGTTGTATCCCGGCAAGGGCGCCCAGTTGGTGCGCGGAGCAGGTGGTGCAGCGGAGATCATGGCGATCGAAGGCGGTTTTGCGCAGGTGCGTTTGCCGTCCGGCGAGCTTCGCATGATTCGCGAAAACTGCTTTGGCACGGTGGGGCAGGTGGGCAATCTCGAGCACCAGAACATTTCGTTGGGCAAGGCGGGTCGCAAGCGCTGGTTGGGTATTCGCCCGACGGTTCGCGGTGTTGCGATGAACCCGATTGACCACGTGATGGGCGGCGGTGAAGGTCGCAGCTCGGGCGGTGGTCACCCGCGTTCGCCGTGGGGCAAATTGGCAAAGAGCAAGAAGACGCGCAACAAGCGCAAGACAAGTGCTCGCTTTATCGTGCAGCGGAGGAAGTAAGTCATGGGTCGTTCTATACGCAAGGGTCCTTATGTTGACGCCAAGCTGATGAAGAAGGTCGAACTGCTTGACCGCAGCGGCCAGAAGCGGCCTATTAAGACTTGGGCGCGCCGCTCGATGATTATTCCCGAATTCATTGGTCATACCTTTGCCGTGCACAACGGGAAGGTGTTCAACTCAGTTTTTGTTACGGAAAACATGGTGGGTCATCGGTTGGGCGAGTTTTCGCCTACGCGGACCTTCCGCAAACACGGATCGGCAACGGACAAGACGGTTGCTCTCAAGTAGAGAGTTACGTCCTGAACCGGGCGGGTTATGAGCCGGGCGAGGAAACGTTCGATCGGGCTGGCTGTGATGCTGGTGAGCATTGCGGGGTGGTCTTCGATCGGGGCCGAGACGGATCGGGCTGCGGCAGAAGCAGAATTGCTTGCGCGCAGGCTGGTAGAAGAGAATTTAGAACTGCAGGCAGATATCGCGCAACTGCGCGCGGAGCGGGACGGGTTGTTAGCCCGGCTGGCCGAAGAGCAGTATGCGAGTGATCGCTTGCAGGTGGTGCCTGAGCGGCTGTCCGAGGCAGGGCAGGTGCAAGGGGATGTTTCGTTGGCTGGATGGAACGTCTTTGATGCGAACCGGGAATTGGGCCTGGTTGCGTTGAGGGCGGGCGCCCGGGACGGGCTGCGCAGCGGGTTGTCGCTGGCGGTGGTTCGGGGCGGGGCGCTGGTCGCCCGGGTAAAAGTTGTTGAGGTGCGCGAGCGGATTGCGGCCGGGCGGATTGAAGCCCTTGCCGAGGGTCGGTTCCCGCAGGAAGGAGACCGGGCCGTTGTATGGCGGTCGCGGAGAGAATGAGGCTGAATATGGAAGTTGAAGCAGTCAGTAAATATGTGCGGATGTCGTCCACGAAGGCGCGGGATTTAGCCCGTGCGATTCAGGGGCGGCCTGCTGCCGAGGCTTTGCGCATTGCCGATTTCAATGCGCGTAAGGCGGGCGTGTTGCTGGGCAAGACGCTGCGTTCGGCGATTGCGAATGCCGAAAATAACCAAGGCCTTTCCGTGGACCGTCTGATCGTGAAGCGGGCGCTTGTGGAGCAGGGGCCGCACATCAAGCGGTTCTGGCCGCGTGCGCGCGGAAGCGCAAGTCCAATTCTTCGTCGCACAAGCCACATCCGGATTGTGTTGACGGAGTCGAAAACAACTGGAAAATAGAACAATTTCTTCAGGTAGAAAAGGAGCACTCGCTTGGGACAGAAAGTAAATCCGACGGGCTTTCGAGTTTCCGTCACAAAGAATTGGCGTTCTCGCTGGTTCGCCGACAAGAAGAGCTTCGGCACATTGTTGCAGGAAGATAACAAGATCCGCGAGGTCGTGAAAGAGCGCCTGAAGGATGCCGCTGTATCAGAAATTCTGATTGAGCGGTATGCGAATCGCGCGCGCGTGTCCGTGTTTACGGCTCGCCCCGGGATCGTGATCGGCCGCAAGGGCGCAGAGCTTGAAAAGCTTCGCGCGGATCTCGGTAAATTGACCGGCAAAGAAATCTACGTCGAGATCAAAGAGGTCAAGGACCCGGATTGCAACGCGCAGTTGGTGGCGGAAAACATCGCGCTTCAGTTGGAGCGCCGCGTTTCCTTCCGCCGTGCGCTGAAGCGTGCGATTCAGATGGCGATGGAGCTGGGTGCACAGGGTATCCGCGTGCACGCGGCCGGTCGTCTGGGCGGCGCGGAATTGGCCCGTAGCGAAGGGTATCGCGAGGGCAAGGTTCCGCTGCATACGCTCCGCGCGAATGTGCAGTACGGCTTTGCTGAGGCCAATACGATGGCCGGCAAGCTGGGAATCAAGGTTTGGATTTGCAAGGCGCCGGAAGCTCCGGCAAAGGAGGCCAGCCGTGCCGCTTATGCCTAAACGGGTGAAGTTCCGCAAGCAGCAGCGCGGAAGCCGCAAAGGGTTTGCTCAGTCCGGCAATACGCTGGCCTTTGGCGAATATGGTTTGCAGGCGATGGAGCGGGCGTGGATCACGAACATCCAGCTGGAAGCGTGTCGTGTGGCGGTGAGCCGCTCCATGAAGCGCAAAGGGAAGTTGTGGTTGCGCGTGTTCCCGGATAAACCGTACACGAAGAAGCCGCTCGAAGTTCGTCAGGGTAAGGGCAAGGGCCCTGTTGAGGGTTGGGTGGCGGTGGTGCGTCCGGGCCGTTTGCTTTTTGAGATGGACGGCATTCCGGAGGCGGTTGCGCGCGAGGCGTTGCGTCTTGCGGCGAGCAAGCTGCCGATTCGCACAAAATTCGTCCAGCGTCATACCGCGTCGTAAGGCAGGAATTTTATGAAGGTATCGGAAATTAGAGAACTTACGGAAGCCGAGTTGCGGCAGAAGTTGAGCGATGCGCGCCAGGAGTTGTTTAATCTGCGGATTCAGCAATCTTCCGGCCGGCTGGATAAGCCCTCGCGCGTCAGCGCGGTGAAGCGCGATATTGCCCGCATTCACACGGTGATCCGTCAACAGACCCAAGCAAAGGGAACGCCATGAGCGAGCAGGCAAAGACACAGAAGCGCAAAGGGCGCAAGGGCACGGTCGTCAGCGATAAGTCGGCCAAGACCATTGTTGTGAATGTCACCCGTCGCATTCGCCATGCAGTGTACGGGAAGGAAGTTACGGTCAGCCGCAAGTATCACGCGCATGATGAGAATCGGGTGGCGAAGGTCGGCGACATTGTTCGAATTGAAGAGTGCCGTCCGATGAGTCGGCTGAAGCGCTGGCGCTTGGTTGAGGTGATCGCGCCGGCCAGCAAGTAGTCGCGAAGGAAACGGATATGATTACGCAAGAAACACGGCTTGATGCTGCGGACAACAGCGGGGCGAAATCGCTCCAGTGCATCCACATCCTCGGCCAACATCGCAGTTTTGCGCACATCGGAGACGTCATTAAGGTCTCTGTGAAGGACGCCATTCCGACCGGCATGGTTAAGAAGGGCGAAGTTCACGACGCGATCATCGTGCGGACAAAGCAGGTGATTCGCCGTGCGGACGGTTCTCAGATTCGCTTTGACCGCAATGCGGCGGTCATCGTGGATGCGGATCGCAACCCGAAGGGCACGCGTATTTTCGGCCCGGTGGCGCGCGAATTGCGCGAGCGCAATTACATGAAGATCATTTCGCTGGCGCCGGAGGTGGTGTAATGAGCCGGGTTAAGCATATCAAGCGCGACGACATTGTGTATGTCCGCTCGGGCGAGCACAAGGGCCGGACGGGCAAGGTGCTTCGCGTGAATGCGGCGGAGCAGGTTGCGCTGGTGGAAGGCATTAATCACGTCAAGCGCCACATGCGCAAGACGCAGGACAATCCGCAGGGCGGTATTTTGGAGCGGGAGGCTGCGATGCCGGTCTCCAAGCTGGTTCGTTTTGAAGAGGGCCGCGCGAAGAAGGCGGGCAAGAAGCCGGCGGCGAAGGCCTGATCGGCCGGGGATGAACGAGTATGTCAATGTTGCAGGATAAATATAAAAAAGAAGTGGCGCCGCAGCTCAAGAAGAGCCGGGGCTACGAGAATGATCTCCAGATTCCGCGCCTCAAGAAGGTTGTGGTGAACATGGGGATTAACGCGCAGGTGGACAAAGACACCTTCAAGGTGCTCGTCGAGGATCTCGGCCGTATCACGGGGCAGCGTGCCCAGGTGACCCGCTCCACGAAGAGCATCGCAAACTTCAAGTTGCGCGAAGGACAGCCGGTGGGTGCGCGGGTTACGCTGCGCGGCGCCCGGATGTATGAGTTTCTTGAGCGCATGATTAATGCGGCGTTGCCGCGTATTCGCGACTTTCGCGGTATTTCGCCGCGCGGGTTCGACGGGCACGGCTGCTATACGATGGGCTTGAAAGAACAGACAATTTTTCCCGAGATTGACCCCGATCAGGTCAAAAAAGTGCAGGGGATGGACATTACATTGGTGACCACGGCCAAGACCAATGAGGAAGCGCGCGAACTGCTCAAAGCACTGGGCATGCCGTTCGCCGCAAACTAGGCCGCGTAGAAGGTTGGAGGAACGTCCTTGGCTAAAATTTCCTGGATGGTGAAAGCGTCGCGCACGCCGAAATACTCGGCGCGGGCATACCACCGCTGCAAAAACTGCGGCCGTCGGCGTGGCTATATGCGCAAGTTTCAAATGTGCCGAATCTGCTTCCGCGAGATGGCTTCGCAGGGGAAGATTCCGGGTGTGGTCAAGGCGAGTTGGTAGGACGGTAATACATGAGCTTGAGTGATCCCATTTCCGATATGTTGACCCGCATCCGCAACGCAACCCGCGCTGGCGCGCCTGACGTCGCCATGCCGCACTCGCGCCTGAAGGGCGAGATTGCGCGCATCTTGAAGAGCGAGGGTTACATCACGGACTTCGAATCCGATAAAGAGGGGGTTCGCAAGACGCTGCGTCTGCACCTTCGCTATCGCGGTTCCGACTATTCCGTGATCCGCGGATTGCGCCGTGTGAGCAAGCCTGGTCTTCGCCGGTATGTTCCGGTGGAGAAGATGCCCCGCGTGGTGGGTGGAACCGGCATTGCAATTCTCAGCACGTCCCGCGGCGTGCTTACAGACCGCGAAGCTCGCAATGCGGGCGTAGGCGGCGAAGTTCTCTGTTACATCTGGTGATTCTATGTCACGAATTGGCAAAAAACCTGTAGATATTCCGAAGGGCGTGAACCTTTCGATTGAGGGGGCTCTGATCAAGGGCAAGAGCGCAGCGGGCGAGCTGGCGGTCCGGATTCCATCCGGCATTGCGGTGAAGATCGAGGACAACGAGATCATTATCACGGCGACGCGGCAGGACAAGACGGTCAACGCGATGCATGGCACGACGCGCAGTTTGATTGCGAACATGGTCAAGGGTCTTGCGACGCCGTACGTGAAGGAGTTGGAGATTCAGGGTGTAGGTTTCCGCGCGCAGCAACAGGGGCAGAAGCTCGTGTTGGCGTTGGGCTTCTCGCATCCGATCAATTTTGAAGTCCCGGCGGGGGTTGCGGTGAAGGTGTCGGATGGCACGACCATTTCACTCACGAGCGTGGACAAGCATTTGGTAGGCGAAACAGCGGCGCGGATTCGTTCGTACTTCCCGGCAGAGCCCTACAAGGGCAAGGGTGTCCGGTACAAGGGTGAGCGCATCCGCCGTAAAGCGGGTAAGGCGGTGGCGTAATCATGAGAGTTTCAACGAAGAAAGACTATCGGAAACGGCGTCATGTGCGCCTGCGCAAGCGGTTGTCCGGCACGTCCGACCGCCCTCGTATGAGTGTGTTTGTTTCCAACAAGCACTTGTATGTGCAGTTTATAGACGACACGGCATCGGCCACGCTCGCGCAGTGCTCCACGCACAGCGAAGTGTTTGGCGAATCGCCGAAAAGCAACGTCGAGACGGCGCGCAAGCTGGGCGAACTGGCCGCGCGCACGGCGCTCGAAAAAGGGATCAATGAAGTGGTGTTCGACCGCGGTGGATTCACCTATGGCGGTCGGGTCAAAGTACTGGCGGATGCGGCGCGCGAGGCCGGTCTCAAGTTTTAGCGGAGGCACATGAGAGAAAAAGATTCAAACAGTGCGGGGAAGAGCGGCTTTCACGAGCGCGTTGTTCACATTAACCGCAGCTCCAAAGTTGTCAAAGGCGGCCGCCGCTTCAGCTTCAGCGCCCTGGTAGTCGTGGGCGATCGCGAAGGTCGCGTCGGCTATGCGCTGGGCAAGGCGAACGAGGTGGCCGATGCGATCCGCAAGGCTACGGATCTCGCCCGTCGCAACATGTTTGCTGTCACGATGAAGGACACGACGATTCCGCACGAGGTGATTTCTCGCTTCAGCGGCGCGAAGGTGTTCATGCGACCGGCTTCCGCCGGTACGGGCGTGATCGCGGGCGGCGGCATGCGCGCGGTGCTCGAGTTGTCGGGTATCCGCGATGTCCTGGCGAAGTCCATGGGCAGCACGAATCCTCTGAACGTGGTGCGTGCCACGGTCAAGGCTCTGCAGAGTTTGAAATCGCGCGAAGAAATTCTGGCGCTGCGCCGCGACGGCTCGGCTGCCTGATGGGTGAACCTATGAATTTGCACACACTAAAGAATCGTCCCGGTGCCATTCGCTCGAAGAAGCGTGTGGGTTCCGGCGAGTCGTCCGGTCACGGCAAGACGTCTGGGCGCGGACACAAGGGTCAATACGGCCGTTCAGGCCACAAGTTCAAGGCTGTCTTCGAAGGCGGTCAGATGCAGCTTATCCGCCGCATCCCCAAGCGTGGCTTCACGCAGGCGATGAAGGTGATCTACACGGCGGTGAACCTGGATCAGTTGCAGCAGTTTGATGCGGGTTCCACGGTGACCCCGGAGACGTTGCAGCAGGCGGGTTTGGCTTCGGGTCGCAAGGCGCGCATCAAAATCCTCGGTGGCGGCACCATTGACCGCGCGCTGCAGGTGAAGGCGCACGCGTTCAGCGCGACGGCGAAGTCAAAGATTGAAGCTGCGGGCGGTACCTGCGAAGTGGTTGCCTAGCCCGGAAGTTTTCACATGCTTTCAGCCTTCTCCAATAGTATGCGCATCCCGGAGTTGCGGGCGCGCATTTTATTCACGTTTGGCATTGTCTTCATTTGCCGCCTGCTCGCGGCGGTTCCGACGCCGGGTGTGGACGCTGCGGCGCTGCACCAGTTCATGCAGAGCATTCATGCGATGGCGGGCGGAAGCTTCGTCGGCATGTTCGACCTGTTCAGCGGCGGTGCACTTCAGAACTGCGCGGTCGGTGCGCTCGGCGTCATGCCGTACATCAGCGCTTCGATTATTCTGCAGTTGATGACTGCTGTGGTTCCGGCGCTGGAGCGCCTAGCGCGCGAAGGCGATACGGGGCGCCAGAAGATCACGCAGTACACGCGCTATTTGACGGTGCTCCTCTGCCTTGTGCAGGGCTATGCCATGGCGTTGACGCTGGAGAATCCGCAGGCGTTGGGCATCACGCAGGATATTGTTATTTCGCCGGGATGGGGTTTCCGCCTGATGTCGGTATTGACCATGACGACGGGCACGCTGTTGTTGATGTGGCTGGGTGAGCAGATCACGGAGCGCGGTATCGGCAACGGTATGTCGCTCATCATTACGATTGGCATCATCAGTCAGTTGCCGGGCGCGATTCAGGCGACGATCAATATGTTCAAGCCTGTGGATGGTGTTGCGCAGTTCGGCGCGTTCCACCTCGTGGGCCTTGTGATCATGATTTTCCTGGTTGTGGCGGGCGTTGTTGCGGTGACACAGGCGCAGCGCAAGATTCCGGTTCAATACGCGAAGCGCGTTGTGGGGCGCAAGGTGTACGGCGGGCAGAGCACGTATATGCCGCTCCGTGTGAACTATTCGGGCGTGATGCCGATTATCTTTGCGCAGGCGATTCTGATGTTCCCCTCGAAGATTTTCGGGATGGTTCCGGGCGCATTCTTCCAGCGGTTGGCGGCGGCGTTCCAATACGGGACGTTCACGCACAACACTATTTATGCGTTGATGATTTTGTTCTTCTCGTACTTCTGGGTCGCGACGCAATTCAATCCGATTCAGATTGCCGATGATTTGAAGAAATATGGCGGGTATGTGCCGGGTATTCGTCCGGGTAAGCCCACGGCAGATTTTCTGGATCGAACGATGACGCGTATCACGTTGGCGGGTGCGATCTTCCTGGCTGTGATTGCGGTGTTCCCCTCTGTGCTGGCGCAACAGTTCCGGATTCCCTGGATCGTGGCGCACTTCTTCGGAGGAACGAGCTTGCTAATTATTGTCGGCGTGATGCTGGATACGATGCGTCAGATCGAATCGCACCTGGTGATGCGCTATTACGACGGATTTTTGAAGAAGGGCCGTCTGCGCAGCCGCGCGAAATAGGGAGCTGATTATGCAGGCGATTATTCTGCTGGGCGCGCCGGGAGCGGGGAAGGGAACCGTTGCGGAAGACCTGAAGCAGCAAGTCGGCATTGTGCACGTCTCGACGGGCGATATGCTTCGCGAGGCGATTCGTGCGGGGCGCCCGGTCGGGCTTGAGGCCAAGTCGTATATGGACAAGGGCGAGCTGGTGCCCGACGACGTTATCATTCGCATGGTGCAGGAGCGTCTGCAGGCGGGTAAGCCCGAAGACCGCTTCATGTTCGACGGGTTTCCGCGCAACGTGAAGCAGGCCGAGCTGCTGGACAAGTTGATGGCGTCCTGCGGGGGCCGGATTACGCACGTTTTCATGCTGGAAGTTCCGCGCGAATTGGTGATTCGGCGTATATCGAATCGCCGGGTGTGCCGACAGTGCGGGGCGGTGTATAATTTGATTGGAAGCATGCGTCCGAAGGTTGAGAACGTGTGCGACGTGTGCGGCGGCGAAGTGTATCAGCGGGCCGATGACAACGAGGTGACGGTGACGAACCGGCTGGACGTGTTCCAGCGCGAAACGGCGCCGCTCGTTGAATACTATCAGACGAAGGGCGTTTTTGTACGGGTGGATGCGCGGGATCGGCGCGAGACGGAGCTGCAGATTTTGCAGCAGTTGGGTCTTTCCTCGCAATGATCATCATCAAGTCGCCTGAAGAGCTGGAGTGCATGCGCGCCAGCGGACGGATTGCTGCCCGGGTGCGCGATGCGCTGGTGAAGCGGGTTGCGCCGGGTGTGACGACAGGCGAGTTGGACGATTATGCGCGCGAGCTGATGGCGAAGGCGGGCGCGCGGAGCGCTTTTTTGGGCTATCGCGGGTTTCCGGGAAATATCTGCGCATCGGTGAACAATGTGGTGGTGCACGGAATTCCGGGGCGTCAGCGCATTGCGGTTGGCGATGTGGTGAGTTTGGATGTCGGAGTGGTGTTCGAGGGTTTTGTCGGCGATACGGCGGCGACTGTGCTGGTCGGCGTGACGGACCCGAATGTGATTCGCCTGGTGCGCGTGGCGGAACAGGCGCTAGAGCGCGGGATTTCGAAGGCAGTTGCCGGCGGGCGGCTTTCCGATATTTCGCACGCGATCGAGCAGGTGGTCGTTGATGCCGGTTTTTCGGTGGTGCGCGAGTTTGTGGGGCACGGGGTCGGGCGGAGCATGCACGAGGATCCGCAGATTCCGAATTATGGCCCTCCGGGGAAAGGTCCGAAACTTAAATCGGGCATGACGCTTGCGATTGAGCCCATGGTGAACATGGGTGTGGCAGATGTGGAAGTTTTGGCTGACGGGTGGACGGTGACGACAAAAGACCGCCGCCCTTCGGCCCACGTGGAGCATACGGTGGCTGTGCTGGAGGGTCGGGCCGAAATCCTGACCCTGAGCCAGCCGGAGTGAGGGAGAGCGGGTCATCGGTACCTAGCGGAAGAAGGTTGAGTCCGGCTGTGCCGGGCAGCAACCGTCTCGAATGCCGGGACAGCGCTGTGCGGGTATGCAAAACGGGGAAAGAGAAAAAGAAGAAGCGATTGTGCTGGACGCGCGATTGACTGCTGTGTTACACATGCGGGCTTTTCGCGCCCAGCTAATCAATGGGCATGAAGTTGTGGCCTATCGGCGTGGTCTTGAGAGAGGCGCGGCGGAGCTGAATCCGGGTGACCGGGTGCGGATCCGGATGTCTCCTTTTGACATGTCGGTGGGTGAAATCTTGGACAAGGAAACGGAATTTTCCGGTCATGAAAGTAAGATCGTCAGTTCGTAGAGTGTGTGAACGCTGCAAAGTAATTCGCCGCAAGGGTGTGGTGCGTGTGATCTGCACCAATCCTCGCCACAAGCAGCGACAGGGCTAATTTTTTAGGAGAACGATATGCCGCGTATTCTGGGTGTTGATGTTCCGGGCAAAAAGCGTGTGGAGTATGCACTGCGCTATATCCACGGAATTGGTCCGGCCCGCTCTCGCCATTTGGTCGAGTCGCTGGGAATTGATGCGTCGAAAAAAGCCGATGATCTGTCGGGTGACGAGCTGGCGAAGATTTCGCAGGCGCTCGGTCAGTATCATCTCGAAGGCGATCTCCGCCGCGATGTGGCGGCGAATATCCGTCGCTTGATTGCGATCAACAGCTATCGGGGTTCCCGGCATCGCAAGGGGCTGCCTGTTCGCGGTCAGCGCACTTCGACGAATGCGCGTACCCGCAAGGGCCCTCGCAAGACCGTGGGTGCGGTGCGCGGCAAGGAAGCTCGCTCGGCAGCGAAGTAATCATTTTCAGGTATTGAGGAATTACGATGAGCGAAGAAAAAGCTGAACAGAAGAACGAGACGCCGGCTGCGGCACCCGCTGCTGTGCCTGCTACGGCTGCCGACGTGATGGCGGGCGATGAGGGCAAGGCCATCAAGAAGGTTAAGATCAAGGGTGCCAAGCACGTTCCGTTCGGGATCGTGCACATCACGGCGACCTTCAACAACACGATTGTCTCCATTTCGGACATGCGCGGTGCGGTGATTTCGTGGAGCACCTCAGGCCGCAGCGGCTTCAAGGGTTCCCGCAAGAGCACGGCGTTTGCCGCGACGATGGCGTCGCAGGATGCCGCACGTCAGGCGATCAATCACGGACTGCAGGAAGTCGAAGTTCGCGTGCAGGGGCCGGGTGCGGGTCGTGAATCCGCCATTCGCGCGCTGCAGGCGGCAGGCCTGACGGTCAGCTCGATCAAGGACGTCACACCGATGCCGCACAACGGGTGCCGCGCGCGCAAGCGTCGCCGCGTCTGAGTTCGGGCAGTCACCTCTGCTATTCTGCGGTTTCGCGAACGTGTTGCCGCGGCGGGGAAAAGGATTCTTTGCTCCGAGTGGATAGCGGATGGGCGAATTGAGTTAAGTATTTCAATTTCGTAGAAAGAAACACCATACGATCCGGCTAACTACCGGATCTGGGAGATAGAAAATGCCAAGAAGACTAGGTCGCTTCGAAATGCCGAAGCGCATTGTTAAGGATGACGTTTCGTCATCGGCCACGTATGCAAAATTCATTGCCGAGCCGTTTGAGGCCGGTTATGGCCGGACCATCGGCAACTCGCTTCGCCGCGTGTTGTTGTCCTCGCTTGAAGGCGCGGCGATTTCGTCCGTTCGCATTGAAGGTGCGCTGCACGAGTTCGGCACGTTGCCGGGCGTTGTGGAAGACGTCACCGACATCATTTTGAACCTCAAGAAGGTGCTCTTCAAATCCTTCTCGCGCGAGCCTCGCCGCGTGAGCATCAAGGTCAAGGGCCCGGGTGAAGTCACGGCGAAGGACATTCAGACGGACGGCATGATCGAAGTGCTGAACGGAGATCATCACATCTGCACGCTGGATAAAGACGGCTCGTTCGAGGCGGAGTTTGAAGTTCGCATCGGCCGTGGCTATTGCCCGGCAGATTGGAACAAGAAGGAAGATCAAGAGATTGGCTTGATTCCGGTTGACTCCCTCTTCTCGCCGGTTCGCCGCGTTGCCTATTCGGTGGAAAACACCCGCGTGGGCCGTCGTACGGATTATGACAAACTGATTCTCGAAGTCTGGACCGATGGCCGTGTTGCGCCGGACGAGGCGTTGACGATGTCGGTTGCGATTCTCCGCCATCACCTTGATGTCTTTGTCAGCTATGACAAGGATCTGATCGAGTTTGAAGAGAGCGAGAAGCAGATTGACGCGGAGCGCGATGACCTTCGCAAGAAGCTCGGCATGAGCGTCAATGAAATTGAGTTGAGCGTCCGCGCTGCGAACTGCTTGAACAACGCGAACATCACGACGGTGGGCGAGTTGGCGCAGAAGTCGGAAGCGGAGATGCTCAAGTACCGCAACTTCGGCAAGAAGTCCCTCAATGAAATCAAAGCCAAGCTCGAAGAGTTGGGCCTTTCGCTCGGAATGTCGTTTGACCCCGAGATGCTGAAGCCCGTATCGAGCGAGGCGATTCGCTAAGCTGGTGTATTTGGAGATTGTGTCATGAGACATCGTAAGAAGACGATCAAGTTGGGCCGCACCTCGGAACATCGCGAGGCGCTGCTGTCCGGTTTGGTCTGCAATTTGGTCAAAGCGCGTCGCATCACGACGACGCTGCCCAAGGCGAAAGCCGCCCGCAGCCTCGCCGAGCGCATGGTGACCCTCGCAAAGCGCAACACGCTGCACAGCCGTCGCCGCGCAGTGGCGACGCTGCGCCAGGTGGATGCCGTGGATACACTGTTCACGGCGATTGGTCCTGCGATGCAGGATCGCGCGGGTGGCTATACCCGGATCATGAAGCTGGGCAAGCGCGCCAGCGACAGTTCGGAGATGGCGATTTTGGAGTGGGTTGACTTTGTTCCGCAGCCGCCGAAGAAGAAGGCTGCTGCGAGCGACAAGTCGAAGGCCGGCGAAAAGGAAGCAGCCGCTTCCAAGTAATCGCGCCCGAGTGTTGAAAAAAAGCCCCCGATGCAAATCGGGGGCTTTTTTTGTCGCGAAAAAGAGTGCGAACGGGGTTACGGACACGCAATGGCCGTGACCGCATTGACCGTGTTGACCTTATTGACTGCGCTGCCGGCGCGGAAATTCCAAGGGTTGGAAGTTTGCGCGGCGGGGTCTTCCAAGGGTTGGAAGTTTGCGCGGCGGGGTCTTCCAAGGATTGGAAGTTTTGGGTGAAAAAGTTCCAAGGGTTGGAGGTTGTGTGGATTCGAATTTCCAAGGATTGGAAATTTGTGTGTGGGAGGAGGTGTTCGTTGCTATGGTGGCGGGATGGTGAGTGCAGTTCAGCGCGCGTTGCTTGAGGTGCGAGATTTGTCTGTGCAGTTTGGCACGGGCAATCGCGCTGTGCGCGTGGTGGATGGTGTTTCGTTCAGTGTGGCAGCGGGCGAAGTGGTGGCGCTGGTGGGGGAGAGCGGGAGCGGGAAGAGTGTGACGGCGCTGTCGCTCGCGCGATTGCTCCCGGAAGCGTCGGCGCAGATTGCGGGTGGCGCAATTTTTTTTGATGGCGCGGATGTGTGCGGGCTTTCGAATGAAGCGCTGCGAAAATTGCGCGGCGGGCAAGTGGCGTATGTTTTTCAGGAACCGATGGCGGCGCTGAATCCGGTGTTTTCGATCGGGTTTCAGATTCGCGAGGTGTTGCGGTTGCATCGGCCGGGGATTGACCGCGAGGCGGAGTTGCGGCGTTTGTTGAAAGCGGTGGGATTGGACGATGTCGCGCGGGTGGCGAAGTCGTTCCCGCACGAGTTGAGCGGGGGGATGCAGCAGCGCGCGGTGATTGCAATGGCGCTGGCGGGGAAGCCGCGTTTGTTGGTTGCGGACGAACCGACGACGGCGCTGGATGTGACGGTACAGGCGCAGGTGTTGGATGTGTTGCTGGATGTGCAGCGGGCTGAGGGGATGGGGATGCTGTTCATTACGCACAATCTCGGCCTTGTCGCGAAGGTGGCGCAGCGGGTGTTGGTGATGTATGCGGGGCAGATTGTGGAGGCGGGTTCGACGGAGGCGGTATTGAAGACGCCGCGTCATCCGTATACGCAGGCGCTGTTGAAGGCTGTGCCGCGTTTGCGGGGTGGCGGGGAGCGGCTGGATGGGATTTCAGGCGTCGTGCCGACTGCGTCCAACTTTCCCAAAGGTTGCCGATTTCATCCGCGCTGTGCGTTCGCGCGGGAGCGTTGCGGAATTGAGGCGCCGATCTGGGATGCGGATGGGGGTGCGCGTGGAGTGCGGTGTCATTTCTGGAAAGAAATTGCGACGGGCAGAGAGGCGGGACGCCGGTGAATTCTCCGTTGATTGATGTGCGCGGGGTGTGTGTGGAGTTCAATCGGCGCGCGCAGTGCGTGAAGGCGTTGGACGATGTTCGGTTGGCGATTTCGCGTGGCGAGTCGGTGGGATTGGTGGGCGAGAGCGGCAGCGGCAAGACGACACTTGCGCGCGTGTTGTTGGGGTTGCAGACGCCGACGAGTGGTGATGTTTTTTTAGAGGGGCGTTCGATCGGGGCGTGGTTGCGGAATGAGCGCGCAGCGTTTAGGCGGCGGGTGCAGATGGTGTTTCAGGATCCGTATGGATCGTTGAATCCGCGCCTTTCGGTGGGGTCGGCGTTGGCAGAGGTGTTGCGCGTTCACGGATTGGCGTCGCGCGCGGAGGAGTCGGGCGCGGTTGCGGGACTGTTGAACACGGTGGGGCTGGATGCGGCGTATGCGGAGCGGTACCCGCACGAGTTCAGCGGTGGACAGCGGCAACGGATCGGGATTGCGCGCGCGTTGGCGACGCAGCCGGAGGTGTTGATTGCGGATGAGCCGGTGTCGGCGCTGGATGTTTCGGTGCAGGCGCAGGTATTAAATTTGTTGCGGGATTTGCAGCGCGAGCGCGGGTTGACGCTGTTATTGATTGCGCACGATTTGGCGGCGGTGCGCTATGTGTGCGACCGGGTGGTGGTGCTGTTTGGCGGGCGCGTTGTGGAGGAGGGTCGCGCGGATCGGGTGTTGGAGAATCCCGAACATCCCTACACGCGGAGTTTGCTCGCGGCTGTACCCGAAATTTGAGCGCGGCGGAGGGCGCGAGAGGCGAGGGGAGGAACCCCATTTTTGCGAGGGGCGCGCATCGTTCTGCGTTGCGGCGCGGGGGCGGCTGCTTTATTGTAGTCGCTCTTTTTACCCATGAAGAAGCCCGGGACATTTGAAGTTTTAGCGACGGATTCGGCGTCGCAGGCGCGGCGCGGGCGGCTGGACTACGATGCGTGGGGGCATGTGCTGCAGGACACGAATCCGGGCTTTCAACCCTTCGGTTTTGCGGGGGGACATTACGACCGTGACACCCACTTGGTTCGCTTCGGCTACCGCGACTACGACGCTACCACCGGCCGCTGGCTGGCTAAAGACCCCATCCTGTTTGGTGGAGGAGATGCAAATCTTTATGTGTACTGTTTGGGTGACCCTATCAATATGGCAGATTCAACTGGTCTTGCGGTAAAGAATAATTCGGATTGTAGTGTAGTTGTTAAGGGTGAAAAAGATGAGGATGGATATAAAATTCTTGATTCAGGAGAGACGTACGATGGTGATAGTGACGGTGTGATATTTGATGATGGTCAAATATACAAAAACAATAGCGGAACAGATGTAGAAGTTACAGGCGGCGGAATCTCTTCGGGTACGATTAGCTCGCAATTTCCTGGGGATGTTGCCAAGGGTGCATACAATCGCTTGCCGGGAACGACTGAAAGAGAACTGTCAGGCTTTTATAATATGGGCGATGGCTCCAAGACGGGCAAATGGGATCCAGGAAGCAAGATGATGAAAGACCTCAAAGACAGAAATAAGAAACCACCCTGCAAGTAAATAATTGGATGTATGACCAACATTTTCCAATTTCGTTTTATTCATGGTCTGATTCGTTACACTTTCTACCTTGGGGCTCTGTTTATATTTTATACCTTATTTGCAATGTGGCAACTTGGACGTTTTTCTGACGCATTAGAACGAGATATGGTGAAAGAGTCACTAATTGGAGAATCTTTCGAGGTAATTGCCATTAGAAAAGGATGGCGAATAGATAAACTTCAATTTATAACAAATAGAATTGTAGCTGCCGATGGCTCTGTTCAATCATTCGATCCTGTCGGTGTGTTGACCTTGTATTCTGACAATATAATTATTAACGCAATTGGTTGGTATCCTTTTGGAGGTTGTAAGTTATTGCTGTCTCCCGATCACCGGATCATTGGATTTAAAGAATATATGAAGTAGCCGGGGTCAGACGTTCGCTATTCACTATATGGCCTAGCTATGGCTTAGTATGGCCTAGGGACAGCCACTGAAAAACAATTATTGAAGGTCATGAGCGGTGGCCCCGGAAAACGGAGCTAGGGGGATAGTTATGGGAAGAGCTGGATTTCCCCTGTGAAAGGCCCGAAAACGGGCTGAAGCACAAGGAAAAACAATGAAGAGACCACGAAGGAACCACAGCGCGGAGTTTAAGGTTCGAATTGCTTGGGGCATGGCGCGCGGAGTCGAATCCGTTGTTGAACTATCCCCCGAATCAGCGGTTATTGTGGGGGATACTGTTTTTCAGCATCCAGTGGAGAGCGTGTTGTTGTTGT